>JAGXFQ010000029.1 GCA_024637145.1 Desulfobulbaceae bacterium
AGTTATGCGCAGTGAGGTTAAGGCATGGGAGTCAGCAAGAAACGGGATGAAAGCCGGGGTCAACTGGCAATTTACTACCGAGGATGCCCGGACCAAACTGAAACGCCTTTATCCAACATTAGAGATGTGACAGGACACTAGAGGCGAAAAGTATCCTGACACAGGGGGGGTATGCGAACCAAAGTCTCAAAAAAAATACATATCAGCCAATTCTTTTGACTCATTCCCTTTGATACGTCCTTCAAGGTGTTATGAAAAGCTGTTTTGATTTCATGACCGCTCTCCTTTTTCATTGGCCCTTTTGCTAGATTGCAATCTGAGATTCTCACCAACATATTGTGCAAAAACTATAGCGACCGTTCTATACACCATATGTGCCATCTTGGAATATGGCGCATAGACAAACAGGAAGAAGACGAATACGAGATGTGTAAAATATACAGGGTACGCCAAAGCAGCTGTGTCTAACAGTCTGAAAACCTCGGAGAGAATGCCTGTTACCGTAATTGTATAAATTACCACAATAAACAACCAATCAAAATAGGTCCCGAGACCGGCTTTGGGGGAGGTTCTCAGCCTGCCAAGTACCACAAGTGTTATGCCTGTTAATAAGGCAAGGGCGCTCAAATTGCCCCATATCTTTAATGGGTCAGTTAGTGGGTATGGGGATCCCCATTTGTAAGCATAGAGGTAAAACATGGCCCACGTTGTGGTAATAGCAAGGCCTATAAATCCATAAAAAGTTAGGAAGTGGGCATTTGTCCTGGTCTTTGCGTAGCCGCATTTCCTAAACTGTTTATGAGGGAGTATCTCGGCAATCGTCTTTGCAATAGCGCCATAAAGGCTTCCTCTGGCTTCCCACTCTGATTTCTCAATCCCGCATTTTAGCGCAAGCCAGTATTTATAGGCACCAATGGTAAGTGAAAGAACGGCAAAGAGTGCGGCCGCTGTAAAAATTATTTCTATATGAAGGACAGGCATAAACTTTGAGTAAATTATCTGACCATACTCTCCCCGCGGGATAGTTGAGAGACTCAAGTTCCCGAGTGACGCAAGTACTGAAATGAGGAGCACAACCGGTAAGACAAAAAGAGGGAAGAGTTGTCTTTCCTGACCAACGGTATTAGCGAGAAATCCTGGGAAAGAATATTCCGCGATGACAAGCTTCCTGAGGGCTCCGAGAACCTCGCCGGGCTTTGCGCCTCTCGGACAATGTAATGTACAATCACTGCATTGATGGCAGAGCCATATGTCTGGATCGCGCATGAGTTTGTCTTTCATACCCCACTGGGCATAAAACATCTCTTTCCTTGGAAATGGATTTTTATAGGGAGTAGGATTGCAGACAACCGAGCATGTCCCGCATTGATAGCATTTCTTAAGATCTTGACCGCCAGAGGTTAAAACCTCTTTGATAAATTTTGTGTTAGAACTTATCGTTTTTTCGGTCACTTGCATACTCCTTCTCCCTGTTACTCCAGTATCCGTTTGTTCTGAGATGATTCTTTTCAGGGTTTAGGGGGTCGGCAACCCGACAATGACTTCGAAAAAACTGGGGGTCGGCTTACCTTCAAACAGAGGGATAACTCGTTTTCCAGCTTCAGCATGAGCGGGACTTTCATGCATGGCCATGAAGGTCTCGTAGCTTTCATGTTCGACTATGGCGGCATAGTTTCCCTCCTTCTTGGGCTTCAAGAGCCGTCTGCCGATAAAACCTTTGTGGTTTGCGAAGGTTTTATTGGTTTCTGCAAACCATTCACGAAATGCCGCGTCCTTGCCTTCCTTGATGGGCGGGAAATTGATAATGACAACGAACATAGTAGCCACCTCCTGCTCAGATTGTTGTTGAATGCATCCTTACATTTGCTTTTCCAGTTGCCGCAGGTAATGACTCAGATCCAGAGGGCCTTCCGGACTGAATCTTGCGTAAGGTCGGGACCCCATGGGTTTAACGGAGCAGGGCGCTATTCCCGCCAGTGGATGCACTGCGTCGGGCAATCGTCGATAGCCTTTTGGATCTCTTCATCAGGTGCACCGGTGGGATTATAACATTCCGACTTGTCGTCGTCGTCGAGCTGGAATACTTCGGGACACACGTCAACGCAGGCCCCGCAGCCTATACACTCTTCTCTTTCCACCCATGGAGTCTTCGCCATCATCATTTCTCCGCAGCGTTTTTTGATCGTTGTTTTACGTGGTTGGTGGTGCGGGAAAAGGGCATTGTTCCGCAAAGAGCGTTCCGAAATGGCTACAGCTTTCAAGGGCTTGGCTATCCGGATGCCATTGCGTCCGCAAGCCCTCGTCGACAAGCGCAAAACCTGCTTCTGCCAATCGAGCGCTGATGAGTTTTACGGACTCACCGCTCCAGCCGTAGGAGCCAAAAGCCGCCGCCTTTTTCCCTTTAAAGCCAAGCCCCTTTATCTCCTCAAGGATCGCTGCCACTGGGGCAAGAATGCCTCGGTTGATCGTTGGAGAGCCGACAAGAATAGCCTTGGATTTAAAGACCTCGGTGATGATGTCATTGTGATCGCGTCTCGCTACATTGAAAAGTTTGACGGTCACGTTCTGGTCATGGACTCTGAGTCCCTCGCCAATGGTCTCCGCCATCTTCCTGGTGCTATCCCACATGGTGTCATAGATGATGGTGATCTGGTTCTCCTGATAATCATTGGCCCAGGCAACATACTGATTGACGATCTGCAGCGGGTCGTCTCGCCAGATGAGGCCGTGACTCTGGCAGATCATTTTTACCGGCAGATCGAGGCCGACAAACTCCTGGATCTTGCTGGCCACCTGTTTGCTGAAAGGGGTAAGGATGTTGGCGTAGTATTTGATGCATTCCTGGTAGAGTTCAGCGCGGTCAACAAGGTCGTTGAACATGTGCTCTGAGGCCAGATGATGACCAAAGGCGTCATTGCTGAACAGTATCTGCTCGCCGGTCAGATAGCAGAACATGCTGTCCGGCCAGTGCAGCATGGGCGCCTCGACAAAAATGAGCTCCTTGTCGCCAAGCGAAAGCCGGTCGCCGGTCTTGACCACCTGGAAATTCCAGTCCTGGTGATAATGGCCCTTGAGAGACTTGACCGCGTTTGCCGTGCAGTAAACCGGTTTGCCGGGAAGGGCCTTCATAAGTAAGGGCATAGCCCCGCTATGATCAGATTCAGCGTGGCTGGCAACGATGAAATCTATGGTGTCGAGATCAATTTCTTTGGCAAGACCGTTGACAAATTCTTCCGCAAAAGGGGCCCAGACTGTATCGATGAGAACGGTCTTCTCATCCCGGACCAGATAGGAATTGTAGCTGGAGCCCCGGTGAGTTGAATATTCTTCCCCGTGGAATTTTTTGAGTTCCCAATCTTTTTTCCCTACCCAGGTGATGCCTGGGGCAATGGTGAAACTCATGTTTCTCTCCCTTGAGGATTTTTTTGGTCCTTCGCGATTTTGAGTAGGCGCTCTTGTTCTTCGTCATTTCAGGTGGTGATTCGGCAGGTTTTGTCTCGCCATGGGGCATCGCATGCCCCTGCGCCTCCATAGGCAGCCGTTCCGCTAATGAGTGTACGCAATGCAGGCTGCTACATATTCACGCCCCTGCTGTACACTTTCGTCCCTATGCTTAAGGGCTTCGGCGGCCTTCTCGTAGCGCTTGACGGACTCCCTGGCTGACCGCATCTGTCCGCAGTTTTCCAGGGCATCCGGAGCCCCCCAACCAGAGCCTTATCCGTATAAGTGGCAATATTAATGCCACAGTGACAGCATCCCATGACTTCCAATAATAATAAGATGTTATGGTAATTACGCGGTGGTCTCCGCATGCCAGCTATTACACTTTCCAGGAAAAATCGTCCGTATTCTCGGAATAAACCTATTTCAGCCCGTTTTTTGGAATTTTATCTTTAACCGTCCGTTGCAAAAGCACTCTATCGCGCAAGTAGTCACCCATTGACTACCGTTGCCAGCAAATCAGATGAGAAGATGGAATCAGCCGCCTACTGGAGGAGGTCAGTCAACCTCCCACAAGAAGGAATTAATCCTGACAGCCTTTAGTTTCAGCGGTATTGACCAGCATAGTGCGGAACATGCCCAACTGCTGACCAGGGGGCGTCAACTGGCAGAGGAGTTCCAGGCATCGACGCTGAAGATGGGCGATCTCCTCCTTTTTTTGGCCTTTGCAAGGAGGAAAATCAAAACCACAGCTCTTGTACCGTTCCCAAATAGGTTTTATAATATAAAATTTATGAAGATTCGAAAGGGGAGGCGAAGAGACGCCTCCTGGGGCGACAGGCCGTAAGGCAGACCTTGACCTTATCCCCTCTCACCCACAATCCGGAGTAACCCTGGAGGAGAAGTCATGTTCAAAAGAGTAGGCTTGTTCATCATCACCAACCTGGCCATCGTCCTGGTGCTCGGCATCGTTTTGAGCCTGCTGGGGGTGGATCGACTCCTGGATGAATCCGGGGTCGGACTGGACATGGGCAACCTGATCATCTTTGCCGCAGTCTTCGGTTTTGGCGGCTCCTTCATTTCCCTGCTCATCTCCAAATGGACGGCCAAGCGGCTTACCGGGGCCCAGGTGATCACCACCCCCCGCAATGAGACCGAGGCCTGGCTGGTGGCCACCGTTCGCGAGCAGGCCCGGCTGGCCGGCATCGGCATGCCCGAGGTGGCCATCTATGACGCCCCGGATGCCAACGCCTTCGCCACCGGCGCCCGCCGCAACAAGGCTCTGGTGGCGGTGAGCAGCGGCCTGCTGCGCGCCATGAACCGCGACGAGGTTGAGGCCGTCCTGGCCCATGAGGTGAGCCACGTAGGCAACGGTGACATGATCACCCTGGCCCTGATCCAGGGAGTGGTCAACACCTTTGTCATCGTGGCTTCCCGGGTGGTGGGCCACCTTGTGGACCGGGTGGTTTTTAAGACCGAAAGGGGCCATGGCCCGGCCTTTTATATCACTTCCATTGTCACCCAGCTGGTTTTCGGCATCCTGGCCAGCACCATTGTCTTCTGGTTCAGCCGTCAGCGTGAGTTCCGGGCCGATGCCAGCGCTGCCCGCCTGGCCGGCCCGCAAAAGATGGTGGCGGCCCTGGAAAAACTGCGCCGCAACGTCAATCAGCCCCATCTGCCTGATCAGATGGCAGCCTTCGGTATCTCCGGCGGCGTCGCCTCCGGCCTCAAACGCCTCTTCATGACCCATCCGCCCCTTGAGGAACGCATCGCCGCCCTCAAGCGCCGCTGAAAAAAGGGCGAAAGCCATCGCGGCCTGCCGCGATGGCTGCAAGAGTGGCGAAGAGAAAGGGCTCTCGCAAGCACGAAGATGGCCTTCCTTTGGTATGGGCAGATTTTAGTCATTGCGGCCGCGGCGTTGTTCTCGCCGAGAGTGGCGGCGGAGATCAGCGCCACGGCCGCAACTTTTCTTTTCCCTGCCATACCGGCCTCCTCCACCTTTTTTGACTATAACCTGCCGTCTTCAAAGAAGAAATCCCTTGAACTGCTTCACATTGTCAGGTAGAAAGAGACAAGTTCGACTTATTAAAAAAAATAGAGCCAACTCAACATAAATTAATTTGTTGAATTCATAACCCCTGAAAAACACAAAAACAATCTCACGACCCGCGCCACCCCAGACAGCAGCGGAACACCCTGAAAAAGAGCAACAATAGGGGTGGAAATGCCATGATTTTTCAGCGGGAAGCCACCAGAGATACGATTTTTTTTTATAGAACAAACCATTGCCAAGCAAAGAAAGGGGCCGCCCCGCCACCAAGATAAAGATTGTCAGGCAACCCTACCTTTTGGCACTATATATGGATGTATTTCCTATGAAAAAATTTGCCATGGGGGGCAAATGCCCTTTTTCAATTCAGGATCCATAAGCAGAAACCTCACCTTTCTGGTCATTCTCGCCATTCTGCCCGCCCTTGCCATTCTGCTTTATAGTGGCCTGGAGCAACGCCAACAATCCATCGAAAACACCAAGAAAGATGTTTTACTTCTGACCAAAACCATGGCAGAGGTCCAGAATAATATCGCCCGCTCCACCAGGCAGATCCTCTCCACCCTCTCTCTGCTGCCGGCAATTCAGCGCCTGGATGGCCAGGAATGCCGGGAACTTTTCAGGGCCGTGCTTGAAAAAAATCCCGATTATGCCAACATCATTTTAACAAATCCCCAAGGCGAGGTCCTGGCCGCCAACCACCCCTTTAACGCCACAAATCTGGGAGACCGTAAACATGTGCGCGAGGCCATAGAGCGGCAAGATTTCGCCGGTGGCGAGTATATCGTGACCAGGGTGGGCAATACGATTGCTGCTTTTCCCTTTGCCTATCCAGTGCTCGACAAAAACGGCAACATCATTGCCGTTTTGACCGCAACCTTCAAACTGGCTCGTTTATCCCGCCTGCATGAGACCTTGCACCTGCCGGGGAAATCTTTTGTGGCCGTAACCGACCACCAGGGCATTCGCCTTTTTTATAACCCGCCTAACAAGGAGACCAACCCCATCGGTATGCCCATCCGATCCGAGGTATGGGAAAGAACCGGCAACACCCCGGAACCAGCGGTATTCTTCGCTGCAGGCTCAGATGGGATCCGCCGAATATTCGCCTTTGAAAAAATACGCCTCACCCCTGACGCTGCCCCCTACTTATATGTCTGGGCCGCCATTCCTGAGGCCCATATTCTCCAGGCCGCTAATGCTGTTCTGACCAGGAACCTCCTGCTCATGCTGCTGGCGGCGCTGCTGTCACTTTTTCTGGCCTGGCTGATTGGCAAACACACCTTTATCTCACCCATCCAGAGCCTGATGACCCTGACCCGAAATTTTGCCGCCGGAGAGTTCCAGCCCCATAAGCACCATGGAGACGTGGCCCCCCCCAACGAACTTGGCACCCTGACCAAGACCTTTTATGAGATGGCAGAGGCCCTGACCAGGAGCCAAAGGGTGCTCCGCGAAAATGAGGCCCGCTTCCGCCTCCTCATGGACAGCATGGATGCCCTCATTTATGTTGCCGACATGCAGACCCATGAGATCTTGTTCATCAATGAATATGGCAGAAAAAAATTCGGTAATATTACCGGCACAAAATGCTGGCAGAGTCTCCAAAAAGGGCAAAGCGGGGCGTGCTCCTTCTGTAGCAACAAGTATCTTTTGGACGAAGAAGGTAGGCCCGGAGAAATACACACCTCGGAGGCTCAAAATACGGTTACCGGAATCTGGTACCAGGCTTCTGACAGGGCCATAACCTGGGTTGATGACCGCATCGTCCACTTTCAATTCGCCACGGATATCTCGACACGGAAAAGCGCGGAAATCAGGCTGGCTGAAGAAACAGAACGGCTGGCCGTGACCTTACGAAGCATAGCTGAAGGGGTCATCACCACGGATAGCCGCGGGAGGATTATCCTCATCAACAAGGTCGCTGAAACGCTCACCGGCTGGAATCTTGAGGAAGCGGCTGGCCAGCCCTTGACAACGGTATTTAATATCATACATAGCGTGACCAAAACAGCCGCCAAAAACCCCCTGCAAGAAGTTCTGGCCTCAGGGGAGATTATCGCCTTAGGCGGGCAAACCGCCCTGATTTCCAAAAACGGCCGGGCCCGCACTATTGCCGCCAGTGGCGCGCCCACCAGGGACAATGACGGCAAGATCATCGGCATGGTTCTGGTCTTCCGAGATATTACCGCCCAGCTCCGCACCGAAGAGGAACTGCTCAAAATAAAAAAACTTGAAGCCATTGGGGTGCTGGCCGGCGGTATTGCCCACGACTTTAACAATATCCTGTCGGTCATTGTCGGCAATATCGACCTCTCCCTTCTCGAGGCCGGTCTGCCCGTCAAAACAGAGGAGCGTCTCCACAAGGCGGTCAAGGCAACCTATCAGGCCCAGGCCTTGACCCAGCAACTCCTCACGTTTGCAAAGGGTGGTGAGCCCATCAAAAAGACGACATCTCTCGTGGAGGTTATCAAAGATACCGCCCAGGCCGTCCTCCAGGAGGATACGGTTTCCTGCCGCTATCTCTTCCCGAATGATCTCTGGCTTGTGGACATTGACCAAGGCCAGTTGAGTCAGGTTATCCGCACTCTCCTTCGTAATGCCTGCGATGCCATGCCCTCAGGAGGTGTCATTGAGATGCGCTGTGAAAATATAACAGCCAGTGCCGCGACTCTTGCCCTGCCCCAGGATGGCGATTATGTGCAGCTGAGCATAAAAGACAGCGGCACAGGTATTGCCGCCAACATCCTGGACAAGATCTTTGATCCTTATTTTTCCACCAAACAGCACGGAAGCGGTCTTGGTCTGGCCATCAGCCATTCCATCATCAGCAAACATGGCGGCCACATTTCCGTGCACTCCACCTCGGAAAAAGGCTCCACCTTTATGGTTTATCTGCCCGCTTCAGCCCAGACCCTGGTGGCCGCCAAAGAGAAAAAAGAGGCCAGCTGGCCTACCGGCAAGGCCAGGATTCTGGTCATGGATGATGAAGAACAGGTACGCCAGATCACCCAGGCCATGCTGAGCTATCTGGGCCACGATGTGCTGCTGGCCCAAAACGGCGAAGAAGCCATCAAAATATATGCCGAGGCCAGGAGCAGCACTGCCCCGGTTGACATCATTATCATGGACCTGACCATACCTGGAGGAATGGGAGGAAAAGAGGCGGTACAAAAAATTCTGGCCATGGACCCGGAGGCAAAGGTCATTGTTTCCAGCGGTTATTCCAATGACCCGGTCATGGCAAATTTCAAGAAGTATGGCTTCTGCGCAACCCTTGCCAAGCCCTATCAACTCAGAGACCTCACCGAAGCGATCAGCCAGTTTCTGGGCTGATCATCGCTTTTTCCAAGGCCAGCTGCTAAATAATCCTGACCTGCACTGTTTCTACAAACCTGCCCCCCGCCAAGATATCGGAAACCACGATGACCCGGTCTCCCGGCGCCACGATATTTTTCCCGGTTAACAGCTCTAAGGCCCGACATATTGTCGTTTCCGGGGCCCGGGAAAATTTGACAATAAAGGCCTGGACCCCCCAATAGATCGCCAATCGCCTCCTGACATGACTGGTGTTGGTAAAGGCATAAATCGGCGCATTGGGACGACAGCCCGAGACCAGAACCGCCATCAGGCCCCGGCGGGTAAAAACCAGGATAGCCTTGGCCTGCAGGTTGTTATTGAGAATGGCGGCACAACGGGCAATCTCAGGTTTGCTCTTACCGGAAGCCTCCACCCGCACCTTCAGATCAAGCTGTTGCCGCTGCTCAGTGCGCCGGGCCACCCCGTCCATGACCTCCAGGGCCTTGAGTGGATATTTACCGGTGGCGGTCTCCCCGGAAAGCATGGTGCAGTCAACCTCCTGCAGCACCGCCCAGGTGATATCGGTCACTTCCGCCCTGGTGGGGGTGGGATTGATAATCATCGATTCCAGCATATGGGTGGCGACGATGACCGGCTTACCCGCCTGCCGACAGCGCCTGGCCATCTCCTCCTGGAGGTGGGGCACCTCCTCAAAGGGCAACTCAGCCCCGAGATCCCCCCGGGCAATCATCACCCCATCTGCAACCTCAATAATTTCAGCCAGATGAGGAATGGCATCGGCGCTTTCAATCTTGGCGATCACATCGATCTTGGCCTTTCTGGCCTGCAGATAGTCCTGCAGCTCAACAATGGCGGCGGAGGTCTTGACAAAGGAGAGGGCAATGAAATCAACCCCCTGGGCAATGCCGAAATGGATGTCTTCCCAGTCTTTTTCCGTAATGGAGGGCAGAGCCGCCGACTTGCCCCGGATATTAAGGTGACGACGGGAGCTAAGGAGCCCCTCATCCAAAGAGCGGCAGAGGATATCGAGGGCCGTCTTGTTGATCACCTCCAGAGAGATCATGCCGCCATCAACAAGAATGGTATCGCCAACCGACACATCATCAATAAAACCATCGTAACTCACCTCAACACAATGGGGCTCAAGAACGGCCTCCCTGCGGATGGTGAAGGTCAGCGAATCGCCCTTTTTTAAGGGAATATCCGGATTGACATCCCCAGTTCTTATTTCCGGGCCTTTGGTATCCAGGAGGATCGCCACGGTGGTTCCCACCTTGCGATTTATGCGCTTGAGGTGATGAATCACCTGGGCATGCCAGCCATGGTCGCCATGGGACATGTTGAGACGGGCGATATTCATGCCCCGGCAGGCCATGGTCTTGAGCATTTCGTAGGTCTCGGTACGGGGACCAATGGTGCAGACAATCTTGGTTTTTCGCATTGTGCTCATGGGATCAACCATACCTTAAAAAAAAATCCAGACCGCAAAGAGCCAACCGTCGCAGGAACCATGTGTCCATGCCACCAGCCGCGCAAGGAGACAGGCATCTTTTGTTAGTATAGAGGAAAAGATGCCCTGGCAGTGGCATAAAATCAGCTTGGCCGCCGCGAGGTAAAGTCGCTTCTGATCCTAACCAGCCCCCCCCACCTAACATTCCTTTTTAGCCAACACCCCTTCAGGCCCTGACATCCACCAGGGAGCCTCCCAACTCCTGAATCCGGGCATCAATCAGCGTCAGGGCCTTATCCCTGGTCTGATAACTGATTTCAGGCAGCGTACCGCCCCAGGCCTCTTCTGCCTCCAGAAAGCCTGTCTGAACACCTTCCCGGCCCGCCTGCAAGCGCTCAAGATTATCCCCGCCTCCAAAGAGGACAAAATCGGCGAGCCGCTCAGCGGTCTTGGTGACCCCAAAGTAGCCCTCATCAGCAACCAGGACCTGGGCCTCTGCAGGGCTCAGCTCGGTGAGAGGCTTGCCGTTGTACTGCATCTTTTCAAGATCAAGGCCCTCCCCAGCCGCCCGTTGCCCCAGGCCGGTCTGGTTTTCAAAATTGTGCCTGGCCTCGCTTTTGACCAGCAGCAGGAATTCCACCAATTTCGCCTTCATGGTCAATTTCACCTCTTCAGCCACGGCTTGTCCCGAGCCTTGGCCACGACTCTTCCTGGCAGCCTGGGCCTTGCCCTCTTTTTCCTGAACCGCTCTAAGGGGCTGCCCCTGCGGTTTTGTTTTACCAATCTCCGTCATAACCCATCCCCCTGATAATTTTTCACAATACAAAAACAATATCTTAATATATAAGGCTGCACGGAGACAATGGAAACAGTAGAAGTGTTTTTCCATAACTCTCCAGAGACCGGCTGCCGGGCCGTAACTCCACAAAACACCCTGGCAACCGCGCCACAGGCATGATGATATCGTTTTATCAGCACGGATGTGGTAAAAATAAAATCAGCCATCAGACCTCTTGAAGTGTCTTATTGCCCGAACACCTACCACCTGAAGGAAGAGTTTGCCCATGATCAACCCCGTCTTAGATCCGCAAAGCCTGGTGTTCTGGACCCGTATTGGCGCCACCATCCTCTGCGGCGGCATTATCGGCTGTGAACGCCAGCTCCGCGGCAAACCAGCAGGCATCAGGACAAGTATTCTCATCTGCCTGGGCACCTACGTTTTTGTCAGCCTAGGCGCCTCCCTCAGCGCCCAGACCCTGGACCCCTCACGGGTTCTTGGTCAGGTGGTCACCGGCATAGGTTTTATCGGCGCCGGCGTCATCATGTCCAAAGAAGGCCTGGTCAAAGGGGTGACCTCAGCCGCTATTATATGGGTTCTGGCCGGTATCGGTGCCACCATCGGCCTGGGCCAGCTGGTAATGGCCCTGGCCATCACCCTGGTCACGGTCTCTGTCCTGCTCGGCGTTGAATTGCTGGAATCAATCTTCAAGAAACTCCGCCGCGGCGCCTATTCTCAATACCGCAAGCAGCAGGAATTCTTTGAAGAATAACCATGATCCTGGAGCCGGGTCATTTCTCCTGGGAGAAATGACGGCTCTCTCCTTTACGTAAAGCAAAAATGAAAGAGCGATACTCCCCTGGCCGACATGAGAATGCGAGCAGCAAAGAGATAAAGAGGGCATCTCCCCCCCCAACCACCATTGGCTGGCGCGAATGGACCTCTCTGCCTGATCTCGGCATTACAGCGGTGAAGGCAAAGGTCGATACCGGAGCCCGAACCTCTTCCCTGCACGCCTTTTTCGTGGAACCCTTTACTGAGGATGGCCAGAAAAAAGTGCGATTTCGGATTCACCCCTTGCAGAAAAGGACGGATATTGAACTCACCTGTGTAGCTGATGTTATTGACCAGCGCCTGGTGAGTGATTCTGGTGGGCATCGCGAAATGCGCTACGTTATAAGATCAAAAATCATTATCGGCAGCAACGAGATTGAGGCGGAAATAACATTAACAGACAGGGACCCCATGCATTTCCGGATGCTCTTGGGCCGTACGGCCCTAGCCGATACATTCCTGGTGGACTCCAAGCTTTCCTATATTGCCGGTCCCAGACCGGTAAACATCTATGGCTTGAAAAAGAAGAGGAGAAAGAAGTGAAAATTGGAATACTGTCGCGCAACAAGGATCTCTACTCCACCGACAGACTGGTGAAGGCCGCCCAAGAGCGGGGTCATGAGGTGAAGGTCATTGACCCCCTCCTTTGCTATATGAATATCACCTCGCACCGGCCATCAATCTATCTTAAAGGGGTCGCCCTGGAGGGCTACAACGCCATAATACCCCGGATCGGGGCCTCCATCACCTTTTTCGGGACAGCAGTGGTCCGCCAGTTTGAGATGATGGAGGTGTACAGCCTGAACGAGTCCGTGGCCATCACCCGCTCCCGGGACAAACTCCGCTCCCTGCAGCTTCTGGCCCGAAAAGGCATTGGTATGCCTGTTACCGGCTTTGCCCACTCAACCATCTATACCAAAGACCTGATTGCCCTTGTCCATGGCGCCCCTCTGGTCATCAAACTCCTGGAGGGCACCCAGGGCATCGGGGTGGTACTGGCGGAATCTCTGCAAGTGGCGGAAAGTGTTATTGAGGCCTTTCGCGGTCTCAAGGCCAATATTCTTGTCCAGGAATTTATCAAAGAGGCAAATGCCAAGGATATCCGCTGTTTTGTGGTGGGCAACAAGGTTGTTGCCGCCATGATTCGGGAGGGGAAAGAAGGTAATTTTCGCTCCAACATCCATCAAGGGGGCACGGCCCACAAGGTGAAGATAAGCCCTGAAGAACGTTCCACCGCTATCCGGGCCGCCAAGCTGATGGGCCTCAATGTTGCCGGTGTGGACCTGCTCCGTTCCAATCACGGGCCCTTGGTTATGGAGGTTAATTCTTCTCCGGGTCTGCGGGGTATTGAAACAACCACAGGAATAAACGTTGCCCAGATGATTATCGAATTCATTGAGAAAAATGCCCGCCTGGGCAAAACAAAAACAAAAGGGCAAGGCTAAGTTTTGAATAGAAATCCCATTACCATCGGTAACACCTCTGTCCAGCCCGGCCAGAGGGCGACCATAGATCTGCCCATTGCCAGGCTTTATACCCACACGCAAATGAACCTGCCCGTCCATGTGGTGCATGGCAAAAAAGAAGGGCCTGTTCTTTTTATCAGTGCCGCCATCCATGGTGATGAAATTAATGGCGTGGAAATCGTCCGGCGCCTCCTCAAGCTGAAAATGCTCGAGAAACTTAAGGGGACACTGATCGCCATTCCGATTGTCAATGTCTATGGTTTTATTAACCAGTCCCGCTACCTGCCGGACAGGCGTGACCTGAACCGGTCATTCCCGGGCAGCTACACCGGTTCACTGGCCTCCCATCTTGCCAGAATTTTCATGAACGAGATTGTTGCCAAATGCACCCATGGCATAGATCTTCACAGCGGCTCCGGCCACCGCGTCAATCTCCCCCAGATCCGGGCCAATATGGAAGATCCGGTGGTGGAGCGTCTGGCCACTGCCTTTGGGGCGCCGGTCATTCTTAATGCCCGTCTCCGGGACAACTCCCTGCGTGAGGCGGTGATAGATTTAGGCATCCCCATGCTGCTCTTTGAAGGGGGGGAAAGCCTGCGTTTTAATGAACATCCCATAACCATAGGCCTTAAAGGCATTGTGGCGGTGATGCGTGAGCTCGGCATGTTCCCCAAAAAAGAACGAAAAAAAATTCCCCTGCCGGTTGTGGTCAAGGCCACCAGCTGGGTAAGGGCGAACAAGAGCGGCATTATCCACTCGCCGGTGCCGCTCGGTGCGGTGGTGAAGAAAAATCAAGTAATGGCCTGCATCATTGACCCCATCGGTGAGAATGAACAAAAGCTGCTGGCGCCCTTTGAAGGCATTGTCATCGGTTCCCTGAGCCTCCCTCTGGTCCATACCGGAGACGCCATTTTTCACCTGGCCTCAGCGGAAAGGCGCCAGGATCTGGAAGATATCAGCGACATGGTGCTGGCCGGCAACCCCTTGAATGGAGGGGTATAAAGAGGCGCCCTTGCGCCGCTGGCCCCCTCTTAGCCTCTGACCTGATTACGGCCCCCCTCTTTGGCCTTGTAGAGCAGGGCATCGGCCCGGGTGATCAGTTCAGAGGCGGTTTCGCCCTTCTGCCACGTAGCCACTCCGGCACTGATTGTCACGGTGATCGGATGCCGCCAAGTCAGCCCTTCCAGGCCCAGCCGAATACGTTCGGCGGTATTGAGGCCTTCCGCCAGGCCGGTTTCCGGCATCACCACCAGAAACTCTTCCCCCCCATAGCGCCCGGCAATGTCCGCGGCCCGGATCTCCTCCCTCAGGGTGGCGGCAACTTGCTCCAGCACCTTATCGCCAAAGGGATGACCATAGGTATCATTCACCTTCTTGAAAAAATCGATATCAAACATGATCACCGTCAACTCACGCTGATAGCGCTTAGCCGTGCTCACCTGCTCCTGAAGGCGCTCAATGATATGGCGATGATTGTAGAGCCTGGTCAGACTGTCTGTGACCGCAATCTCCTGCAGCCGTTTATTTTTGCGCTTCAACTCGACATTAAGGCGCTGCAGCCTTTTATTGGCCTCACCCAGCGCCCCCTCTGCCATGATGCGCTCACTAACATTATTGAGAATAACTGCAGCGCCCACCACCTCGCCGGATTCGCTGAGAGGGGTAACCAGGTAATCTACAGTGAGACCGAATTTTACCTTGCCGCAGATCTTCTCCATACCGCTTAATATCCTGCCTTCGCAGATAGAACGGGCCAGGGAACCGTTACTCTGCAAAAAGGGCAGGGTGCCGCCGCCGTCGCAGCAGTGCATGACGGCTTCGAGCCGGCAGCCCAGATAATCGTGGTTCCAGGAGAGCATGATGCAGGCCGCTTGATTGGCAAAGGTGATAACAGCGCCACGATCAACAACAATGACCCCGTCATTGAGGGCATCAAGAATACGCAGCAAGCGATCACGCTCATGTTCGAGACGCTCCACCTGATCAGGGTCGGATTTGTTTTCTTTTTTGGCACCCATCTGCCCTTCTTTCCTTTTGCCGCGGGGAAACAACAAGAAACAGCGCCGCCTCTGGACCAGAAACTCCTGCCTGGCGGGCAATGACAGTTCATTGTCAACATTATCGGCGGCCTTGTCAAATGGAGTCCCTTATCCAGGTTTTTTTGGCCAAGGCCCTAAAAAGAGAGCCAAAAAGCTGGAGTCTGTCGGGCTTTCGCTACGATCGGTCAAGTCAGACAGGCTCCTAAGGCAGCAAGACGGCTATCTCCTGCTGTTTTTTCTGAAGACGCTTACCGGAGACGGGGAAGATGGTTTTTAGTTCCTGGGCAAAGAGGGAGACCCGCAATTCCTCAACCATGGTGGCAAAAGAATCGAGCTCCTCGGCAATTTCAGGGGTAAGGCCCTGGCGACGCTGAACCTCAGCGAGCCAGGCCACAAAAGGGGTTATTTCCTGAAGCCGGGCCTTGTCCCGGGACGGATCCTGGATTTTCCGCTGCAGGCGGATGGTCAGGGCCTTCAGATAACGGGGCACCTGGACGATCTTGGCACTGCTCATGGTGAGCAGGAAATCAGGCGGCAGATAGCGCGCCACCTCCACCCGGAAGGCCGCACATTCCTGGACGCTGATGCCGAAATATTTCTTGGCGCCACAGGCGGCCTCCAGGGTGGCGATAAAGTCGAGGGTGGCCCGTCGCTCCTGCAGGACAGCAATCACCTGTGCCAAGACCTTTTTACCCAGGAGATAGGGACCGGCCTTCTTCACCCTCTCCACGGTGGCGGCAAAGGTTTCTCTGCTGGGAATCAGGCCGGCCTGACAGCAGAAGATCTCCCGCCGGATAAAGGCAAAAAGCTGCTTGTTGATCTGCTCATGGCTGGCCAGCCCTTCATAAAGGGCCCAGTGGGCCCTGGGCAGGACAAAATCCTTGGCCAGACCCTGCAGGCCCTTGACAAACTGGAGGTCATAGAGCACCAGCAGCGCCTGTTGCGTCTCGCGCCGGCACACCTCAATATCAGTGAAAATACGAAGGGCAACACCTTTCTTACCCTGGGCCACCAGGCCGGGATAGGCAAAACCGACCAGGTTAGCCTGGCGATCTTTGATCGGCAAACGCGCAGGCAGACCGCCAAAATCCCAGGTGGTGATCTCCTGCCGTTCATAGTGCCGGCGCAGCGCTGCCAGGCCCTGAGACTCATCGCCCTGCTCAACCCTTTTCTGCACCAGGACATTGGGATCCCGGCTCGACTGCACGGCCTCACCGTCCACCAGCTCAAAACGCATGCGCAGATGGCGGGGCAGGTTGGCTGTGCTCCACATGGCAGGCGCAACCTTGAGCTGAAAAATCTTCAAGATAGCCTCCTCAAGCTGACGGAAAAGATTACCCTGGTAGGGGGTCAGCAGAGGCAGCAGCCTTTCGGCGGCCTGGGGGATGGGGACCAGATGGCGGCGGATGGACTTGGGCAGACTCTTCAACAGACAGGTAATTTTTTCCGGCAGCAGACCGGGCACCAGCCACTCGAAATGGTCACGACGGCTATGGGCGGCAAGGTTCCTGGGAATGACCACGGCAATGCCATCCTCCTGGGCGCCCGGATCAAAGCAGTAGCGCAGTTTGAAGGTCAGCTCCCCGCAATGGGTGGCCTCGGGAAAATCAGCCAGCCGGTCCTCCTGGGGCTGGCCCTTGACGACATCGGCCTCCCCCATGCGCAGCACTTCATCCCCGCCCTTTTGCTTGACAAAGCGGGCCAGACTCTGACGATCAAAAACATCCGCCGGCAGGCGCCGGTCATAGAAGGCGCAGATCTCCAGGTCATCCACCAGCACGCCCCGCTGGCGGGTCCGATGTTCCAGCTCTTCCATCTCCTTAATAAGAGTGTGGTTGGCCGCCAGAAAGGCAAAGCTCCCCCCCAGTTCGCCGCCCACAAGACCAGCCTGGATAAAGATCTGCCTGGCCTCCACCGGTGCCACCCGGCCATAATTGATGCGGCGGCCAGCCACAATAATCAGGCCAAAGAGGGAGACCTGTTCCTTGGCCACCACCATGCCCTGCTTCTTGGCCCAGTGGGGCTCCAGAAAGGTGCGTTTACAAAGATCACCGGCCAGAGGCTCAATCCATTCCGCCTTGATTCCTGCCACGTTCCGGGCAAAGAGGCGGGAGGTTTCCATGAGCTCACCGGCCATGATCCAGCTGTTATTCTTGCCGAACTGACCGGAGCCGGGAAAGACCATGAGCTCCTTGTCCTGGCAGCCCTGGTAGATATTTTTGGCCTTTTTCAGGCCGATATTGCGCAGATTGCCGCTCAAAATGGCCCGGTGCACCTGCTCGTAGCTGGCCGGCTCGCTGTTTTCAAGGAAACGCAAAGAGCGGCGCCCCTTGTCCCGCCCCTCTTCGGCCAGGATGGAGCGGATCTGTTCATGGATGTCCTGCCACTCGCGCAGACGCTGGTAGGAGAGGAAATTTCTGGCACAGAACTTACGGAGTTTTGCCTGGCTGCCCATGGCAATGGCGGTTTGGGCAAAGAGATCCCAGAGGGTGACGAAGGTCTCAAAATCGGAAGAAGCCGACTTGAAGCGGGCATGGGCCTCATCAGCGGCTGCCTCCTTGTCCACCGGCCTGAGACGCGGGTCCTGCAGAGAAAGGGCCGCGGCAATAATGATCATCTCCCGCACGCAATTTTCCTGGCGGGCCGCAATGATCATCCGCGACAGGCGCGGGTCCAGGGGCAGCCGGGCCATGAGCCGACCGGCGGGGGTCAGTGTTCTCTCCTTGTCCAGGGCGCCCAGTTCCGTGAGAAGATGATAGCCATCGGCAATGGCCCGGCTTGAGGGCGGATCAACAAAGGGGAATGCGGCCGGCTCGCCGAGATGGAGGCTGGTCATCCTCAAGATGACTTCGGCCAGATTGGAACGAAGGATCTCCGGCCGGGTAAATTCCGGCCGGTTCAGGTAGTCGGATTCTTCATAGAGACGCAGACAGATACCCGGCGCCACCCGGCCGCAACGTCCGGCCCGCTGCGCACAGCTGGCCCTGGATATTTTCGCCACGGGCAATTTACTGGTCCTGGCCCGCACATTATAACTTAAAATCCGGGCCAGGCCGGTATCCACCACATACCGGATGCCCGGCACCGTGAGGGAGGTCTCGGCCACATTGGTGGCAAAAACGATCTTGACCCGGCCTGTTTCCTGGAAGACTCTGGTCTGCTCCCGGCCTGTCAAACGCCCGTAGAGGGGGAGGACCAGGGGGGTCTCCCTGCCCTTGTCGCTGCGGAAACGGCTGCTGAAGAGGGCCACGGCCTCGCGGATATCACGCTCGGTGGGCATAAAGACCAGCATATTGCCGGGCCCTTCCTGGTTGAGAAGATCCAGGGCGGCCTGAACCGCCTTTTCCACATAATCCCCTTCCTCGCCGCCCTGCTCCGGGCCAAGATATCTGATCTCCACCGGATAGGTGCGGCCGGAGACCTTGATAATAGGGGCATTACCAAAGGCCTTGGCAAACTTCTCGGTATCAATGGTGGCTGAGGTGATGATCAGCTTCAGATCAGGGCGGCGCTTCAGGATCCGCTGCATAATGCCCAGCAGGAAGTCGATATTGAGACTGCGCTCGTGGGCCTCATCAATGATGATGGTGTCATAGGCCGCCAGAAAGCTGTCACCCTGGGCCTCAGCCAGCAGGATGCCATCCGTCATGAACTTGATGCGGGTGGCAGCGCTGGTATGGTTGCGGAAACGGATCTTATGGCCCACCAGAGAGCCGGCCCAGCCAAGCTCCTCGCTCACCCGGGCGGCAATGGAGGTGGCAGCGATACGACGGGGCTGGGTACAGCCGATCATTTTCTCCTGGCCGCGGCCCGACTCCAGACACATCTTGGGCAGCTGGGTGGTTTTTCCTGACCCGGTATCGCCGGCAACAATCACCACCTGATGCGCCTCTATGGCGGCAATGATCGCCTCCCGGGCAGCACAGATGGGTAAGTTCTTAGGATATTCTATTTTTTTTATCTGTTCATTCACGATATTATGTCGAAATATTTGGAAATAAAGCGTTTTTCTGGCTATAGTGCTTTCGTGATGCTGCGCGACTCTTTCGTTACGTTGTTTTTCTTTCTCCATCCCCATAAAAATGGAGGCTGATTATACCATTTTTATGTTCAAATAGAAATTGGGAATCGAGACGAATTTTTTTCAAAAAATCTTTACGAAAACGAAGCAGGTGAGAAATGGCTAAACTACAAAAATCCAGAGGCAATTTTCCAGGTCACCATAACGCCCCCCCGTCAGAGAGTCACCATCTGCCCTCCCTTGACAATGTTGACGATCTGGCAGATCTGGAAAATATTGAAACTGCCATGGAGGCATCCCACAAAAGCGTGGTTTCCAGGGAGAAGGAAATCGGCGAAACAGCGGAACGACCCAGCGGCCCGGTGGGGCTTGATATCGGCACCAGCCATATTGTCATGGCCCAGAATGCCGGCCGCCATATCAGCACAGTAAATCAACTTAATGCCTTCTTCACCATCCCCTATTCCAAGTTTACCAAAAAGATCCTGGTGGAAAACGACATCACTTTTTACGCCAAGGGTGATCAATTTTATATCCTCGGCTATTCAGCGGAAAATTTCGCCAACATGTTCAACACCGATACCCGCCGCACCATGGAAAAGGGTATCCTGTCCAGCCATGAGGATGAGGGTATCACGGTCCTGCAGTCCATAATAAGTTCCCTGCTGGCCAAGACCGACAAGCAGGAGGTGGTCTGTTTCTCCATGCCCGGCGTGCCGGTTGGCGGCAATGCCTCAGTGGTCTACCACGAATCCATCATCAAGATGTACCTGGCCTCCCTCGGCTATCGTCCCATCTCCATCAATGAGGGCCTGGCCACCATCATGAGCGAACTGGCCGATGACAACTTTACCGGCATCGGCATCAGCATGGGTGGCGGCATGTGTAACGTCTGTCTCTCCTACCTCTCTGTACCGGTGCTCAATTTCTCCATCCAGAAAGGCGGCGATTATATCGATACTATGGTGGGCGCCTCCGTGGGTGAACCAGCCACCCGCATCAAGATGATCAAGGAAGGTTCTCTCAACCTGGCCAGCGCCCCCCAGGGACGGGTGGAAACCGCCCTTGACATCTACTATGTTGATCTGGTCTCCCATCTGCTCAGCACCCTTGAGCATGTACTGAAAACCACCGACAAGATGCCCAACATCAATACCCCCCTGCCCATTGTCTTAAGCGGCGGTACTGTCATGCCCAGAGGCTTCCAGGATCTTTTTGAAAAAGGGCTGCGCAAGGTGAGCCTGCCCCTTGACATCTCCGAGGTACGCGTTGCCGCGGACCCCTTAAACACCACGGCTAAAGGTGCCATGGTCATGGCCCTTTCCGAAGAGATTTAGCAAAAAACAGACCGCTCTCTCCATAAAAAAAGGGATCCGCAATGCGGATCCCTTTTTTTATGGAGAGAGCGGCAGTGGCAGGGATAAAGACCCAGCACAGATTCTTCTTCCCCTACTGGAACTTCTTTTTTCAGCTCTTTTCCGGCGAGGCCTGCAGGCGCGCCTCATACCGCCCGGCAGAGAGGACCTGGATGCCCTGCTCCCCTATCTTGTTCTGGCCATGATAAAACTGGATCTTCCAGGCGCCAAAGACCATGGTTGGCGCCGCAGGGAAGGTCAGAGACGCCACCAGCCGCTGGCAAGAGCCGCTCTCCACCTGAGAGCTGCTCACCACCTCATTATTGGGGTTGAGCCACCTGATTTCAACTGGAATACGGCTGCTGGCCGGCATGAAATTAACCAGAAAGAGGACACCGCATCTCTCTCCCTGCCGGCCGGGAATGCCGATATCATTTTTGGCGAACATCTGGTGCCGAAGCAGAGTGGCCTCCACCTCAGAGAGAGTGGCAAAGTGGCTGGAAAGATCGTTCTGGCCGGAAAAAGGGGCCTTGACGATACCAATTTTTTCCACCTGCACTTCCCATATTTTCACCTCATCCCCACCAGCCGTTTGCAGGCCCGTGGCCTCGACCCCGGCCTGGCCATGGGGGCCGGGAGTCGTTTCCTGGCCCAGGGAGTGGCGCCTGGCAGCATCCAGGCTCATATTTTTGGCCTTATCAATATTTCTCACCCCGTCGATCCTGGTTTCAGCAAGCTCCACCCCCTGCAGATCCGCCCGGTTCACATCAGCGTCATTCATATTAGCGTTACGCAGATCAGCCCCCTGCAGCTGGGCATCGGTGAGATTGGCCCAGCGCAGATCCGCCCCGGAGAGGTTGGCTTGGCGCAGATCGGCACGAGAAAGATCGGCATTGGAAAAATCCACGTCATGCAGATCGGCATGGGCAAGGGTGGCGCCGGTGAGGTTGGCGTTCCGCAGATTAAAACGGACCACAGTGACATCTTTAAAGAGTTGCGCTCTTATTTTCAGCAAAACCTGAGGAGTTGCGGTGAGATTGACGCCGGAGAGGTTGGCGCCCTGCAGATCGGCATTATTGAGATCCGCCTGGGTGAGATCGGCCCGGCTCAGGTCGGCATTGCCCAGGAAGGCATTGGCCAGGTTAACCTGACTAAGATTCGCATCTGCCAGATTGGCGCGGGTGAGATTGGCCCGCAGAAGATTTGCTCCGGAAAGATCGGCCCCCTGCATACCACAATTGGTCAAATTGGCCTCCACCAGAGTGACGCCGCCGGAGATATCCGCCCCCTGCAGATCTGCACCGGTGAGATTGGCACGATCCATTTTGGCACCCACCAGCAGGGCATCCACCAGGGAAGCCTCGGTGAGATTGGCCTGCCTGAGATTGCTGCCTTGTAAAGAGCTGCCCGCGAGATCAGCCCGGGTGAGATTGGCCTGTTCCATAAAGGCCTGGTCGAGCCTGGCCGCAGCCATGTCGGCGCCATGGAGATTAGTGTGGGAAAAAACAGCGCGCTGCATCCGACTCTGGTGAAGATTGGCCTGACTGAGATCAGCGTGGCTGAAATCCGCCTCCTGTACATTGGCCCCGCGCAGATCAGCACGGTAGAGACGGGCATTGCGCAGATCGGCCTTCACCAAAACAGCGCCCACCAGAGAGGCCCGGGAAAGCTCAACCCTGGCCATCTGAGCAGAGCTCAAGTCCGCCCCCTCCAGATTGGTGGTGGAAAGATCAGCATCTGCCAGCACGATACCGCGTAAATCGGCGTTGCAGAATTTAGTGCCGGCCAGATCCGTTTTGCTGAAATCAGCGCCCCGTCCGTCCACGCCGGAGAGGTCGGCATGGGTGAGCAAGGAGCCAACCAGGGAGGCGTCCCGGAGGTCCGCACCCCGGAGATTGGCCCGCATCAGATGGCTGCCGCTGAGATCGGCCTTGCCAAGCTGGGCCTGGGCCAGATTTACCTTTTGCAGATTGGCCTCTTTCAAGATTGCCCCCTGCAGTTGGGCCCGGCCCAGGTCGGCATTGCTCAGATTGGCCCTGGTCAGATCCGCAGCGCGGAAATCAGCACCCGTGAGATTCGCCTGGCTCAAATCGGCGTCCGTGAGATTGGCGGCCCTGAAGTCGACCTGGCGCAAATCCAAGGTGGAGAGGTCAATGCCTGCCAGATCCTCTCCCTTCAGGCTGCGGCTGGTCTGCAGGCGCTGGGTAAGATCCTGCAGACGTTCGGCGCCCAGTGAGGGATCAAGGAGTTCCAGGGAAAGGGGCAAGGACGCCCGGGGCACCCTGGTGGGTAGAATAGTGGCAAAGAGATGGGAACTCTGACTGCTGATCAGCAGATAACCGCCCGCAGCCAGCAAAAAAAGAAGAAGAACAGCCAGGGCCACACCACGGATCCCTCTTTTTGAGGCACCAACAGCGGCCTTTCGCCTCCGGGCAGCAACCACCAACCCGGGTGTGCGGCATTTTTGGTCAGGACAGTACAATTTGCGGCCGATATATTTCTGCGGCAGCACCTTCCTGAAACCGCAGCCGGCACAGGTGTAAAGCCCTTTCAGACCGCTGGTTTTTCCTTTGGAGTTCATGAAAAGTCTTGAGT
Source organism: Desulfobulbaceae bacterium (assembly GCA_024637145.1). GTDB lineage: Bacteria > Desulfobacterota > Desulfobulbia > Desulfobulbales > SURF-16 > BM506. The sequence goes on from JAGXFQ010000029.1 coordinate 23,351, forward strand.
ATACTGTTTTCACAAGAAAAAACGGGCCCCACGGGATGACCTTTTCTTGTAGATATGCAAAAAAGCAGGCAGGCCCATTGCGCAACCCGGACCTGCACTCTATAGTGTCGGAATCTACGTTTTTTTTATAAATTTTTTTCTTATAAATAACATACCCACGTGTCAAAAGCCAAAAAGCCACCTCCTTCTCCCGATCCCAACCAGGCCGATAGTGCCCCCGGCCGGCGCAAGCAGGGAAGGGATCAGCAGGAGCTTAAGCAAAATGCCATTAAATACAAGGCATTTCAGCACACGTTCAACCCCAAGGAGGTTAAGCTTGGCCTGGACAACAAGCTGATCAGCAAACGGTTGCGCGCCTCGCGCAGCCTGGAAGAGAGCTATCTCACCTATCTGCAGGAGCTCAAAAAAGATCCCACCAAGAAGATCCCCTTTCCCTGGGACAGCCCGTTCCGGCGCTTTCTCTTTCTCTTCTCCTTCTGGGCGCCCAAGGCCAGCAAGTGGTGCCTGGCGGTCCTTGGGGTCCTCTTTGTCATCAACTACATTCCTGGCCCCACCCAGCACCTTGTGGAATTTGGCCTGGCCCGCGCCATCTACGATGCCGCCCATATCAAACGCCTACCCGACCGCCTGGAGAACTATGCCCATTCCGCCCATATTGTCGATTCCCACGGCGGCATCATCAAGTCCTACGGCAAGCGGGAGGTTACCCTTGCCATCCCAGAGAAGGTCAAACAGGCCCTGCTTGCCGCTGAAGACCATTACCTGCTGCCCCATCCCCAACAGCCCTGGTACGTGAACAGCTTTCTTATCCATCCGGGGGTCAGCTGGCTCAATCTACTGGGAGCGGTGAAGGATACCCTGTGGGGCCGGACCAGGGGCGGCTCCACCATCATCATGCAGAATGCCAAAAAGGTCTTGGGCAACGACGACAGGACCATTCGCAACAAGCTGGAAGAGATCATCATCTCGTATATGATGGTCTCCCGTTTTGGCAAGGAGAAGAACCTCGACTTCTATATCAACACGGTGCCCGTGGGTGCCAATCTCTATGGCTTTTCCTCCGCTGCCGCCAACTATTTCAAAAAAGACCTCGCCGACCTCAATTACCAGCAGCTCGTTACTATTGCCGCCTTCATCCCCAACCATAACCGCCAGATCGCCTTTTATGAAATTAACGAGGGCAAAAATTTTGAAGACCTGGACCAGGGCCACCTGTACCATGGCCAGAGCGCCATCAACAAGATCAACCTGGCCCTCGCGCATCTTCGCAAGATCAAAGAGATAACTGCTGAAGAGTATGCCAAATGGCACCTGGTCAACGAAGCATCCATCCGCCAGATCGGCCTGCGCAATTTTGACTCCCCCCTTTACGGTCAGGAGGAATGGACCTCTTGGAATGTGATCAGGGAAGTATGTTCCCGAACCTATACCATTGACGGGCTCACCGTCACCGGCCCCCAGCTTCTTCTGGACGTCAAGGGTGATGTGGTGGTGGAAACCGGTATCGACCTGCCCCGGGTGGAAGAAATAAAAGCGATTATCGACCGTTTTCTGGCCAGTAAAAAATACGCCACCATCCTGGAAAAACGAAACAAAAATCAGTGGCGCCAGGAGGTTGAGCGTTACCAGCAAAATGGAGTCACCCCCCCCTACGCCGACTTCAAGGGCTTCATGGAGTATCTGAAAAATAATCTCAATGTCGGGGTGATCATGATCAACGGCAAGGGGGAAATTATTTCCTATGTCGGCGGCAAGGAATTTTTCAGCCAGGCAACGGACAGCAACAACAACAGGATCATCATTGATCTGATGAATTCCGAGGCCCATATCACGCCCTCTTCAACCATCAAGCCGGTGATCGCCTATTTCGACATGCTGCAAAACGGCACCACCCTGCAGAGCACCTATCCGGACAAACCCCTTGAGTATAAATTCTCCAGCAGTGAGGGCCGTCAGATCTGGCTGCCCCGCAATTGGTACGACTACGACGAAAAGGGCACAGGGGCCAATCGCTACCAAGGCCGCCAATACACCCTGCTTGATGCCCAGGTTCAGTCGGTAAACACCATCTTTGCCAGGCTCTATAATGACCGCCAGGTGCGTAATGGTGTGCTTCTGGCCTTTGACAAAATAGGCCTGGAGTATAATCGTGAGGATGCTAAATATTGGCCCTTTGGTATCGGTTCTTCAAGCCTGCCCGTCCAATCCTGGCTGGGGGTGTACAATGCCTTTTTAGACGGCAAGTACAAGAAACCGGCCTTTGTCCAGCGCATCCTGGTGAACAACGAGGAGATCTACAGCCGCGCCCAAGACCCGGCCTATATAAGCATCCCCCTCTTTGACTCCAAGGTGGAACGAGACAATGAGCTTCTTGCCATGTATGAGGTGTGCAACCGGGGCACCGCCTCCTCCATGAAACATACCTTCAAACATTTCAAAAATCTGGTCTCCGGCAAAACAGGCACTGCACCCCAGGGTAAAAGCTCCCTCTTCATCAGTCATTTCAATCCCTACCAAGACCGGGAAAAACATGCCGATCAGACCCTTACCATGCTGGTCTCGGTAACCACCAACTCAGGGGGCAACAAGAGTGTGGGCACATCCTCCCAGGGACCCACCCAGATTGCCGGCGCCATTTATGATTTCATTTTCCACAAAGAACTCTACGCCATGATGGACCAGAAAATATCAGCGGCCAAACGGGAGAACCCCGATTTCGGCAACAACCATATCTACTGGGCCAATGTCAACCGCTACATGGATACCCTGCTCAACGGCAACCATGGCAAGATCCCCATCCACAAGAACATCATCGGCGTTGATGGCTATGCCCAGGCCCTGCAGCAGTTGTTAAACAGCAATAACCGAATCTATGCCGGCCGTGATGACCTGTTCAGGCAGTTGGTGGAATATTACTGCCGCCAGGAGAAGATAGTAAAGATGAATGATTAATGGCCTGGCACAGGAGGCCGCACCCCCTGCCCTGCCGCTCTTGCCGGTCGTGTTCCTCGCCAATATGAAGATTGACAAGGGACACGGCGAAATGGTTTACTAACCCTCGGCCTGTTATGGGTAAGAGCACCACGGCAATCTCCCCTTTCTTTGGGAAAAATTCAGGCGGCCCCTTTTTGCCAACAAGATTAAAATAAGAACTGACGAAATTCTCTATGATGAAAATAGGAAGAAATGAACCCTGTCCATGCGGGAGCGGCAAAAAATTCAAGAAATGCTGCAATGATATCAGCAAATTCCAACCAAAAGCCCCGGAAGCAACTGCCCAGGTATCTCTGAGCAGTGAGGTAGAAAAACTCCAGGAATTGGCGGCTCAGAAAGAGGCCTCCGTACGGACCATGGGTGTTTTCATCTTTGTTGCCACCGAGCAAGGTGATGGTTGGCTTCTTGAGATGTCTGACGCCGATGCCCTCAAAGTGGCTGACAAGGGCAAAAAACTTGCCGTGGAAATCAAGGAAAGCGCTGAGACCATCGAGGTCAACTGGTCGCATCATTTCACCATCCACAAAAAAGAATTCGTTGTCACCGCTTATGAAGATAAGAGCATGACCACGCTGAGTGATTTACCCACCCATGCCATTTTCGCCGCCATTAAACGGATCCGCAAAAAATTTCCCAAGGATGTTTTGGCAGCCATCCATCTGGACGAGGAGTAAGGTCGTGCCCCTGAGCCGCAGGCTGCTGCACCTTCTGCCGGCCCTGGCCATGTCAGGGGCCATCTTTGCAGGGGCCTCGCTGCCCGGCAAATATCTTCCCGCCTTCCTCCACGGCGGTGTTGATAAATATGCCCATGCCCTGGTCTATGGGCTGCTGGCTGCCAGTTATCTCTTTGCCTTTGGCAATGATCTTCTCCGCCGCTCTCCCCTGGGGATAAGCCTGGCCACCATCGTTATCTGCCTCTTTTACGGCGGTCTTGAAGAATGGTATCAATCGATTATTCCCGGCCGGCGCCCAGACAGGTTTGATCTGGAGGCGGACATGATCGGCGTCCTGGTGGTGATCCTGTTCTGGATGATTATTCTGCTCAAAAAATCGGGGCCAGGGGGTGACGATTCTACCACAAAGACTCCGACCCAGGGCTCCTGAAACATGCGTTTCCTGCCCCTTCTAGGCGTCATGATACTTCTCTTCCTGCTCTCCCACACCCCGGGCAGGAGTTTACCTGAAGCCACCTTCTTCGGCCTGGATAAATTGTGGCATGCCCTGGCCTATGCCGCCCTGGCGGCCGCAGCTCTCTGGGCCTGGTTGCCCCAGGTGATCAAGCGGCGGTCCGGGCAGGGCCTGGGGGCTATTCTTCTTTTTTGCCTGCTTTACGGGATCAGTGACGAGTTTCATCAATCCTTCATCCCCGACCGCAATGCCAGTCCAGCCGATATGGGCGCCGATGTCTTGGGCGCCGCCCTTTTTCTCTGGTGCTGGTGGTTCTATTCGGCCAGAAAGGTTCACCGTAAATCTCGCACAGACAAAGCCGATTACCAATAAACGCCGACGAATAACAGCTCTTTCCGCAGCTGGCCGCCCAGGCACCACCAAGAAAATGCGGCAGAAAGAAGAATACAAAAAAAAACCGGCTTTCTCAGGCTTGGTAAATTTTTGCCTGGTTATGAAAAAAAAATGCGGCTGTGGCGAAGGCTGCGGGTCATGCCGGGCCGCCACCCTCAAGATAGTCGGCAACCTGCCAGCGCTCATGGCATAGTGATGCAGTGTGAAGGAAATATGCCTGCCAAGGGGCAAGGATATTTCCTCTTTTCCCGTCGCCCCTCTGAAAAAGCATTTTTTTTTCGCCCTTTCCGTGGCATACTTTGCGTACTTTTTTTATATTACTCAACAAATTCAGGAGAGAACCTCATGGCACGCATAGAGTGGGACGCATCCTTCAGTGTCCATAATGCTGCAATGGATGACCAGCACAAAAAATGGCTGGAAATCTTCAATACGCTCCATGAGGTGATGACCGGTACCGGCACCTCCTCTCTCACCACCATTACGGCACAATCCCTGACCGAGATGTACGACTATGCCAGGAATCATTTCCGCTCTGAAGAAGAGTACCTGGCCCAACTGAACTACCCCGATCTGATTGCCCATCGCAGATTACACCGGGATTTTGAAAACAAGATCTACAGATATACCCGGGAGATCGAGGAGGGCAAAATCCTGCTCAACACCAATCTCCTTAAGATCATACGCCAGTGGCTGGTGGAACACATCCTGAGCGAAGATAAAAAATACAGCGCCTTTGCCCGGCAAGCCCTCGCGCCGGCAAGATAAGCCATGGCAGGGGCACAACCAGACGATAGGGCCAACAATAGTCGTCAGAAGAGTGAAACCTTTCATAGAATCCAGGTTGCGCCATGTTCCTCTCTGTCATAACCCCCCCCCTGGTCATCATGGGGGCCGGGCTCATGCTCATCGCCCTTATCCGCGGCATTCGCCTCACCAAAAAAATTCCCATAAAGTTCCAGGATAAGTGGCAGTTTCTTCTCCTTCTCATGGCTATTTTTTTCTGCGGCCACCTCCTCTTTGCTTCCCTTCTGTTCAGAAGATTTCCCTTCCCTGATATGCTCATCGGCCTCAGCATTTTTCTTGGTGGCGCCTTCAGCCTGCTTGTTATCATCCTTACCAAGGGCGCGCTTAAAAAGTTCCAGGAAGAGGAGGGCAAATTAGCCAAGGCCGCGGCCAACATAAAACAAAAAAAACGAAAACTGGCGGAGAACAGCGCCCTTTATCTGAAAGATCTCTTTGAGATGATTGCCGAGGTCTTGGCCAACCGGGACCAGCATACCTTTGAACATGATCTGCAGGTGGCGGCCATTGCCAAACTCATCGGCGAGAAACTGGGTCTGAGCGAAGATACCCTTACCAGCCTGGAACTGGGCTGCCTGGCCCATGATATCGGCAAAACCGCCATCCCGGATGATATCCTCTTGAAACCGGCCAAATTCACCTTTCAGGACCGGAATATCATGGAGTACCATCCTCTGATCGGCGCCAAGCTTGTAGCCCGCCATATTCAAGATGACAAGGTCATTGACATCATCCTCAACCATCATGAGCGGCTGGATGGTAGCGGCTATCCAGCCGGACTCAAAGGTGAGGAAATAGGCATTCTGCCGCGCATTGTCGCTGCCGCCGACACCTATCATTCCCTGATTTCCCGCCGTTCCTATAAAAAACCCCTCACCACCGAGAAGGCCCTCGACATGCTCCGGGAGGAGGTGGCAAAAGGCCGGCTGGATGGCCGCATTGTCGACATCCTCATCGCCCTTGTGCCGGAACTCCCGGAAGTGGAGAAAACCATACCCATAACGGCCGGCTTCATGAAAAACATTGAGATCTTTCGTAATCGCACCTATTTTCGTGAACCCTTAAGCGATTTCTACAACTACCGCTATCTTCTCTTCCTGGATGATGCCGATGTTCTCCACAAAGAGACCCTGCCCTACGATCTCATACTCATCTCCTTTCCCAACTTCGGCACATTTCAGCAGGAGAAAGGCTATCTGGTGGCAGATCAGGTTTTTGACGAGATCGGCGAGAACCTGATGGATATCTGCAAGAATTTCAGCCAGCACCGTGAATTTTACGACGGTTCGGTGATGCTGTTTAGAAAAAGAAATGATTATCTTATTTATCAGGAACATGAAGATGAAAACACGGCCTCTGTCTCTGTTTTCAATGATATATCCAAAACCCTCTCCCGCGTCAAAGAGGAGTGGGGCCTGCACTTTATCTTGGTCAACCAGCCCTGCCCGCCCGGCCAGCCAACCCGTAAAGCGCTCCAGCATCTTCTCAAAAAGGCGGAACCCGCCATCCAGAAAAAAAACCCCTGGACATCTCGACCAGGAGCCTATAAATTAAGACGATAATTAAATAGCTGGTTTTTTTCACCCGTTCTTCTGGAGTATGATCATGCCCATTTATGAATTCAAATGTAATGCCTGCAGTAAAAAATTCGAGACCATTCTCACCTCAAGCGCCAAGGTCTCCGAGGTAACCTGTCCGGAGTGTCAGAGCAAAAATATCCAAAAGACCATTTCCGCCTCCAGCTACCGGCTCAACAGCTCCTCAGGCTCCATTCCGGCCGGTGCCCTATCAGGCTGTTCCTCCAAGGGCGGCTTCTCCTGAGCTTAAGGATATAACGGTCAGGTTGATCGTTTCGAACCACAAAAAAGGGCCCCCGGCAGCCAACAGCTTAGAAATTGCCACCCTGCAGGGCGCCCCGGTATTTTGAGCTGTTTGTTGATAAATGCTAAGCAGCTTGCCAGGCTCCCAGGGGGGCCTGGTTGACCCACATAGCTGTCAGGCTTTTAGACAATAAAAAAACAGGGCAGCTCCGCCAAGGAGTTGCCCTGTTTTTCAGATGTCAGACCGAGCTCGGCAGCCCGCGCCTTTCATCCCGGCTCACGCCTCATATTGATCATCGTAGCTGCCAAAGGATTCCTCTTCAAAATAATCCAAGGCCTCCAGCGGCTCAAGGCGCAAGGGAATAAGGGAAAGTATCTCAAACTCCTGCTCACACTCCTCACAATAGACCTCGTCGCCGGGTTCGTTATCATCAAAAACCCTGATTTCACCGCGACAAGCCGGGCATTTTTTACTTCTCATCACTTTTTCTCCATCCAAACCTGTAATTATTTTGCTTAAGAGAAGTGTTGTTCCCTTTGCTGAACACCTTCTCTCCCCGTTTTCAAAGACATTTTCTGCCATTTCTTCTGCCGCTGGAAAAGAGTCCTCCGTGATACAAGGTTGATCTGTTTCTTCCATCTATCTCCATGTGCTCCTTTGGCAGGCAGCCAGCCGTTAAGATCCCGGCTGCCTCAGGGGCCGACCTTACTTCTCACCTCACCTCACCTCACACCTCACACCTCACACCTTGAGGACATTGCATAACCGATGGTCCGATAGACCAGCTTGGCCGCGGTAAAGGCACTGTAGGCCGGGCCAGCCGGCGGTGCCAATTCAACAAAATCAGCACCGACCAGCTTGCTTGTCCGGCAGAGCCTGGCAATAAGTCGGGTGGCCGTCTCCCAGCTCAGCCCATCCGGCTCTGGAGTCCCGGTGGCAGGCAGCACTGCCGGGTCAAGGCCGTCAAGATCAAAACTCAGATAGACGGGCCTGCCGTTAATCCATGTGACCATCTCCTCAAGCCAGCTCTCCTGCGCCCGCATCCGCGCCGTGGTCCAGGGCTGCCAGCCCCGGCTCTGACAGAGCAACCATTCTTCTTTGGAAAAGGCGCGGATGCCGGCCTGGACAAAGGGCACCGCCAGATCATCAATACGGCGCATAACGCAGGCATGACTCAAGCTGTCGTGATCATATTCCTGACGCAGATCAAGATGGGCATCCACCTGGACCACGCAGAGCTCGGGATAATGACGCAGGCAAGCGGCAACACCCGCCACGGTAAGGGAATGTTCCCCGCCCAGGATAACGGGGAGCTGCCGGCGAGCCAGAGCCCCGGCAACCTCTTGGCTCAAACGCATCAGCACCTCTTCGGTGCTGCCCTGGCAGTCAAGGGGAGGACGGGTGGTTATCCCCACCTGCCACGGCTCAGACAACAGCTCGTCATCAAAGACCTCCAGGGCCTCTGAGGCGGCAAGGATGGCGGCCGGACCCTCTTCGGTGCCGGCCATCCAGCTTACTGTGGCGCCGTAGGGTACCGGGATAATGGCCACCCGGGCAGATGCTTCATCCTGGGCCTGGCATCCCGCTTCCAGGAAATAAGGGTGGTTCATCATTGCTGACTCTTATTGCTCAAAATAGGTGTAGCCCCGCAGGCCCGCCTCAAAGGCATCCATGATCTGGCGCCGCTCGCCCGGAGTAATAAGGCCGCCCTGCACCGCCTTTTCCGCCCTGGCCCTGACCTGGCTGACCAGCAATCGCGGCTCATACTCCACATAGGAGAGAACGTCAGCGACGCTGTCCCCCTGGATCTCCCGGGACAAGACGATCTCGTCCTCTTCGCTGATGGAAACCGCCACCACATTGGTGTCACCCAGGAGATTATGGAGGTCGCCCAGGGTTTCCTGATAGGCCCCCACCAGGAAGACGCCGAGATAATACTCCTCTTGATTCAGAGTATGGAGAAGAAGAGTCTTTTTGATGTCATGAAGATCCGTGAATTTATCAATCTTGCCGTCTGAATCGCAGGTAACATCGGAAAGTACGGCGTTTCTGGTGGGCTTCTCATTCAACCGATGCACCGGCATGATGGGAAAGAGCTGACCAATGGCCCAGGAATCAGGCAGAGACTGGAAGACGCTGAAATTACCATAATAGGTATCAGCCAGAACACTGTCGATATTTTTCAGCTCATCTGGGACGAACTTGAGCTCCTTCATCTCCGTACTGATCTTCTCCATCATGGTCCAGAAGATTTCCTCGGCCAGGGCCCGCTGCCGCAAAGGGATGACCCCGTGCCGAAAAAGGGTGCGGATCTCTTCCAGATAATAGGTGGCGTCATGGAACCACTCCTGGAGATTCTTGGAGGTGAGGGTCTTCTGCAACTCCAGGAGGTTCTGGAGCATGAGATGGCTGTCCGCAGGCAATTCACTGATCTCGCGAAAATTGGCCAGGCGGCAGACATCGAGGATATTAAAGAGCAACACCTCATGATGGGCCACCGTGGCTCGGCCGGATTCGCTGACCAGAAGCGGATGGCCCACCTCCGCATCGTCGGCAATACTCTTGACCACCTCCACAATGTCGCTGCAATACTCCAGCAGCGAATAGTTGCGGCTCGATTCAAAATTGGTGTGGGAACCGTCATAATCCACGGCCAGACCGCCGCCCACGTCAAGGATACCCATGGGCGCCCCCTCCTTGACCAGATTGACGTAAAAGCGCATGGCCTCGCTGATGGCCGTCCTGATATTGCGGATATTGGGGACCTGGGAGCCGATGTGATAATGGAGCATCTGCAGACAATCCAGCATGCCGTGCTGCTTTAAGATGTCCACCATCTCCATGATCTCCGAGGCAGTGAGCCCAAAAAAGGAACGGTCGCCCCCGGAATCCTGCCAGAGGCCGCCGGCCCGGCTGGAGAGCTTGACCCGCACCCCGAGGTTGGGGCTTACCCCCAACCTTTTTACGGTTTTAAAGATCAGCTTCAGCTCACTGAGCATCTCCACCACGATGATGACCCGGAGGCCCATCTTCTGGCCGTAACAGGCGAGCTCCATGAACTCCTCATCCTTGTAGCCGTTGCAGATGATAAAGGATTCCTGATCATTGATATGGGCCAGGGCGATGATCAATTCCGCCTTGCTGCCCACCTCCAGACCATGCCTGTATTTCTGGCCATGGCGGGTGATCTCCTCAATCACCTGCTGCTGCTGGTTGACCTTAACCGGATAGACGCCTTGGTAGGGGGCCTGGTACTCGTTATCCTTAATGGCCTGGCGAAAGGATTTATGGAGCAGGCTGATCTGGCTGCTCAAGATGTCGGTGAAGCGCAGGAGCAGAGGCATGCCCAGCCCTCTCTCCTTGACCCCCTCAATGACCTGATGGAGGCTGACCCCGGCCTTGTTCTGGCCGGCCCGGGGATGCACATGGACCTCCCCTTTTGCCGAGACGCTGAAATAGCCGCCCGACCAGTCATGGATCCCGTAGAGTTCGGCAGAATCCTTATAATTCCATGGTTTCAAGTTTTTTCTATGCACTGTTCTTCTCTCTTATGGCCGGGCTAGGACAACCGACCTTTAAAATCTTCATAACCGAATTCTTTGACCAGCTGCAGCTCGCCGCTTTGGCGCCAGATGGCGATGGCCGGCAGCCCCACCCCGTTAAAGGTATTGGTCTTGACCATGGTGTAATGGCTCATATCCGTAAAGACCAGGCGCTGACCAGGAGTAAGGGGCTGGTTAAAGCTGTAATCACCAATAATATCACCGGCCAGACAGGAGGGCCCGGCCAACCGGTAGGTATGGGCCTTTTCCCCGGGCCGGCCCGCCCCGATAATCTCCGGCCGATAGGGCATCTCAAGGACGTCGGGCATATGGGTGGCCGCTGATACATCAAGAATGGCGATATCCCTATCGTTCCAGACCAGATCAACCACCTCGCCCACCAGGGTGCCGGCCTGGTAACTGATGGCCTCACCCGGTTCCAGATAGAGCTGGACATTATAGCGCTCCCTGACCGCCACCAGCAGCTGCACCAGACCGGCCACATCATAGCCCGGCTTGGTGATATGGTGGCCGCCCCCGAAATTGAGCCACTCCAGGCCAGCAAGATAGGGGCCGAACTGCTGCTCAAAGACGGCCACGGTGCGGGCCAGGGGCGCAAATTCCTGCTCGCAGAGGGTATGGAAATGGAGGCCGGAAAGACCGGAAAGCTCCGCCGCCTTGAATTGGCTGGCCGTCACCCCCAGCCGCGAACCAGGGGCGCAGGGATCATAGATGGCCACCGCCCCTTCGCTGTGCCGCGGGTTGACCCGCATGCCGAATTTGGTCTGCGGATAGGCGCCCGCCTGGTCCCGGTAGCGCCGCCACTGGGAAAAGGAGTTAAAGATCAGATGATCAGAAAGCTCGGCCAACTGGGGGAAATCCCCCTCCTTGATGGCCGGACAAAAGGTATGGACCTCTTTGCCCATCTCCTCCCGGGCCAGGCGCGCCTCGTTGAGGCCGCTGGCCGCTGCCCCGCAGAGATAGCCCCCCACCTGGTCAAAGACGCTGAACATGGCAAAGGCCTTCAGGGCCAGGAGGATCTTGGCGCCGCTTGCGGCCTGGACCTGGGCCAGGATCGCCAGATTTTCCAGCAGCCGCTCCTCCTCCAGGACAAAACAGGGGCTGGGCACCAGCTCCTGGTATGGGCGACCGCCCTCACCCCTCATCAACGGCCATCTCCAGCACGGTCCAGGGCAGACCATGTTTGTTGAGGGCGTCCATAAAGGGCGCCGCGGCAAACTCCTCCATATTGAAGACGCCCTGGCCCTGCCATTTGCCCTGCAACATCATCATGGCGCCGATCATGGCGGGCACCCCGGTGGTGTAGCTCACCGCCTGGGAACCCACTTCCGCCCAGCACTCCTGATGATCGCAGATATTATAGATGTAGACCTGGCGTGGCTTGCCGTCATTAACCCCTTTGATCAGACAGCCGATATTGGTCTTGCCCTTGGTGCGGGGCCCCAGGGAGGCGGGATCGGGCAGCAGGGTCTTTAAGAACTGCAGGGGCACGATTTTGTGGCCATCATGCTCCACCTCGTCAATGCGGGTCAGGCCGACATTCTGCAGAACCTTGAGGTGGGTGAGGTAAGAGTCGCCAAAGGTCATGAAAAAACGGATGCGCTTCAGGCCCTTGATATTCTTGACCAGGGACTCCAGCTCTTCGTGGTAGAGGAGATAGCTGGCCTTCACCCCCACCTCGGGATAGTCATGGTCGATGCGGACGCTCAGCGGCTCGGTCTCCAGCCATGTGCCCTCCTGCCAGTAGCGGCCCTTGGCCGTGATCTCCCGGATATTGATCTCCGGATTGAAATTGGTGGCAAAGGGGTAGCCATGGTCGCCGGCATTACAATCAAGGATATCTATATAATGGATCTCATCAAAGAGGTTCTGCTGGGCATAGGCACAAAAGACGTTGGTGACACCCGGGTCAAAGCCGCTGCCCAAAAGGGCCATGAGACCCGCCTCTTGAAAGCGGTCATGGAGGGCCCACTGCTGCTTGTACTCAAAATGGGCGGTATCGGGATGTTCGTAATTGGCGGTATCCAGATAATGGACACCGGTCTGCAGACAGGCCTCCATGATGGTGAGATCCTGGTAGGGCAAGGCCACATTGATGACCAGCTGTGGCTTGACCTCACGGAGCAGGGCAATCAGGGCAGGGAGATCATCCGCATCCACCTGCCGGACCTCCATGGGGCCCAGGCCCTTGTCGGCGACCTCTTTTTTGATCTGCTCGCACCTGGCCAGGGTTCTGCTGGCCAGAACTATTTCAGAGAAGACGTGGCGCACCTGGGCGCATTTATGGGCAACCACCCGGCCAACACCGCCGGCGCCGATAAGCAAAACTTTTGCCATTTTCCCACCTCGTTATTATCAAAATCCGACACATACCACTCCGCTTCATCTCAATCAAGAACAACCTCGCCAAAAGAGTTGAAAAGGGCAGATAAAAGAACGCGCCAAACCAGAGGCCAGACAGGCGGCGCCCCCTTGTGCCCAGGGAGGGCGCTCACCGCGCTGCTGGAGCAGGTCATGGACCCCCTAAAGTCATGACCTGCTCTTGGGAAGGATAAGGATGAGGCAACAGGAGACGAGTCGGACAGGAGGCGCCCAGAAAAAAGGGGAGGATCAGCCCCTGGCCCCGGGCAGATCAGAAATCAATGGCAATACTATAGACCCCCTCTTCCAGGGAACTTCTGACTTTATAGCCAGAGTTGTTGAAGATGGTCTGCATCCTCTTGTTCTCCCGCAGAACCTCAGCCGTAAAACCTGACATACCGTTTTTTTTGGCGATATGGACGAGATGTTTAAACAAAAAGGTGCCGATGCCCTGATTCTGCCAGGCATCGCGAATGACAAAGGCCACCTCCGCCCTGTTGGTACGTTCATCAAGATAATAACGGCCCACTGCAATAATATCCTCACCATGGGCCTCGGGAACCACGCCGACAATGGCCACATCCTTGCGGTGATCGACATAGACGAAATTATGGATCTGCTTGCTGCCGAAATGGTGCTGATGACTCATAAAGCGGTAATAGATGGTCTCCTGGGAGAGATTATAGATCAGATCGCGCATCTTGGAATCGTCCGTGGGATGAACGGGCCTGAAATGGATCTGGGTGCCATCGTCCAGCAGCAGAGTGGTCTTGATCTCCTCATTGGCCACCACAAAACGGCCTTCAACATCGGAAAAGTCGTGGCGGATAAAATGGGCGTCAATGGCCTCTTTTAAAAGCTTTTCCCGATAATCGGGATGGGCAATACTGATCAGGGCCAAGGCCCGTTCCTGGACACTCTTGCCGTGCAGGTAGGCCACCCCATATTCGGTGACAATGTACTGCACCTCGCCGCGGGTGGTAACCACCCCGGAGCCGGGGGTCAGAGAGGAGACGATTCGTGATTTGCCGTTTTCCTCATCCGCGGAAGAGACCACGATAATCGACTTGCCGCCCTTAGCGGCCGAGGCACCGCGGCCAAAATCCACCTGACCGCCGATGCCGGAGTAGAATTTATCACCCTGGGAATCGGCGCACACCTGGCCGGTGAGATCCACCTCCAGGGCCATATTTATGGCCACCATCTTATATTGCCGCGAGATGATATAGGGATCATTGACATACTCGGTGGGCCTAAAGGAGAAGAGGGGGTTATCATCCACCAGGTCGTAGAGCTTGCGGCTTCCCATGCAAAAGGAGGTGACGATCTTGCCCCGGTCCATGCTCTTCCGGCTGCCATCAGCGACCCCGGACTCGATAAACTTGATCACCGAGTCGGTGATAAGCTCGGTATGGATGCCGATATTTTTTTTATCCGTGAGATAATGAAGAACAGCGGGGGGAATGCGGCCAATGCCCGGAATACGGCCGATACCGAACTGGACGGTGGAGCCGTCTTCAATGAGCGAGACGATATGTTTGGCAATGGCCTTGGTGGTTTCATTGAGGGGCATGGAAGGACGTTCCAGAAGCGGCTCATCCACCGGCACCAGAAGGTCTATATCATAAATATCAAGCCAGCTGTCACCCCGGGTCCAGGGCATCTGCGGATTGACCTGGGCAATGACCAGAGAGCCATTCTCCGCGGCGCTCTTGACAATATCCACCGAGATTCCCAGGCTGACCTTGCCCTGCAGGTTGGGAGGGGTCACCTGAATAAGCACCACATCCAGGGGCATCTGGCCGGAGTTAAAAAGACGGGGAATATCACTCATCAAGACCGGGGTATAGCTGCCGGCGCCCAGCTGGATCATCTTGCGGACGTTTTCACCGATATAAAAGGAGTTGACCGTGAAACAATCCTCATACTTCTTTTCCGCATAGGTCGCCTCGCCCTTGGTGAGGAGATGGAGGATTTCCACATCAGACAATTCCCCGGCTCTGGCCACCAGGGCCTTGACCAGGGCCATGGGCTCGCCACAACCGGTGCCGACAAAGACACGCTGTCCCGGCTTGACATGGGCCAGGGCCTGCTTGGGGGTGGCGACAAAATCAGCAAATTTTTCCTGCCAGGCGCTATCGTATTCCATAATAATCCTCAAAACAGATGGGAAGGATCCAGATTCTTTATTCCACTGGGCTACGCAAGGTCATGCGGGCATCAGCCACCACGGGCTCAGAGCCCATTTCACCGACAATAAAGGGATTGATGTCAAGCTCGGCAATCTGGGGAAAATCGGTGGTCAGCTGACTGATGCGCTGAAGACCCGCAGCCACGGCCTCGATATCGACGCCCTTGTTGCCTCTTTTCCCTTCAAGCATGGCATAGGAGCGGGTGGCAAGCAGCATCTGCATGGCCTCATCAAAGGTGATGGGGGCCAGATGAAAGGCCACATCCTTCATCACTTCCACAAAAATACCACCCAGACCAAACATGAGCATGGGCCCGAACTGGGGATCCCGGCTCATACCGAGGATAATCTCCAGGCCGCGATCCAGCATCTTCTCCACATAGACCCCCTCGATGCGGGCGCCCGGCACCCGCTCGCGAATGCGCAGCATCATCAGATCAAAGGCGTCACGGACCTGGTCGGCATTGGCGATATCGAGCTTGACCCCGCCCAGATCAGACTTGTGGATCACATCAGGGGAAACAATCTTCATGGCCAGGGGATAGCCAATACGCTCGGCTATCTCCACGGCCTCTTCCGTGGAAATGGCCAGCTGCCCCCTAGGAATCTTAAAGCCATAGGCCTTGAGAATGGTCTTGGATTTGACTTCGCTGAGCTGCAGGCGACCGATGCGCTGGCTGCGGGTAATGATCCGCTCCACCCGGCGGCGGTGGACCCGAAAGCGGTTGACCACCCGGGGGGGCCTGTTGCGCCACATACTGTACTCATACATGGCCTTCAAGGCCCCCACGGCCCGTTCCGGCGATTCGTAATCAGGCAGGCTGGCCGCCGCCAGCTCGGCCCGACCCGGCATGACCTCCACGCCGCCCATGAAAGAAACCAATACCGGTTTATCCCCGGTCATGGTCTGGGCAATGGCCCTGGCCGTTTCCGGGGCCTTGGTCATGGCCTGGGGCGTGAGAATCACCAGAATGGCGTCTACCTCAGGATCCTTCTGGGCGGCGGCCAGGGCAGCGGCATAGCGCGCAGGGGGGGCATCGCCCAAGACATCAATGGGATTGCCGACACTGGCGGCAGCAGGCAGCTCCTGGCGCAGGGCCGTGGCCACGTTGCGATCGAGCTCAGCCACCACCATGCCGGCCTTTTCAACGGCATCGGCAGCCATGGTTCCCGGCCCCCCGGCATTGGTAATGATGAGAACCCGGTTACCCACAGGCAAAGGCTGCATGGCAAAGGCGGTGGCATAGTCAAAAAGCTGCTCAAAGGCGTCGGCCCGGACAATGCCGCTCTGTTTAAAGGCAGCACCATAGGCGGTATCCAGCCCGGCCAAGACGCCGGTGTGGGAGGCAGCCGCCTTCTGGCCGGCCATGGTGGTCCCTGATTTCAAAATGACCACCGGCTTCTGGGTGGAGGCCTCTTCCGCGGCCTTGACAAACTCATCGCCGTTGGTGATATCCTCCAGATAGCCGACAATCACCTTGGTCTGCTGGTCACCGCCCAGGGCAAGCAACAGATCGACCTCGCTGATATCGGCCTTATTGCCGATACTGACCACCTTCTGCAGGCCAAGATGGCGGCTGGCAGCGAGATCAAGGATGGCGGTACAGAGGGCCCCGGATTGGGAGAAGATGGATATGGAACCCACAGCCGGCATATTGCCGGCAAAGGAGGCATTGAGTTGTGAACTGGTATTCAACAGGCCGAGACAGTTGGGACCCACCAGCCGCACCTGCCGGCGGCGGCAGAAATCAGCGATTTTTTTTTCCAGGGCTGCCCCTGCCGCATCCACCTCCTTGAAGCCGGCACTGATAATAATGATGCCGCCGGCACCGGCATCAACCGCGTCATGAACAGCCTGCTCCACCAGGGGTTGGGGCACGGCAATAACACAGAGATCGATTTGCTGACCATACGCCTTCAGGCTTGGATAAGAGGGATGACCCATAATCTCGCTAGCCGTCGGGTTTATGGCGACAATGGGCCCGGTAAAGCCCCCCTGGATGAGGTTGGCAAAGAGATCGTGACCAACCTTGCCGGGGCTCCGGGAAGCGCCGATAACGGCTACGGAATCTGGATAAAAAAGGGACTCAAGCATTGCACACCACCCCGCAGGCATCTCAAAAAAAAAGAGGCTGTTTGTTAAAGTTTAACCACGCTCTCTTATCCATGTAAACATGGGGCCAGGCTGGAAACCAGAAAAAAGTTCCCCGCGACCGGGGCAAACAAAAAAAAGCCGCCCCCGCCTTTTCTCCCCTGACTTAAGAAGAAGAGGCCCCTTTTGCCGGCAACCCGCCGCCGGCACTACATTTTCTTCTGCCCTCCTCCGCCCCCGAGATCAAAGAAGATTACTGCGAAAATTAAAACGCCTTTCCGCCGGACTCAACCTGACCTTGCCCTGGCGCCGCAAACGCTGAAAAAGGGCGTGGAGCTCCTTGCCCTTCAAGTGCTGGCCGCTGATATCAATGCCCACATAATCAATGCCCAGCCCCGCCACATCAGCCATGACATCAAGCAGAGAAAAGGGTTCTTTGGCCAGGGCCACGGTCTGGCCAAAGCGCTCCTTAAGAACGATCTCCTCCCCCTTGGGGCTGATCATAGCCCGGCCATAATCAAACAAATCCCCTTTCAGGCGGGCGGTAAAAAGAGGGGGGAAGCCATACACCTCCAGACCGATCTTCATCTGACCGCGGTTGACGGCCAGCAGGCGGGCATTGTCTACGTCCGTCTCAATGGAGAGGAAGGTGGCATTGACGCCGTTCTTCTGCAGGGCACGCAGGGCCAGGGAGTTGAGGATATTGAGGGTATAGTTGCCAAAAAAAACAAGCTTCTGGTACTTGCTCCCTTCCAGGGCCTTGCGGGCCTGCTTCAACAGACGCACCTGGCTTAAATGACCGATCTGGAACTGAAAAAAGCCCAGATCCATGAGGGTGACCAGGGCCTGAAAATAAAAATCAAGATCTTCCTCAAGGATAACCGGTGGCAGGGCCCAGACCAGGTTTCTGACCAGATGGCGCAGACTGCGGCTCTGACGCACGGCTTGTTCAAAAATCTTCTGGTCAAGGTTGAGCACCAGGCGCTCCGGGCGCTGCTCATGGGCGGCCTTGATCACGCTCCACTCATCACCGCGCAGCCAGAGCGGCGGTTGATAGCTGGCAGCGGCCTTGGCCTTCTTGTTGCTGCCGAACTTACGGGGCGCCCGGTTTTTGAGACCAAGAAGCTGAAAAACATGGGCCCCCGCTTGGGCGGCAGCAATACGCTCTGCCACCTCGCGAAAGGGGGCGACCTTGACCTGATCACCCTCGCTTTTCCCCCCTCTGA
The DNA here is from genome assembly GCA_024637145.1 of Desulfobulbaceae bacterium. GTDB lineage: Bacteria > Desulfobacterota > Desulfobulbia > Desulfobulbales > SURF-16 > BM506. The sequence continues at coordinate 41,924 of JAGXFQ010000029.1, forward strand.
CATCCACCTTATAGAGGCTGTCCCCGGAAGAGAGGCTGATATCGCCCAAAAAGATATCCACCTTCCACCCCTTGGGCACCTCCTGATGCTGCTCACCGCGAGACTGCATTTTTTTCAAGGTGAGGGAGTGGCGTTCGCCGCTTTTTTCCTGATGGAGACGGAGACGATCTCCCACTTCCAGGCCGTGTTGGAGCTTGACCGTGGCCCAGCCCTGGTGATGGTTGCCGACCCGTCCCAAAAAAAGGCCGATGTTGCCGGAATGCTCAGGCGCCAAGGCATCGGCGGGCTGCGGCGCGGCAAAATAACCAGCAGTACTTTTGCGGCCCATGGCCTGATCGAGAATCTTCTCCGCCTCAGGCAGAACCTTGGCAAAATCATCCAGGTTATCCAGGGCCAGACGGTAGGCCTCAACCACAGAGGCCACATAATGGCGGCTGCGCATGCGGCCTTCTATCTTAAGAGAACGCACCCCTGCCTCCACCAGCGCGGGCAGCGAACCTATGCCGGAGAGATCATTCATGGAAAAATTATAGCCGGCCTCAATTTTACCGCCCGACCCGGCCATAGTATAGCGGCGCCGACAGGGCTGGACACAACGGCCCCGCAGACCACTTTTACCCCCCAGGAAACTGGAAAAAAGACACAGACCGGAATAGGCGAAACAGAGGGCCCCATGGACAAAGACTTCAATCTCCACGCCCTGCCGACAGGCCAGAGCTATCTCCGCGAGGGTCATCTCCCGGGCCAACACCACCCGGTCAAACCCCATGGCGCCAAAATGCTTGACCGCCACACTGTTATGGGCCCCCATGAGGGTGGAGGCATGGAGGACCAGCTCCGGAAAATGGTTCCGGGCCAGATGGTAGAGTCCCAGGTCCTGAATAATAAGGGCATCCGGCTCCAGTTCCTGGCACATGGCCAGCAGATCGCAGGCAGCGGCGATCTCCTCCTCCTTCACCAGGCTGTTGGCGGCAAGATAGACCTTGACCCCCCGGTCATGGGCAAAGGCGATCATGGTCGCCACCTCGGCCACCGTAAAATGCCGGGCCAGATTACGGGCATTAAAAGCCGGGGCACCGATATAGACGGCGTCGGCACCCGCCTGGACAGCCGCCTCAAAGGCGTCAATGGAACCGGCCGGGGCCAGCAGTTCTGTTTTTTGCAACATTGTCGGTAAGGCCATAAAAAAACCTGAAAAAAGGATAGCAAATTACAAAGCGCGCCAGAAAGGGAATGCTTTCTTCCCGGCGCGCTCAGATGAAGAGTTCACCTCCCTAAAAAAGGAGGATTTTGTTAACCACGCCCCTGCCCCAGGGAGCCGACTTTTTTTAGGGCGCAGACCAAAGATCTCTGCTCTGCCAAAAAGATGGGCGCCCGGCTGTTGCCGCGGCCGCCGCGCCTGATGCGTGGAGTGTAAAGCGACCTGTGGGGCTTAGACATCGGGCTCCGCAGAGGAGAGGGGAAGACAGAACCAGAAATTATTACCATGGAGAACCGGCTCATAGCCTACCCTACCGCCATGGATCTCGATGATCTGTTTGATAAAACTGAGGCCGTGGCCGTGGCCGATCTGGCCGCCGACATTATTGCCCCGGTACCCCTCAGTAAAGATGTGATCGGCATCAGCCGCTGCAATGTGATGACCGGTGGTAAAGACATTAAACTTCACCGCATCCACTCCGGGGCCAAAACAGTTTTTGACAAATTCCCGACCATAGGCCAGGGCCTTGCGCTGATAGCGGCCGCCATCCACCACCACGGCCTCGGTATATTTCAGGGCATTGGAAAAGAGATTGGCATAGACCTGGGCCAGCAGCCCCACATCCACCTGCAGGGGGAAATGCTCATCCTGCATGTCAACAGGGTGCTCAATAACAACGTCCTGATTCACAAAACGTTTCTCGAAATGTTCAAGCTGGGGGGCAATAATCTCACTAACCACAGAACATTTTCTGGTCCGCAATACCAGTTCCCCCCTGGTGAAATGCTCGCGGCGGAAAAGGCTTTCAATGAAAAGAGAGCTGCTCTTGTGATGCTTTTCTATCTCCTGATGATAATCGCCCAGGGCATTATGGAGGGAGCCCACCTTGTCCAGGATCTTCTGGCACGAGTCGTTGCCGGTCATGCCCATGGCCGCTTTCATCGCCCTGATCTGCTGCTCCAGATCATTCATCTCCGCAATCTTCTGGCGCAGCTTGTTGAAGAGATGCTGAAAGTACATATTGGGGATGATGATATTATGTTCAATGTCCATGACCAGATTACGGACAAAGTCAATATGCTTGATATTCTGGTGGGCAGCCAATTTACCCACCAGTGCAACAGCGATGCGGTTGCTGAATTTTTCCAGGAAAAAGGCAACCTGCTCAGAAATTGACCGGGGTGAAACAACCTCAAAGACCCCGGAACCCGCTTGCCGTTTGCCGGCAGGAGTGCCGAGAGAGAGGGGCAGAAGCAGGCTGTTGCCCTGATGGCTCAGCATGGCAACATCCTGCCCGGGGGCAGGGTCGGCAAGGGGCTCCTCCATGTCACTGGCCTGAACGAGCCGCAGGACACCATCATCACCCTTGAGATAGAGACGACAGATGACGTCCATGTAGTGGGGGAGGATAAGCACGGCAATGGCGTAGAACTCCTCCAGGGAATCCAATTCCTGATGGAGATCAAAAAAGGTCTTGAGGATATTGTCCTGATCAGCGGTAAACTTGTAGCGGTTGTAGTCCTCTCGTTTTCTTTTTATCCGTTGGTGCATCACATCAAAGGGGACACTCTTTTTGCTTTGTTCTGCCATGGCCTTACTCTCTAGGTCAATATCCGCGCTTCAACTGAAAGAACGCCTCCTGCTCCGGGCCGGCAACCACCCGCTCGGCCTACCTTTCCCTACTCTCCAAGATCACCTCATCGCATCCTGCTTTTTCCTTTAATAAGACATACACATGCTCATTATGACTTTCCAGGACGTCCAGTCCGGCATAATTAGCCTGGATTGGCAGTTCCCGGCCACATTTCCGGTTCACCAGCACCCCCAGCTGAATGGAACGGGGCCGGCCGAGATCCATGATGGCATCCAGGGCGGCCCGCACGGTGCGACCGGAATAGAGGACATCATCAATGAGCACGATGGTCCAGCCCGGCACGGCAAAGGGAATATCCGTTGTTTTGACAATGGGCAACTGACTGATCTGAGACCAGTCATCCCGATAAAGGGTGATATCAAGATATCCCACCGGCAGATCGCGCTGTTCCTGGAGGCTGATGATCTGTCTGATGCGATCTGCCAGAAAGACACCGCCGGTATGGATGCCCACCAGGGCCAGCTTATCCACGCCGCGGTTGGTCTCCATGATCTGCAGGGCCATGCGCTGCAGGGAACGGTCAATATCCTGGGCGGTCATAAGCACAGAACGTTTGGTCATGGTCGCTCCTCCTGAGTAGGGCTGGCCAGGCGCTGCCAGAAATAATCAACGCCCAGGGCATGCACCCTGTTGATGGCCTGGGGAAAGGCCTCGCATTCTATGGCAAAAACATTATGGGCGATATCATCAGGGGTATCGTCATCATCGACAGCCACGCATTTCTGGACAATAATCGGCCCCTGATCATAGACCTCATTGGCGAAATGGACCGTACAGCCGGTGACTCTCACCCCGCGCGCCTTCACGGCCCGATGCACCCGCAGGCCGTAAAAGCCGCTGCCGCAAAAGGAGGGGATAAGGGAGGGGTGGATATTAAGGACATGCCGGGCCAGGGAGGGCGGCGGCCCGTAGAGCTTGAGATAGCCGGCCAGAAGCACCAGTTCAACCTCATGGTCCATAAAGATTTTATTAATGGCCTCATTGCCCTGGGCATAGAAGGCGGGGTAGCCATATCTGTGCGCCTTTTCCAGACCCAGAGCGTCCTTGACATTGGCCACCACCACCGCAATTTCTCCCTGCATGGTGCCGTCAGCCAGGCGCTCATGGAAATTATCCAGGGTCCGGCCGCTTCCGGAAAGCAGTACGCCCATTCTCATCAGGTCATCTCCTAAAACGGGTGGCCACAGAGCGATTCCGACCTCCTGCCTCGCAGGATATCAGAAGGGCTCCGTGGCCATCCCCACAGTTATTATAAAGGCAGGCCCTCAACAAAATAAGGGCACAGGGCCGGGCCTGGCAATCAGGCCAGTTCCGGATGGCTGTCAGCGTCAATCTTATCAAGCCAGTTGATAATCGCCGTGTCATAGGCGGCGGTGAGGGCAAACACCTTGCGGGCCAGCTTAAAACGGGTCTTCAAGGTGGTGTTGCCGGTGGCCTTGATTTCACTGATCACCAGGGGATAATCGGCGGGATCAACAATCACCGTCACATCACCATAATTCTTGGCAGCGGCGCGCAGCATGGTGGGACCGCCGATATCAATATTTTCTATGGCATTGGCCAGGGTGCAGCCCGGGGCAGCCACGCTCTTTTCAAAGGCATAGAGATTGACCGCCACAATGTCGATGGCCTCCAGACCATGCTCCTTCATCTGGGCCAGATGGGCGGCATTGCTCTTCTGGGCCAGAATGCCGCCATGCACCTTGGGATGCAGGGTTTTCACCCGGCCATCCAGCATTTCAGGAAACCCCGTGAATTCAGAGACATCTTTGACCTTGATCCCCTCTTCCCGCATCTTCTTGGCAGTGCCGCCAGTGGATAAAATCTCGATACCGAGGCCCTCAAGTTCCCGGGCAAAACCTTCGATTCCAGACTTGTCGGTAAGGCTGATAATCGCCCTTTCAGCTTTTTTCATGCTCTCCATCCTCTTCTTGTTATTGTCTTTTATTTTCGGATAAACTTCTTAATCAGGCGCCGGTCTCGCTTGCCTGGCCGTTTAGGGGGCTTCATCTGCCCGGAAACCAGGCGCTCCGCCTTCTGCTCGGCCCGCATCTTGTCGCGGTCGGCAATACTCTCCTTGGTTTCCTCATACAGGGCCTGGGCCGTGGTGGCAGGCCCCCGTTTGACGGCCAGGCCCACCACATCCACCACAAATTCCACATCATGACGCCTGATATGCAGCCTGTCCCCCACCGTCACCAAGCGGGAGGCCTTGACCCGGGCCTGATCAAGATGAACCTTGCCGCCGCTCACCGCCTTGGCCGCCATGGAGCGGGTCTTGAAAAAACGGGCCGCCCACAGCCACTTATCAATCCTGACTTTGGTGTTCGTATCAGCTGCCATAACCTGCCTGCCCTCCCTGAACAAGGGCCCCTATAGTACCATAGTTAACGGCCTTCTCAAACAGGCAAAAAGGGCAGCCCCAGTCAAAAAAAAGGCAAAGAAAAAGGGTGGCCATTCTTAAAAAACACGGTAAAGAATAAACGCTATGAACTTGACAGCTGTTGGTATCAAAAATATCCGTTTCCCGGTCAAGATACGAGAAAAGGCCGGCGGCCATCAGGCAACAGTTGCCTCCATTACCCTCCAGGTCAATCTGCCGCGCCGTTTTCGCCAGAATTGCGTCCCCACCTTTCTGGGCGTTTTGGAAAAATACCAGAACGACATCGCCGTGGAGATCTTCCCCGCCCTGTTGCGCGAAATCAAGGAAGAACTGCAGGCCGAATCCGCGCAACTGAAGATGACCTTTCCCTATTTCATTGAGAAAAAGGCCCCGGTCACCAAGACCCCCAGCCTCATGGAGTACACCTGCTGCTTCACCGGCTCCACAGGTAACGACTCCGACGACCTGCTCATGTCCATCTGGGTGCCCATCACCACCCTCTGTCCCTGCTCAAAAGAGATCAGTGCCTACGGGGCCCATAACCAGCGGGCTGAAATCAATCTCAACATCAAATTCAAGAATTTCATCTGGCTGGAAGACCTGATCACCATGGTGGAGAAAAGTTCCTCCTGCGAGGTCTACGCACTCCTGAAGCGGCCGGACGAGAAGTACGTCACAGAGATGGCCTACGAGAACCCCATGTTTGTGGAGGATGCGGTGCGCAAGGTGGCAGAGGCCGCAGACAGCCATCCGGATATCCTCTGGTTTTCCGCCGGCGTCGAGAGCTTCGAGTCGATCCACAAACACTCGGCCTACGCCTATGTGGTAAGCGACACCATGCGCTAAAAAAAAAAGCAATTCGCCGTGGTCAGATCAGAGACCGTAGTTCAGGCGACATTCATTTTCCTCTTTGACTTCCCTTTGACAGAGGTGGCCCCGGTTGTTCGGACAGGTTGGCAGCGAAAATAAGGTGGATAGCCTTCAGGGGTATGCTGCCAGTTTGATCAATGGTCCGGCGTAGCCGGGCCGCGGTTGGTTCCAATATGCCTCACTCGGGGTCTTGTCGTCCAGACTTGAATGAGGGCGTTGTGTATTATAAAAATCAATCCACCTCTTGAGACCTTGCCGAACCTCGCTTCCACTCTCAAAGGCGTGGAGGTAAATGCATTCGTATTTTAGAGAGCGCCAGAGTCTTTCAATCATGACATTATCCACCCAGCAACCTTTACCATCCATCGAAATGCGGATGTCGGCGTTCTTGAGCGTGCCGATAAAAGCGTCGCTGGTAAACTGGCTACCCTGATCGGTATTGAAGATCTCGGGTTTGCCGTAACGGGCCAGAGCCTCATTCAATGCGGCCACGCAAAAGTCAGCGTCCATCGTATTGGACAACCGCCAGGACAGGACCTTGCGGCTCGCCCAGTCCATGATGGCCACCAAATACAAAAAGCCACGCCGCATCGGGATATAGCTGATGTCAGCACACCAGACTTGATTGGGTTTGCTAATCTTCATGCCGCGTAGCAGGTACGGGTAAATCTTGTGTTGCGGATGCGGTTTTGACGTGTTCGGCTTCTGGTAGATGGCCGAAAGACCCATCAGCCGTAGCAAGCGGCCTATCTGCGTACGATTTACGCCGTAGCCCTGCCGCCGAAGATGACGAGCCATCTGTCTGGCACCATACCAAGGCGTTTCGAGATGTTGCTCATCGATTAGGCGCATCAGCTCCAGATTCAACGCAGACTCACCTGTGGGTTGATAATAATACCCAGAACGGTTAATCGACAAAAGTTGGCATTGTCGCACAATGCTAAGCTGTTGATATTTAGGTTCAACCAATGTTTTCCTCCGGTAACGGCTCAGCGACAGCGACCGAAGGCTTTGGCTAAAAAATCTCGTTCCACCGTAAGCTCCCCGATCTTGGCATGCAAATCCTTGATCTGGGCGTCACCGTCGGTACGACTACGTTCGGCTTTGCCGGAAAAGGTTTCAGCCATGTTCTTGATGGCTTGGCGTTTCCTAGTTGGTGATCATGTTGGGATGCAGCCCATAGCGACTGCCCAGCTCAGAAATGGTCTGTTCTCCCTTGATTGCCTCCAAGGAAACCTTGGCTTTGAACTCGGCTGAGTACCGCTTGCGTTTTGTGTTGCTCATGAGGGTGTTCCTCCATCGTCAATGTGTGGCTGTCCACCTTAACACACTGTCCGATTTCCTGGGGCCATCTCTGACTTCCCAACACCTTTTTTACATAAAACAAACATCATAACCTGTACCTGTAAGTGTAGCGGCACAAGAAATAAAAAAACTTAGGAGACCTGGAACGTGAAAAGTGTAAAGCTCAGTATCAAAATTATCGGTGGTTTTGGCCTCATCCTGCTCCTGATGGTGCTCGTCATGGGCATTTATCAGTTCTCTTCAAGCAAGTCTTCCACCGGCTTTACCGGCCTGATCAACGGTGATGTAGCGGTCCTTAACCATGTCGGGGAGACAAATTCCTTCATGCTCCAGGCCCGCCGGGATGAAAAGGATTTCATCATGCGCCAGGACCGGAAATATCTCGACAAACACGCCAAGAGTGTAAATGGGCTCATTGAGAACGCCGAGATTGTCCAGAAATTAGAGGAAAGTTTAGGCAACGTACAAATGTCAGCTGAGGCGGCTGAGATCATCATTCTTGCCAAGGAATACCAGAAGAATTTTCAGGGATTGGTGGCAGCCCAGGAACGTGCCGGCCTTGACCACAATTCGGGCCTGCAGGGTGCATTCCGCAGCGCTGCCGGGATAATGAGTGAGGCCATGCCCGAGCATGATATTGACAATCTGCTGATCGATCTTTTACAGGTGCGCCGCTACGAGAAGGATTTCCTGCGCACCGTCGGCGATCAGAAAAAAAATGACGGCTATAAGGGCAAACTCAACAAAGCTCTGGCCCATTATGAAGCGCTGCTTAACAACAGCTCCTGTGATCCGGTGGCAAAAACCCGCCAACAACAGGCCTTGGCAACCTACAAAGCAGCCGCTGGCCCTTGGATGGCGGCCAAAACAAAGAGTGAACGGGACAGGCTTTATCAGGCCATGCGCACCTCATCCCATGACGTGGAGGCTGCCATCAATTCCGTCCGCGTCTCAGGCGTCACAGCCATGATGCTTGATATCCGCAAGGAGGAAAAAGACTATCTGCTCAGAGGCGATAAAAAACATGTGGAAAACACCCATAAGGCCATTGCCAAACTCCGCTCTGCCTTCGAAACAGCGGGTATTCTCCAAGAGCATGTGGAGGCAACCAATGAACAGCTCGACCTCTACAAAAAGGCCTTTGACGGCTTGGTGACTGAAAATGACCGTATAGAGGCTGCCACGGCACAGATGCGGGATGCCGTCCATAAAATAGAACCCCTGATTGAAGAAATCCATCTCAAGGCGAGCAAAGACACGCAATCTTCCACTAACCAGATCACTTCCCTGTCTGCCTCCATGTCACGGCTGGCGATCATGGCCGGGATCACCACCTTGCTCTTCGGCATGGTTCTCTCCTTTTTCATCAGCCGTTCCATCACCGGCCCCATCAAGAAAACGGTGCAGTGGCTAACCTCGGGCGCCGAGCAGGTCTCCGCTGCTTCCTTCCAGGTATCCTCTGCCAGCCAGGATCTGGCAAACGGGGCCTCTGAGCAGGCAGCCGCCATTGAGGAGACATCAGCCGCCATGAACGAGATGTCCGCCATGACCAAACATAACGCCGATAACGCTTCCCAGGCAAACACCTTAATGGGCGAGGTCTCAAAGACCATCCAGGGCACAAACCAGTCCATGGAGGAGATGAGCAAATCCATGGATGAAATCTCCTCTGCCAGTGAGGCTACCTCAAAGATCATCAAGACCATTGACGATATCGCCTTTCAGACCAACCTCCTGGCCTTGAACGCTGCGGTTGAGGCGGCCCGGGCCGGCGAAGCGGGCGCCGGCTTTGCCGTGGTTGCCGATGAGGTACGAAACCTCGCCATGCGGGCAACCGAGGCGGCAAAAAATACCGCTGAACTTATTGAGGGCACGGTTTTGAAGGTCAATTCCGGCAAAGCAATTGTGGGCAAAACCACGGAGGCATTCAAAGAGGTGGCGGAAAACAGCACCAAGGTGGGAACCCTGGTTGGCGAGATTGCCACCGCCTCCCAAGAGCAGTCCGAGGGCATCAACCAGATCAATCAGGCCATCTCCCAGATGGATAGCGTCACCCAGCGGAACGCCTCAACAGCTGAGGAATCTGCCGCCGCATCTGAGGAACTCAGCGCCCAGGCCGAATCGATGATGGATGCGGTCAAAGACCTCGAGGACATTGTTGAGGGCGGCGCAACCTCAGGGAGCACCTCTACTACCAAGACCCTGGCTGGGAATCACGAATCGCAGTTCAAACTCAATGGTCCCAGCTGAGGGGAACAAGGATCCCCCCGATGAGATACAATCACGGATACGACAAGCACCTTGGCGGAGATGAGCAATGACCGATGCAAATGAACCGCACAACAGCGCCCCTGATCTAACAAAACAAAATGCCGGAAAATACCTGACCTTTACCTTGGGCAATGAGGAGTACGGCATTGCCATTATTAAAGTAAAAGAAATCATCGGCATAATGGCCATCACTGAGATCCCAAACAATCCGGAATATGCCAAAGGAGTCATAAATCTCCGAGACAAGATCATCCCAATCATCGACCTCCGTTTGAAATTTCATATGGAGCCCAAGGAGTACGACAGCCGTACTTTGTATTATTGTGGTTGAAATAACCTCGGCGAAAATAAAAACACAAATAGGTCTTATTGTTGATGCTGTTTCAGAGGTTCTTTCGATAGCAGAAAATAAAATCGAACCCCCCTCGAACTTTGGCACCCAACTAAAACAGGTCTTCATTCTGGGCCTGGCAAAGATCGACAATAAAATTAAAATCCTCCTTGATATTGACCATGTGTTAACGAGTGAAGAGGTCGCCCGTCTCGAATAACAGAGCCTTGAAGACAAGAATTAGAGATAAAGGCCGTGGTCTTTAATATATGTCAACACCTGAGGAGGGAGCATGGCGCTGACATCTTCGCCCTGGGCCAGACCCTGGCGGACGGCCGTGGAGGAGACCGCCACCTCAGCCATGACAAGCTGATGGATGTGACCACTGCCGGCAAGCTGCCAGAGACCAGGCCCTACCTGCGACACCCCTCCCTGCACACCGAAAAGATGGTGCACCGCTGCCGCCATGCTCTGCTGCCGGGCCTGGGGACGGTTGACCACTACAATATCGGCAAACCTGGGGATATCGCGGAAGTTCTTCCAGGTGGCCATTTCCACAAAGGCGTCAAGACCCATCACAAAAAAAAGGGCTGTATCCTCACCGAGTCGCGCCCGTAATTCTTTCAGGGTATCAATGCTGTAGGAAAGATCCTGGCGCTCCCCTTCCAGGGCGGAGACGGCAAATTCAGGACGGTCCGCCAGGGCCCTCTTGAGCATGGCCAGGCGATCCGCAAAAGGCGCCACGGTACGTTCCACCTTGTGAGGCGGTTTCGAGGAGGGGATAAAAAGAAGCTGGTCCAGGGCCAAGGCGTCCAGGGCCACCCGGGCCACGGCAAGATGGCCCAGGTGGACGGGATCGAAGGTACCGCCCAGGATACCCAGGCGTTTAGGAGCGGATTTGACCATCACCATAGACGATGAATTTCCTGGTGGTTAATTCCTTGAGCCCCATGGGGCCGTAAGCGTGGAGCTTGGTGGTGGAAATACCTATCTCAGCACCCAGGCCAAACTCACCGCCATCGGCAAAGCGGGTGGAGGCATTAATCATCACGGCCGAGGCATCCACCTCGCGGATGAAACGCTGGCCATGGCTGTAATTCTCGGTGACGATCACCTCGGTATGCTGGGAGCCGTATTCCCTGATATGGGCCATGGCCGCATCCAGATCATCCACCACCTTGACGGCCAGAATGAGATCCAGAAACTCCATAGGCCAGTCGGCCGGGGTGGCAGCCTTGGCCGCCGGCACCAGGGCGCAGGTCTGCTCACAGCCGCGGATCTCCACGCCGGCGGCCAAAAGCTCCGCAGCCAGCAGGGGCAGAAAGGCGGCAGCAATATCCTTATGAACCAGCAGGGTCTCCAGGGCATTACAGACCCCGGGCCGCTGCACCTTGCCGTTTAAGATAATGGCCAGGGCCATATCAAAGCGGGCGCTGGCATCGACAAAGAGATGGCAGACCCCCTTATAATGTTTGAGCACCGGGATCCGCGAATTCTCAGAGACAAAACGAATCAGCCCCTCACCGCCGCGGGGGATAATCAGGTCAATCTGCTCTTCCAGCTGCAACAGGCAGGTGATGGCCTCCCGTTCCGTGGTGGGGATGACCTGAATGGCAGCAGGATCGATCTTTTCGGCCTTCAGGGCCTCCTGCAGGACTTGGGCCAGGGCCAGATTGGAATGAATGGCCTCGGAACCGCCGCGCAGCAGAATGGCATTGCCGGCCTTGAGGCAGAGGGCGGCAGCATCCACCGTGACATTGGGGCGCGACTCGTAGATCATGCCGATGACCCCCAGGGGGATGCGCATGCGGCCCACGGTAATACCGCTTGGCCGCCGTCCCATGTCGCTGATCTCCCCCACCGGATCAGGCAGGGCAATAACCTGCCGCAGCCCGCCGATCATAGCGGCCATGACCTTGTCGCTGAGCTGGAGGCGGTCCAGCATGGCCGGGGCCAGCCCCTTGGCCTCACCTGCCACCAAGTCCCTGGCATTTTCGGCCTGGATATAGCTTTTCTGGGCGTCCAGGGCGTCAGCCATGCGGCCTAAGACCCTGTTCTTCTGTTCGGTGGAGAGAATGGCCACGGCATGGGCCGCCTTCTTGGCCTGCACCGCCATCTCCCTGATGGTCTGTTCGATTGACATATCTTCTCGCAAGGGTTTGAACTTGTTGGATTAATAAGGAGTGCTTCGACAGGTCGAAAAGATACCACAAAGCAGCAGAGGCCCGAAGTTTTTTTTAATTATTTAAAGCTGAGTTGAGCAGCTTGTCTACTCAAACGAAACTTATGCCCTTGCGGTATAAACGCGCCAATCACCGGTTTATCCGGTGCATTTATTAGTTGGAATTCTATATGGCGCCCCCGGAACTCCTTTCAGGCCGGCGTTACAACCACCCCATGCCACTGGCCACGCCAAAGCCCACGAGAAGCACACCGGCACCGATCTTCGCCGCCTGCTCCCAGCTTCGGCGCAACTCGCGACCCAGACTCATGCCGAGCCAGGTGAACAGCACCGAGAAACACGCGATGGTCGTTGCCACGGCCAGCGGGTCTGCGCGACCGAGGCCGAGACTGAAGCCGACCACGACGTTATCGACGCTCAAGCCCAGGGCGAGAAAAACCAGCCCGCGCCACCGCGTGACGTGCTGTGCCAGCTTCTCGTCCTGGCGACGGTTGCGGATCCCGCCGATGACGGTCAGGAGGCCCAGGGCGATCAGCAGTACGGGACCGACAACGTTCGTGTGCAAGCCAATCGCACGCACGGTCGCCGCACCCAGCCCGATGCCCAGCAACGGCATCACGAACTCGAACATGCCGAATACCAGCATCACG
>JAGXFQ010000030.1 GCA_024637145.1 Desulfobulbaceae bacterium
ATTCTTTTTAATACCCCCTTGAGGGGTACAAAAACACGAAGAGCTTCTTGTTTTTATGTTTTTCTTTGTGCCTTCGTGTCTTTGTGGTTCGTAGGCAATAACGAAATTCTACACATACATTTAAGTTTTACGGAGTACTAGGCCCATTCGACCCGGACGCCACCTTCCCGGGCCAAAGGCCTGTCCATAGCCCTGGACTTCTTGTCCCCGGCCTTGATTATCAGCCACCCCAAGTGGCTGAACACCGCCCGGCACACCCCTTCTTTTTTTTGGCCCCTCCCCCACCTAGAGCTCACAGCCCGTAAGGACGTCCTGCCGAGACCCCAGGTGCCTGGCGCTGATTTTTTTTGACTCCTCCCCAGAGCGCATTGTACCATTTTTATGCTAGGCACGTTTTTTTTGGTTTTTCTCAGGTTGACCAGGGCCAGAGGGCCGGGCCGTAAACGGTGCTCTCTTTTTTTGATCACTGCCCCAAAGGAGACTTCTGGCAGGTGACAATGGCATACAATTTGCTGAATTTAAATAATCCACGCCGCAACCATGCCAATAGCCACGACCTCTTGCTTTTTTTGGCAATTGGCCTGGATTTTGGTGTGCAGAGCTCAAGACCATCTTCTTCAACGAGGAGGAACCATGCCTAGAGACGATCAGGACAACCAAGAGGGCGACGACTACACCAGGCGGGGATTCCTGCAGTTCATGGGCGTCGGCGCCGGGGTGATGGGTGCTTCCGTGCTGTCAGGATCCTTCACCGGCCCTGTGGTGGCCAATGAAGCGGATCAGATCCTGCCGGCCGCGGCCATGGTCAAGGTCCAGCTGACCATCAACAACACCCCCTATACCGTGCTGGTGGAACCGCGCTGGTCCTTGCTCTATGTGCTGCGTGAAATAATAGGGCATACCGGCACCAAAATCGGCTGCGACCGGGGAGAATGCGGGGCCTGTACGGTCCTGATCAATGATGTGCCGCGCTACTCCTGCCTGACCCTGGCCGTGGAGGCGGAAAACCAGAAGATCACCACCATTGAAGGGTTGATGGCGGGGGAAGAGCTGGGCCCGGTGCAGACCGCTTTTGCGGAAAATGACGCCTTTCAATGCGGTTATTGCACCTCCGGTCAGATCATGGCTGTGGAAGGTCTGCTGCGTAAAACAGCCTCCCCCTCCCCTGACGAAATTCGCCGGGGCTGTTCCGGCAATCTGTGCCGCTGCGGTGCCTACCAGAACATCTTTGCCGCCGCGGATCAGGCGGCCCGGCTGAAAAAAAGCTAGAGGAGCTGCCTGATGACCAGCAATGACAAAATCTATTATAGAGAAGGGATTCCGGTGCCGGAGACCCCGGCCGCAGAAAATTCTCCGGATTTCTGGAAAAAGACAACTATCGTCGGTAAAGCGCTGCCTCGGGTGGATGCCTATGACCGGGTCAGCGGCACCGCCCTTTTTCCTTCCGACATCCTGCTCCCCAATATGATCTATGGGGTCATTCTCCGCTCCCCCCATCCCCATGCCCGGGTGAAACGCATAGACATTGCCGAAGCTCAGAAGATGCAGGGGGTGCGGGCCATTATAACCGGTGAATCCGCTGAGGCAAAGGGTATCACCTGGCAATACCGGGATCAGCAGGTCCCCCTCTTTGATCCGCACTGCCGCTTTGAAGGGGAAGTGGTGGCCGCGGTGGCAGCCGACACCTGGTATCAGGCCAGCGATGCGGCCAGGGCCATCAAGGTGGACTATGAGATCCTTGCCTTTGTCGCTGACTATGAAAAGGCCCTGGACGAGGGCGCCGCCCGGGTGCAGGACAAAGGCAACCTGCTCAATGAAGAGACCTATGAACGGGGGGACATCAAGAAGGGTCTGGCCCAGGCAGACCTGGTCCTGGAAGAGACCTATCATACCCCCTGTGAACTGCATACCCCTCTGGAACTGCACGGCTGCGTGGCCAATTGGGAACGGGACCGGCTGACCATCTGGGAATCGAGCCAGGGCGTCTATGCGGTGCAGGCGAAAATCGCCCAGGCCCTGGCCCTGCCCCTTTCCAAAATAAGGGTGAAGGGACATTATATGGGGGGCGGTTTCGGCTCCAAACTCTCCCCGGGAAAATACACGGTGATCTGCAGTCTGCTGGCCAAAAAAACGGGCCGCCCGGTAAAACTACTGCTCTCCAGGGAAGAGACCTATCTCTGTGTGGGCAATAGACCGGCCACCACCATGCGCCTCAAGGCCGGCATCAAGAAAGACGGCACCCTCACCGCCCTGGAATTTGAGTGCAGCGGCCCAAGCGGCGCCTACCCGGCCGGGGGGGCGCAGTTGGTGGACTGGCTGGCCCGCGATCTGTACCAATGCGACCATGTCCGGACCAGCTCTAAAGACGTGCTGATCAACGCCGGGCCAGCCAGGCCTTTCCGGGCACCCGGCCATCCCCAGGGGGCCTGGGCCCTTGAGCAGATGATCGATGCCCTGGCCGCAGAAATAGGCATGGACCCGGTGGAGCTGCGCCTGAAAAACATCCCTCTCCGCAGCCAGGCCAGGGCGGAAAACCCGCCCTATACCACCACGGGACTCCGCCAGTGCCTGGAAGAGGGCGCCAAAGAGTTCAAATGGCAGGCCACCCTCAAGGAGATCCGCAACCATAACCGTAAGGAGGGCCATCGCAAGCGGGGCATCGGGGTGGGGGCCTGTCTCTGGATTGCCGGGGGCGGCGGTCCACCCTCCACGGTGATCCTCAAGATGTACAAGGATGGTTCCATCAATCTCAACATGGGCGCCAGTGACATCGGCACCGGCACCAAAACCGTCATGGCCCAGGTGGCTGCCGAAGAACTGGGGGTCAATCCTCAGGTCATTCAAATTGAACATGCCGATACCGCCACCACCCAGTTTGCCACCCCCAGCGGCGGCAGTAAAACCGTGCCCACGGAAGCACCCACCGTGCGTAATGCCGCCATCTCTTTGAAGCGGGCCTTACTGGCCATGGCCGCCGAAGACCTGGAGGTGGCCATGGAGGAACTGGAGTATGTGGGGGATGAAATTGTCTGGAGCAAAGACCGGACAAAAAAAATCAAAGTAACAGACGTGAGCCGGCTCAACAGAAGAGGCGAGGTCATCGGCGTCGGCTATCGCGGCCCCAATCCAGCAGACAAGGTGGTCAATCCCTTTGCCGCCCACTTCTGCGAAGTTGAAGTGAACACCCTGACCGGTGAAATAGAGATCCTCCGTTTTCTGGGCGTCCACGACAGCGGCCGGGTCATGAACCGGCTGACCTTTGACAATCAGGTCTATGGCGGCATAGTCATGGGGATCGGCCTGGGACTCACCGAATGCCGGCAGCTCGATGAAAGCCAGACCGGCAAGTTATGCAATAAAAACTGGCATGACTACAAACTGCCCACTGCCCTGGATGTGCCGCAGGCCATGACCAGTCTGGCCGTGGAACTCGATGATCCGGAATGCAATAATACCGGCGCCAAGGGTCTGGGGGAGCCGGTCACCATTCCCACGGCAGCCGCTCTTGCCAATGCCCTTTACATGGCAACCGGCGTCCGCTTTACCAGAGCACCCATCTCACCCATGGCCGTTACCCGCGAACTCTCCAAGAAAAAAAAGGGGTAGATCATGTTACCTACATTTTCCTATGTGCGTCCCGACAAGCTTGAGCAGGCCGTTAAACATCTTGAAACAGAGCGTGCTGCCATCCATGCAGGGGGCACGGATCTGCTGGGCTGTCTGCGGGAAAGAATCATGGACACCCGCCTGCTGGTGAGCATCAGCGGCATCAAAGAGCTCAGCGGCATCAAAGAAATAGCAGGAGGCGGGCTGCGCATCGGCGCCCTCACCACCATCAGCGCAATCGCGGAAAACAAACTGGTGAGGGACAAGTATCCGGGTCTGGCCCGGGGTGCCGCCGAGGTGGCCAGCCCCCAATTGCGCAATCAGGGCACCCTGGGGGGCAATCTCTGTCAGAAACCACGCTGCTGGTACTATCGCGGCGAGTTTCACTGCCTGCGCAAGGGAGGCAACCGCTGTTTTGCCCTCAAAGGAGAGAATCAGTTCCACGCCATCTTCGGGCATGACAATATATGTGTGTTCAGCCATCCCTCGGACACGGCCCCGGTCCTGGTCGCCCTGGGCGCCGATGTCCATGTGCTGGGGCCAAGCGGCAAAAGAACTATTGCCGTGGCCGATCTGCACGTTTTGCCGGCCGACGATGTCCTGGCCGATACCGTGCTCAAGCAGGCCGAAATCATCACCCACATCACCATTCCAGCGCCGGCCCGCCATCTCTACACCTCCTACCGCAAAGTCAGGGCCCGCCGCTCCTGGGATTTTGCCCTGGCCGGCGCCGCCCTGGCCCTGGTCATGGACGGCCCCCGGGTAGCCAGGGCCAAAGTTGTCCTCTCGGGCTGCGCCCCGGTGCCCTGGCCCAGCATTGCTGCAGAGCAGGTGCTCACCGGCAGGAACCTGACCCCAGAGATCATGGCCAAGGCGGCCCGGGCGGCAGTGGCTGCGGCCAAACCCCTGGCCGGCAATGAATACAAGGTTGCCATGTGCCGGGGCATGCTTGAAGAGGAACTGCAGAAAGCCGGCCAGGGCGGTTCCAGGTGAGCAAGGAATCGATCAGCGGCGCTGAGGTTTTCAGTGAACTGGCTTTACGGCAGAAGCGCCGGGAGTCGTGCGCCCTTGTCCTGCTGGTGGAAAGCCAGGGCTCGGTGCCGGCCAAAACCGGCGCCAAAATGCTGGTCTCCAGGAGCGGCACTCTTGTCGGCACCATCGGCGGCGGCACCATGGAAAAAGAAGCCATAGAGCATGCCCTCCAGGCCATGGTCACCGGCAAACCCATTACCCTGCACATTGACCTGTCGGCACCCCCCAACTATGTATGCGGCGGCAGCGCCACTCTGTACATCGAACCAATAGTCCCCCCCTGCGGCCTGATTATCGCCGGCGCCGGCCATGTGGGCCAGACCTTGTGCAAGGTGGCGGCGTATGCCGGTTTTGCCGTTACTGTGGTTGATGACAGGGCCGAATTCATTGATCCGGCCATCCTCCCCGACGCCCACCGGCTACTCACCGCTGATTTTGCCACCATGTTCACCCAGCTGGAGGTGAATGCCTCCACCTATATCGTCTGTGCCACCAGGGGCCATGCCCATGATTATACCGTGATTCGCCAGGCCCTGGCCACGGCAGCGCCTTATGTGGGCCTGGTGGGCAGCCGCAGCAAACGCAGCGGCTTTCTGCAGCGGCTGCAGGAAGAAGACGGCTTCACTAAGGAGAAACTGACCAGACTCTACACGCCGGTGGGGCTCAATATAGGCGCGGTCTCCCCCCCTGAAATAGCGGTGAGCATCACCGCGGAACTCATTCGGATAAGGAGCAATAACGGCCATGAAGACGGCGTTGATTCTGCTCGCGGCTGGGGCCTCCCGACGTATGGGCAGCCCCAAACAACTGCTGCCCATAGAGGGTGAAGCAGCCCTGGTTTTCTGCCTCAAACGTATCCTGGCCGCTGCCCTTGGCGAAGTGGTGGTGGTGCTCGGCCATCATTACCACGCCATCCTGCCCCTTTTAGAAGGCCTGCCGGTAATAACCGCCTTCAATCCGGAACCAGAAAGCCAGATGGCCGATTCAGTCCGGATCGGTCTTGGCGCCCTGTCCCCCGGGGCCACCGGCGTCATGATCACCCTGGCCGATCACCCACTGGTGCTGCCGACCACCTATCAACTGCTGCGGCAACAGCATGCCCTCCGGGGGGAGAAGATTCTCATCCCCACCTATAGGCAGCGCGGCGGCCACCCCACCCTTTTCCCGGTTGACCTGCTGAGAAACGGCGAAAAACCGCAGCCCCTGCATCAACTTATTGCCGCCCATCCCGACAAAGTGGAACGGTTGCCCCTGGCCGATCCCGGCATTGTCAACGACATGGATTATCCTGGTGATTATCGCCGCCTGCTGGCCCTGGCCGCCGGCGAGTAGAACTGTGGCGCCAGTGGGGCCCGCCGCCCAGCGGACCCTCTTCCTCCAAAATCATCCAAAAACAAGAAGGGCACTCCCGGCAGAAGAGCTGCCTCCCCACCTGCGTCAGCCCTATCCTCCTTTGGCTTAGAATCAAAAAAAGGGGGTGGCAGGTAATAGCCGCCACCCCCCTTAAGCAAAAGGAGCATCCCCCAAATCAGGGTTTAGGAGCCATCTTTAACGTGCTGGGCCCGCATGGTCTTGGCCAGCTCCTTTATTTCGCCCAGATCCTTGGTCATTTCGTTCCAGCCATACCAATAGGCATAATCGGGATTAACATGAAAAAAGGCCTGAAAGGCGCGCATCCGGTGCTTCATATACATCTGCACCAGAACTTGATCGATATAAGAAAGGCCATCCAGGTTTTCATCCCAGTTGGCGCCATTGGTATGCATGAAGGTCAATAAGAAAGGGTAGTTATGGGGATAGCCTGCTGGTTTCTGGATCAGCCCCTCCTTGTAGAGAGCAGCCACGGTCTCAATGGCCTCAGCCATCAGCCGGTCTGATTTCTGCAGGATGGAATCACCCATTTCAAGCTGCGCACGGGCATATTTTTCAGAATGGCAGTCAGAACAGACCTTGATCATCTTGTCCCGCTGCTTCTGCCATGACGCCTCATCCAGCCTGGCCATTTTCACCGCCTTGACGGCATCAAAAACCGCTGTGGGTTCTCCGGTTTCCGGATCAAGCACCCCCAGGGCCTTTAAGATGGTGACCCGGTCGGCAGCAGCCTGCTTGTCTGCCGGCAGAGGCAAGCGGACCCCCAGAAAGCCCCAGGCAGTATGGTTTTCATGGTTGCCGTCCGGCATATGACAGTTCTGGCAGGTGGGGCCGGCCGCCTCCTGGGGCAGGTCGCCATCCTTTTTGATAAAATAGCGCGCCCCATGCTTGGAGCTTGACCACATCTCCCATTGGGGATGGTCATACCCCATATGACACTGCTGGCAGGCGCGGGGATTGGTGGCCTCTTTTTTGGCAAAGCTGTGACGGGTATGACATTCATCACAGGAGTTGTTCTGGTACCGGTAGCCCTTGGCGCGCAGAGCCTCTTTCTCTTCTTCGGTCTTGATACCCATATTATGGCAGCCGCCGCAGCCCCGGCCGCCTTCAATGAGCTCATCAGGGGCCAGGTGGGTGGCTGGAATGGCATTTAAAGAGGCCCAGCCGTAGTTATGCTTGCCCTTGGCAAATTGATCATACTGCTGCTGATGACACTGAGCGCAGACCCCTTCGTCAGGGAGGATGGCCAGGGTATAATCGGCAGCACTCTGATGGGCCTCACCATGGCAGACACTGCAGGTAATCTCATTTTGGGCATGACCGCTGACCCGCCAATCTTTCACCTGGCCCGGCGAAATCTCGGCGTGACAGGTAATACAGTTTTCTGCGGCCAGCGCATTGCCGCCCAACCACAAAAAAGCAAGGACGACTCCCATGAACAAGCGATTAGCTCTCTTCATTTTTCCCTCCTTTGATTAGGACAATAAAAACGGTTTCCTCCTCCATATTTCATGGCAGACAGCTGCTTCTGCACAGACAACATCTCCTGGGGGCAGCAAGAAAGACCCCCTCTTTTACCGGCCGTATCTTAGGAATGCTTCCTTGCCGGTGAAGCGTTGCGATCGCCGCAACGATCCCGGGGCAAATATCCTCACCCTTTACTCCCCGGCGGCCGGCCTGGAGCCAATGGTTATTTTATAGCCGCAGATAGGCCAGGGGACCAAGTGGCGGCAGTGGCAGCCAGTTCCCCGGCCCAGCGCAGATAAACCGGCTCCCCACTGACCTGACTTAGCCGGTTAAGAGCGTGCATCCATTTGGTGAGATAATGAAAATACTGGCCATCCCTGCCCCACTCCAGCTTGAGATCATACGGATCCTCTTCCCGGCGCTCATGCATCTCCTTGCCTATCCTGAGCCCCCCCGGCAATGGGATGTTTTCTGCCCTCTTCTTCAGCCAGGCCGCTTATCCAGCCTCGCCGGTCATCGTCTGCCCGGTGCCGGCCCAGAACCTGATGGATCTGAGCCACCAGGTTCTGGGCCAGATTGAGGTATGCGCGGTTTGTGGTCTGTCTGTAGAGTTCCAGATAATTGCAGAACGCAAAGGCATCGGTCCCCAGATACCGCCGGGGAGACCTTTCGCCGCTGCGGCCTGTGAAGTCAGCGAAGGCCGCCATTATTCCCGTAATCATTGACAGAGATGCAGGGGCCATGATTTCCCTTTGTTATGCTGGCAGCTTTTTTTAGAGACACCACGGTAACAGGTGATATACAATGGCGGGCCGGCTCTTTCTCAAAAGACGCTGATCTAGTCCTAACTCTCCCTTCAGCCTAGCAAGGCCATGCCCCCCCCTTGGCAACCTCATAAATAGGAACCTGGGCCCACCGGCAAGATCAATGGGCAGATAGGGGGGCGGACAGGAAATTAAGGATACGAAAGGTGTTGGAGAGGTGGCGCCCATCTCGAGACGGGCAGTTTCTGGTTTTAGAAGAAGGCCAGGAGGAGTGGGGCTGTGAAGATATGCTGGATGTTGAGGCCGGCCTGCCAGGGCGGTGAGAGGAACAGCCTCTTATTTCTTGGGAGAAAAGATATGCATGACAAGGAGACCCAGCTCATAGAGAACCAAGAGGGGCAGGACAAGGAGGGCGGTGGCCATGAAGTCGCCGGCGGCCAGCAGAAAGGAGAGGATCAGAATGGCCAGATAGAAATATTTCCGCTGTCTGCGAAAATAGGCGCGATCCACAAAGCCCGCCTTGCCGGCCATGACCATCAGAAAGGGGATCTGAAAGGAGAGGCCAAAGACCAGGGCCCACCGGGCCACAAAGCTTAAGTAGGAATCGAGCTTGGGCAGGGCGGTGAGATCTTCGCCGGCAAAGCTCATCAGATAGGTGAGGGCCCGCGGCAAGACACCGACATAGGAGAAGATCACGCCAAAGGCAAAGAGACCAGTGGCCCAGAATACCACCATCAGGGCAAAACGTTTTTCATGGGCATGCAACCCCGGGGCGGCAAACATCCAGACCTGATAGAGCACCACCGGGAAAGCAACAAACAGCCCCACCAGCACGGAAATCTTCAGATAACTGACAAAGGCCTCCGTAAGATTGGTATAGACCAGATGGGAAAGCTCCGGGGTGGAGGCAAAGAGGGGGGCGATCAAAAAAGAGGTGATGAACTCTGAAAAGAAATAGGCAATGCCGCTGGCCAGGGCCACGGCCAGAAAGGAGATGGTGATCCGCCGGCGCAGCTCCTGAAGATGGCCCTGAAAATGGCCGGTCAATACCTCACTCATGCGGAGGAGGTGGTTTCTTTGGTTTCAGGGGGGTGGCCCTGGGCATCCGCATCCGTATCGGTATCAGTATCGGCAGCCTCCTCGGACTGAGGGCTCTGGGCGGGGGCCGCTGCGGCGGGGGCAGAAATCTTTGAATCCTCCCCCCCCTGGGCGCTGTTGAGATCGGCAAAGGTCTCCTGGACATCCTCAAAACCGTTGGTCAGCTCCTTAAGGCTTTCCTTTTCTTCGGCCAGCTCATCCTGTAGGGAATCCTTCAGGGAGTTGGCCGCCTTCTTGAGTTCCAGGATCTGTTTGGCAACTGTTTTGGCCAGGCCGGGCAGCTTGTCAGGGCCCACCACAATAAGGGCCAGGGCCATGATCAAAATAAATTCAGGGAGTCCGATACCAAACATAATTTTTTTTCAAAACCCGGCATGTCCGGACCTCAGCCGCCCAGAAATGGTCGGCGCCAGCCGGTAAAACCCTGCCCCATAAAGTTGAAAGAGAGACGCCCGGGCCTTCACCGGGGCGCAAAAAGGAAATTTACGGTATTTGCAAGACAGTGTCAAGCAGACTCAAAGAGAGGCCGGTCTTCCCCACCAAGGGGCTGTGCCGGCAACCACTGCCCAAAAAACTTCCCCCTGGCACTGTATTGACATTTACCAGTGGGTTGACTATCCTTACCAGGTTTGTCCTGACTCCCCCACGGACCAGGATACTATTATTAAAAAAAAAAGAGCCACCGGGCTTTCATACACTTTTTTCAGGAGAGAACAATGGCCAATGTAGTTGTGGTAGGCACCCAATGGGGCGATGAGGGGAAAGGTAAGATCGTTGACCTTCTCACCCAGCATGCAGACTATGTCGTCCGTTTTCAGGGCGGCAATAACGCCGGCCACACCCTGGTGGTGGATGGCAAAAAATTCGTTTTTCACCTCATCCCCTCCGGCATTCTCTATGAAGACAAACAGTGCCTGATTGGCAACGGCGTGGTGGTGGATCCTGGTGTCCTGCTCAGTGAAATGGCTGAACTGGCTGACCAGGGCCTGCCCGTTACCCCGGCCCGCTTCACCCTCAGTGAAAATGCCCACCTGATCATGCCTTATCACTGCGCCCTTGATGCCGGCAGTGAGTCCCTGAAAAAAGAAGGGGCGAAAATCGGCACCACGGGTCGCGGCATCGGCCCCTGTTACGGTGACAAGATTCTGCGGAACGGCATCAAGTGCGGTGACCTGCTCGATGCCGACCTCTTCAAGGCCAAACTCGAAGAAAATCTTGCTGAAAAAAACAGCATTATTATCAACCGCTTCGGCGGGGTGGGCCTGAAGTTCGACGTCATCTACGGCGAATATATGGAATATGCCGAGCAAATTGCCCCTTTCATGGGCAATGTCAGCGTCAAGCTCCATGAGGGGCGCAAGGCCGGCAAGCATATCCTCTTTGAGGGGGCCCAGGGCACCCAGCTCGACATTGACCACGGCACCTACCCCTTTGTCACCTCCTCCAACGTGGTGGCCGGCAACGCCTGCACCGGCTCCGGCTTCGGCCCCGCCCATATCGATGCGGTGATCGGCATCCTCAAGGCCTATACCACCCGGGTGGGAGAAGGACCCTTTCCCTCCGAACTCTTTGACGAAACCGGCGCCGGCATGCAGAGCCGCGGCCATGAATTCGGCGCCACCACCGGCCGCACCCGGCGCTGCGGCTGGCTTGACGGCGTGGTGGCCAATGATGCGGTGCGCCTCAATGGGGTCACCGGCCTGGCCATCACCAAGCTTGATGTCCTGAGCGGCATGGAGCGCTTGAAAATAGCCACGGCCTATGAATTGGACGGCACCACCTACCATGCCATGCCCGGCAATATCAGAAAGGCCCAGGCCGTCAAACCCGTCTACGAAGAGATCCCCGGCTGGCAGGAGGATATCACCTCTGTGCGCGCCATGGACGATCTGCCCCAAAAGGCTAAGGATTACGTGAAGCGCATCGAAGACCTCACAGAGACCCCGGTCCAGATCCTTTCCGTGGGACCGGACCGGGCCGAGACCATGCTCCTGCAGAACCCCTTTGAAAAATAAGAGGCCAGACCGCAGGGAGTAACCAAAAAAGGGGAGGTGCTTTATTAAGCACCTCCCCTTTTTTTTGGTGGTTCTGCAGGCCGCGGCAGCCGCCACCTCCCCGGGGGAAAAGCGCCGACCAGATTGCCAGGGATCGCCGGTCGCCAGAAATATCCGGCTAGCGCTGCTTGCGGCTCACCACCTGAGCGCCGGCCATGACCTCGCTCATGTCAACGGCGATATGAGCCAGCATATTGGGCAGGCTGGCGGCGCCGGTGGAGGATCTCACCTCAGGGACATTAAAGATGGAGAGGAGACGATTGGGCAGGGAGAGATCCGGATGATCCATAAGCTGATCCATCACCTGACTGATAAACCAGACCGTATTGCCGCTGTTGACATTCAAGACCCGCAGGGAAACATCGGCCCTGGCCCCTCCCAGCTGGCCGCCGGACATGACATAATTGAGGCGGCCGGCCACCACCAGGTCCACCCCGGCCTGGCGCCCCATCTCCAGGGCCTCATCAATATTCCCGTAAAAGGCCTTGTCAAAGCCCACCATGGCAAAGACCTGTTTTGACAAAAATATCTCGTGAAAAAGGATACCGACCTGTTGACCATAGGAGGGTTGCGTCCCTGCCGGCACCTGAAAGGGCAGGATCAGGGCAGTGGCCTGATCATACTGGCCGCCCACCGGATAGATATGAACCACCGGGGAGCCGGTACGCACCGCCACGTGATCCGCTTCGCGGCTGGCGCAGCCACTGCCCAGAAGGCTGCCTGCCACCAGCAAGAGAGAGATAAAATTTCTCATGGCACCCCCTTTACCGTTCATAGACGGAAAGCCTCCCATCCACCAGGGAGCCATCGCCGGCCAGCAGATAATTGATATTATGCGTGCGCTGCAGCTCCATACCGGCCACGGAGAGTACATCCTGGGAGCCGGCGGCCAGCAGACGGACATTAACAATTACCGTGGTGGGGGTCAGGGAATAGGTGCCGCTGACAATACCCTGCACCTGCTGCCCCTTGGCAAGCAGGGCTGCATCGCGGCTGAGCAAAAGCTCTCCCTCCTGGTCGCGGATGAACACCGCCTGTGCCTTGCGCACCTCTGCCACCTGAAACCCATAGCGAAAGAGGCAGGTGGAAAGGGCTTCGGTCAAGGTACGACCAAAGGCCGAGGTTTCCTGGAGATTGTCCAGGTTCACCATGCTGGTGAGGATGATCCGTTCGCCGTTACCGGCCCCTCCCCCCCGACCCGCCACAAGCTGGCGGGCCAGATAATCACCGAAGCCGAAAAAATCAGGACTCGCCACCGACACCGTGCCCCCTGGTTTCGGCCCCCCACAACCGGTGAGACCAGCCAGCAGCATGAGCAGAAGCGCTCCTGTTTTTGTGATATTGCTCATTTTTTTCAAGATGCCTACCTCTGCTCGGCAATAATTTTATCCGCCCGTTGGCGGCCAACCACGGCATTATCATGGAGCTGCTGACTCATGGCCATGGTGGCGGCCACGGCAAATTGCTGCCTGGCCAGGATATACTGGCCCGCGCCCAGATAGACAACAGCCTGCTCATAGCGGCTGCGGGCCTTTTCCTCAATGGCCATTTGGTCCGGCCCTAAACCATCAGAGCCTGGGCTGCTGACACAACCAGGGATTGCCCCCAGCAGCAGGGCAAGGGCCAACCCTGTTTTTTTCCTGGAGCTATTTTTCATTTCTTCGCCTCTCCACCACCTCTTTGGCAGCGGGAAAAGCCTCGATGACCACCTGCTGGATCGGGGTGGGCAGGGGCTGGCCACTATCCTTAAGCATGGCCTCTACCAGTCCGTCCATCTTAAAGTCAAGGGAGCTGCTGGCCAGCAGCAGGCCGGTACCGTTTTCAAGAAGCCGGGCCTGGACAAAAATCTGGCCGGCTGCCACCGAATAGGTGCCCGCCACCACGGCATCCGCCTGATGCACATAGCTCAGTTCACTCATGTCCCGGGACAGGGCATATTCCCCATGCCCCTTGCTGATCTGCATGGCAGGCATCATCCGGACATCCACCACATCCACCCCGCGGCGCTGCAGCTCATGGAGCATCTGCTCTGCCAGATAACGACCCAGGGCCGAAGTTTCATAGATCTGGTCAAGGTTAACAAAAGTGGCCACCGTCACCCGCAAATCACCGGCCACCGGCTCCTTGCTGCCGGCTAGAAGCTGGGCAGCCAGTTCCCGAACCCGTAATCGTAACTGGGTCCCGGTTTCAGCAGGCATAACCTCCTTGCTGCCGCCGGTGAGCCACAGCCAGGAGAAACGGTTTTCCGGCTTTTCAGCCGTAAAAACACGGGGGGTGCGATAGACATAATCACCGGGCACCCCCTGGGGATAATCCAAACCATAGTGCCGGAGCGTCACCGCCTCAGAGCCGTGAGCCGCCCCGCTTAACAGATAAAGACCTGCCACAAACACCAGAGCAAAGGTTTTTTTTCTCATCGTCATCACCATAAAATCCATCTCATTATTGCCTGAGCAGATAAGGGGGAGAGCCCTGGGGCGGCACGGACCACTCCGGATCCTCCAGAGCCAGCCGGGAGCTGCCCTTACTGCCGGCCGGATAGACCACCGGCACCGGCCGCTGATCATCGCCAATCCGCAGAAGTGGATCAAAATCAAGCCCCAAAGGGTTGGCCAGCCGTGAAGAGGAGGTACAACCTGCCAACAGGCAGCACAACAGCAGAAAAACAAGCCTCATGGTCCACACCTCATTACTCTTTAGCCAAAGCGTCATCGTTTTATCCCTCTGACAGGTTCCTGACACTCCTGGCATTTTTTTCCCACTGCCCTCCCGGCTCCATCGAACCGCTCAGGTCAACCACAGGCGTGCAGTTACAATACTTTACATCTCACGCCCTTAGCAAACAGCCAATCCTGGCCGGCACTCTCTGGCTATCAATGCATGTCTCATGCCAACACAAGATTGTCCTTGCCCAGCCACCAACTTTTTTCAAAAATATATTGCCAAACCTAAAAAGATGTATATACTTGTATGGTTCTGGTATGGAGAAACTGTTGTTTTTTTTCTCCCTGTAATTTCAGATAGTTGTCTCCAAAAGCCAGGGTAAGCCCTTTGACTTCTCATAAATTTCCGTGGAGGAAATGTATTTATGGCCAGAATCACTGTTCAAGACTGCCTGAGTAAAATTGGTAATGAAAATCGTTTTTCCCTTATTCACCTGGGTGTGGCCCGGGTAAAACAACACCGTAAAGGCCAGCCCTTTCTGGTCAAGGGCAAGAATAAGGAAACCGTCATGACCCTGCGGGAAATTGCCGCCGGCAAGGTGACCTTTGACAACATCAGATCCCTGGGCCAGGCCCCGCAAGCCGAAACGGACGCTGCTGCTGCCGGCACCGCTGCCCCGGAAACAGACAAATAATCGCCCAACGGCCCTTCTCCTCTGCCCGTGCAGGCCAGGCGGAGGGAGCCGTTTATCCTGTAAACAAAAGCCCTTTTAGTTTTTCCTATGGATCACGATTTTTACAAGACCCTTGGGGTGGATCGCTCCGCCTCTGCCGCTGAAATCAAAAAAGCCTATCGCAGCCAGGCCATGAAGTACCATCCGGATCGTAACCCGGGGAATACAGAGGCTGAAGAGTTCTTCAGGGCCGCCTCCGAGGCCTATGAAGTTCTCAGCGACAGCAACAAAAGAACGATCTACGACCAGTACGGCGCCGAAGGATTACGCAGTTCCGGCTTCCGGGGCGGTGCCGGCAATTTCGAAGATATCTTCTCCAATTTTGGCGATGTCTTCGGTGATCTGTTCGGCTTTAGCGGCGGCCGCAGGGAGCAAAACGGCCCGGTGCAGGGCGCTGATCTGCGCTATGATCTCACCATCCCCTTCATGGACGCCATCCATGGCTGCGAACACGAGGTTGAGATAACCAAACGGGACACCTGCTGGACCTGTGAGGGCACCGGAGTCCGGCCCGGCCATCAACCAGAGACCTGCGGCATGTGTCATGGCTCAGGCCAGGTCACCCGCTCCCAGGGCTTTTTCCGGGTGGCCACTCCCTGCCCGGAATGTCGCGGCCAGGGCCAGATCATCAAGGATCCTTGCGCCGACTGCAACGGTAGCGGCCTGGTCCGCAAAACCAAAAACGTCTCCCTGAAAATTCCGGCGGGCGTTGACACCGGGGCCCGCATGCGGTTGCGCGGCGAAGGTGAAGGCGGCCGACGCGGCGGCCCCACCGGTGATCTCTATATTGTCATTCATGTGGAACCCCACGAATTCTTCGAGCGCGATGGTGACCGCATTTTCTGCACGTTGCCGTTGACCATGACCCAGGCGGCCCTGGGCTGTACCCTGGATATCCCCACCGTGAATGGTGAAACCACCTTCAACTTCCCCAAGGGTGTGCAGTCGGGCCAGACTTTTACCCTGGCCGGCAAGGGCGCTCCCAGCCTCCGCACCCGGAGTGTCGGCGACATGGTCCTTGAAGTGCAGGTGGCGACCCCTGCCAAACTCACCAAAAGACAGGTGGAACTCCTGGAGGAATTCGCCGAAATTGAAGACGCCAAGGAGTCTGACAGCGGCTTCTTCTCCCGCCTCTTCAAAAAGAGCGAGCAAACCCAATGACAGATGACAAAAAATTCAGCCATTTTGACGAGGCCGGCAAGGCCCGCATGGTGGATGTGAGCGCCAAGCTCGACACCACCCGGCAGGCCACGGCCCACGGCCTTATCACCATGAGCCCCTCCTGCTTCGCCCTGGTCAGCAAGGGCTCCATTGCCAAGGGTGATGTCCTGGGGGTTGCCAGGCTGGCCGGGATCATGGCCGCCAAAAAAGTGGACAGCCTCATCCCCCTCACCCACCCCCTGCCCATCACCAAGGCGGAGGTGGAATTTGCCTTGGATGCCTCCTCTTCAGCCATCACTATTCTTGCCACCGTGGGCATCACCGGCAAGACCGGCGTTGAGATGGAGGCCCTCACCGCCGTCTCCGTGGCCGCCCTGACTATTTACGACATGTGCAAGGCCGTTGATAAAGGCATGGAAATTTCAAATATCTATCTGCTCAAAAAAAGTGGTGGCAAAAGCGGCACCTATGTACGATAGTTTCATACTGATCTGCTTTTATTGTCTTATTTACCAATAAGAGGCGCCTGCTTCTTCTTTGACATCTCAAAAAAAGTCTGGCTTCTCAGATGTTTTGCCAGCACCATAGGGAGATATGCCATGAATAAAGAACAACTGGCTTATTTTAAAGAAAAGCTTGAAGAAATGAGCCAAGAGGTCATGGCAGGGGCCGACAAGACCCTCCATGAGATGACCGACAGCGCCAGCAATTATCCTGATCCGGCCGACCGCGCCACCGCAGAATCAGACCGTAATTTCGAGCTGCGCATCCGCGACCGTGAACGAAAGCTCCTGGCCAAGATTAAAGAGGCCATGGACCGCATTGAAGACCAGAGCTTCGGCACCTGCGACGACTGCGGTGACGAGATAAGCGAAAAACGTCTTGAGGCCCGGCCGGTCACCACCCTGTGCATCAACTGTAAAACCAGGCAGGAAAATGATGAAAAGGCCAAGGTGGGCTGATTTCCTTTCCTGATTGCCGCCAGCTGCTGTTTCTCATTGAGACCAGACCGGTAAATGCCCGTGATTTTAAGCGTGAATAATAATGCCTGAGTTACGTAAAGATCCTGTCCTGGGGCGCTGGATTATCATTGCCAAAGAACGTGGCAAGCGACCCACCGACTTCATTATCAGTGAACCTGCCAGCAAAGGCGGTTTCTGCCCCCTTTGTCCCGGCAATGAGAAAACAACCCCTCCCGAGGTTCTCGGCTACGGCGGTCCGGGCCGTCTTCCCAACACCCCGGGCTGGACCTTGCGGGTGGTACCCAACAAATATCCTGCCCTGGTTATTGAGGGCGATGTAAACAAGGAAGGAGAAGGCCTCTACGACAAGATGAACGGCATTGGCGCCCATGAGGTGATCATTGAGACGCCAAACCATGAGGAGTTCTTCACCCAACTCCCCTTTGCCCGGATGCAGGATGTCTTTCTGGCCTTCCGGGACCGCCTGGTGGACCTGAGCCGTGATGAACGGTTCAAATATGTGATGCTTTTCAAGAATCACGGCCGGGCCGCCGGCGCCTCCCTGGAACACTCCCATTCCCAGCTTGTCGCCCTGCCCATCCTGCCCAGGATGATCGTTTCTGAACTGGCCGGCAGTCTCTCTTACTACAAGTACAAAGAGCGCTGTGTCTACTGCGACATTATCCGCCAGGAGAACAAAGAGCAGAGCCGCCTGGTGTGCGAGAATGAACATTTTATTGTCATCACCCCCTGGGCGCCCCGCTCGCCCTTTGAAATGTGGCTGCTGCCCAAGCAGCACGCCTCCTCCTATATCACGCAAACCCATGACCAGTTTCAGGCCCTGACCCGGATCTTTGGCGAGGCCATGTCCCGGTTGGAGGCGTGCATCCCCAATGTGCCCTATAATTTTGTTTTGCACGGCGCCCCCCTGCGCTCAGACCCCCTGCGCCATTACCACTGGCATTTTGAGATCATGCCCAAGCTCACCAATATTGCCGGATTTGAATGGGGTTCCGGCTTTTACATAAACCCCACGCCCCCTGAAGACGCGGCCCGCTACCTGCGCGAGGTCTCCCTTACCTAAACCGTATCAGGCAACTGGCTTGATTTGTCAGCAACCCAAACAAGGTGCATTATGAAAAAGATCCTACTTGTTGATGATGAAGAGTCGATCCACCTCCTCTACCGTGAGGAGCTTGAAGAGGCCGGCTATGAGGTGCACTCCGCCCTGTCGGGCGATGAGGCCTTGAACACCCTGGATATCCTCAAACCAGACCTGGTGATCCTTGACATCAATATGCCGGGCCTAAACGGCATTGACACCCTGCGCCGCATGAAAGAAAAAATGCCGGAAATGCCGGTGATTCTCAGTTCCGCCTATCAGGAGTTCAAGCAGGATCTGGCCTCCTGGGCCTCTGACGATTATATCGTCAAATCATCCGACTTGACCGAGCTCCTGGAGTCGGTCCACAGACATCTTGCCTAATCCCTGCTCCCCTTTGCGGCATCCTTGACCATGAAAGATATTCAGAGCCAGCACGACCACCGCCGCATCAGCATTGAGAAGGTGGGGGTCAAAGAGATCTCCTACCCCATCAAGGTCCTGGACAAGACCCATCATCACCAGCACACTGTGGCCACCGTTAATATGTCGGTGAATCTTCCCCACCATTTCAAGGGGACCCACATGAGCCGCTTTATCGAGATCCTCAACCGCTTCCACGGTGATATCAATGTCCGCAGCTTCCATCTCATTCTGGAGGAGATGAAAGAAAAACTGGAGGCGGAGCAGGCCCATATGGAGGTGGAATTTCCCTATTTCCTCCAGAAAAAAACGGGCAGCAAGACCGGCCTGCTCAGAGAGTATAGCTGCAAGATGCACGGCGCCTACGACTCCAAGGATGATCTCACCCTGGAGTTTCGGGTACCCATTGCCCCGCCCGGGGTGGAGCAGGCCGGCGAAGGGCTGCCTGAATCCCTGGGCCATTGGGGCAATGCCGACATCTGCGTCCGTTTTCGCCATTTCATCTGGATCGAGGATCTCATTGAGATGGTGGAGGAAGTCACCAGCCATGAACTCAAGTGGTCCGCCAGCCAATCTGACCCCAACCAGCATCCCCTTTCCGTTGAGCAGCTGGCCAAGAACCTTGGGCAGCGCCTCAATGATCACCCTGACATTTCCTGGTTCGCCGTGACTGTGGAAAACCTCGCTGAGGGCTTTTCAACCTTTGCCACCATGGTCGGCCCCCAGGACGCGTAACCGCCGCCACAGCCCCTCTCTTTCAACACCCACTGCAGACGGCCAAAATGGCGCCACTTTCCTCTGGTCTATTGGGGCAGGCAGGGGTATAATCCTTGGTTTCTGTTTGCTCCAGAGCCCCTTTGCCAATCACTTATCACCATGGAATCACCATGCACCATGAATTCTTACTTGAGATAGGCACGGAAGAGATTCCGGCCAGTTATATAGAACCTGCCCTCAACTATCTCAAAGAGGGGATGCGAAAAAAGCTCCTTGAGCTCGGCCTGCCCTTTGGCGCCCTGCACACGGCGGCAACGCCGCGTCGACTGACCCTTGTAGTCAGCGACCTGGCCGGGCGCCAGGAGGATCAGCGCCTGGAGGTGATGGGCCCTCCCAAACAGGCCGGTTTTGACGCTGACCACAAACCCACCAAGGCGGCCCTGGGTTTTGCCCGGTCAAAGGGGGCCACGGTTGAGGATATCCAGGTGGTGAGCACGGCAAAGGGCGACTATCTCATGGTGGTCCAGGAAATCAAAGGCCAGGAGACCGCCCTCCTGCTGCAGCAATTCCTGCCTGAACTCATCCTGGCCATCCCCTTTGCTAAATCCATGCGCTGGGCCGACAAGAACACCCATTTTGCCCGGCCCCTGCAGTGGCTGGTGGCCCTTCTGGGCGGCCAGACCGTGCCCTTTGCCATTGACGACCTCCAGAGCGGCAACACCACCCGCGGCCATCGTTTCATGTGCCCGGAAGTCCGGCAGGTTACTGATTTCAGACAGTATGAGGAGACCCTCCTGGCCATGGAGGTGTTGGTGGATATCCAGAAACGGCGCGACCTCATCGCCAGCCAGGTCACCGAGGCGGCCAGTGCCATGGGCGGCCAGGTGGTCCTTGATCTCGACCTCCTTGACACCATCACCCACCTGGTGGAATCATCTCATGCCCTGTGCGGCTCCTTTGACCGCAAGTTCCTGGAACTCCCCACCGAGGTGCTCACCACCTCCATGCGGGTCAACCAGAAGTACTTCACGGTGGCAGACCCGGAGGGCACCCTGCTCCCCTCTTTTGTGGCAGTGAACAACACCCGGGTGAAGGATGAGGCCATCTCCCGAGAGGGCCATCAGCGGGTCCTGCGGGCCCGCCTGGAAGACGGCCTCTTCTTCTATAATGAGGATCGCAAGCGTCCCTTGGCGGCCTACAAGACGGCCCTGGCCGGCGTGGTCTTCCAGGCCCAGCTTGGCACCATGACCGCCAAGAACGAACGTCTCACCTGCCTGGCCCAGGATCTGGCCCAGACCTTAGAGCCCGATCTTGTGGCCACCACCAAGAGGGCGGCTGAACTCTGCAAGGCGGATCTGGTCACCGACATGGTGGGTGAATTCCCCTCCCTGCAAGGAGTAATGGGCAAATATTACGCCCTGCATGACGGCGAAAACCCAGAGGTGGCAGCGGCGATCCTGGATCATTATAAACCGCTGCGCTCAGGCAGCCCCTTACCGGATAGCCGAGCCGGCGCCCTGGTGGGGATGGCCGACCGTATCGACACCCTGGCCGGCTGCTTTGCCATCGGCAAGATACCCACCGGCGCCACCGACCCTTACGGCCTCCGCCGGCATGCCCTGGCCCTTATCCATATTATCAGTGCCCGGGGCTGGCATCTTTCTCTGCGTGCCATCTTCAGCAAGGCCCTGACCCTTTACGGCGCCCAGATCACCACCGACAAAGAGGAAACTCTGGCCGCCCTCCTCAGCTTCATCAAGGGCCGCTACAGCAACGATCTTTTTGCCGGGGGCAATAGCAGTGAGGCGGTGGAAGCCGCCACCGCGGTGCTCTTTGACGACATCGCCGATTGCAACCAGCGAGTGGCGGCCTTAAGCGCCATCGCCCACCATGAGACCTTCACCCTGCTGGCCGGGGCCTTCAAACGGGTAACCAACATCATCAAGGATCATGATAACAGCGAGGTGGCGCCGGCTCTCCTCTGCGAAGAGGCTGAGCAAAGGCTTTTCAGCATCTTCGTTCAGGTCAGAGATCAATGCCAGCCACTGCTTGATAAACGGGAATATGGGGCGGCCCTGCAGGCTATGTTGTTGATGAAAGAGCCGGTGGACCGCTTCTTTGAGGAGGTGATGGTGATGGCCGAAGATGAGGCGGTGCGGCAGAACAGGCTCTCCCTGCTGACGGCCATCGCCCATCTCTTCCTGCAGATCGGCGACTTTGCCAAGATGTACACCCTGAAGGGGTGACCCTGGTTTCTCCTGTTATGAAAAGGTACTTAGTTGCCGAAATAGATGTGGCTGGCCGCCTCCACCGAGACAGCCAGCAGCGGCGGCAGGTCCAGGCTATTCACAGAAAGAGCCTGACATAGCTGCATCACCAACTGCCAAGCCCCCTGCTCATAGGCCTTGGTGAGAGCCAGCACCGGGGCCAGGCGGCCGGTGCCGCTGAGCAGGGCCTCGCAGAGATGCGGATCCAGATGAAGACCGTCGAGAATCTGCCCCATATCCCTTTCCAGAATAACGTCAAGCAGACTGAGCATACCCAGGGTATAACAGGTGGCCTTGGTGCCGATGCCGGGCAGCAGGACACTCAGCCCTTGACAGAAACGGGCCCGCTGCACCGAAAGAGAGAGCAGCTCGTGGGGTTTGTCGTCGGCAAGATAGGAAAGCATCATCATACTGATCCACTGCCTGAGGGTCTCTTCCCCCACCAGGGCAATGGCGCTCTGCAGTGATTTGACCTCAACCCGCACCGCAAAGGCGGCGGAATTGACATAGCGCAGCAGCTTGTAGGCCAAGGAGACATCATGGGAAACCAACTCCGCCATTTTGTCATAATCCGTGGTCGGGTCCTGGAGTTGACTGAGCATGTTGAGATAGCGCAGTTTGGAGCCGGGAATATCCTTGCTGCTTAAGATCTCCGGCCTGCTGAAAAAATAGCCCTGATAAAGATGAAAACCCATTTCCTTCAGACGCTCGAACTGGGCCATGGTCTCCACCTTTTCAGCAAGCAGCTTGAGGTTGAATTTCCTGGCCCTGGCCACCTCTTCCTCCAGTTCCTGCCAACTCATGGCCAGCACGTCAAACTTGACGATCTTGGCCATCTCCATGAGCGGTTCCAGCTCCGGGCGATACCTGAAATCATCCAGGGCAAAGACATAGCCCTTTTCCACAAGCCTGGCACAATTCTTGAGCAGAGTAGGGGTGACCTTGACGTCCTCCAGGATCTCCACCACGGTGCTGCGCGCTGAAAAGAGAAAAGAGGTATGGCGATTGAGCATGCCCTGCGGAAAATTGATAAAGGCCCGTTTCCCACCTGTGACCTGCTGCAGACCAAGCAGATACTGACTGTTGCTCATCACCTGGGAGGTGGCTGTCATGGAATCGATGGCAGCACTGCAGAAATTCTGGAGTCCGGAGCGGAAAAGCAGCTCATAGCCAAAGACATTCATATTGGCCCGGAAAATCGGCTGCCGGGCAAGAAAGGCCCGGCTGGTATCCATGATTTGGTTCGGCAGATCGAGGGTCATGATTTTCCTTATCACCCAGAAAACATTCTCGCCCCTATGGCAGCAGCTCTTGCCTGCCGATAGGACGTCCATTCATGTGCAGATCCCGCCAATCAAGGGAAGGGACCGGCCGTCTGCAGGGCCCCGATTTCCAGGAGCGCGGCAAGCACCTCTGCCACCGGCAGGCCGATGACATTGGTATAGGAGCCGGAAATCTCGGCAACCAGAAAGGCACCACCACTCTGCATCCCATAGGCTCCCGCCTTGTCATCTCCATCGCCCGTGGCCACATAGGCGGCAATCACCCGGGGATCCAGATCAGCAAAGCGAACCCTGGTCACCACCGCCCCCACCTTCTCAAGACGAGGCTCCTGGCGGCAAAGGGCAAAGCCGGTCCACACCTCATGCCAGCGCCCGGCCAGGGAGGTGAGGATCTCCTCCGCCTCCCGGCGGCTGCCCGGCTTGCCGAGGAGGTGGCCATCGCGCACCACCACGGTATCCGCCCCCAGGACCAGATGGCCGGGATGATCTTGGGCCACGGCCTGGGCCTTTTCCTGGGCCAGACGCCGGACAAAGATCTCGGGCCCTTCGCCGGCCAGGGCGGTTTCAGCCACCTCTGTTGGGGCAACGAGAAAGGAGAGGCCGAGACCGGCAAGAAAATCGCGGCGCCGGGGTGAGCCTGAGGCCAGGATCAGGGGCTGCACGGTTTTGAAAACTGTCGGCGCCGCCATCATCATGCCCTGATGGAATATCCCCCGTCCACCACCACGGTCTGGCCATGGATCATCTTAGCCAGATCACTGGCCAGAAAGAGGGCCACATCCGCCACATCATCCGGGGTGGTTAAAACTCCCATGGGGGTCCGTGCCAGGGCGGTGTCCAAGATCTGCTTGCGGTTGGGGAATTTCTTGAGGGCCTCGGTGTCCACGGCACCCGCACTGATGGTATTAACGGTTATTTTCTTTTCTCCCAGTTCCACGGCCAGATGGCGAACCAGGGATTCCAGGGCCGCCTTGGAGGCCCCCACTGCCGTGTAATTTTCCACGGCCCGAACCGAACCAAGGCTTGACACTGCCATAATCCTGCCGCCATCGAGCATCAAGGGCACTGCCTGCTGGGCCAGAGTGAGCAAGGCCCGGGCATTGATATCCATGGCCCAATTCCAGTGGCGGGAGGAAAGTTCCATGGCCGGCTTCAAAACCCCGGAGGCGGCATTTGAGACCAGAAAATCGAGGCGGCCATAGCGCTCTTTGATCTGCTGAAACATGGCCACCACATCCTCGTCATTGGCAACATTGGCTTTGATTACCAGACACTCAGCCCCACGCTCCTGCACCAGGCGCGCTGTTTCTTCGGCATCTTGGCGATGACGGACATAATTGACCACAATATGGACGCCATTTTCGGCAAAACGCAGGGCAATGGCCTTACCAATACCCCGAGAGCTCCCGGTGATTATCGCTACTTTCCCTGCAAGATTAAACATGACAAAACTCCTTTCTATGAAATAGCCCGGACAAGGCCAACAGCTCTTTTAGTTGAGATGAGCAGACAAAGGGAGGATTGTAGCAGGATAGGGCCGGGAAGCAAAGCGTTTTCCACTTAACCCCAGCCCTTCCCCTTCTCCCTTTGCCTGGCCAGCCAGACCTTGAACCTGGCCGCCAGACTGGCCAGGAGATGGCGGCTATGAAAGGGAATCGGGCGCAGTTGGCCCGGCACGAGAAAGTCCTCCACTGCCACCTCTTCCGGGGAGAGCAGGGGGAAGGCCAGGGTCTCCAGATCATGGCCCCGGTCCCGGCGGTCGCGGCTGGCCTGCCAGAGCGGCGAGGATTCCGGGTCCAACTTGATCACGGCCAGCAATGCCCGGTCCAGGGCTAAGGCCCAGGGGCTTGCCGCCATCACCCCCAGGGGATAGGCCTCGCCGCCCAAGGGGCCGGTGCGGTGCATGGCCGTGATGGCGTCACAGAGGGAAAGTCCAGGCGGCACCAGAAAAGGCAGATCCGCCAGCAGATCAAAAAAGGCGCGACCATCACCCTGGCCATGGACCTGATGCCCCCACGCCTTCCGCCAGCCCTTGATGATGCCGTAATGATTTTTCACGGCCAGGCTGACCCGGGTCTGGCCGTGGCTTTTGAGCTTGGGAAGATTAATGAAATAATCACACTCCAAGGCATCAACGGCCACGGCAACCTCAAGGCCGCGGCGGGTGGTGACAACACGGCTCTTCTGAAAAGGGGCGTAGGAAACCGGCAGCCCTTTGAGGGCCGCGGTCATGCCGCAGATGCGCATGGCCCGCAGACCGGAACCGGTGGCAGGGGAGTCCCCCACCACCACCTGGGCGCCTTGATCGACAAACCATTGGGCAACCCCAGCCACAAACTCCGGATGGGTGCAGGCGATATCCCCCTGATAGCGGGCCGCCACCAGGTTGGGCTTCAAAAGAACCCTGCTCCCCCGGGAACATGTCCAGGCAAGGGCGGCAAGCAGGCCATCCACCACCCGGACAATCTCCTGGCGATCATAGGAAAGGCAGCGGCTGATGGCCACGGCTCTTTTTTCTCCAGCCATTATCTCTCCTCCCCTGCCGTCTTTTCTCCACCTGCCCACATATAGAGCTGTCCAGCAGGCTGGTTACCATTTTTATTGCAGAATAACAGCAGAAAGCCCTGGAAATCGGGACCCACAAAGAAAAAGGCCAGCCTTGGGGGGACAAGGCTGGCCTTTTTCAGGAGAAAGGAGATATGAGTTACTACTGCTTATTCTTACTTACAACATCCATGCCACCTTAAAAAAAAATCCCCTCTCCCTCTCCTGCCCCCTGCCGCAGGCCTTGCCGGCAAAAAGGTCCTTCCCGGCAGGAAGTCTGCGCTATTCAATATTTTAAACTTGCCGCCACCCAGAGCGGCACTGACAGCAATTAAGGTTGCTACATCAACCACATAAGCAGCACAAGAACTTTTATACCGCCCCTGGGCCACCCGGCAGGCGCCCACAGGGCACGACTCTTTTCTGGCCTTTGCTTGAAAAGGGGTCTGGATTATTGCCCCAAAGTATAAATTTTAGCACCGCCCCGAAACGGTCCGGCCCCAGGCCCTCCATCTGCTCCCGTAGTACACTCTGCCGCCTTAGCGGATTATTGACTTTTCCCCCGAAAACCAGTCAAAAAAATGACCAAAACCCCTTGCCCACCCTGAAAGAGAGCGCCTCTTCAGAAACAATGTCGGCAATTTACATCGCCAAAACAACACGTTGTCAAGAAGCAACGACTTCAGGAAAAGTCGTGGCACAATACTTGATAAGGTACCCCATAGCGAAAAATACACCACCCACATTATGCAGGAGATCCAGACCATGGCAGACGACAACACCCCCCCCCTCGAAGAACCCAAAAAAAAGTCCAGAACAATGCCCCTGATCATTCTGGGCGTGGTTCTGCTTTTGGTAGGCGGCGGTTTTTTTGCCTATACCACCTTCATGGCGCCCCCGGAGCCCACCGCTGTCCCCCCCACCGAGACCTCCAGTGTGGTGGGCGAGATGCTCACCTTGAATGAATTTGTGGTGAACCTGGCCGACCCCAAGGGCAAACGGTATCTCAAATGCAAGATCAGCCTGGAAGTGGAAAGCGTGGAGGCCAAGGAGAGGGTGGCGAAAATAGCCCCCAAACTGCGCGACATCGTCATCATGCTCCTTACCAGCCTGGCCTTTGAAGAGGTGATGACGCCGGAGGGCAAGATCCGCATTCGCAATGAACTCCTTGAACGGTTCAATCAGGCGGCCCGGCCGGACCGGATCCGAAATCTCTACTTCAGCGACTTTGTTGTCCAATAAAACTCCACTCAACGAGAGATAGATGGAACAGATTCTCAGCCAGGATGAAGTAGATGCGCTCCTCAAGGGTATTTCCGGTGGCGACATTGAAGAGCCGGAAGATACCCTCGATGAAGAGGCGCTCGCCTATTCCACCTACGACTTCAGCCGCCAGGAACGCATCGTCCAGATCAAAATGCCGGCCCTGGATGTCATCAACGACGTCTTTCTGCGCTCCATCCGCGGCTCCCTATCGGCAACCCTGCGCCGTATTCTTGATATCAGCTCCGTGCCCATGGAGCTTGACCGGTTTGGCGCCTTTGTCCGCACCCTGCCGGTGCCCAGCAGCCTGCAGATCTTCAAGATGGATCCCTTCCGGGGCCTGGCCCTCTTCGTCATTGAGCCCAAGCTTGTTTTTGCCCTGGTGGAGAGTTTTTTAGGGGGCAGCGGCCAGCGCAACGTCCGCATTGAGGGGCGTGATTTCACCGCCATTGAGCAGCGCCTGATCCACCGGGTGGTCAACCTGCTGGTCAGTGACCTGGAAAAGGCCTGGTATTCGCTGCATCCCATCAAGGCCCAGTACATCCGCAGTGAAATCAACCCGCAGTTTGCCAAGATCTGCGAGCCGGAAGACGTCGTTATCATCAATCGTTACGAGGTGGATATGGACCGGGCCGTGGGCTCCATTACCACCTGTATCCCCCTGGCCAACCTGGAGTCCGTAAAAAGCAAGCTGATGACCACCTTCAGCAGGGAGCAGAGCGAGGAGGATATCAGCCTCCGGCGCATCCTGACGGAAAACATCAAGAACATGCCCATCGAGACCAAGGTGCTCCTGGGTAAGACGCAGATCACGGCCGGCGACATTATTGCCCTGCAAAAGGGAGACATTATCCAGCTCGACAATCGCAAGGAAGACCTCCTGCCGGCCTATATTGCCGGGGTCAGGAAATATATGGGTTCCCCCGGCGTCCATCGGGGCAACAAGGCCTTTTTGATTAAACGAAAGGTTCTGGACCAAAACAAGGATTAAGGGGCCCCTGGTGGCCCTTATTTAAGATCACCTGCTGGCGGCAAAGGCGATTGTCTCGCCCCAACCACCACCCGAGCAGGGAACGGCAAGGAGAAAAGAGATGGCGGACGAATCATTGGAAGATGGCTGGGCAGATGCCCTGGCAGAAGAAAATCCTGAGGCGGGCAAAAAAGGGCCCAAGGGCGATGACGACTGGGATGCCCTGAGCGAGGAACAGGGCTCCACTGCCAGTTTCCAGGAACTGGGCACGGGCGAGGTGAGCAAGAGCGGCAACAAAAATCTCGAGTTTCTGCTCGACATCCCGCTGGAGATAAGCGTGGAACTGGGCCGCGCCTCCATGCTCATCGACCGCATGCTCCAGCTCACCCAGGGCTCGGTCATTGAACTGGACAAGGCAGCCGGTGAAACCGTGGAGATCTACGTCAACAAAAAACTCTTAGGCAAGGGCGAGGTAATCGTGGTCAACGACCGCTTCGGGGTGCGCATCACCGAGATTATCAGCCAGGCCGACCGCATTAAAAGCATAGGGTAAGACAATGAAGGCCCCTTTCTTCTCACATTTTATAACGGCAATGATCCCCCTCCTCAGCCTGCCGGCCAGGGTGTGGGCCGCCGCCGAAGAGCCGCTGCGGGTGACCACTCCCCACTTTGCCCCCCTGGACTCCATGGCCTACATTGGCAAGCTGCTGGCCGCCTTTCTGATCATCGCCGCCCTCATGGCCCTGCTCGTCAAGGGTCTGAAGAAAATGGGCATGGGCCATGGTTCCCTGAGCAAGGGCGGTCTGATCTCCGTCCTGGACACCCGCCTCATTGCCCCCAAGAAATATATCTCGGTGGTGCGGGTGGCCGGGGAAGATCTTGCCATTGCCATCTCCGACAACAGCATCACCCTGCTCTGCAAGCTCGGCCCTGCCCCTGCCTCCCCCAGGCAACAAAGAGAAGGCTCCGCTTTTGACGCCACCCTCAGCAAGGCCCATATGGACCAGCCCCGGGAGGCAACTCATGCATAAAGTTCTCCGGCCGACCCCGGCCCTGCTGCTTGGCCTGCTGGCTGTCACCCTGCTGCCAGGACAGGGGCTGGCCGCCACTCTGCCCACCATTCAGGTGGGACTCACAGAAACCAATGATCCCAAGCAGATGGCGACCATCATTGAAATCCTGCTGGTCTTCACCGTGCTCTCCATGGCCCCGGCCCTGCTCCTGATGACCACCAGTTTCACCCGGCTGGTGGTGGCCTTCTCCTTTCTCAAGAGCGCCATGGGCACCCAGCAGATGCCGCCCTCCCAGGTGCTCATCGCCCTGTCGCTTTTCTTGAGCCTCTTCATCATGAGCCCGGTCTTCTCTCAGATGAATACCACGGCAGTGCAGCCCTATATGGCCGAGGAAATCGGCCTGGAAAAGGCCTTTAC
Source organism: Desulfobulbaceae bacterium (assembly GCA_024637145.1). Lineage (GTDB taxonomy): Bacteria > Desulfobacterota > Desulfobulbia > Desulfobulbales > SURF-16 > BM506. The sequence continues at coordinate 28,912 of JAGXFQ010000030.1, forward strand.
AGAGGGGATCAAACCCCTGCGCGCCTTTATGTTCAAACAGACCCGGCAAAAGGACCTGGCCCTCTTTCTCTCCTTTGCCAAGCTGGAAAAGCCGCAGAACAAGGAGGAAATACCCACCACCATCCTGCTGCCGGCCTTCATGATCAGCGAACTCAAGACCGCCTTTCAGATCGGCTTCATCCTCTTTCTGCCCTTTCTGGTGGTGGACATGGTGGTGGCCAGCGTCCTGCTCTCCATGGGCATGATGATGCTGCCGCCGGTTATGGTGTCGCTGCCCTTTAAATTATTACTCTTTGTCCTGGTAGACGGCTGGTATCTCATTGTCGGCTCCCTGGTCAAAAGCTTTGGCGTCTAAAGGAGACCCCCATGACCCCCATTGAGGCCACCAGCCTGGGCCAGAATGCCATAACCATCACCCTGCTGCTCGCTGCCCCCCTGCTTTTGGTGGGCCTGGTGGTGGGCCTGGCCATTGCCCTGTTCCAGGCCACCACCCAGATCCAGGAGATGACCCTGACCTTTGTCCCCAAGATCGCTGCTGTCATGATCGCCATGCTCTTTTTCTCCTCCTGGATGCTGATTGAATTAACCGATTACACCAGGGATCTTTTTGAAAGCATCCCCCTGCTGATCAGGTAGAGATGAGATGACGGATACAGCCCTCCTTAACTGGACACTCAACAGCCTGCTGGTCCTGGTGATCGTACTGATCAGGGTGGGGCCCCTGCTCTTTTTCATGCCCGTGATCGGTGCCAAGACCGTACCCAGCCAGGCCAAGATCCCCCTGATCGTCGCCGTTGCCCTGATCGTGGCCCCCTCGGTGGCTGTCACCGCCAATCAGCTGCCCACGACGGCCTTGGGTTTTGCCCTCTTTGTGATCAACGAGATCTGCTTTGCCGCCATCCTCGCTTTTTTTGCCCGCCTCCTCTTTGATGCCATCCAGCTGGCCGGCCAGATGGTCAGTATCCAGATGGGTATGGCCATGGCAGGCACCATGGACCCCCAATTCGGCAACCAGGCCTCTCTCGCCGGCCAATTCTGGACCATGACCGCCTTTCTCATTTTTCTGGCCATTGACGGCCACCACATTTTTTTCCATACCCTGGTGGAGAGTTACCGCTGGGTGGCCCCCGGCACCCTCCACCTGACAGAGGCCACCTATAACGGCGTCCTCACCGCAGTGGCCCACATGTTTATTCTGGCCGTCAAAATAATGGCCCCTGCCTCAGCCGCCATCTTCTTCTCCCATATCGCCATGGGGATCATCGCCAAGACCGTGCCGCAGATCCCCATCCTCATTGTGGGCATGCCCATGAATATCCTGGTGGGCCTGCTTTTTGTCGGTTTTTCCGTGGAATATTTCATGCCCCTGATGATAAGCCAGTTTGAAAACCTGGGCCGCCTCCTGCCCAGGCTGGCCCAGAGCATGGGCTAGGCAAAGGCTTAAAGCGTAAGGAGTAAGGAGTAAGGAGTAAGGAGTAATTTTGCCGGCCTCAGTTTTTTTTTAGTAAACAGCTAACCAAGACAAAGAGAAAAAAAGATCATGAGTGAAGAGTCGAGCGGTCAGGAAAAAACAGAAGACCCCACCTCCCGGCGCCTCCTGGAGGCCCGGAAAAAGGGTGACGTGCTGAAAAGCATGGAGGTCCCCTCTGCTGCTGTGCTCCTCTTCGGGCTCCTGGCCCTCTACGCGCTGAAGGCCTATATGTATGATCACTTCCTGCTGGTGATGCGCCACTATTTCAGTAATCTCCACACCCTGAGCGTCACTCCGGACAACATGATGCCCCTCACCCTGGAGGCCATGACCTTTTTTGCCCTCCTGGTGGGGCCCCTGATGGTTATCATCTTCCTCACCGCCCTCAGCGCCAATTACGTCCAAGTGGGCTTCCTCTTTTCTACGGAAAAGATTGTGCCCAAATATGAGAAAATTGACCCCCTCAAAGGGCTGCAACGCCTCTTTTCCATGCAGACCCTGTTCACCACCCTTAAATCCGTCGCCAAGCTGGTGGTCATCAGCTGGGTGGCCTACACCGTGGTCAAGGCAAACGTCCACAACCTGCTGCCCCTCATGGATCAGTCCCCCCTGGCCATTTTCATCTTCTACGTCAGGGTCTCCTTCTGGATGTTCCTGAAAGCGGCCCTGATCATTGTCGTCCTGGCCGCCATAGACTGGCTTTTCCAGCGCTGGCAGTTCATGAAGAAGATGAAGATGACCAAGCAGGAGGTCAAGGAGGAGGCCAAGAGCACCGAGGGCGATCCCCATGTCAAAGGTAGAATCCGTTCCATCCAGATGGAAATGGCCAGGAAAAGAATGATGGCCGAAGTGCCCCAGGCAGATGTGATCATCACCAACCCTACCCGTCTGGCCATCGCCATCAAATATGACAACGCCACCATGAAGGCCCCCCAGGTGGTGGCCATGGGGGCCGGGGTCATTGCCCACAGAATCAAGGAAATCGCCATAGAGCACCATATCCCCCTTATGGAGGACAAGCCCCTGGCCCGCGCCCTTTACCAGACCGTGGAGATCGGCGAGGAGATCCCGACCCATCTTTTCCAGGCCATCGCCGAAATTCTGGCCCACGTCTACAGTATCAAGAAGAAGGCCGCCTAAAATCACGCCTCAGGAGCAAGGAGAGAGCATTCAGAACAGAGCGCAGAGAGCTTTTGCAACCGTAGCCCCGGCTGGATTCTGAAGACACCCAAAATTATGGAAGCGGAAAAGACCTTAAACCCTATAAAGATCGAGTACACCAGTCTACTGGTGGCCGTGGGCGTCATCGGGATCCTGATGATCATGATCATGCCCCTGCCCACCATGGTCCTGGATCTCCTTCTTTCCCTGGGCATCACCATGAGTCTGGTGATCATGCTGATGTGCATGTACAACACCGATCCCCTGGATTTCTCTTCCTTTCCGTCCCTGCTGCTGCTAACCACCCTGTTCAGATTGTCCCTCAACATCGCCTCCACCCGCCTCATCCTGCTCCATGGCCATGAGGGGCCGGGGGCCGTGGGCCAGGTCATTCAGTCCTTTGGTAATTTTGTGGTGGGGGGCAGTTTTACCGTGGGCCTGATCATCTTCCTGATCATGGTGCTCATCAACTTCATCGTTATCACCAAGGGCTCCGGCCGCATCGCCGAGGTGGCGGCCCGCTTCACCCTGGATGCCATGCCCGGCAAGCAGATGGCCATTGACGCCGACCTCAACGCCGGCATGATCGACGAGACCACCGCCAAGAACCGGCGTGAGAAGATCTCCCGCCAGTCGGAATTTTACGGCGCCATGGATGGTGCTTCCAAATTTGTCCGGGGCGAGGCCGTGGCCTCCCTGGTGATCATGGTGATCAATATCGTGGGCGGTCTCTTCATCGGGTCGGTGCTCCAGAACATGGACGTCCTGCAGGCGGCCGAGACCTATACCCTGCTCACCATCGGCGACGGCCTGGTCTCCCAGATCCCCGCCCTGATCATCTCCACGGCAGCGGGTATCATTGTCAGCCGGGCCGCCTCCAAGCACAGCATGGGCATTGAGCTCACCAAGCAGTTCGGCAAGCAGCCCGAGGCACTGGCTGTCTCCAGCGGCATCATCATCCTCTTCGGCCTGATTCCCGGTCTGCCCCATATCCCCTTCCTGCTCCTGGGTATCGGCATGGGGGTCCTGGCCTGGTTTGCCTTTGTCAACAAGGCCGAGATGGACGAAAGTGTGCTCAAGGAGGAGGAAGAAAAACGGCAGGCCGAGGAACCGCAACCCGGCGCCCCTGAGACCGTGGAGGCGCTGCTCTCCATGGACACCCTGGAACTTGAGGTGGGGTATGGTCTCATCCCCCTGGTGGATGAAAAACAGCAGGGCGACCTGCTGGAGCGTATTCGCGGCATCCGCCGCCAGTTCGCCACCGAGATGGGCATGCTGCTGCCGCCCCTCCATGTCCGCGATAATCTGCAGATCAAGCCGGACGAATATGTCCTGCGTCTCAAGGGGGTGGAGATCGCCAAGGGAGAGCTGCTCATGGGCCACTATCTGGCCATGGATTCCGGCGCAGCCAAGCGTGAGATCGAGGGCATCCCCACCACGGAACCCGCCTTCCAGCTCCCTGCCCTGTGGATCAGCGCCGACAAAAGGGATGAGGCCCAGCTGGCCGGCTACACCGTGGTGGACCCCTCCACTGTGGTGGCCACCCATATCACCGAGGTGTTGCGCAGCCATGCCGACGAGCTTCTGGGACGCCAGGCCACCCAGAAACTCCTGGACCATCTGGCCAAGACCCATCCCAAGGTGGTGGAGGAGCTGGTCCCCAACCTCCTTTCCCTGGGGGGTGTCCAGAAGGTGCTGCAGAATCTCCTGCGGGAAAGGGTTTCCATCCGCGACATGCTCACCATCTGTGAGACCCTGGCTGATTTCGCCCCCATCAGCAAGGACCCTGACCTGCTCACCGAATATGTGCGTCAGAAGCTGGCCCGTTCCCTGATCAGCTCCCTGGTGGATGAGCAGGGCGAACTCAATCTGCTCACCGTGGATACCCAGATCGAAGACTTTATCAGGGAGTCGATCCACAAAACCGAACAAGGCTCCTTTTTATCCCTGGAGCCCAATCTGGGCCAGCGTATTGTTGAATCGATCATCACGGAGGCGGAAAGGGTGACGGCCGAGGGCTATCAGCCCATTCTGCTGGCCACCCCAGCCATCCGCCGCCATCTTCGCCAGCTCATTGAACGTTTTGCCCCGCAGGTCATTATCATCTCAGCCAGTGAACTGACCACCAATGTAAAAATCAACTCCCTGGGGGCGGTGACCATTAATCCGCCCAACCCCAAAAAATAACCGGCCCTCCTGCCACGATTTTGCCTGAAAAGGACGACTATGATTATTAAAAGATTCGAAGCAGCCACTGCCCCCCAAACCATGGCCCTTATCAAAAAAACCCTGGGTGAAAATGCGGTCATCTTCTCCCAGAAGACCCTGGACAAGGGCATGCCCTCGCAACGGGTGGAAATCATGGCGGCCATGGATTACGACATGGAGACAAAACCTGCCCCCCTGTGGGTGGAAGACGCGCTCCCGGCAAAGCGCCTGGACACCTATGGTTATGAGACGATCCGCAGGCCCCAAAAGACCCAGCCGCGGCAGCCAAAAAAACGAGGCCCCGAGAGTCCGGAGGTGGCTGCAAATTTCGCCAATCTCCTCCGGGAAAAGAGCGCGCCCTGGCAGACGGCAGAAAAAAGCAGAAGCAGCGCCCCCCTGCCCCGAGCCATCCACCACCACCAGGTCAAAAAATGGCGCGATGAGCTCATTGACCAGATTGAGGTCAAACATCTGTGCAGCTCCGACCGTCAGGAGATCATCGCCCTGGTGGGCCCCACCGGGGTGGGCAAGACCACCACTGCGGCCAAACTGGCCGCCTGGTACCACCTGCACGAAGGCAAAAAGGTGACCCTGCTTTCCATGGACTGCTACCGCATCGGCGCCACTGATCAGCTCCGCACCTATGCCCGCATCATGCGGCTGCCCTGCGAAGTGGCGGTCCGCAAAGAGGACCTCACCGGGGCCATTGCCCGCCACCATGATGCCGACCTCATCATTATCGATACTGCCGGCAAAAGCCCCTATGACACCACCCATGTGCATGAACTGGCCGACTGGTTCGCGCCGGTGGCCCACATCCAGCCGCTGCTCTGCCTGAGCGCCACCACCAAGAAGGAGGATCTGTCACAGATCGTCAACTCCTACCAGGCCCTGGCGCCCCACTGTGTGATTCTCACCAAGCTGGATGAAACCAGGGCCTATGCCTCCCTCTGTCAACAGGTGGCCGCCGCCAACATGCCGGTGGGCTATCTCACCATGGGGCAAAGGGTTCCCGAGGACTTCATGGTGGCAGAGAGGCCCTTCCTGACCTCCTTTTTCAGGCAAGGATGGCCGGTGATGGCACAAGAGATGACCAATTAGGGCTTAAAAAAAATGGCAGCGCCCCTTTTCGCATATTAAGAGAGTTTATTTTTATGAACCAGGCAGACACATTGGAAAAGATCATGACTCGTACATCGGCAGCGCACTATGGATCAGACCGTCAAGGCACCCCGCCGCGGGTCATGGCCGTCACCAGCGGCAAAGGCGGGGTGGGCAAGACCAACATCGTCACCAACCTGGCCTACTCCCTGGCCCGCAAAGGCAAAAAGGTGCTGGTCCTTGATGCCGACCTCAACCTGGCCAATGTCGATGTCCTGCTCGGCCTGACCCCGAAATTCAACCTCCACCATGTCCTGCTGGGCGAAAAAAGGCTGCGGGATATCCTGGTCACTGCCCCGGGTGGCTTTCAGATCCTGCCGGCCAGTTCCGGCATCATGGAGCTGGCCGAGCTCAGCGAAGAACAGAAGCTCTTTTTTCTCTCGGAAATAAGCGCCCTGGGCAACAGCATCGATATCATGCTCATTGATACGGCCGCCGGCATCAACAATAATGTGATCTATTTCACCCTGGCGGCCCAGGAGAAAATAATTGTCCTCACTCCGGAACCCACCTCCCTCACCGATGCCTACGCCATGATCAAGGTCCTTTCCACCCTGCATGATGTCAAGCGTTTCCGTATTCTGATCAATTCGGCCCATACCGAGAAAGAAGCCCTGGCCGTATTCCGTCAGCTCACCCTGGTGGCGGACCGCTTTCTGGGCTCCTTGTCCCTGGATTACCTCGGCTTTATCCCCTATGACATCAAACTGCCGCAATCGGTGCGGGCCCAGCGCCTGGTGGTGGAACTGTCGCCGCGCTCCACGGTGAGCGGCAAATTTTTCCAGTTGGCAGACCACCTGATCCAGGAAAAACCGGACACCCAGATGGATGGCAATATTAAATTTTTCTGGAAAGACCTTTTTAAATTATAATATTTTTAGGGATACCATGTATAATTCTCCTTGTCCCAGAGCCGAAAACAACAGTGCCTCTACCAAAAAATCCATGAACAAATTTCAGACCTCCAAATTCAAGGATTACACCAATGCCTATTTCCAGACCGGCACAGCACCGGACGCGGAAAAACGCGACCAGTTGATTTTGGCCTATACCCCCCTGATCCACTATATTGCCAGCCGCCTTGCCTCCCGCCTGCCGGCCAAGATTGCCTTTGACGATCTGGTTTCCAGTGGCATCATCGGCCTCATTGACGCCATTGACAAGTTTGACCTCAGCAAGAATGTCCAATTTAAAACCTATGCTGAATTCCGTATCCGCGGCGCCATGCTTGACGAATTACGCTCCCTGGACTGGGTGCCCCGTTCGGTGCGGCGCAAGACCGCCGACCTGGAGCGTACTTACAGCACACTGGAAAAGAGGCTGGGCCGGCCGGCCACGGATGAAGAGACCGCCGCGGAGATGGCCATCTCCCTGGAGGAGTATCACAAGCTCCTTGATGAAACCAAGGCAATCTCCTTCATGGATATCGAGCTTCTGCGGCAAAACAGTCCGGACCAGATTCACCCCGGCAACGGGCTGGCCTCCCTCTCCATGGACAGCAATGACCCCTTTGCCGCCATCAACCTCAAACAGATCCGTGACCTGCTGGCTACTTCCATCGAGACCCTGCCTGAAAAAGAACGTTTGACAGTATCCCTCTATTATTTTAACGAATTAACCATGAAAGAAATCGGCCAGGTCTTAAACTATACCGAGTCACGTATTTCACAGATGCACTCCAAGGCCATGCTGCGGCTGCGCACCAAGATGAAAAAGGCCTTGGCCAGCTGAAGACAAAGCAGCTTACCGTTAAAATAAGTACTTTCCTTTGCCAGCTTTTCGGCTTAAAATGGCAAAAATTCGCCACGAATATTCGCTCATTCGACTATTCTGACATCAAGGCCTCCGGGTTGAAACATAAAGCACCTCTTGAAAAACGGACTCTGCAAGAGGGCTCACACGTATTGAGGGAAAAACCATGCCGGCTGATAAGACCATGAAAGTCCTGGTTGTTGATGACTTTGCCACCATGCGGCGCATTGTCAAAAACATCCTCACCCAATTGGGATATAAGAATATCATTGAGGCCGATGATGGCGCCAGTGCCGTTGAAATGCTCAAAAATGAAAAGGTGGGCATGATCATTTCCGACTGGAACATGCCGAAAATGACGGGCCTGGAACTGCTTAAACATGTGCGGGCCGACGCAAACTTGGCCGCCACCCCCTTCATCATGGTAACGGCGGAGGCCCAGCAGGATAATATTATCCTTGCGGTAAAGGCCAAGGTAAGCCAGTACATCGTCAAGCCCTTTACCGCAGAAACTCTTGGTGAAAAAATCGATAAGGTATTCAGCTAACCACTGCCCCCCTCATGACCCCTTCCCCAGAGAAGCCTGCCGCCCAGCCCCCCTTAACCGACCTAGACAATGACCTGGGCGATGATTGGGAATCCGCCTTTCAGGCTGAAGAGTTCATGATCTCCCCCGAGGATGAACCCGCGGATTTCTTCCTCCTTGACGAAAACGAACCTGACAAAAACGAAGACATTGCCGACCTCTTCAGCGAAGCAGAGGAGGGCACCAAAGAAAAAAGCCGCGCCGCCGCCCAGCCGGCAGCGGCGGAAAGCGCTGGGGAAGGCCGCGCTGTTCTGGCCTTCCCCCATGGCCTGCAGATCCTGGCGGCCTCCCTGCACCAGCTGGTGCAGGGAGGCCGCCGCCAACAGCTGGTGCTCACGGCCCTGGCCGTGGTCATCACCCTGCTCGTGGCCGCCACCTTGTTCTTGCGGGCAACCGATGACCGAGGCGGCACCCCCACCGACCAGAACAGGGCCAGTGCCCCACTTCCTGCCCCCCCCCCCCCTCTCCCTCACAAAAGCAGCAGCAGCCTGGAACAACCCCCTGTGCCGCAGCAGAGCCCCACGGGGGCCCCACCATCAGAGCCGGCCGTGGGGCCGGAAACTGTGCACCAGCAATGGCAACTCCCCACCTTTGTCATTGTGGCCGGTGATGACAGCAAGGTCGAGATCATCGTGAATATTGATCTTATTCTCACCGCCAACCTTGCCAAGGGCCAGGCTCTTCCCGAGGATAAACAGATATTGGCGCGCGATATTATTTATCAATTTTTCGCCAACCGGCCCGCCTATGAACTCAAACGGTACGCCCTGGCCCGCGGCGACATGATCAGCCAGCTCCAGGCCTGGCTCAACAGGCAGTGGCAAAACAACCCCTTTGATACCATTATCTTTTCCCGCTATGAGGTGATCCAAACCTCCCCCCCTCTCACTCAAAAAGTTACAATCATGTAACAAAAGTGCTCCATTATGCCATTATTGTCATAAGGCCGCCCCACGCTCCCTGCAGCCCGTTGCCTTAAAATCACGCAAAATCATGCTTTTACCATTTTTTTGTCACCAGGGCACGTTTTTTGCTTCCCTTAACAGTGAGGAACAAAAAGAAATTTTTTAGAAGAGTTAACGGATACCGGCAATAAAGAATAACCACCTCTTTTTCCGTACCTCCTGCCCCACTGATCCACCAGACAGATAATGAATTCGAAACTCCGTGCAAAACGAGAGGCCCTGGAGGCCTTATGGCAGAAAGGCGTAAGCGGCCAGGCCCTTCTTGCTGAACATACCAAGCTCATCGACGACTTTCTGAGTCAGATATTTGCCGAGAGCCAGGGGGAGACCGACAACATGGCCCTGGTGGCACTGGGGGGCTATGGGCGCCAGGAACTCTTCCCTTTCTCCGATATCGACTTGCTGCTGCTCCACCGAAACGAGACCCAGGATCACCTCACCCAGGTAGCTGAAGCCGTTTTTTATCCGCTCTGGGATGCCGGCCTTGAGGTGGGGCACGGGGTGCGCAGCGTGGATATCTGCCTGGAGGACGCCAGAAATGACTTCTACTTTCAGGTCTCTCTTCTTGATGCCCGGCTGGTGGCCGGCTCTGCGCCCCTCTTTGCTGATCTGCTGGCCAGATTCAACCGCCGCTTTGTTCACGGCCATCGCAAAGAATTTCTGGAAACCATGCTCAGCCACTGCCGCCTGCGGCACCAGCGATTCGGCAACCACACCTATCTCCTGGAACCCCATATCAAAGAGAGCCGGGGCGGATTCCGTGATGTCCAGGCCATGCTCTGGCTGGCCCAGGTGGTCTTCGGCCTCAACAACCTTAACGCCCTGGAGAACTCGGCCCTGCTCAGCAGCGAAGACCGGCAAAAATTTGAAGAGGCCATCAACGCCCTCATCCGGATCCGTAACCGCCTTCATTACATCAGTGGCCGCAAGAATGACCAGCTCTTCTTCGAGCACCAGGAAGAGATGGCCGATGCCTTTGGTTACCAAAACACCAAGGCTATGCTCGGGGTTGAGCTCTTCATGCGGGAGGTGCATAACCATCTGCAGTCCATCGCCGTGATCACCGACCTCTTTTTCGAGCATGTCCGGGATGTGGTGGGCCTCAGCCGTCCCACCGAGAAAGACCGCAGCCTGGAACCAGGGATTGCCGTGCGCCAGGGTCGCATCCAGATCATTGAGCCGGAGCTTATCCACCAGCGCCCGCACCTGCTCATGCGGGTCTTTGCCCACTCCAGCGCCTCCGGAATTGCCATCCATCACAACACCAAGACCCTGGTCAGCCAAAACGTGGCGATGATCAACGCCCAGGCCTGTAAGTCCAAACGGCTGGCCAAGGCCTTTCTCGCCATTCTGCTGGCCCCAAAGGCCCAGAATGTCCTCAGTGATATGCTGGAAACAGGCCTGCTCTCCGCCTATATTCCGGAGTTCGAACATCTGGAGTCCCTGGCCCAGCATGACGTCTATCATGTCTACACAGTGGACCGCCACCTCCTGCAATGCGTTCAGGAACTGAGCCTTCTGAAGAAGGAGGAGGCTCAACTTTTCCAGGCCCTGGCCACACCTGCCCTGCTTTTTCTGGCCGGCCTTCTGCATGACATCGGCAAGGGCACCAATCATGACCATGCCGAATATGGCGCTGAGCTGGTGGCCCTTATCGGCAAGCGTCTGCACCTTCAGGAGGCGGAGATCAAATCCCTCTCCTTCCTGGTCCGCAATCACCTCTACCTCTCCCAGATTGCCCTGCGCCGCGACATTGACGATGAAAACCTCATCCTGCAGTGCGCCGCCCATATTGAGGATCCGGACCGGCTGGCCATGCTCTACCTCCTCACCATTGCCGACGCCCGGGCCACCGGCCCCACCATGTTCACGGAATGGAAGGCCGCCCTCTACCTGGAGCTGTATCTGAAGATCGCCCATATCCTTGATCAAGGCGAGCGGCCGACACCGAACCGCCGCCAAGCGGCGAGCTGGCGGCGGGAAAAACTCACCCCCCTTGTCAAAAAAATAGCCCCGGAATTTGACCTCGATATCCTCTCCACGGATTATCTTCTTTCCTTTGCCGTTGAGGAGGTTGCCCTGCACATCAAGCATCATGGCAGCGGCAGCCTGGACAGGGACCAGACCGTGGTGGAGGCCGCAGACCAAGGTGACCACTGGAGCATTCTGGTCATGGCCAAGGACAGAGCAGGCCTCTTAAACCGCCTCTGCGGGGTCTTGGCCCTCCATAACATCAAGGTGCTGGCTGCCAAGATTTTCACCTGGGCAGACGGGACGGCCGTGGATGTCCTCCAGACCACCTCAGCTCTGCACAATGCCTTTGCCGACCAGGATTGGCAGGCCTTTCAACAAGATCTTGACCTGGCCCTCCATTACCGGCTCGGCCTGGCCCACCGGCTGAGCCGAAAAGGGGTGCCCCTGGACCGGGGCGCCAGGCCAAAAAAAGGGAAAAAGAGGTCAACCAGGGTGACCATTGAGCCGGACGGCACAAGCGACTACAGCATCATTGAGGTTTTTGCCGAAGAGAAGCCCAGCCTGCTTTACAATATCACCCGCACCCTGGCAGATTTCGGCATTGCAACCTATCGGGCCCAGATCGGCAGTCAGGCGGATCAGGCCGTTGATGTCTTTTATGTGCTGGACCATGAGGGGGCGAAAATAAAGGACCCCTCTTTTCTCAACGAAATTCGCCGGAGCCTGGTCCATGCCGCCGACTAAAAAGCCCTGACACCCAACAAAAATGTATTTTTTTTTAAAAGAGGATAGTTTACAAAAAACATACTGACAGCAGGGGCAAAATGGTAAGATCCTGCCTGAATGTTTAAAAAAGACAAATAGTGTGCTGACACAGACAGCATATGTCTCTATAACTACTTCTGCCACCTCAACCCTTTTACTTGGAGAAACGATCATGACAAAAGACGACATCTTGAAAATTGTCGAAAAAGAGAAAATTAACTTCTTCCGCATGCAGTTCGTTGATGTGAACGGTTTTCAGAAGAACGTCGCCATCCCTCGCAGCCAGCTGGGAAAGGCCCTGGATGGCAAGATCATGTTTGACGGCTCTTCCATTGACGGCTTTGCCCGCATCAACGAGTCCGACATGTTCCTCAAACCTGACTTTGAGACCTTTGTCATCCTGCCCTGGCGGAACAAGGAAGGCATTGCCGCCGCCCGGTTGATCTGCGATGTCCACCTGCCGGACGGCACGCCCTATGAAGGTTGCCCCCGTATTGCCCTGAAAAAGAGCCTGGCCGCTGCCAAAGAGATGGGCTACGTCATGAACATCGGCACCGAGGCGGAGTTCTTCCTCTTTGAACGAGATGAAAACGGCAACTCAACCACCATCACCAATGATACGGCCGGCTACTTTGCCCTGGATCCGGAAGATCTGGGCAATGACTGTCGTCGTGAAATCATTGAGGTTCTGGAAGCAATGGGCTTTGAGATAGAGGCCTCGCACCATGAAGTGGCTGAAGGTCAGCACGAGGTCAACTTCAAGTATTCCGACGCCCTCACCGCCTGCGACAACACCGTGACCTTCAAGTGGGTTGTGAAGGCCATTGCCAAAAAATATAACCTGCATGCCACCTTTATGCCCAAGCCCATCTTCGGCATCAACGGTTCGGGCATGCACACCAACCAGTCTCTCTTTCACCTGGACGGCAGCAATGCCTTCGAGGACACGCAAGACCCTAAAGGACTGAGCCCCGTTGCCTATAAGTACATCGCCGGCATCATCAAAAATGCCCGGGGCTTTGCCGCTGTCACCAACCCGCTGGTCAACTCCTACAAACGGCTGGTGCCGGGCTACGAGGCCCCTGTTTATGTGGCCTGGTCCGCCTCCAACCGTTCCGCCCTGGTTCGTATTCCGGCCAGCCGCGGCCTAGGCACCCGTGTTGAGGTGCGCTGTCCGGATCCCACCTGCAACCCCTACCTGGCGGTGGCCATGATGCTCAACTCCGGCCTTGACGGCATCAGGAACGACCTGCCCACGCCAAAGTCGGTTGACGTCAACATCTTTGCCATGACCCAAGAAGAAAAAGACCTGGCCGGCATTGCCAGTCTGCCGGGTAGCCTCAGCGAGGCCCTTGATGAGTTTGAGACCAACCCCATTGCCAAAGAGACCCTGGGCAACCATATTTTCACGAAATACCTCGAAGGCAAGCGCAAGGAGTGGGATAAATACCGGATGGCCGTTACCTCCTGGGAGATCGACCACTACCTCGATCTCTACTAATTGTCATTGAAGTGGCCATGGGGTGAGCAGGTACCCGTTGCCATTATAACCAGCTAAAAAAGCCCGGGGCCTCTTTGAGGCCCCGGGCTTTTTTTATCAAAATCAGCAAGCAATCATCCCCATGCTCACCCATACCTTTCTCCACATCTCAGGCATTGGCAAAAAAACAGAGGCCGAGATCTGGCAGGCCGGCATCCTCCACTGGCAGGCCTTCACAGCTCCGGCCACAGCGGCCCTGCGCCCGGTCACCTGCCGCCTGGTGGAAAACCATCTGGCCCGGCAGCCCCCTGGCGCCCTGGCCACCCCCTCCTATTTTCACGACCTGCTGCCGGCCAGCCAGCACTGGCGCCTCTTCCCCCATTTCCGGGACAAGACCGCCTTCATCGATATCGAGACCACCGGCATCAACAGAGAGCAATGCGCCATCACCACCATTGCCCTCTATGACGGCCATGAGATATTCACCTTTGTCCAGGGCGACAACCTCGACCGCTTTCCAGAACTGCTCGCCAGGTACGAGGTGATTGTCACCTATAACGGCAAAGGTTTTGACGTCCCGATCCTGGAACGTTATTTCCGGCTGAAGATTTCCCAGGCCCACCTGGACCTGCGCCCCATTCTCGCCGCCCTCGGCTACAAGGGCGGCCTCAAGGGTTGCGAACGCCAGCTCGGCATTGAGCGCGCTGACCTGCAGGGGGTGAACGGCCATGACGCCGTTCTTCTCTGGCATGAGTACAGGCGCAGCGGCCAGCTGAAATTTCTCCACACCCTCCTGGCCTACAATATCGCCGACACCATCAACCTGGAAGCCCTGATGGTGATCGCCTATAATCAGCAGATCAGGCCCACACCCTTCGGGCGGCGCAACGCCCTCACCATGCCGGCGCAGCCCCCCAGCCCTTTCCAGGCAGATCGCACCCTGATCAACCGTCTCCACAGGGGCGAGATTTTTCAGAGATAAACAAAAAGAGCGCCACTTTTGCTCTTCACCTTCCTGTCCCACTGGAAGGAGGCAATAGCCCCCTCCTGCCTCAGAAGGGCAAGCTGCAACTCGATGAGATCGGGCAACACGGCCTTGCCCCCCGGCGAGTGGAGACCCTTGCCGGTGATAATCCGCACCTTTTTCACGCCCCGCCGCCCAGCCGCCTCCAGAAAGTGCTGGGTCTTCACCTCTGCCTCCAGGGCGGTACAGCCATGAAGATCCAGGGTCTCCTGGGGTGGCAGAAAACGTGGCAGGCCGGCCTCTCGCTGCTTTTTTTTATCCTCCGTGCTTCTTGCCGCCTGCCGCTGCAGCGCGCCCTCATCAAAGGATTCCCCGTCAAAAAGATCGGAAAAGGCGGCAGGCTCCTGAGCCCCCTCGCCAAAGGGGTACTGCTCGCCATGGAGCAGGCGAATGCCGGTACCAGCCATTTTCCTCTCCTTATTTTTTCCTTTTGCCATTTTCACCACTTCTTGGTTGACGCACTGGCCCTTCATCTTTTAATCTCTTTCCCTATCATCATCATGCTTAGCATAGTGCGTGCTGCGCATTTTTTTAGGGGCTATCCCAGGCTGATCAGGGTATCTATATAAAAATAGCGCAGGCAACCTGATCAACTTATTCCGGTGGACAATATGGCAAAAATTTCAGAGAATCAGCGTAAACATGTACGAACCAACTCCCTCAATCTCTCCTTTTTCTGCACCGACCCGGAGGACCATGTCCTGGCCCAGGGCATGGGGCGGACCCTTAACCTTTCTGAGAGTGGCCTTCTCCTGGAGACCAGCATGCAGATGGCACCAGGTCAAGCCGTTGATATGGAAATTGCCCTGCAAAACGATCTCATTAACGCCCGCGGCGTTGTAGCCCACTCCAGTGCCGCTGACCAGGATCATTATCATACCGGTATTAAATTCAGCAAGATCAGCAGTGCGGACATGGAGATTCTCAAAAAACATCTCTAAAAAAGAGGCCGGCGCCCTTTTCAAAAACCACCTGAAAGAGAAACCGTGGTGGTTTTTTTATGGCCCCGTCTCTGTTCCGGCAAAATCCCCTCTTACCGGGGATCCCTCTTTAGGGCGCCACCGGAAGAGTGAAACCAGGCCGCAGTGGCATTGGGATCGGACAGGATAGGTCTGGCACGGGGCACCTTCAGGGTCAAAGGTTCATAAGGGGTTGTCATAGCGACCAGACCTCGCCCTTCCAGCTTGACGCAAAAGAGGCCGCTGGCCATCACATTGCCCCCCCGCTGCGTCATCTTGATATCCCAGGTGATGGAATCCTCAAAGGCCAGCAGATCATTGCCATTAACAAAGATGGCCTCCTTGTTGAGCTTCAAGATGAAAATCTGTTTGCCGGCATCCGCCAGATAGAGTCGCCCCGCACCTTCGGCCCTGACCAGAAAAAACCATTGGCCGGACAAGACTTTTTTGACAAACCTGCCAAATCCCTGACCTAGGATTGGCGGCCGGGCAAGGGTGATATCGCCGCCCCAGGAAACCATGGATCCCATCTTGAGCCAGACCAGACCCCGAAGGGTGATCCGCAACAGACGATCACCTTCCAACTCAAAAAAGTTATGCCCCTGGCCGGGCTCAGGCGCCCTGATCTCTTTGACAAATTGAGCCAGGGAGGAGTCTGTCTGTTCAGGAGGCGAAGCACCATGCCCACCTGCCGCCGGCCTGGGGATATGTTTCCCACAGGACAAACAGGTGATTTTCTTCCCGCCATCCTTATCCGCCACCGGCCGCTGCACACCGCAGTGGGGGCAATATAACTGCATAATATCCTCTTATTGTCTCTGGTATTGCTCAAGAAGCAAGAAGGCAGCATCAGCAAGCCAAACCAGCCCGTTTTTTAGTCTATGCCATGCAACCAGCAGGTGCCACTTATTTCGATCTACCCTTGACAACTCCTGCCCACTCTAAGATATTGAACAATTCCTCTGCCTGCTGCACCTAACAACCCTTACCCAAGGTTACATCCATGAAAACATTTCCCCTGGCCGCAATGCCCCTTTTTATGATCCTAATCTTAACGGCCATGGCCCCTGCAGCCCGGGCCGCAACCGGCGATATCGCCTTGGGCGCCAGAATAAGCAGCCTGGGAATAGGTCCTGATCTCACCATCGGCCTTTCCCACCAGCTCAACATCAGGGTGGCCGGCCACTGGGGCTCCTATGATATTGACGGCACCAGTGAGGATATCGACTATGAATGTGACCTGGAACTCCTCTCCGGCCTGGTGAGCGCCGAATGGTTTCCCCTTAAGGGCCGCAGCTTTCATCTGGTGGCCGGCGCCCTCTTCAATGGCAATAATCTTGAGGCCAGGGGCGAGACCAGCCCTTACCGCAGCTATACTCTGGGCGGCACCGATTACTCTGGTACGGATATCGGCCGCCTGCAAGGGGATATCGATTATAATCTCATTGCCCCCTATGTCGGCCTGGGCTGGGGTAATCCGGTGCACAAAGATTCCAACTGGACCTTTTTCCTCGATCTTGGTGTCGCCTACCAGGGCGCCGCCGATGTCCGCCTCACGGCCTCGGGAGCCGTGGCCAGCGATCCCGAATTTCAGAGGAACCTGCAGCAGGAAGAAGAAGACCTTGAAGATGACCTGGACCGGTTCAACTATTATCCGGTGGTCGCCTTGGGCCTCACCTATAAATTTTGATGGATCCTGCCAGCCCTTGGCCTCTTTTTTTTGGCCGCGGGCCATCCTCCTGTTTGACAGGGGCCCTGCTTTTATGGTGAGATGATTTTTATCTTACCATATCACGCTATTAGCATCCCCATCTGCCCCTTTACAGGATTTGAACCATGGCCCCCTCTACCGATCTTGACACCCTGCCCGCCTTCGCCACCCTGCAGGCCTTAAGCCACCAGGTGCCGGACCTGACGGATCCGGCCCTCCTCACCCCGGACCGCCTCCAAAGCCTCCGGAGCCACAGTGCCGGCTTTGACCTCTTCTATGCCACCCAGCGGGTGGATGAGTCCATCCTCGCCGCCCTCCAGGCCCTGGCCGACCAGGGTGGTGTTATTGAGCAATTCCTGGCCATGAAAAAGGGCGCGGTGATGAACAGGATCGAGGGCTGGCCAAGCGAAAACCGACAAGTGCTGCACACCGCCTGCCGTGATGTTTTTGGCGCTCCCCATGCCCCGGAGGCAACGGGCCAGACCGAGGCGGAACTCAAAAAACTTGCGGACTTCCTCGACGATCTGGACCAGGGCCGCCTCACCAATGAACAGGGCCAGCCCTTCACAGACATGATCCAGGTCGGCATTGGCGGTTCCGACCTGGGCCCCCGCGCCCTCTACCTGGCCCTGGCCGCCTATAGCCGTCAGGGGCGGCAGATCCATTTCATCGCCAACGTCGATCCGGATGACGGCCTGGCCGTGCTCAAGGGTCTGGATCTCTCCCGCACCCTGGTCAATGTCGTCTCCAAGAGCGGCACCACCCTGGAGACCCTGACCAACGAGGAGCTGGTCAAGGCCGCCTTTATCCAGGCCGGTCTGGATCCGGCCCGCCATTTCCTGGCGGTCACCGGCCAGGGCAGTCCTATGGACGATCCGGCCAAATACCTGCGCTCCTTCTACATCTATGACTACATCGGCGGCCGCTACAGCGCCACCTCCATGGTGGGCGGCGTTATGCTCGGGTTTGCTCTGGGCGCGGAAAATTTCCGCGAAATCCTGCACGGTGCCCGCGACATGGACCGGGCCGCCGAGGAGAGAGAGAGCCGGCGCAACGTGCCGCTGCTCCTGGCCCTGCTGGGTATCTGGAACCGCAACTTCCTGCACCGGGAAACCTTGGCAATCCTACCCTACAGTCAGGGCCTCTGCCGCTTCACCGCCCATCTTCAGCAATGCGACATGGAGAGTAACGGCAAGAGCTGTAACCGCCAGGGCAAACCGCTCTTCTACCAGACCGGGCCCGTGGTGTGGGGTGAACCGGGCACCAATGGCCAACACGCTTTCTACCAGCTCATGCACCAGGGTACTGCCGTCATTCCTGCGGAATTTATCGGCTTCCGCGCCAATCAATACGACGGCGACATCCTGGTCAAGAAAACCACGAGCCAGGAGAAGTTGACCGCCAATCTCCTGGCCCAGTCTCTGGCCCTGGCCCTGGGCCGGCAGCACGACAACCCCAACCGCTTCTTTGCCGGCAACCGCCCCAACTCCCTGCTCATGGCAGACCGGCTCACCCCCTACAGCATGGGGGCGCTGCTGGCCCTCTATGAGGCCAAGATCGTCTTCCAGGGTTTCTTGTGGAATATCAATTCCTTTGATCAGGAGGGGGTGCAGCTGGGAAAAATTCTGGCCAGCAGATTACTTGACCACATGGCAGGCCAGCAAGAGGATGCCCAATATGACGGCAGCGGCACGGACGCCCTGGGCTGGGCCCTGATGCAGATCGCCGGGCTCACCAAAAGCTAAAGAGGGGCAGCAGGAGCAGGCCTCTTTCTCCTGCTGCCCCCTTTACTCGCTGCTGTTTTTTCTTTAGATGGGGACTTCATCGACGATATCAGCAGCCTGGTCAATGGCGTCATGGGCGGTATTGCCGGCCACCGGAATAATGGAAATCACCGCCGCTCCAAGGCGCATGGGCACGGTGACAACCTTGGTCAAGAAACAACCGCTGACCATCAGGGCAACAACTACCAGCATAAGAGCTGTTTTCCACTTCATCATATCTACTCTCCTCTTTTTTTTCGCCGTCAAAGACCAGGCCCCTCATAGAGCCACTGAAACCGCTCCCAGAAGTCCGGAAAGGACTTCACCACACACTCTCTGTTTTTGATCTTCACCCCGGGGGTCACCAGGCCAGCCACCCCGAAACACATGGCAATGCGGTGGTCGTTATAGGTGTCGATCTCAGCCCCGTGCAGAGGAGCGCCGTTGGCGGCCCCCTCGATAATGAGGGCATCCGGCCTCTCCTCCACCCGGGCCCCCATCTTGCCAAGCTCAGTGGCCACGGCCGTTATCCTGTCACATTCCTTGATGCGCAGATGGGCGATATTCTTGATGATGGTCCTGCCCTTGGCATGGGCCGCCACAATGGCCAGGGTGGGGGCCACATCAGGGCAGTCTCCCATGTCCACCTCCACGCCGCGCAGCTCGCGGGGACCCACCACGGTGATGCCATCGCCATAGTCGACGGTGCAACCCATCCTGGCCAGGATCTCCACCAGGGCGGTATCCCCCTGCAGGGAGGGATGCGGCACATTCTGCACCCGGACCCTGCCGCCGGTGATGGCGGCTGCCGCAAAAAAATAGGAGGCGCTGGAGGCATCGCCCTCCACCTGATAGGTGGTGGCATGATAGGCCCTGGGGCGGATGGCAAAATAATTGAGCTGATCGCTGGCCGTAAGGTCGGCGCCAAAGGCGCGCATCACGGCCAGGGTCATGGTGACATAGGGCTTGGAAGGGACCTGGCCCTCCACATGGAGAATGGCCTGGTGCCGGGCATAGGGGGCAACCAGGAGCAGGGAAGAGAGATATTGGCTGGATTTGCCCGCCGGCAGGGTGGTCTCGCCGCCCTGGATGCCGCGGGCCTTGATGGCCAAGGGGGGACAGCCGGTGTTGTTGAGGGAGCGGATATCAACGCCCCAGCCGGTGAGGGCCTGGATCAGAGGCGCAATGGGGCGCTCCTCCATCCGCTTCTCGCCGGCAATAATAAAGTTCCCCTGGCCCAGGGCAACAACGGAGGCGAGAAAGCGGGTGGCGGTCCCGTTGTTGCCCAGGAAAATCTCCTGGGCCGGGGTGGCAATGCGGCCGCCGGTGCCCTTTATTGTCCACGACTCCTCGTTCCTGACCACCTCAATACCCATGGCCTGGAGGGCGGTGGCGGTATAGGCGGTA
The DNA here is from genome assembly GCA_024637145.1 of Desulfobulbaceae bacterium. Lineage (GTDB taxonomy): Bacteria > Desulfobacterota > Desulfobulbia > Desulfobulbales > SURF-16 > BM506. The sequence continues at coordinate 49,299 of JAGXFQ010000030.1, forward strand.
TCCTCGCTGGCCAGGGGGCCGATCAAGGTGGAATCGCCCTGGGCCAGGGCGGCGGCAATGAGGGCGCGCTGGGTGATGGACTTGGAGCCCGGCACCTTCAGGTCAAGATCAACAGTGGCCAGGGGGGTTATTTCGTGCATGATTCCCGTCTGAAAAATTCAATGAATAATAAAAAAGGGGCCTGTCAGCGGCCCAGGTTCGCCATCACTTCCCGGGCCATGACAGCCAGGGGCGCCGGGCGGCCGGTCCACAACTCAAACTGGGCAGCCCCCTGATGCAGGAGCATCTGCAGGCCGTTAATGGTGACACAGCCCGCCTCTTTGGCCTCTTTGAGCAGCCTGGTCTCCAGGGGGGCATAGACAATGTCCATCACCACCGGGAAATCGCCTATCTTGTCGGCCGGCACCAGACTCCTGTCCGCCAGGGCCGCCATGCCCACGGAGGTGGCATTAACCACGGCGTCCGCGGCCAGACGGCTGATATCCGCCAGGGGATGCCAGGGGCAGGCCAGCTGTCTGGCCAGGGCCTGGCCCGGTCCGGGGCTGCGACTGGCAATGGTGAGCCGGGCCCCGGCCTCCAGGAGGCCAAAACCAATGGCCCGGGCCGAGCCGCCGGCCCCCAGGAGGAGGACCGAGGCCCCGTTAAGATCCATTTCGGCGGCCAGGGCCCGGTTGGCCCCCAGCCAGTCGGTATTATAACCCGTGACCCCGGCCGCGGAGAAAACCAAGGTATTCACCGCGCCGATCTTGGCCGCCACCGGGTCAATCTCATCCAGACAGGCCAGCACCGCCTGCTTATGGGGGATGGTGACGCTGACCCCCCGGATGCCAAGGGCCTTGCAGCCGATAATGGCAGCCGCCACATCCTCCACCGGAAAGGGGACATAAACCCCGTTGAGGCCGGTGGCAACAAAGGCGGCATTATGCATGGCCGGACTGAGACTGTGGCTCACCGGATTACCCATGATGCCATGCACCAGGGTGGTGCCGCTGATCTTCATCGAACAAGCTCCTGGATGGTATGCAGCTCGGCAAGAGTGAGCTGGCCCGGGGCTGTGCAGCTTTGCCGGTCCGCTGCCGCATAGGTAAGGACACCGCCCAGCTCCAGGGTGGCGGCCCGACTGATCTTACCGGCCTGGCCCATGCAAAAAGCGGCCAGGGGAAAGCGCTCCTGGGCAGCCAGGAGCTGGAGGCCAAGGACACGCAGGCAGTCGGTGTGATCATGGGCCATGGTGACCATTTTGCCGATATCCGCACCGCTTTGCAGCTGGCGCCTGAAGATATCGGCCAGCACCGCATCACCTGGTGTATCGCTGAAATTATGCCAGGAGACAATGACTTTTGTTTCTGCCAAGGCAGCGGCAGCGAGAATCTGCCGGCGGCTCTCGGCAGGGGCCAGCAATTCTATATCCACATAGGCGGCGCCGCTTTCTATGGCCTCCACAAGCAGGGCAAGGCGCTCCTCTTCAGAACCGTGCCAGCTGCCCCCCTCCCAGGAGGGGCGGTTGGTGAAGAGTAGCGGCGCCTCAACACCTTCCACAAAGGGCTGCACAGCGGGGTGATCTAGAAGATCAAGGCGGATTTCAACAAGATCAGCCCTCCCCTTGCTGCGGCGCGCCGTTGCAAGGGCCGCGGCCAGACCTGGCTCGGCAATGGAGAGACATATTTTCTGGGGGCTGGGCCGAGCATTATCCATTATTTTTTCTCTTGTCTCCTGCCCTGTTTTAGAGGCATGATCGTCTGATAAAGAGGGAGAATTCTTCTTATTCCATCACGACCTGAAAGTCAATATTGGCGCCGCCAGGTCCGGGGCAGCGCCCCTACCCCGGACCCGGAGACCGTCCATGCCTCGACTCTTTATTGCCCTTGACCTGCCGGCAAAGATCAAGGCCGCAATAGGCCTGCTCTGCACCGGCCTGCCCGGGGCACGCTGGGTGCCGGCTGAGCAGCTCCATCTCACCCTGCGCTTTATCGGCGACCTGCCCCCCTCTCTGCTAACTGAAGTGAAGGGCCAGCTGGCTGCGGTCAGGGCCAAACCCTTTCCCCTCCAGCTCGAGGGCTTGGGCCTTTTTCCACTTGTCGGCCGGCCCCGGGTGCTCTGGGTGGGGCTCAAGAAGAGCGATGCCCTGCTGGAGCTGCGCACCGAGGTGGATCGGGCCTTAGACCACCTCGACATACCCCCGGACAAGAAACAATTCGCCCCCCATCTCACCCTTGCCCGGCTGGCCACGATACCGGCGCCCCTCCTGGATGCCTATCTCCTGACCCACAACCTCTGCCGGCAACCAGCCTTCCGGGTCAACTCCTTTCGCCTCTACTCAAGCATATTACGCCCGGAAGGGGCCGTCCACACCTGCGAGGCCCAATATCTTCTGCGAACGGATCCACGAGAAGTGGGTCAGAGATGAAGCAGTTAGGTTGCCATACTCATCGCCAATAGTTCTTCACCACTGTTTTTTTTATGCATCCTGCTCATTGGGAAGCATCAACACCACGGCGTGGGCGGCAATGCCCTCCCCGCGACCGGCAAAACCCATCTTCTCGGTGGTGGTGCCCTTGAGATTAAGCTGACTGGCGGCCACCTGACAGATCTGGCCGAGATTTTCCTGCATGGCCGCCCAATGAGGGGCAAGTTTGGGCTGCTGGGCAATAACCGTGATATCGGCATTGCCCAACCGGTAGCCCTCGCCTCTGGCCAGGGCCATGACCTCTTCCAGCAAACGCAGGGAGGAGATGCCCGCATAGGCCGGCTCTGTATCGGGGAAATGGCGGCCGATGTCACCCAGGCCCAGGGCGCCCAGGATGGCATCACAGAGGGCGTGGGTGAGGACATCGGCATCGGAATGGCCCAACAGACCACGCTCATGGGCAATAATCACCCCCCCCAGGACCAGATCACGACCCGCCACCAGGGCATGGGCGTCATAGCCGTGACCAATGCGCTCTTTTTTGTTCTTATTATCCATGGCATCCATATTCTGGTCTGAGTGGAGAAGGGCGGCAGCAAGAAGGAGGTCTTCTGGCCGGGTTATCTTGATATTACGCTCCGAGCCTTCCACCACCACCATCTTTTCGCCCACGGCCTCCAGAAAGGCCGCCTCATCCGTGCCGACAAAGTCCGGCCCTACCCTGGCCATGGCCCGGCGCAGGACCTCGGGCCGCATCACCTGCGGGGTCTGGGCCTGCCAGAGGGCGCTGCGATCCACTGTGGAGCGGATGACGCCGCTTACCCCCACCTCCTTCAGGGTGTCCTTGACGGGCAGGGCGGCCAAGGCAGCGCCCTGCTCCCGGGCAGCCTGCAGACAACGGCTGATCAGCGCCGGGGTGACCAGGGGCCTGGCTCCGTCATGAACCGCGATGAATTCCGTCCCCGCCGGCAGGGCGACCAGGCCGCGGGCCACCGAGTCCTGACGCCGGCTCCCCCCCGCCACCACCTGCAGCACCTTGCGCAGACCATGGTCAGCCACCAGGGCGCGGGTGGCTAGGAGATGAGCACCCGGCACCACCACAATGACCCCGTCAATAGCAGGGGTGGCCTCAAAGGCCCGCAGGGTATGCACCAAAAGGGGCACCCCCAGAAGCTGACAATACTGCTTGGGCAGGGCCAGACCCATCCGGCTGCCCCTGCCGCCGGCCGGAATTATGGCGATGTTCATCTCTTTCAGGTTCTCCGCTCAAAATATCAGCCGCTAACTGGCCCGCAAACCACAAAGGCACAGAGACACAAAGGAGGGAAACCTCTGTGCCTTTGTGCCTCTGTGGTAAACAGCTGCCTTGTCGACAGCACGAAAATAAAAAAAGTGGGCTATAAGCCGAATTCTGTACCAGCCCGGGGGCTGGCCATGATCATTTCTCTAAGAATGCCGGTCGCCCGGCATCTCAAGCAACCTACCCGAAGGCACGAGCGGGCAGCCCTTAACGCCTTCCTATTTGGTCTTGCTCCGGGTGGGGTTTACCCTGCCCCTGATGTCACCACCAGGGCGGTGAGCTCTTACCTCGCCTTTTCACCCTTACCCCCGAGGGGGCGGTATCTTTTCTGTGGCACTTTCCCGGGGTCACCCCCGGTTCATGTTATGAACCACCCTGCCCTGCGGAGTTCGGACTTTCCTCTGGCCGTTCAAGACGACCAGCGATCATGCACCCACTTAAAACTTTTTTGATCAGGGCAAAAAAACCAGACCCCGATCAGCAAGAGATTGCCGGCAACTGGCCTGGGCCGCTGCCGGACAATCTCTCCCCTTATTCTTCTTCTTCCGGCTTATTGTACATCATGCGCTGACAGGTGGGACAGCTATGGAGCTGGTCGCCACGCAGCACCTCATTATATTGCTGGGCCGGGATATTCATATAACAGCCCTGACACACCCCATTGGTAACCCCGACAATAGCCATGCCGTTGCGACGATCCCTGAGCTGCTCATAGCGCTTATATATGGCAGGCGATACCTTGTCGGCCTTTTCAGAACGCGCCTTGTCGATTTCCTTCTTCTGCTTGTCGAGTTCCTTGGCCAGGGCCGCCACCTTGGCCTTCTCCGCCAACAGCAGCTTCTCTTCCTCATCAGAGGTAGTGTTGAGCAGCTCGATTTTAGCAACCATGGCCTCGCCGATTTCCGTATAGCGCAGAATCTCTTCTTCGCGCTGCTTATTGGCCGCCTTGGTGCCTTCAATCTCCTTGAGCAAGGATTGATATTCACGATTGGTCTGGACATTCATCAGCTTGACCTGGCGATCCTTGAAACGAATGGTCTCCTCCTCAAGCTCCTGCTCAACATCCTTCTTTTCTTTTTCCACCACCTCCAGGCGCTCAGCAAGATCAACGGCCTCTTCCCGCCGGGCATCAATAACGGCCTGCCGCTGGTCCAGATCTCCGTAGCCCTTGGCTATTTCTTCATCAAGCCTACGGATCCGCAGGTCAATATCCTGCAATTCAAGCAGTTTTCCTAACTCTTTTTTCACCATACTTTCCTCACTGGTAAAGGCCGCGTATTGGGCACTCTTATTAGTATCATTTATAAAGGTCTAGACGTCATCATTCTTAAAACAGCGTAACGGCCGGCGTTGCAGCGTTGTTGCCTTGACAGACACCGCCTCACCGCAGAAGGCCGCAATCTTTTCACAAAGCAGGGGCACCACCACCTGCTCTGTGGCATAATGGCCGCAATCAATCAGGCAAAATCCCGCCTCCTCAGCCCAGCGGGCCTGGCTATGTTTCACCTCAGAGGTAAGAAAAAGCTGGGCACCGCCCTCCTGGGCCAGGGGTCCCATCTCACCGCCACTGCCGCCGCAGACAGCCACTCGGGTAATTTCTGCCGGCAAAACACCTGCCACCAGAATATCGGGCTGATCCAGGGAGGTCCGCAGGTGGTGGAGAAAGTGGGGGCCGGTCATGGCCCTGGGCAAGGTCCCGATTCTGCCAAAGCCGCAGCTGCTGCCGCCCTGGTGGGCAACCAGGGGTTGGGTTGCCAGCAAGCCGAGCCGGGCAGCCAAGGCATCATTGACACCGCCTGAGACCAGGTCAAGATTGGTATGGCAGGCAATGATCTGCAGATCATCACGAAGGGCCTGGCGCAGGAGACGGCCCTGCACCGTATTGGTGAGAATCTGCTTGAGGGGCTGAAAGAGAAGAGGATGGTGGCTGATCACGGTGTTACAGCCGGAGGCCTTGGCCTCGTCGAAGACTTGGAGAGTAGGATCAAGGGAGACAAGAATGCCGCTGACCGGGGCAGTGGTGCGGCCCACCATGAGGCCGACATTATCCCAGCTTTCTGCCAGGGCAAAGGGGGCATACCCATCCAGAAATTCAAGAAGAGCAGTGACGGTAAGGCTTTCAGCCATGCTGCCCCCCAGGGGCCCATAAAAAAAGGTGCAACCCCTGAGAGATTGCACCTTTAGTCGCACCCCGACCAAGAAACCCGCGTCGGATATTTTCTATTTCAAACCAGATAATTAGGGGTATTGCCCAAGCTGCCAATTACATTCCCGCAAGTCGATTTCGTCTAAAAATGTGGTGGGCCCACCTGGACTCGAACCAGGGACCTACCGGTTATGAGCCGGTGGCTCTAGCCAACTGAGCTATAGGCCCATAAAACGCTTCAAAAAGCCAAGATATTATAGCACCATAATTACCTTTGTCAACCATATTACCTTTGTCAACGACGATATTCAGCCGTCTGGCGACAACGGCAGACAGGGGCCCTCTTTTTTTCAGGAAGCGTCCGGACAGACCGCGGCCTTGAAGGAATCAAAACCAATGCGGTCGATAAAGCGGCCCAGCCGTTCTGACTTCTTGCCGTTTTCCTTGAAATAGTGCAGGATCTTTGCCGCCAGATCCAGGGACTCTGCCTGGCTCAGCCCCTGGCAAAGCTCAACAGCAAGCTGAGGACGGGAAGCGGCATTACCGCCCACCGAGACAGTCCAGCCATCTTTTTTACCCACAAAACCCAGGTCCTTAATCGGGGTCTCCGCACAGTTATTCATGCACCCCGAAACACCCATCTTGCATTTATTAGGCAGGGCAAAGCCATGAAAGCGTTCATCCAGGGCCAAGCCGAGCCCCAGGGCGTCCTGCTTGCCCAGGCGGCAGACCGTGGTGCCGGGACAGGCCTTAATGGAACGCACGCAAAGACCAACCGCATGACCAACGCCGGGATTGAGCTCCTGCCAGGCCGACTCAAGATCCTCTTCTTTGAACCCCACCATGGCAAGGCGGGCGGCACTGGTGATCTTCAGAATGGGCACCTTATACCTCTCAGCCACAGCCGCCACATTGCGCAGATCGGCCGGGGTAATGAGACCCAGGGGGAAATGGGGAACAATGGCATAGGTGCCATCTTTCTGCTGCACAGCGCCTTTGTCGCCGTCTTTCATAATAAACCTCCTCTTATCTTAAAATTTTCTATACGGATCATCCTGAAGTTAGATATACTCAAAAATTATACTCGAGACCAGTGACCCTTTCAAGGCTACTAGTAATGATTATCACCTGTAGCGTGCTGGAGATTTTCTTGCCGAGAACAGGACCCGCTCCGCCTCTCTGCCTTTTTCTCCCTGCCCGGCCTGAAAAACCTATGCCCTTTTTATAGAGAAACAAAAAGGGTGTAACCCTAGAGGAGGGTTGCCGTGCACATCTATCCGGACATCACCGCCACCATCGGCAATACCCCCCTTGTTGCCCTTAATCAACTGACCCGGGCTTGTCAGGCTCGCATCGTGGCCAAGCTGGAAAGTTTTAACCCCTGTGGCTCAGTCAAAGATCGCCTGGCCCTCACGCTCATTGATACCGCCCAAAGAGAGGGGCGCATCACGGCCCAGACCACCATTATCGAACCCACTTCCGGCAATACCGGCATCGGCCTGGCCAGTGTGGCCGCAGCCCGCAGGCTCCGTCTCATCCTGACCATGCCGGAAACCATGAGCCAGGAGCGTCGCAAACTTCTGCAGCTCCTGGGCGCCGAACTTGTGCTCACCCCCGGCAGTGAAGGCATGAAAGGTGCTATTGCCAGGGCCAAGGAGCTTTGTGAGGAGATTCCCGACTCCTATATGCCCCAGCAGTTTGACAATCCTGCCAACCCCGCCATCCACCGCCGAACCACGGCAGAAGAGATCTGGCGGGATACGGAGGGGACAGTGGACATTATTGTGGCCGGCATCGGCACCGGCGGGACCATCACCGGCATTGGCGAGGCCCTCCCCCGGCGCCGGAAAATGCAGATCATCGGCGTGGAGCCGGCAGAATCCCCGGTCCTGGCCGGCGGCAAACCCGCCCCCCATCGCATCCAGGGTATCGGCGCCGGCTTCATTCCCGCCGTCTTGAACCAGAACGTCATAGATGAGGTGATACATGTGACCTCAGAGGAGGCAGTGGAGCTGACCATCAGACTGGCCCGGGAGGAAGGAATCCTGGCGGGCATCTCTGCCGGTGCCGCTCTGCATGCCGCCCTCACCGTGGCCGGCCGCGAGGAAAACCGCAACAAGCTCCTGGTGGTGATCTTTCCAGACACCGGTGAGCGCTACCTCTCAAACCTTGACCCAGGCCCCCCATCCAGGTAATCCTCCGGGCCAAAAGGCTTTTGGGGCCAGGCTTTTTGGAAAAGACCATAGTTTTACTTGCACACAAAATCATCCTTATTTATAGTTAAATTTATCGGGATCTTAGCCATGGGCAGGAATTTTTTAAAAAGAATTTGCCCCTCCCCCCGGGCCCTCTGCAGAAAAGGCACGGGCCACGGCAAAAGACTATGCCGTGTAACCAATGGACCTATGACAAAAAAACGGCCCAAAAAGCACCATGAGTGCGTTTTGGCGGGCCGCGACTGCGCCTGACAACAACCATCCTCCCGCTCCCCTTGAGGGGTAGCGGTGGAATCTGCAGGCGTACTCTTTTTTTTAACCCCCTGCTCAAACAAACAAGGAGATTTCACCAGATGAAACTCGGATTAAACGGCCTCGGTCGTATCGGCAAATTATCCCTCTGGCACCATGTTGGTCGTAAACATTTCTCCGGCATTGTTGCCAACACCGGCCGTGAAATCGGTCAAAGCTTGGAAGATCTGGCCGCATCCATAGAAAAAGACAGCAGCTATGGCCGCCTCAGCACTTTTTTACATGGCTGGAAAGGGGGCAGGGTTATTGAGAACATCAATCACGCCGAAGGCACCATGACCGTCAACGGCATGCCCGTCAAGATTCTGCGCGAATCCCGCAACCCCAAGGATATCAAGTGGAAAGAAAATGACGTGCGCGTCGTGGTGGACACCACCGGCGTCTTCACTGATCCCACCGCTGATGCCGACGCCCCTGCCGGAGCCTTCCGCGGCCACCTGGTGGGCGGTGCCGAAAAGGTTATTCTTTCCGCGCCCTTTAAAATCAAGGCCAAGGGGATGGAGATGCCCGATGACGCCGTCACCACGGTGATGGGCATCAATGGCGATGACTATATCCCCTCCCAGCACAACCTCATTTCAGCGGCCTCCTGCACCACCACCTGCCTCTCCTACATGTTGAAACCGCTCCTGGACAATTTTGGCGCTGACAATTTCCTCTCCGCTTCCATGGTCACCGTCCATGCCGCAACTGGCAGCCAGAAGGTCCTTGACTCCCTGCCCAAGACCGGCGACTCTGACCTGCGCAAGAACCGCTCCATCTTGAACAATATCATCCTCACCACCACCGGGGCGGCCAAGGCCCTGCGTCTCGTTATTCCGGAGATGAAGGATATCGGTTTTATCGCTGAGTCCGTCCGGATCCCCACCTCCACAGGTTCACTCATCGTCCTGGTACTCAACCTGCAGGACACCCTGGAAGACCCCATTAACCGCGCCAAAATTAACGGGATCTATAGCCAGTTCAGCAAGACCAACCCCTACCTGATCTATTCGGAGGAGCAGAACGTCTCTTCCGACATCATCGGCGTTCCTGCTGCTGCCACCATTATTGAGGGCACCGAGACCCACACCCGCACCGCTGCCATCCGGGTCAACATGGACCGTCTTGGCTGTGCCGGCAAAGGCAACAGCAATGACCCCAACTTCCTGACGGTGCCGGTGACCCAGGCCGTTATTTACGGCTGGTACGACAATGAACTGGGCAGCTACACCAACATGCTGGCAGACCGGGTTGTGTCCATTGCCGACCAGCTGGTATAACCACCGGAGACCATCCCAAGGCACGCGAGGATCTCTTGGCCTAACCAAGAGATCCTCGCGTCTCCCGACATGTCGCATAAAAGAGCGATGGCCCGGCCCGTTGGGCCGGGCCGGACAGGCGAGGAAAATGCCCTGACCCTGCCACCAGCCGGCTCACCTCCCTGCCCCCCCCTGTCCTCCTTAAGGAGTATTTTTCGGGCTCCTCAACTGGCAAGGCATGGTCGGAGCCGCCATCTGCAGGCCTTTTTTTTGCAGCAGCCCACCCCCTCTGACCTTATAAAAAAAAGTACAACTCCCCAGGGGGAATGCTATCATCAGGAGAGTGCGCAAAAAACAGCGCCAACCACATGGCCTGCGGCCCGGCTCCCCCCTTCTTTTCATCTGGAGACTTTCTGTGAAAAATATCCGCGACATTGACATCAAAAGCAAAAAGATCCTCATCCGGGTGGACTTCAATGTCCCCCTGGACGACCAGGGCAACATCACCAATGACACCAGGATCAGCGGTGTCCTGCCCACCATCAACCACGCCCTGGATGAGCACGCCAAGATCATCATCATGTCCCACATGGGACGCCCCAAAGGCCAGCGCCAGGACAAATTGAGCCTGGCCCCTGCAGCCAAGCGCCTGGGCCGCCTGATCAACAAAGAGGTGAAACTGGCACCGGACTGCATCGGCCCGGAGGTGGAGAAGATGGTTGCAGCCATGCAACCAGGAGATGTTATCCTGCTGGAAAACCTGCGGTTTCACAGGGAAGAACAGGAAAACGACCCTGAATTTGCCAAGAAACTGGCCGGGCTGGCCGATATCTACATCAATGACGCCTTTGCCGTGGCCCATCGGGCCCATGCCTCGGTGGTGGGGGTCACCCACCATGTTGCAACCTGTGCTGCCGGCTTTCTGCTCCAGAAGGAAATGGATTATTTCCATCGCTCCGTTGCCGACCCCAAGCGGCCCCTGGTGGCCATTATCGGCGGCGCCAAGGTCTCAAGCAAACTCGGGGCCCTGCGCAACCTCATGGACCGAGTGGACAAGATGATCATCGGCGGCGCCATGGCCAACACCTTTCTCAAGGCCATGGGATATCAGGTGGGCAAATCCCTGGTGGAAGAAGAGCTGCTGGAAACCGCCAAAGAGCTGATCTGCAAGGCCCAGGCACAAAATGTCAAGTTCTACCTGCCGGTGGACTGCGTTGTCGCCGACAAATTCGCCCCTGATGCCGAGACCAAGCGGACCACCGCCCAGGAGGTGCCGGCCGACTGGATCATCCTGGATATCGGCCCGGCCTCCACCACCCTCTTCAACGAGGCCCTGGATTCGGCAAAGACCATCATCTGGAACGGCCCCATGGGTGCCTTTGAGATGGACGCTTTTTCCAGGGGCACCCTGGCCATGGTTTCCCATGTTGCCGCCTCTCATGCCCTGACCATTGTCGGGGGCGGCGATACCGACGTGGCCGTGCACAAGGCGGGCGAAACCAGCAACATCTCCTACATGTCCACCGGCGGCGGGGCCTTTCTCATGCTCATGGAAGGCAAGGATCTCCCTGGAGTTGTGGCCCTAAATAATAAAGAGTAAGCGAGGAATGACCATGGAAAGAACTCCCCTGCTGGCCGGCAACTGGAAGATGTTCACCACCGTTGCCGAGGCCACAGAGCTGGCCCGCGCCATTGCCGTTGAACCCGTACCCCCTGGCCGTCAGGTCATGGTGGCCCCCTCGGCCCCGGCCTTAAATGCCGTGGGTGCGGTGCTGCGCGCCACCCCTATTGCCCTTTCCGCCCAGAATATCTGCTGGGAGGAAAGGGGGGCCTTCACCGGCGAGATTTCTCCGCTTCTGCTCAAAGAGGCCGGCGCCACCATGGCCATCGTCGGCCATTCAGAGCGGCGCCACCTTTTTGCCGAGAGCAACGCCCTGATCAACAAACGGCTTCGAGGCGCCCTCCGTTTTGAGATCATTCCCCTGCTCTGCATTGGCGAAACCATGGCGGAGAGGGAGGATAACGCCACCGAAGAGGTTCTTGAAAAACAGCTGCGTCAGGGCCTAGCAGGGGTCACTCTCAAAAGCGGCCACCAGATCATTATCGCCTATGAACCGGTATGGGCCATTGGCACCGGCAGGACGGCCTCGGCAGCGCAGGCCCAGAAGGCCCATGCCTTCTGCCGTTCTCTTCTTGGTGATATTTTTGACAAAGGTATTGCTCAGCAAATAAGAATACTGTATGGTGGCTCGGTCAATCCGGCTACTATTGCTGAAATCATGGCCCAGGCCGATATCGACGGCGCCCTAGTTGGCGGTGCCGCCCTCAAGGCGGATTCATTTCTGTCCATTATACATTACAAAACGCTGTAGAATATTATGACCACTTTTCTGATTATCCTCCACATTCTTGTCTGCCTGTTTCTCATCGGCATTGTTCTGCTTCAGCAGGGCAAGGGTGGCGGCATGGGCGCAGCCTTAGGCGGTGGCGGCTCCAATCAGTCGGTCTTTGGCGCTGATGGCCCCATGCCCATCTTAAGCAAGGTCACCACGGGCGCCGCGGTTATTTTCATGCTCACCAGTCTGGCCCTGGCCTATATCTCGTCCCATGACTCTTCGAGCTCAGTGATGAAACAAATTTCCGTGCCAAAGCAAAATGAAAGTGGTATAGAAAAAACTCTGGTGCCGGCCCCTGATGTCAGCCGCCAGAGTGAACAAGATGCACCGGTAAGCAAATAACGATATATTAAATTTTGTGCCGAAGTGGTGGAATTGGTAGACACGCTATCTTGAGGGGGTAGTGGCCCACGGCCGTGCGAGTTCGATTCTCGCCTTCGGCACCATTTTTTTATTGTTAAGCCCGTAACGTTTTTCGTTGCGGGCTTTTTTTATGCATCCCCCCACAGAGCCTCCTGACCAGGAGCGGCCCCATCCCCTTGACCTCTGGCGAACAAGGGGGCTTCCTTTTTTTCCGCTTTTTATCAGACAAAGTCCTTGAAAAAAAAATGGTACCCTCTACAGTGAGCAGAAGCTTGTTGAGCGCTCTCCTCTTTCATTATCCTTTGCAGGTGGGCAACCCCTCCCCTGACCAGATGCGTATAACCCATGGCCAATCCTCCCAGTTATGAAGAGCTGCGCAAGCAGAATCAGATCCTTGTCAAGGAGGCTGCCCACCAGGCCCTGACCAGGAAGGCCCTGGAAAACGATATTGAGCAATATCGTGCGCTGGTGGAAAATGCCCCTGACCTGATTCATAGTGTCACCCCGGATGGCTCTTTTCTCTATACCAACCAGGCCTGGAAAAATGCCCTGGGCTATACCGCAGAGGAGCTCAAAACCCTCAAGCTCATGGATATCGTCGAAGAGGGCTGCCGTGACAAATGCCATTGCATTTTCGAGAATCTCCTGAGTGGTGAAAATATTGCCCGCAACGAGACCGTTTTTGTGGCCAAGGATGGCCATAAGGTCCTGGTGGAGGGCCAGTGCACCACCAGTTTCCTGGATGGCAAGGCGACCCGGATGACCGGTTTTTTTCGGGACATAGGGGAGCGCAGCCACAACGAACAGGCCCTGCGGGAAAGCGAGAGCAGATACCGTGACCTCTTTGAAAATGCCCACGACATCATCCAGATTCTCCAACCGGACGGCAAACTCCTCTACGTGAACAACTCCTGGCGGCAGACCTTTGGCTATGACGAAGAGGAAATTAAAGACCTCTCCATCTTTGACATCATCTCTCCGGACTGCCAGGACCACTGCGAGGATACCTTCGGCAAAATCATCTCCGAAGAAAAGACCCATTACATCACCACAATTTTTACCGCCAAAAACGGCAGACAGGTCCTGATTGAGGGCAATGCCATCTGTAAATTTGAGGGGGGAAAACCCCTTTACACCCAGTGTATCTTCCGCGATGTCACAGAAAAAAAGAGGATGGAAGAGGAACTGATCAAGGCCCAGAAACTGGAATCCGTGGGCGTTTTTGCCGGCGGCATTGCCCATGACTTCAACAATCTCCTCCAGGCCATTATCGGCAACATCTCCCTGGCCAAAATGTACATCGACCCCCAGAACAAGGCCTATGAACGGCTGGAAAAGACGGAAAAGGCCTCTGTGCTGGCCCAAAACCTTACCCAGCAGCTCCTCACCTTCTCCAAAGGCGGTGAACCCATCAAGAGCGTCACCGCCCTCAGCGAAATCGTCACAGAGGCCACCACCTTCAGCCTCCGGGGCTCCAAAGTCAAATGCCACTATCAGCTGGCAGACAATCTGTGGCCGGTTGAGGCCGACAAGGGCCAGCTCAGCCAGGTTACCCAGAATCTGGCCATTAATGCCAGTCAGGCCATGCCTGAGGGTGGCATCTTGACCATCAGAGCCACCAATATCACCCTTGACGCCTCCACCATAGCCACCCTGCCTGACGGCAATTATATCAAGATCACCTTCCAGGATCAGGGCAGCGGCATCAGCAAAGAAAATATCACGAAGATATTTGACCCTTATTTTTCCAGTAAAAAGGCAGGCAGCGGCCTGGGACTGGCCATCTCCTACTCCATCATCAACAACCATGGCGGCCTGATCACTGCGGATTCGCAACCTGGCCAGGGCGCTCTTTTCACCATCTATCTGCCGGCGGCCCAAGGCATAATTCCTGCCCAAAAAAAAGTTGCCAGCCAATCAACCTTAGAGAAGGGACGCATTCTGGTTCTTGATGACGATGAGATTGTTCTGGATGTCTTGCATGAAATGCTCACCGTCCTGGGCTGTGAAAACGATGCAGCAAAGGAGGGGAACCAGGCCATTGCCCTCTACAAAAAGGCCTTCCAGGCCGGCAAACCCTATAGCGGGGTGATTATGGACCTCACCATACCGGGGGGCATGGGTGGCAAAGAGACCCTGGCCCTGCTTCAACAAATCAATCCGGAAGTGCGGGCCATTGTTTCAAGTGGCTATGCCAATGATCCCATCATGGCCAACTTCAGGGCACACGGCTTCTGCGGGGTATTTCCCAAGCCTTACACCATTGAAGATCTGAGCCAGGCCCTCACCGCCATTTTCAGCCCCACCTGAGATTCCCCTTTCCGAAACCTCTCCTTCCAGCTGGCTCCAAAAGCCCTTCCCCTTCTTTATCAGTATATTCTTTTATCTCTTTGGCTCTGCAAAGGGCAGAGGCCATGCCTTGCCCCGCACCGCCTACCCTCAATGGGGGGAAAGCCCTCTTCTTTTTTTGAGTTGCTGTTCTTCAGCCAAGCATTTAGAATAAAATAAATAAGTTATCTTTTTTTCAAAAGCCAAACCTTGTGCGGGCCCTAAAAAAAAGAGGAGAAGATCACGTGCCATCACCCATTGCCAGTTTGTGGCCCATCACCACGCCGTCTATTTTCATTCTCACCCTGATAGCGGCCATGGTTTTACTCTATTTTGGCCGCGCCCCTGCCCACAACAGCATCAGTTCTTTTTGCCGGGTCATCAGAAACGGGCTGCGCCTTGCCTCTTTTGCCGTGTTGCGGAGCGAAAAACGTCTCCATATCCGCAACAGAGAAGTCCTTTTGGCGGCGGGCCTGCTCAGGATGGAGCGCGACATAGAAAAGGAGTTTCAGCGGGTGGAGCGGATTGTCCAGCGCGACATGCAGGGCTACCCATCCTTGCACCGTAAACTTTCCGAAGAAATCAGCCGCCTCGACCAAGACTATAGTGAAAGCACCGAGGCGCCCCCCACGCCGCCGGTCTGGGTCAATGCCGTGGAGTCCGTGGCTGATCTAGCCCAGAAAAACGGCGGCGATAGTATGGTGGGTTCCATCCTCAAAGATGTCCACACCACCATTATCAGGCAGCAGCAAACAGCCATGGCGGCATATAGGGAAAATACCGGCCGGCGCCACAAGATCCTTGGCAGTATGATGCCCTACTGGCGCCGGTTGGCCAAGGTTCTTGAGGAGGTGGGCAGCACTGTCAATAATCTTGGCGATCGCGCCAAGATTATTGACCAGAAGATGGCGGCCTACGAAGAAATCAGAAGCGACTCGAACAAGGCGGCAATCATTCTGCACTCCTCATCCTTAACCCAGTTTTTCATTGCTGCTTTCTGGGTCTTGGTGGCCATGGGCGCTATTGTCGTCAATTTCCACCTTATCTCCCTGCCCATGGCGGAAATGGTGGGCGGCAGCGCCCACATCGGCGGCTATCCACTCAATGAAATTGCCGCCCTGGTCGTGATTCTCATTGCCACCTTTGCCGGCCTGGCCCTGCTGGAGGCGTTGCGCATCACCAAATTTTTTCCCGGAATCGGCAGCCTGGACGCCAAAGAGCGCCGGTTTATCGCCCTGGTGGCTGTGGGCTTTCTCTTTGCCATGGCCGGCATCGAATCCGCCCTGGCCTATATGCGCGATCTGATTGCCGCCAACGATGAGGCCCTGCGCCTCTCCCTTCTCATGGAGTCGGGCGAGACCATGGACGTCGCCCGCAGCATCATCCCCACCGTGGCCCAGATGCTGCTTGGCTTCATTCTGCCCTTTGCCCTCACCTTTGCCCTCATTCCCTTTGAGGCCTTTGTCCATTCCGCCCGCACTGTTTTGGGGTATGGGCTTGAGCTTCTCCTCCGCCTGGGAGCGGGCCTGATCCGCCTGGTGGCCAATCTGGTTCATTATTCAGGATCTCTTCTGGTGGCACTCTACGACCTTATTATCTTCCTGCCCCTCTGGGTGGAAAAAAAGCTGCAAGGCCTGGGCCGCCCCCAGGAATCCTCCCACCAGAAGAACAAAGAGGAGACTAGGGCCAAAGAGGCCAAGGCCCTTTGAAAAAGCAGCGCCACCCTGAAGAAGGACTGGCCCGGGAAAAAAGGGCATGCATAAAATAAAATCCTCTTTGGCCCTGCCGGCCCTTGTCTTTTTTGCCCTCCTCATGCTCAGCGGCTGCAGGGAGCCCCAGCCCCCCCTTAGCCACAGCCAGGGCATCTACATGCTGCTGGACACCTCCGACATCTCCGCCTTTGAGCTCAAAAAGGCCCAGGCTCTTAGCAACTATATCCTCGGCTCCCTGAATCCAGCTGATTCTTTTGCTGTGGCTCCGCTGGGCAGCCAGAGTGTCCAGGAAAAGACGAGCATCCACCAAATTACCTTTGCCAAACGGCCCTCTGTGGCCACCAATCAGAAAAGGGTCTTTGCCCACAAGGTGGATTCCTTTCTCAAGAAGCGCCCCCAGAGCCCCGGCCCCGACATCGCGGGCGGCCTGCTCCTGGCCGTGGAGTGGCTCAGTCAGACAAAGGCCGGCAAGAAGAAGATCCTTATCTTTTCCGACATGAAGGAGGAGGGCAGCGCCGGCCCCCCTGGCGAATTGCAGATTCCTCTGCAAGGATTTACGGTCATCGCCCTTAATGTCACGACGCTCCGCTCCGACAACACAGATCCGCGCGACTACCTGGACCGCCTCAATGGCTGGCGCCTCCAGGTGGAGAATGGCGGCGGCACCTGGCTCCTCATCAATGATCTGACACGACTGGAACCCGTCATCGATCCTTAACAAGGCCCCGGCAACGCCCTGAAAAAGAGGACCTGCACCGGCTAAGCGTTGCAGACCCTCTTTTTTAGGGGTACCATCACCAGATACTGCAAAAGATCTTTTCCCACCCCTGCCCGAAAACCAGGCCGGGGTTATATATCAGTTATATCCTTCCTATGCCCTTCACCAGCCCCATCGCCCCCACCAGCTGCTCCGGTTATTGCCAGCGCTGCCGCACCCACCATGTTCTGCCTCAGGGCAGCAGTGGCGGGCCCGCCCTGGCCCTGCAGGTTGAGCTTGAGAAAAAAGGACGCCTTGATCTGCAGGCTGCCGCGCACCAGGCCAATCCCCTTTACCGCCTGGACTATCTCTTTGGCCCGGCCCGAGGCCAGATGTTCGGGGTCATGGAGTTCCGGGCCCCGGACAATAGCCGCGGGGTAATGCGCGCCTTTTCCGGCCAATATAACGGCAGGTGGCAGGTGGAGGGTTGGGCCCCGCCCCTCTTTGCCGAAGAGGTGTGGCAGCAGACCAATCAGGTCAAGGAACGGCAGATAAAGGAGCTGAGCCGCACCATTGCGCAGCTTAAGGCCGACATACCCCACCGCCAGGAACTGATCAAGGCGCGGCGCAGCCTTTCACAAGGCCTGATGCAAGAGTTGCATGCCATCTACCGCCTCACTAATTTCCGCGGCGAGACCAAATCCCTCCCCGAGGTCTTTGCCAGCCAGGGCGGCATTCCCACCGGCACCGGTGACTGCTGCGCCCCCAAGCTTCTCAACTACGCGGCCCGCCACGCCCTTACCCCCCTTGGCATCAGCGAGTTTTATCTGGGCCGGCCAAACCCCTCCCGGACCAGGCAGCATGGCCATTTCTATTCATCCTGCCCGGGAAAATGCCAACCCATCCTGGGCTTTCTGCTCTGCGGTCTGGAGCAGTGAGATGACTGCCGACGGCAGCCTCGACATCCTGCACCGTGATGACCACCTGGTGGTGGTGAACAAGCCTGGGGGCCTGCTGTCCGTGCCCGGTCGCGGCCCCGACAAACAGGAGTGTGTGGTCAATCACCTCAAAGAGCTGATTCCCGCCTGCATAGCCCAGCCTGCTGTCCACCGCCTGGACATGGCCACCTCCGGCCTCATGGTGCTGGCCCTGACCGCCGCCGCCCACGCCGCCCTGTCCCGCCAATTTGCCCAGCGCCAGGTGAGCAAAAAATATATTGCGCTGCTGGCAGGCCTCCCGAAAGGGTGCAGCGGCGAAAAAATCGAGCTGGCCTTCCGTCTTGACCCGGACAACCGACCTCACCAGGTGTATGACCCGCTCCGCGGCAAAACAGGGGTGACCAGATGGAGTTTGCTCCGCACAGAGCAGGGCCTGAGCCGGGTGGAGTTCAGCCCCCTCACCGGCCGCACCCACCAGTTACGGCTCCATGCCGCCCATGAGCTGGGCCTCCATTGTCCCATTGTCGGCGACCCCTTGTACGGCACAGGCCGGGAGGGTGAGCAACTCATGCTCCATGCCACCTTTCTCGCCTTTTTTCATCCAGCCACTGGACAGAGGCTCTGCTTCACCTCCAGACCGCCCTTTTAATTTTTTTTTAAAAAGTCACCAAAATTCTGCCCGCCCTTGCTCATAATCGGCATTTCATTGCATGTCCGGCATCATGAAAAAGCGCCCCAGAGAAAAGGCGATCAGCACTCCAGGCCGCCTCTTAAGGAGAGCCTGCTTTCTTTTTTTTCATCCTAAAGGAGAGCAAGGAGCCTTAGGTGTTTCTTCTCCTCCTTTAGGAGCCATTCCAGCCTCGCTGCTCTTTTTTTCGCTGATTCCGGAGGGATGGACCTTTTTTATCCATATTTGCTATTCATCTTTACTTCATTACCTGCTAAGGTACGGTCACAAATTGATATTGCCCTCAGCATTTCCTTAACTGAAGACTATGAAAATACTCATTGTTGACGACAGCAAGCTCTCTCGCCTCACCATCCTGAAAAGAATGCCGGCCGCCATCAAGGAGTCGGCCGACATCTGGCAGGGCGCAAACGGTGTTGAGGCCATTGCCCTGTACAAAGAACATCGACCGGACATTGTCTTTCTCGACCTCACCATGCCGGTCATGGATGGTTTCCAGGCCCTGACCCAGATCAGGGCTTTTGATCAGACCTCCAGGGTCCACATCGTCACCGCTGATATCCAGACCAAATCGCAGGAAAAGGTTATGGCTCTGGGGGCCGTTGCTGTGGAGGCCAAACCCATAGACAGCGCCAGACTGGCCGAAATATTCGCAGCATTACCCACGGGCTAATCCATGATCCAGGAAGAACTTCAGGAGGTTCTCAGCGAACTGATCAATATCTCCTTTGGCACGGCCACGGCCACCATTGCTGAGCTGTTTGATAATTTTGCCACCCTCCATGTTCCGGATATCAGCTTCATCGCTATAGATGATCTCCACAAATTCATCCTCAACCACTTCAATTGCCAGCAGGTCTATACCACCACCCAGCAATTCAAGGGCAAATTCCAGGGGGAAATCGTCTTTGCCATGGATCCGCAAAGCGCCCAGAACATGCAGGGCATTATCTTCAGCGATGAGGATCTTGACGGTGCCGCCCTGCTCAGCCAAGATGAAATCAAGCAGAGCATCCTGGAAATTTCCAATATCCTGGGCTCATCCTGCCTGGGCAAACTGGCCCAGCTCTTAAACACCAATATCACCTTTGCCCCACCGGCCATAGAATTTTCCCAAACCCTGCTCAAAACCCCGGCTGAGATGCCCTACCAGCATGTGATTGTGATCAGCACGGTGCTGGATTTCAACGCCATGGAAATCCGCGGCAACCTCTTTATCATGTGCACGGATGAGATGTTCAGCTGGCTGGAAAGGGCCTTAGAAGATTATCTGGAAACCCTGTAGATGCCTGACCAGAAAGCGATCCTTGACACCATTGAAAACGGTATTCTGGTGGTGACGCCAGATCTGCAGATACGTTTCTGGAACAGATGGCTGACTCTGCAGACCGGCATCAGCAAAGAGGAGGCCGTGGGCCATTTCCTGCCCACCCTCTTTCCCGGCACGAGCTTCAACCTCCTGAAACGCAAGGTCAAGATTGCCCTCAAACTCAAATCCTCCACCTTCACCAACTCCTCGGTGGAAAAATTCATCATCCCCATCAAGCTCCACAATATCACGAAATCCATCTTTCACCATATGCGGCAAGACGTGGTAATCACCCCCCTTGGCGAAGGAGAGGCCAGCATTATCATCTACGACACCTCCGCCTTGTTAGAGGCGAAGGCTGTTATCCAGAACCAGCTTCTGGTCATGGAGAAGCAGGCCACCACTGATACCCTCACCGGTTGCTATAATCGCAAGATGTTTAACGATCTGCTCAAGAGTGAGGTAAAAAAGGCTGACCGCTACCACCATATCTTCTCCCTGATCATCATGGATATCGATAATTTCAAGGCAGTCAATGATACCTATGGTCACCTGGCCGGCGATGAGGTCTTAAAGGAGATGGCCACCATTACCGGCTGCACCGTCCGGGAAAGTGATCTTTTTGCCCGCTGGGGCGGGGAGGAATTCTCCATTTTACTGCCCGAGACCACCCTGGAAGGGGCGGCCATCCTGGCGGACAAAATAAGGCGCACCATTGCCGCCAATGACTTCAGCAACATAGGCAACCTTACCTGCAGTCTCGGCGTGGCGCAGTACCATAAAACCGAACACCGGGACACCCTGATCAGCAATGCGGACTGGGCCCTCTATCACGCCAAAAACCATGGCAAGAACCAGGTAGCTGTCTTTGACCAGGGAGAGATACAAACCTGGCCGGGCGCCAACGGGAACTAATTGCCCCCCTTTATATCTCCACCCCATACTCCTTGATCTTACTGAGCAGCGACGGATAGCTCACCTCAAGCATCTCGGCGGCCCGGGAGCGGTTGCCCTGGCACAGAACCAGGCTTTTGTGGATGAGATTTTTCTCCCACACCTTCTTGGCCTCCTTCAGGGAATAGCCGTCAAAAGGGAGGGCTCCCCCGCCGGCAGCGCCTCCTTCCTGGAGCAGCGGGAAATTCTCCGCAACCAGGGTCTCGCCCTCCGCCAGCACCAGGGCCCGTTCAATGGTATTTTCCAGTTCACGCACATTGCCGGGCCACGGGTATTTCAGCAGCATCTTCATGGCCCCCTTATCGATCCGCACGGCCACTGAGCCCATCCGGTCCCTGAATTTAGCCATGAAATGGTCGCAGAGCAGAGGGATATCGGCCGGCCGCTGCCGCAATGGCGGCAGCGTGATGGGCAGGACATTGAGTCGATAATAGAGATCCTGCCGGAAACGGCCCTCCGCCACCTCCCGGCCCAGATCGCGGGCTGTGGCCGCCACCACCCTGACATCAACCCGGATGGCCTGGGAGGCACCCACCGGCCTGATCTCCCCTTCCTGCAGGACCCGGAGGAGCTTGACCTGGAGCAGCAGAGGCAGGTCCCCTATTTCATCCAAAAAAATAGTGCCCTTGTCCGCCTCTTCAAAAAGCCCCTTTTTGTCACGATCCGCCCCGGTAAAGGCCCCTTTGACATGGCCGAAGAAAAGGCTCTCCAACAGATTCTCCGGCACGCAGCCACAGTTTTCCACCACCAGGGCTCTCTTGGCCCGAGCAGAGGCAAAATGGATGGCCTGGGCCACCAGTTCCTTGCCCGTGCCTGACTCGCCGCTGATCAGCACCGTGGTATCAAACCGGGCAACCTTGGCCCCCAGCCGGAAAACATCACGCATGGCCTTGGAATGGGCCAGCATGGTGCCGAACCGGTATTCATCCTTGACCTGGCTTATCTGCAGCTTGAGGCTGCGATTCTCCCTCTTCAGATTTTCCCTCTCCTCCGCCTTTTTCAGGGTCAACAGGACCTCATCACCCTTAAAGGGCTTGGAGATGAAATCATAGGCCCCCAGCTTCATGGCCTCAATGGCAATATCAAGGGTGCCATAGGCGGACATCATAATGACGGTGGCCTCCCCGCGCCGGTTAGCGGAGGCCTGCAGGAAATCCATACCGGTCATCCTGGGCATCTTGATATCACAGAGGATAAAATCAAATTGCCGGTGCTGCAGAAGATCGAGCCCTTCCTGACCGTCAGCGCCGGACCGCACCTGATAACCGGCCTTTTCCAGCATCATGGTGAGCATGTGGCGCATATTGGGCTCATCATCAAGGATGAGGATTTTCTTGCCGCCTTCCTCTCTCATTTTTCTCCATGGGGGTGCTTATTAGTCTCTGCCGCCGCCAGGGGGAGCAGAACCGTGAAAACAGTGCCGCCCTGGGGCCGCCTGGCGGCCGTAATCTTGCCCTTGGCATTGTCAATGATCATATAACTGACCGACAGACCAAGGCCCGTACCCTTGCCCGGCTCCTTGGTGGTGAAAAAAGGGTCAAAAAGGGTCTCCACATTTTCCGTGGCAATGCCCGGGCCGTTATCCGTGCAGGAGATCACCAGCACCGGCACCTCTGCCTGGCCGGGCTGGAGAGAGGCCGTGGCCGTGGTCGTGGCTATGGTCAGCAGGCCGGCCGGCTCTGCCCCGTTGGCCTGCACGGCGTCGGCAGCATTCATGATGATATTCAAAAAGACCTGGCGCAGCTTATCTGCTATGGCCTCCACGGCATCGTTGTCGGCCCTGAGATCAAGAACAATGGTCATCACCGCCAGCAGGGGCTGGTCTTTGAGGCGATGGTGCATGTCGGTGAGCAGCTCATGGAGATGCACCCTGCCCTGCTCCTCATCCCCGCTGCGAGCCAGATCAAGAAGCTGACGGATAATGGTATTAATCCTGTTGATCTCATCAATGGCGCGCCGGATAAAGTCAAGCCGCTCCCCAGGCGCCAGATTCTCCTGCTGCAAGAGTTCCAGATAGCCCAGGACAATACCCACCGGATTACCTATCTCGTGGGCGATGCCGGCAGAAAGGCGCCCCACGGAAGCCAGTTTTTCGGCCTGGATCACCTCCTGCTGGGCCCGTATCAAAGAGACATTGGCCTCTTCCAGGGCCACCACCATCTCCTGCAGCTTCTGGCGATCGGTATTAATGCGGCGCAGCATGCGGTTCAGGGAGGCGGAAAGGGCGCTCACATCATCCCCCTTTCTGTCGCTCAAAAAATAAAAGCTCGCATCATCCTGATACTCCTCTGCCCGCCTGGCCAGCAACTGCAAGGGTTTGATGAGCAGACCGGCCAGCCGGTGATAGGCGAAAAAGGTGAGAACAGCCAGATTCAAGGCAAAATAGATGGCAATGAGCCGTTGGCCGGCCAAGAGCTCCTGATAGAGGGGGGCCAGGGCCAGTGCCACGCCCACTCCGGCCAGTTCCTGCCCCATGGGAACGGGCATGGCCGCCAGAAAATAATCATGGCGTCTGCCGAGCAAACCAAAACTGCTTCCCGAGGCCCCCTTGGTCATGGCCTCGCCAAAAACAGCCCGCCGGGTCACTTGTTCCAGATCCAGGCGGGCGCTGCTCCCGGGCCGGGAATGGAAGCGGGCCTGGCCTTGGTCATCCAGCACCACCAGATCCAGGCGGGTCTGGTGGGCCAGGGCCGCAAGTTCCTCAGAGAAGGAGGGGGACATTTTCTTTTCCTGGCCCAGACGATCGGCCAAAAGGGTCACCACCACCTGGGCCTTGTCCATCTCGACCGTCAGCAGCCGTTTCTGGCTGCTGACGCTGAGCACCACATCAATAAGCAACATGCCGCTGCCGATAAAGAAGGCCAGGGCCAGGATGGTTTTAATCTGCAGCCGGTGGGAGTGCACCTGATCACATCTTCTGGCAAGGGGCCATTTTATTTATCTCCGGCCAGAAGTTCACTCAGTTCACTGACGGCCATGGCATAACGATTAGAGTGATTCCAGGCCGTAATCGCCTGGAAGTTTGGATACCCGGCCACAAAGCGCATGCCGCCCTGCTCAGCAAGTTCCAGGCCCACCACGGAGAGCTCCTGGTCGCCTGGCACCGCCGGCAGTTGCCGGCCCTGGACCGCCTCAATCCGGGATCTGCTGACCCGGCCCTTACGGCCCTTGGCATAGGCTTCTTGCAGATCCTGGGCCTGCAGGGCAGAACCGATTTCAGCATAGAGAGGGGCATCTTGGACCCAGCCAAACTGCTTGAGATAATTGGCAATAGAGGCCAGGATATCAGGGACATTGTTCCAGACATCCCGCCGACCGTCCTTGTCAAAGTCCACGGCATAGGCACGAAAACTAGAGGGAATGAACTGGGTCTGACCAAAGGCGCCGCCATAGGAGCCGGGCACGGATTTGGCATCGACCTGGTTCTCCCGGCAGAGCAGAAGAAAATGAATGAGCTGCTTGCGATAAAAGGCGGCGCGGCGCGGATAGGCATCAAACATGGTGTTTAAGGTCTGCAGCATGTCAAAGCCGCCTGTGTGGGTGCCGAAACGACTCTCAATGGCCCAAATGGCCACCACCACCTCACGATCAACCCCTATCTCCTTTTCCACCCGGTCCAGGATCTCTTTGTGCTCCTTGAGTTTCTCCCTGCCCTCCTTGATCACCGCCTGGGTGATAAAACGTGGATAATACTCAAAATAGGGCTTGGCCTCCCACTGGGAGTCCATGAGGACCAGCACCCTTTTCTTGATGGTCAGGCCACTAAAGAGTGTGTCCAATTCCTCCTGGCTGAAATGATGCTCGGCGCGCAGCTCAGCAAAGAGCTCCTGATAGCGCTTACTGCTCAGATCAATGGGCTGGCCGTCCGTGACCAGATCAGCGGCCTTGGGTTTTTCAGGGCCGGCCTGGAGGGAAGCAGGAAGCAGGCAAAAAAGGGTAACCAGGAGGAGGGGGAGACAATTTTTTCTCAATTCCATGGGCAGGCTCACATTCTTGATAAAGGAGGAGAAGCGGAAACCACTGAGGTGGCCAAGATATTTATCAGACTTTATTTATATGTAGACAACCATAGAGTGCAGAAGGTTACAAAGTTTTTTTCTCCTCAAGAAGCTGCCGCCCACAAATCGACTTTAAGCCCCCCTTGCCGGCCCGATTACGGTTGTCCCCATACGTGACCTTGGTTATGACGGGCAGGCCCTGATAATCCAAATCATCCTTGTTGCCGCTCAAAAAAAGGGCCGTGAAAATGGGTCCTTTCAGTCCTTGAAGGCGGCAAAAAAAGCAGCCGTAAACTCCTCAACCCTGTCGGCCGGCAGGTGATTAATGCCGGCCGCAGCGGCCCGACCACCGCCTGAGGGAAAGGCTTGACAGAGCTCCACCGCCCCTTTTTTCCGGGCCAGAGGGGCCCGGACACTGACCACATAACCGCCCATACCATCTGCCACCAGCAGGGCATGGGCCCTTGCCGGCTCTTCCCGGGCCCGCTCATTACTCAAGACCCCGGCCGTGCGCCGGGCCCAGGCCTGGCCGGGAAAGATGTAGATCCGCCCCTGCTCCTGCTGGGCCTCAGGAAGCACGGACCGGGCCCGGGCCATATCATCATGAAAGCCCTGCCGCAGGGTGGCCAGGGTAGTACTCTCGGCATAAAAGTGCAGGGGGTCCTGGTAGGGACGCACCGCCTGAAAGAGCTCCACCGGGTCAAAATGAAGATCCGCCACCTCTTTGCCATAGCCGTTATAGTTGAGCAACTCGCCAAGTTCGCGCAGAGCCGCCATCTCCCGGGCCGAGAAACCGGCCTGCCGCCCCAGAGAGGCCGCCGGGTGGTGCAGGTTATCCCCGAAGGCAGCAACCACCGCCCAGCCGGGAAATCGTCCGGCCAGCAGCCGGTTGACAATGAGGCCTGTACAGATCTCCGGGTCCTCATCAAGGTGACAGGTAAGGCCGCTGTGCCCGGGAATTTCACCGGCGTGGTGATGATCAACATAGAAAACCTCGCAGCCGGCAGCCAGCAGGAGGCGCAGCGGCTCCTTATTGGTGGCCATGGAGATATCAAGCACCGTCAGACGGGCGCCGGCGTGGTCAGCCCGGGCCACCACCCGGTCCAGAAGCCGGATATCCCTCTTCACCCCGGAGAGCAGCAGAGCAGCCCGGGGCTCGGCCAGGCGCAGCTGCTGCAGGGCTGCAATACCATCGGCGTCGCCATTGAAAATATCTATAGCCATGACTGAAACTCTGAGAGGTGATTATAACCTGGTCTTCTAAAAATTATCATGTTCAAGGGGGCGGGTGCTGGTGGTAAAACTGGTATCAGCACTGAAATTATCCTCATAGCCGAGCCCAAAGGCCTGACCCACGGCAACCAGGGAAAACATAACGGTAAGCTGGCGGTCGCCACCACTCTCGGAGAGCTCGACCTGCATGCCCCAGCACCCCGGCTGATAGATAACTGACAGCGATTGACTCACCACATTGTTGACGGCCAGGGATTGTTTGATATCCGCCCTGAGGGAAATCGCCTCGGTGAGACGGACCTGGCCGCTGGCGTTGATCTCATGAATATCGCTATCCTTATTATATCGGTAATCCGCTGCCAGAAAATCGCCGCGCTGATTGGTATAGCGGGTCAGCAGGTCATAGGAGACAAAGCCGCGGCCATAGACGCTGAGGGCGGTGGAGTAATTGACCCGCAACTGCCTGAGGGGATAAATATCCAGGTCGAACAAAAGATTGCCATAGGGCTGAAAATCCTTGCGGTGGTCATAGGAGTGGTTGACCTTGAAGGAGCCGAAATAGCGACTGTAGGCCTGCTCCTCTTCATCGCCACTAACACCGCCGATAAGAAAGTGGTTTTCCAGACCGTAGCCCACCACGCTCTGGGCCACCAGGGTATCCTTGCTGTCAAAGTCAGGCATCACCTCTTCCTCCTGGTCGGTATCCAGATAGGCATAAGAGGCGTGGGGCTTGAGGGTATGGTTAAGCCAGCGCCAGGAGCCGACCCTGACCTTAAAATCACGCTGCAAGGTGGTGGAAAGATCAACAGCACCGTCCCAGGCCAGCCTGCCGGGGGTGGTGTCACCGCTGTAGAGGGCCTTGTCGGATGATTCCATCTGATAAGAGGTCTGGCGCAAACCACCGGTGGCCTGCGCCTCCAGCCAAGGACCCAGGGCAAGGGGGGTGGTAAGACGGGGATGGAGATCCAAGCGCTGCATGCCCACCCCCTCCTTACGCCAATAATGAACATATTCGGCGTCCCAGTTGAGGTTGACCCTGGTGGCCGATAGGGCCAGGCTGCCGGCGTTGACCACCTTGGGCAGGGTCTGGACAACCGTGCTCTCCGGCGTGGAGCCGGGCCGCAGATCATCCACATACGTGGTTTCAGCGCCGAGATAGAGATGGGACCAGTGCTTGACAAGCTGCAGGCTGGATGGCCGCCAGGGCAGAGAGGGTTCGGCCAGGCCGCGGTCAAAATCGTTAAGAAAGTCCGCATGGGACGCCTCAGAGCCGATCATGCCATTATTAAACTCCATGAGGAAGTCTGGATCTGAGGCAAAATCAACATCAAGAAGCACCTTGAAATCATCGCCCAGATCATAATCGCCCTTACTGCGCAGCCAATAGCGGTTTGACCGGGTGCGCAGATAGCCGTCATCCAGGTAATCATCATCAATCTCATCCTGGAGTTGGTCATCCAGAAAGGTGGCCTGGATGCCGAACCGGGAGTCATAATCGTGGATAAAGCGGAACTCGCCGCCGATCATGGGGCCGCGCTCGGCATAATACGCAGGATAGAGGGTGATATCGGCGCTGGGGGAGAGGTCAACAAAAAAGGGGGTCATGAGCCCGGAACCACCCCGGTCGGAGCTTGATATTTCCGGATCGAGAAAACCGGTCTGCCGGCTCATCCGGCCGGGAAAGGCCATAAAGGGCAGATAAAGGACAGGCACATCCTTGATGCGCAGCACGCTGTGCTTCATAAAGATGAAGCCGTCCACATCGATATCCGCCTCCTTCATGGTGAGACTCCACACCGGACTGTGCTCATCATCATAGTCACAGGTGGTGAAGACACCATCCCGGAAAAAATAGACCATCTCCCCTTCCTTGCGCGCCTCGGCGCTGGCGAAATGGATATTGGTCTGCGGGAAAAAGATCGTGCTGTCGACCATCTGCGCCGTTTCATCACCAAGAGAGATGGTGGCCTGGCGGGCCTCGGCCCTTTCCATTTTGGAAAGCATCTTGACATGGCCCCGGGCATGGACCATGCCCGCCTCGGCGTCATAACGGATCCAGTCGGCCTCAATGGTCATGGGCCGGTCAGGGTTGCCGGTACGCTGGAGCACCACATTGCCCTCGGCAACGACCTCATTCTCCTTGTCACCGCGGCTGAGCTTATCCGCCTCCACCTTCCACGGCTGATTGAGGAGACCTTCGGCATGCCCTGGGGAGCCGAAAAAGACCGCGCCAAAAATGAGCAGGCAGGCCAGAAAATTTCTTATCAAGAAGAGAGTCGACACGTTTATCCGTATAGGGGTGAAGGGCAAGGAGAATCTGCAGGCGTAAAAAAGGGGGCGCAGGCGCCCCCTTGGCCAATTACTCGTCTTTCAATACCGCGCCGGTGGCCCCTGAGGTCACCATCCGGGCATAGCGGGCCATATAGCCGGTGGTGATCTTGGGGGCCGGGGGCTGCCACCCTTCCTTGCGCCTGGCCAGCTCGGCATCGTCAACCTCCACTTTCAGGACATTGTTGGGGATATCAATCACCACCACATCACCCTCTGCCACCAGGGCAATGGGGCCGCCGTCGGCCGCCTCCGGGGAGACATGGCCGATACAGGCACCCTGGGTCCCGCCACTGAAGCGGCCATCCGTGATGAGCGCCACGCTGGTGCCGAGACCCATGCCGATAATGGCCGAGGTGGGCGACAGCATCTCCGGCATACCAGGCCCCCCCCTGGGGCCGCAATAGCGGATGATGACCACATCGCCGGCCTTGATCTGGCCGCCTAGAATGGCCTTCTGGGCCTCCTCCTCAGAGTTATAGAGCCGGGCCGGGCCCTTATGGGTGAGCATCTCATCAGCCACGGCCGATTGTTTGACCACAGCGCCCTGGGGCGCCAGGTTGCCGTAGAGCACGGCAATGCCGCCCACCTTGTGGTAGGGTTCAGCCACGGTGCGGATCACCTCGCGGTCCTTGACCCGGGCCTTCTTGAGATTCTTGCCCAGGGTCTGGCCGGTGACGGTCATGACATCCTGATGCAGACCATCCCGGCTGGCCAGGAGCTCATGCATGACGGCCTGAACCCCGCCCGCCTCATGAAGCTGTTCCATGGAGTGGGGACCGCCGGGAATCAGGCTGCAGATATGGGGCACCCTTTTGGAGACCTTGTTGAAGGAGTCCAGCGGCAGATCCACCCCCGCCTCCTTGGCAATGGCCGGCACATGGAGCACCGTGTTGGTGGAGCAGCCCAGGGCCATATCCACGGCCATGGCGTTCTCAAAGGCCTGGCGGGTGGCAATATCGCGGGGTCGGATATTTTCGTGAAACAGGTTCATCACTGCCATGCCGGCCTGCTTGGCCAGCCGGATACGGGCGGCATGGACCGCCGGAATGGTGCCGTTGCCGGGCAGGCCCAGGCCGATGGCCTCGGTGAGGCAGTTCATGGAGTTGGCGGTGAACATGCCGGCACAGGAACCGCAGCCGGGACAGGCGTCATCTTCCAGCTCCGCCAGCTCTTCGAGGCTCATGGTCTTGGCCTTCACCCGGCCGACGCCCTCGAAGACCGAAACGAGATGGACATCTTTGCCCCGGTGGCGGCCGGTGAGCATGGGGCCGCCGCTGACCATAATGGCCGGGATATTGAGCCGGAGCATGGCCATGAGCATGCCCGGCACCACCTTGTCGCAGTTGGGGATGAGAATCATGGCATCAAAAGGATGGGCCTGGCCGACAATCTCCACGGAATCAGCAATGATCTCACGGCTGGCCAGGGAGTATTTCATGCCGGTATGACCCATGGCAATGCCGTCGCAGACCCCGATGGTGGCAAAGGCGGCGGGTGTACCGCCGGCCATCCGCACCCCGGTCTTCACCGCCTCGACAATCTTGTCCAGATGGGCATGGCCGGGAATAATCTCATTATGGGCATGACAGACACCGATCAGGGGCCGGCTCAATTCTTCATTGGTATACCCCATGGCCTTGAACAAAGAACGATGAGGGGCCCGTTCCAGACCTTTGGTAACGACATCACTGCGCATGTTTTTTCCTTTTTCTGAGAAGAATTTTTAGAGATATTTCTCTGGCGGCGCCAGGAATCCTGAGCCAGCCTCTGCAACTGTTGCCACTTAAGGGAAAAAATCTCCCTGCCACCTGTAAGGACAGGTCGCTTTTTTGTGGTGGCCGCCGCCAAGAGGCCTCTGAGGCAGGCAGGAAGGCCAAAATTTACGCTCTGGCTCCATGGGTGTCAAGGAAAAGTTCCCCCCTTTCTCTCTGAGAAAACGGGCTTTTCTCTTGCCGGAACAAAAAATGCTTGGTATAGAATTATCCTTATTGTTTTGTTAGCGGATGACACCTGCTCATAAAAAAGAGGTGTTTCCCCCTTCTCCTGCCCGTACTGCCACTCCTATGAAATATCTCTTTGGCCCGGTCAATTCCCGGAGACTCGGTCTGTCCATGGGCATTGATCTCCTCACCACCAAGACCTGCAATTTTGATTGTATCTATTGCGAGGTGGGGGGCACAACCATTCACACCTGTGAACGTAAAGAGTATACACCCACAGCGGAAATTCTGGCGGAGATTGACGAACTGCTCAGTAATGAGGATCTGGCAAAACCCATTGATGTCTACACCATCACTGCCATGGGGGAGCCCACCCTGCACACGGGAATTGGCGAGATCATCCGCCATATCAAGGAGAAGACCGGCAAACCTGTTGCCGTCCTGACCAATGGCGGTCTGCTGCACCGCCAGGATGTCCGCCGGGAACTGCAGGCCGCTGACATCGTCATCCCGTCGCTGGATTCCGCCCGGGCAGCAAGCTTCAGAAAGATTGACCGGCCGGCCCAATGTGTGGATTTAGAGGAGATCATTACCGGTCTTGCCCTTTTCTGCCGGGAATTTTCCGGCCAGGTATGGCTGGAAGTAATGCTGGTCAAAAACATCAATGACCAGCCCCGCGACATAGAGGCCTTACAGCAGGCCATCAGGCGCATTAACCCGGATCGGGTCCAATTAAATACAGTGGTTCGGCCTCCTCTGGAGAGTTTTGCCGCACCCCTGAGTCAAGAGGATTTAACGCACCTTGCCGGACAGTTGCCGGGCAAGGTTGAGATTATTGCCAGTTTTGCCAAACGTGAACACGACTCCTGGCGCTCACCTGAAGCGGCTGAGATCCTGGAGATGCTGCAACGCAGACCCTGCACCGCTTCAGATATCAGCGAGGCCCTCAACTTCGAGCCCAGCCAAACCAAGAGGCTCATGGAAGAACTTGCGGACCAGGGTCAGGTGCTGAAGATGCTCCACCAAGGCAAAACCTATTACCAGCCGCCCCATCCGCACTAAACGGTGGCGGCGTTATCAAACTGATGACGGCATCCCGGCTCTCGAGGCCGGCATGCCGCCGGACACATGCAAAAATATCCCAGGCCCTGCTGATTGCCTTCAGCACGTGGTGCCAGATTTTTTTGCCAAAGGAATATTCATGACCGAAGAAAAAACTAAACCGGAAAACAAAGAAAAAATCAGCTCCGAAGCCGCCAACAGCACCGCGCCAGCCCCGGAAACAGAAAAACCAAAAACAAAGCGGGCTCCGCGTAAACGCGCGCCCCGCAAGACCACCGCGGCCAAAAAAAGTGCCGAACCCCAGCTGAGCCCGGAAACGGAAACCAAGGGCGCTGAGAGCAAGACGGAGACCACCACCGCTCCTGAGCCAACTCAGGAGGCGCTGAGCCAGGAAACGGAAAAACCGCGGCCCAAACGGCGACCCCGGAAACGGGCCCCCCGCAAAACTACCGCGGCCCAATCAGCTGACCAGGAGCAGGAGGCCAAGGTTGAAGAGAGCAGCCCTGAGCCTGTGGTTGCCGCCCCAGAGACTGACCAGGAATCCCCCAGCCTGGAAGCAGAAAAACCACGGCCCAAACGGCGACCCCGGAAACGGACCCCCCGCAAAACAGAACCTGCCCAATCAGCTGACCAGGGCCCGGAGCAGGAGGCCCAGGCCGAAGAAAGCAGTCCCAGGGCTGCTGTACCGAGAAAGGCCCCGGCCAGAAAACCAGCCGCCAAGAGCAGCCCCAAAACCGAGAGCGACAAAAAGATCTCCTACAAATTGCTGATCAATGCGGACGAGCCGGAAGAATGCCGCATCGCCCTGCTGGAAAACGGCAAGGTGGAATCCTTTAATGTGGAGACCGTGGTCCAGGCCCAGTCCAAGGGCAATATTTACAAAGGTATTATCTCGGCCATTGAACCCAATCTCCAGGCCGCCTTTGTGGATATGGGCACCGGCAAAAACGGTTTCCTCGCCTTTGGCGATATCCATCCCGAGTATTATTGCAAGGAGGTGGGCCGCAACAGCCACTGGAAATCTCTGAATATCCAAGATGTCATCATGAAAGGCCAGGAGGTTCTGGTGGAGGTGGTCAAGGATACCACCGGCAACAAAGGCGCCAGCATCACCACCTACCTCTCCATGCCCGGCCGCTATATCGTGCTCATGCCGGGCAGCGATTCCCACGGCATCTCCCGCCAGATCAACGATGAGGAACGGCGCACCAAGCTCCGCGAAATCATCGAGTCTGCCAAGCTCCCTGAAGAGATCGGTTATATCATCCGCACCGCCAGTGAAGATGTCACCAAAACCGCGCTCATGCAGGATATCACCTACCAGCTCAACCTCTGGAATGATATCAAGGAAAAAGGCCAGACCATGAAAGCGCCGGCCTTGATTTATAAGGAACAGGATGTGGTATCGCGCTTTCTGCGCGACCACTTCACCACGGACATCGAGGAGATCCTGGTTGACAATGAAGAGGTGTTTGCCAAGGTCAACGACTTCATGCAGCTCCTGCCGGCCCGCCAACGCAAAACCAAGGTCCAGCTCCACAAGGGTTCCAAGCCCATTTTCAACCAGTACCAGGTGGAGGAGCAGATTGAGCAGATGTATCTGCCCACCGTTCCCCTGCCCTCGGGCGGTTCCATTGTCATCAACCCCACCGAGGCCCTGGTGGCCATTGACGTCAACTCCGGCCGCACCTCCAAGGACAAAAATTTTGAGAAGACCATCTTTCTGGTCAACATGGAGGCTGCGGATGAACTGGCCCGCCAGCTCCGCCTCCGCGACCTGGGCGGCCTTATTGTCGTTGACTTCATCGACATGCGGGACAAGAAGAATATCCGCGATGTGGAAAAACAGATGACCCTGGCCATGAAAAAGGACAAGGCCAAGGTGGACACCAGCCGCATCTCGAAATTCGGCCTCATGCAGATCTCCCGCCAGCGCCTGGGACCCCCCATCCAGAAGGGCAATTACATCATCTGTGACCATTGCCAGGGGCACGGCATGGTCAAATCCGTGGAGACCACGGCCCTGGCCCTGATGCGCCGGATTCAGACCTCGGCGGTCAAACGCCATATCACGGCCATCCATTGTGATCTGCCCCTGAAAGTGGCCCAGTATCTCCTCAACCAGAAACGCTCTGAACTGGTGGAACTTGAGCAGCGCTACAAGGTGGAGATCCGCATCACCGCCAACCCGGAATTCACCCCGGCCCAGGCGGAGCTGAAGTTTCTCAAACACAACAACGCCTAAGCTTTCAGCCGGCACCATAAAAAAAAGGGCGATTGAAGAAATTCAATCGCCCTTTTTTTATGGTGCCCTGCCCCTTTGGAATAACAGAAATCGCCAGGGGAGTCAGCGGCCTTGCTTCTGGAACCGGGAGACGGCCCGGTTATGCTCTTTGAGATCTTTTGAAAAATAATGGGTGCCGTCACCGCGGCCCACAAAATAGAGCCAGTCACCGTCCGCCGGCTGCAGAACAGCCCGGAGGGCAGCCCTGCCTGGATTGGCGATGGGGCCGGCAGGCAGCCCGCTGACAACATAGGTATTATAAGCGGAAGGAGTGCGCAGATCCTGGCGGGTGAGATCGCCATTAAAGTCGGTTATGCCATAGATCACGGTGGGATCGGCCTGCAGACGCATCTTGCGGGCCAGGCGGTTAAGAAAGACCCGGGAGATCTGGGGCCGTTCAAAG
The DNA here is from genome assembly GCA_024637145.1 of Desulfobulbaceae bacterium. Lineage (GTDB taxonomy): Bacteria > Desulfobacterota > Desulfobulbia > Desulfobulbales > SURF-16 > BM506. The sequence continues at coordinate 83,557 of JAGXFQ010000030.1, forward strand.
GCAACCCCGGTCTCTTTTTCAATAATGGAGGCCAGGATAACGACCTCATGGAGGCCCATGGCGCCCCCCCCATTGCCCGCATGGTCCGCGCTGGGCAAACCCAGCGGCTCAAGGGATTTAGCCACCTCAAAAAAGCGGGCCACCATCATAGCGAGCACATCCCGACTGTTTTGGTCCCGGGAAAGATAATAGGTGTCAGGGAAAAGATACCCCTCAAGAGTAGGGGCATCTACACCCAAAGAGGCGATAAACTCCTGGTCATGACAGAGGGCCCAAAGTTCCTCCTGGCTCCCCCAGCCCCGTTGACTCAACTCCCTGGTCACCTGGGAGATGGTGAGTCCCTCCTGAAAGGTGAGGGGGTGCAGCAGGGTGGTGCCGGTGCTGAGACTTTCCAGGACCTCAGAGGGGGTGGTTGGCCGCCTGAAAATATATTCACCGGCCTTGAGCTTCTTGGAAACCCCGCGCCAACTGGCCAGCAAACCAAAACGGCGATCCTTCTCCAGCACCCCCCCCTCCACCAGGGCGTTATAGACCCCCTGAAACCCCTGGCCCTGGGGAATAACAACCCGCACTTCATCGCCCCCTGCCGGGCCGGGCCCGGCCAAGAGGGCATAGGAGTAAAACCAGTAGAAGGGACCCAAGACCAGCATGGCCGGGATGATGAACCAAGCCATGATTATCGCCCCTTTGCGCAGGGCGGTTGCCAATGCATTGCAGGCCATGGGTTCCTTATTTAAAGACCTTGCTGAAGACCTGGCTGATATTACTTACCGGCATAAAATCGATCTGCTTGCGCAGAACTTCCGGAATCTCCACCAGGTCCATTTTGTTCTGATCAGGGATGATTACTGTCTTGATATTAGCCCGCAGGGCAGCAAGGGCCTTTTCCTTCAGGCCGCCAATGGGCAGAACGCGGCCCCGCAAGGTGATCTCGCCGGTCATGGCCAGATCCTTGGGCACCTTCTTGCCGCACATGGCCGAATAGAGGGCCACTGCCATGGTGATCCCTGCCGAAGGCCCATCTTTAGGAATGGCGCCGGCCGGCACATGCAGATGGATATCCTTATTGTCGAAATAGTCCTCAGGAAATTTAAGCTTCTTGAGCATGGATCGGCAGACCGTGAGGGCGGCCTGGGCAGACTCCTTCATGACGTCACCCAGTTGACCGGTGAGCTGCAGATTGCCCTTGCCCGGCAGCAGGGAGACCTCAATATAGAGGATCTCGCCCCCCACCTCGGTCCAGGCCAGGCCAGTGGCCAGACCCGGCAGGTTGATATTGTCTTTATCCGCCTCCGGCACCACCTTGGGAGGGCCAAGATATTTGGACAGGGTGCGATGGGAGATGACATAAGGACCCTTGCCCCCTTCCGCCACTTTGCGGGCCACCTTGCGGCAGACCTTACCGATCTCCCGCTCCAGATTACGCAGTCCCGCCTCGCGGGTGTAATGACTGATGATTTCCATCAGGGTCTCGTCATCAATGGTGATCTGGTTGGCCCGGATACCATTTTCCTTGATCTGGCGGGGCACCAGATAGCGTTTGGCAATCTCCAGCTTCTCCTCATGGGTATAGCCGGAAAGAGTGATCACCTCCATGCGGTCCAGCAGCGGTCGGGGAATGGTATCCGTCATATTGGCGGTGGTGACAAACATCACCTTGGAGAGATCGCAGGGGATATTAAGGTAATGATCGGAAAACTCGAAATTCTGTTCCGGATCAAGGACCTCAAGCAGGGCGGAGGAGGGGTCACCCCGATAGTCCGCCCCCACCTTGTCGATTTCATCAAGCATGAAGATGGGGTTGTTTGAGCCCACGGTCTTCAGGCCCTGGATAATGCGGCCCGGCATGGCGCCGATATAGGTGCGGCGATGGCCGCGGATTTCCGCCTCATCACGCATGCCGCCCAGGGAAAAGCGCGTAAACTTGCGGCCCATGGCCCGGGCAATGGACTTACCAAGGGAGGTCTTGCCCACGCCCGGAGGGCCGACAAAACAGAGGATAGGCCCCTTGGTGGACTTGTTGAGCTTACGGACGGCCAGATACTCAAGGATACGCTCCTTGACCTTCTCCAGGCCGTAATGGTCTTCATCAAGGACCTGCTGGGCGACTTTCAGATCCAGCAGATCCCTGGTGGATTTGCGCCAGGGCACATCCAGGAGCCAATCGAGATAGGTCCGGATGGTGGAGGCCTCAGAGGCGTCCGGATGCATCATCTCCAGGCGCTTCAGCTGCTTTTCCCCCTCTTTTCTCACTATGGAGGGCAGCCGTTCCTTCTTGAAGCGGGCCTGCAGCTCTTCGATCTCCTGGGATTTTTCATCATATTCCCCGAGTTCCTTGCGCATGGCCTGGATCTGTTCCCGGAGATAATATTCCCGCTGGCTCCGCCCCATCTCCTCTTTGGCCTCAGACTGGATCTTGGCCTGCATGGTGGAGACCTCAAGCTCCTTATTGAGAAACTCAAGGACCTTATGGAGACGCTCCACCGGATCATAGATCTCAAGAACGGCCTGCGACTCATGGGTCTTGAGACGCAGATTAGAGACCACCAGATCAGCGAGGCGGCCCGGCTCTTCAATGCCGTTCAAGATGGCCAGCAGCTCTGAAGACATCACCCCCTTCAGGGAAAGAATCTTCTCCGTCTGCTCCCTGACATTGCGCATCAGGGCCTCCACCTCAACGGTCAGAATCACCTCGGCAGGGCTCTCAATGACATCAATATCAGCCACAAAAAAGGGCTCCGTCTGGGTGAACTGCTTGATTTCCGCCTTCTGAATGGCCTGGACCAGCACCTTGAGGCGACCGTCAGGCAGCTTCAGGGTCCGCATGATCATGCAGACCATGCCCACCCGGTAGACGTCCTCAGCTGCGGGCTCATCAATGGCAGAATCCTTCTGGGTGACCAGCAGCAGGAGCTTGTCCTTGGTCAGGGCATCCTGTACCGCCTCCACTGAGGCAGTACGCCCCACAAAGAGAGGGATAATCATATAATTAAAAACAACAATATCGCGAACCGCCATCACGGGCAGCTGCTCAGGGATATCCGGCTCATCAATATCAGCCAAATCACCTATTCCAGCAGTAAGAGGATCATTAATATCCACAAAAACCTCCAAATAAAATGAATGCCTTCGCCAAGAAGGCAGAGAGTGCAACAAGGTAATCCCCTGCCAGGACAATGGATCCGTGGCCAGGGGTATCGCGCCCCGAACGGGCGGGAGTCAAAGTCGTATAAACGTAAACATTGGAGCAGACGAAGTCAAGGGAGACGAGCACGGATCAGCAAGAGGCGGCGCTTTCCTGCTAACAAGGTGTTTTTTCCGGCAAAACAGCCACAAATTTCTTGAACAAAGATGGATTTTACACCATGATATGGTTGTATTTTTTGCAGTTATGCCGCTACCTTCCCCAAAACTCCCAACCCACTATTTCTCCCCATGCTCACCTCTGCCTCTTTTTTTGACCTTAGCGACACCACCTTTGCCGGGCTCTTCATGGACACCGAGCAGGTCTGGGAGGGGCTCAACCGCCTCAAATCATACATGATCACCGTAAGCTACCCTGATTTCAGCCACATCTTCCCCAAAAACGGCGAACCTTTAGCCAAGACCCTTGTCTTACATGAGGCAGATGTCTACAGCGGCGCTGAGGTGGATATCCACTTTGGCGATGCCCCCAAGGGCTTACTCAAGGTGAGCCGCCACGGCAGGCCCCTGGAAGGCGCTACCGTGATCATGGCCGGGGTCTCTTTGCTGGGCAACCAGATTCAGATAGGCAAGGGGGTACTCATGGAGCCGGGCGCCATGATCTCATCGCCGACCATTATTGATGATCAGACCGTGATCCGGCAGGGTGCCTATATCCGGGGATACTGTCTGTTTGGTAAGCGCTGCGTGGTGGGGCATGTGACGGAGGTAAAACATTCCATCTTTTTGAATGATGCCAAGGCCGGCCATTTCGCCTACCTGGGCGACTCCATTCTGGGCAACCATGCCAACCTGGGGGCAGGCACCAAGCTCGCCAACCTCCGCTTCACCAGCGGCACAGTCCAGATAAAGACCCCGGATGGCTTCCTCGATTCAGGTCTGCGTAAATTGGGCGCCATCCTGGGGGACCATGTGCAAACCGGCTGCAACTCGGTGACCAATCCCGGCACCCTGCTGGGCCCCCGCTCCCTGGTCCTGCCGAACACCACCGTGCCGTCAGGGCTGCATAAGGCGGGTTCCATCATACGGCGCTGATTTTTCATACCCTTGTCGATTACAGCAGATCAGCCAAGGTGAGAACGTTTTCCCCTTATGCTTATGATTAGATGCTCTCGTCACGAGAACTTGTTATCCCTATACCTTACAGGAGCAACGTGCATGCAGAAAAAAATGATCCTTCCCCTTCTCTGTGGCCTCTTATTTTTATCCGCACAGTTGAGCATGGCCGCAGACAGTGCCAAGGTGCTGGTTACTGCCGGGGCAGAAACCCTGACCCAGGCCGAATTTGAGCGGATGCTGGTGGGTATGCCCCCGGAACTCAAAGCCATGATGGAGGGCCAACCCGAACTGCAGCAGAGCATGCTCCGGCGCTGGGCTGATTTCTCCATCCTGGCCCAGGAGGCCAAGGCCCAGGGAATCGACCAGGACGCCGACGTTCAAGGCAAACTCAAGGATATGACCAGCCGCATTCTGGTTGAGGAGTTCATTATCCGCAATACCGGCAAGACAGAGGTAACGGAGAAGGCCATCCAGGCCTATTACGACACGCACAAGAGTGAATATGCCCATGAGGAGATGGTCAAGGCCCAACATATTCTGATCAAGGTTGCCGATGCCGCGGACCAAAAGCAGGTGGCTGCTGCCAAGGGAAAAATCATGGCTATCAAAGCCGGCCTTGAGCGGGGAGACTCCTTTGCGGATCAGGCCCAGAAGCTCTCAGATGACCCGGGCTCCAAGATGAATGGCGGCGATCTCGGCTTTTTCGCCCGGGGTAGCATGGTCCCGGAATTTGAGACGGCCGCCTTCAGCACCAAGAAAGGCGAAATCAGCGCCCCCGTCCAGACCCAGTTCGGCTGGCACCTGATCAAGGTCACCGACACCAAGGCCGCGGGCCACACCCCCCTGGCTGAGGTCCGTGACGAAATCAAGACCAAAGTGCAGGAAGAAAACCACCAGGCAGAGGTGGAAAACCTCCTGGCCGACCTGAAAAAGAAGTTCCCGGTGACCATCCACTAACCAGCTCCCAGGGGGCGAAAATAGCCACCTTCTTCTTAACGAGATCAAAAAAAAACCGCAGACCTTTTTTTCTGAAAGATCTGCGGTTTTTTTATACCTGCTTGACCACCCTTTTATGATCAGCCCGCAGCCGGTGCTAAATAATTATACACCCCGACAAAGATTTCGATTATGATGGCGAACCATAAATAAAAGCGTAAAATCCGGTTCCAGGCCAGTTTCTCACCGACAATTTTCTGCATGACCGTCACCATGACAATGGTCAAGGCCACGGCAAAAGGCGCCAGGGTCAGAAAGCTCTTGGCCGTGTGATAGAGGGTCAGGCCCAAATCGCCTGGGATATAACGGACCGCGCAGAGAAGATAAAAAAGCACCAGTCCGGTCAAGGATATTTTCTCTTTGATTGGCATTTCTGTCATAACTTATTGTATTCCTTAGAGGACATTGGCGGCGGGCACTCCCTTGACTTACGTCCTTTACCATTTTTGTCTCCCTTTCTGTAGAAAAATATCATGACCTCTCTTACTGCCTACCATTTTCCAGAAACCAATATCAGCCCCCAGGATGTCGGCTGTCAGCTTCTTTTCTTCTCCCAGATCTTCTCTCTTGCCCCCCTTGAAGATGACCAGGGGGGGCAAGATGAACGCTGCCCGACCTATGCCCCCGCCCCCTTAGGCGATGACCTCCAGCGCTTCCGGCAGTTGCTGGCTGAACTCAAGGGCAATGGGGGCGCCTTCTACCAGGGTCATCTCTCCAGGCTGGCCCTGGAGCATCTGGAGCAGCGCGCCCCGGAAACGGTCCGCGATATCATCAGCGGCCTGCAACGGCCGGGGAGCCCGCCGGCTGCTGACCCGAGCATTGCCAAAACCAGGGAAGAACTGTGGCAGGCCAGACTCCTGCTCAAGCTGGCGGAAATGCAGAACAAAGAGGAAAAAGAGCTTGCCGAAGGGCTGACCCGGCTGGAGGAGCGGCAGGGCGAGCTGCTCCAGGAACTCAAAGGCGAGGAGTTTGCGGATCTGCTGCAGACCTCAAATAACACCCCCCGCCCCCCCGCTGCTCTGCACCAGGAGCCTCTGGTCAAGGCGTGGGGCCGTCTGCTTCTGGCCGGTGAGCGCCGGCCCTGGTTTTTAAACTGCTTTTGCCCTGAGGCAGCGGAACCTTTTTTTGCGACCAATGAAAAGCTGAGCGGCCAGCGGCCGGTGCGCCTGCTGCGCCTGGCCCTGCCTCACTGCAGCCACGACCCGGAAAACTATGAGGAGAAGCGGCAGCTGTGGCTGGCCGGCCAGAATGACTGCCGCCAAAAAATCAGCGCCAGCCTCCACGATATTGCCGCCCAGGGCCTGGGCCCAAACAGTCTGGCCGACCTCACCCGGCTGGCCGCCCTCTGGACCACTTCCGCGACCCAGGAGATCTGGACGCCGCCGCCTGCGACCGGCTGCCGGCAAAAAAGCGGCGCCCCCCACCTGGAAATCTACCTTCTCAACCACCCCATCGCTGAGCTGGTGGCCAGCCTCTGCGCCCGGCAATACACCCCTGATCACAGCGAACCATGGCGCCACGGCCTGCTGGCCGTGCTCTCCAGCCGATCCGCCACATGCAAGTGACCACTCCAGAGCTCAGCTTCGACCTGGGCACGGAAACGCGGCAGATCTTCAGTCCAGGCGGCCTCCTCTCGAAAAAACTACGCCATTATGATCCGCGGCCGGGCCAGCTCCACATGGCCCAGGCCATTGCCGATATCCTCCATGAGGATGACCCGTGGGGCCACAACCCCACCATGGGGCGCAAACTAGCCATTGAGGCGGAAACCGGCATCGGCAAGACCCTGGCCTACCTCATTCCGGCGGCCTTAAGCGGCCAGAAGATTGTGGTCTCCACCGGCACCATCAATCTGCAGGAACAGATTCTCCATAAAGAGATCCCCTTTATCAGAGAGCATATTGATCCAACCCTGACGGCCCTCTGCGTCAAGGGCAGGCAGAATTATCTCTGCGCTTACCGCTATCAGCAGTTCATTGCCTCCCCCCAGACCCCCCTCTTTGAAAACAGCCGGCTGGCCGCCCTGCAGGAGTGGCTGCAAGAGACGGCGACCGGCGACCGGGCCGAGCTCGACTGGCTGCCGGACCAAAGCCCGCTGTGGCGTGAAATCAGCGCCACCACCAGCCAGTGCCTGGGCACCAGCTGCCCGGACTACACCGCCTGTTTCATCACCCGGCTCCGTAAAGAGGCGGGCAAGGCCCGACTGCTCATTGTCAACCACCACCTCTTTTTCTCCGACCTGGCCTTGCGCAGACACGGCTTTGCCGAGGTCCTGCCCCGCTACGAGTCGGTGATCTTTGACGAGGCCCATCACATTGAAAATATCGCAACCCGCTATTTCGGCATCAGCCTCAGCCATTTTCAATTTATGGACCTGGCCCGCGATATTGAAAAGGCCCATGCCGCCTCTGTGGGCGACAAAGAGCAGGAAAAGGCCCTGACCCTGGCCCAGAGCCTGAGCCAACAGGCCCTCCGTCTCGGCACCCTCTTTCCCCTGGAAAAGGGGCGCTTCCCCCTCACGGACTTCAGCGCTGACAATGACGAATGGTACAGGGAAAGCGCCTTGCTGGCCAACCGCCTTGTGGCCCTGGCCAACCAGCTGGAAACCGTGGCCCTGCGTTATGAGAGCTGGAACGGCTTTCTGCGCCGCACCTCGGAGGCCAGCGTGGCCCTGGAACATTTCACTGCTCCGCCAGACCCGTCCTATGTCTACTGGTATGAACGAAGAGACAAGAGCGTCTCCCTCACCGCCTCTCCCATCGATATTGCCCACGATCTCCACAGATCCTTCTACAACACGGTTAAATCGGTGACCTTCACCTCGGCGACCCTGACCACCGGCGCCAATTTTTCCTATTTTTTCGGACGGCTGGGCTTGGACGACAGCACCAAGACCCTGCAGCTCCCCACCCCCTTTGACTATAAGAACCGAACCCGCCTCTATATCCCGCCGCGCGGCTTTCCCCTCCCCAGTGAACGCGGCTTTTTCAGCGCGGTGCAGGAAGAGATCTATGAACTGCTCATGGCCTCTGCGGGCCGAGCCCTGGTGCTCTTCACCAGTATCCGGGCCATGGACCATATGCACAGCTATCTCAGCGACCGCCTGCCCTTTCCCATCTTTGTCCAGGGTGAGGCCCCCAAACAGAAATTACTGGACAGTTTCCGGGAGGACACCCATTCCGTGCTGCTGGCCGTGGCCTCCTTCTGGGAGGGGGTGGATGTACCGGGCAACACCTTGAGCGCCGTTATCATCGACAAACTTCCATTTGAAGTTCCCTCTGATCCTGTTATCATGGCCCGGGCGGACAAGATAACAGAGGCAGGCGGCAATCCTTTCTTTGACTTTCAGGTGCCCCGCGCCATCCTCACCCTGCGCCAGGGCCTGGGCAGACTGATGCGCTCACCCTCTGACCAGGGCCTGCTGGCCATCCTTGACGCCCGCCTCTATGCAAAATCTTATGGCCGGATCTTTTTAAAAAGCACTCCGCCCAGCCCTGTCATTCGCAGCCTCGATGAGGTGCGTGCCTTTTTCAACAAGGAGTAATGTTGTGGACATAGAACAGCTTCTTTTCCGCCTGCAGCCCGAGGTCAAACAGATCAACCAGACCATGGCCGCGGAATTTACCAGCATCAAGAGCTCCCGCCTGGCCCAGGTGGTTGAACACGGAATTTTCAACGGCGGCAAGCGATTCCGACCCCTGCTCACGGTGCTGACGGCCAGGCTGGTGACCTACACCCGCATGCCGGAGGGCATTGCTGAGGAAGAAGAACTCTCCCCGCCGCCTGATCTCTACCGCCTGGCCATGGTCTTCGAGTTTCTCCACGCAGCCAGCCTGCTCCACGACGATGTCCTTGACCATGCCGAGACCAGAAGGGGCAAAAAGAGCGCCAACCAGATCTGGGATGCCACCACCGCTATCCTGGCCGGCGATTATCTCCACACCCGGGCCATGACCCTGGCCGGCCTGGTGGGTGGTGAAAAAAGCCTGGCCCTGATCGGCGCGGCCACCAGCGCCATGATCGACGCTGAATTTCGCCAGGCCCAGGCGGTGGACGAAACCAACCTGTCTGAGGAAAATTATTTTGCCGTGCTGCGCGGCAAGACCGGCGCCCTCATCGGCGCAGCCTGCGAGGTGGGGGCCCTTTTTGCCGGGGCAGACAAGGAGCAGCGGGCAGCCATGCGCACCTTTGGCGATGCCCTGGGCCTGGCCTTTCAGATGGTGGATGATCTTCTTGATTATCTGGGTGATGCCGCCAAGACGGGCAAGGCCATTGGTAATGATTTTGTGGAGGGCAAGATGACCCTGCCCCTTATTTATGCCCTGGCCGAGAGCGGGGCTGCTAAGCGCCAGATCCTCGTTGACCTGCTGGCCGGCGAAGCTGCCGAGCGCCAGGCCCGCCTCCAGGAGGTTACCGCCATCATTGAGGAGACAGGAGGGTTTGCCTATGCCCGGGAGGGTGCGGAGACCCTTATCAGCGCCGCCCTTGAATCTCTGCAGACCTTTAAGGAGTGCGATTCAAGGGATACCCTGCAGGGCCTGGCCCACTATGTGCTGAGTCGCAACAAATAATGGCGAAAAAGGCAGTGCAGAAAAAGAAGCCGGCCGCCCGCCGGGTGAAAAAATCAAAGAGCCGCTTCCTCTGGCCCCTTTTCCTGGTCATAATTGTCGGCGCCACCCTGGCGGCCACGGCCTATTTCATCTTTCTCACTCCGGGGACGGGCCGGCTTAGCCAGGGAGCTCTGCCCGGGCTTACGGCCGGCAGCAAGAGCCAGCCGGTCAAACCACAGATTGCCTATGAGGAGACAGCGCTGCCTGAGCCGGCAGAGGACGTTCGCCAACCAGAGGCAACAGAGGTTGTGGCCAGTGGCAAGCCCCGCCTGGCCCTGCTCATTGATGACATGGGCAACCGCCAGCAGCTGGGCCAGCAGCTCATCGAGCTTGACCTCAATCTCTCTTTTGCCATCCTGCCCTTTACGCCCCATGCCCACAGCCTCATGGAGATGGCCCGCTCCCGCCAGCGGGAAATCCTCCTCCACCTGCCCATGGAGGCCACGCTGGCCAAATGGGATCCGGGGCCAGGGGCCCTCACCACCTCCATGTCAGCAGGGGCCATCAAAGCCCAGGTCCGCAAGGACCTGGAGGATATTCCCTATGCCGTGGGGGTCAACAACCATATGGGCTCCAAATTCACCAGCAACAAAGAGGCCATGCGGGCCGCCCTGGCTCCCCTTAAGGCCCGCAACCTCTTCTTTGTAGACAGCATCACCATTGCCGGTTCCGTGGCCTATGACGAGGCCCGGGCCATGGCCATGAAAACCGGGCGCCGCGATATCTTCATTGACAATGACCAGGATGAGGCCAAAATCAAGGCCCAACTGATCCGCCTGGTCCAGATTGCCAGGAAACACGGCTCAGCCATTGGTATCGGCCATCCCCACCCGGCCACCATTGCCACCCTGCAAAAAGAAGGGGCCTGGCTCCGGGAGCAGGTCGACCTGGTGGGGATCAGCACCCTCATGGAGTAGGATCACCATGCTCATCACCCTGACCACTGATTTCGGCCTTGATGACCCCTTTGTGGCCATGATGAAGGGGGTGATTCTCGGCCGCTCTCCCCAGAGCCGCCTGGTTGACATCTGCCACACCATCCCGCCCCAGGATGTGGAGGCCGCCAGTCTGGTTCTGCAGATGGCAGCCCCTTCTTTTCCCGGTGCCACCATCCATGTGGCCGTGGTGGATCCCGGGGTCGGCACCAGCCGCCGGATCATCTGTCTGGCGGCGCATGACCAGCTCTTTCTGGCCCCTGACAACGGCCTGCTCACCCCTTTTCTCTCAGAGAGCGGCCGCGCCTTTGAGCTCAGCAACGAGGAGTTCTTTTTGCAGCCGGTCTCAGCAACCTTTCACGGCCGCGATATCTTGGCGCCGGTGGCAGCAGCCCTGGCCAGGGGCCTTGACCCCCAAGAGCTGGGGCCGGCCGTGCCGGTGAGTGGGCTGGTCCATCTGCCCCTGCCCAGACCCATTAGGGAAAAGGGCCAACTCCGGGGTCAATGCCTCAGGGCCGACCATTTCGGCAATATGGCCACCAATATCAGCAAAAAAGAGCTGGCCTCCTTTCTGGGCCCAGACGAGATCCCTGTGATCCGCCTGGCCGGCACCACCATCATCGGTCTCAGCCCCAGCTATGGCCAAAAGCAGGCAGGGGCCCTTGCCCTGCTCAACAGCAGCGATCATCTTGAAATCAGCGTCTCCCACGGCAATGCCAGCCGTGAGCTGGCCCTGTGTCCCGGCACCCCGGTCATTGTCACCAAAAAAGGGTGATTTCCGGCACGGAGAGGGCAAACAGAGCGTCTGCTGCTTCGCCCTGAATGAGCACCCTCAGGCCAGGATTTGCCCTGGGAGCAAATAATAAACCAAACATATTGACGCCTTGTGACAATATGTCATACACTGGCCTGGCCTGGGCAAGAGCAACCCTTCTTTTCTGTCCCTGACCCGGGCGGGGCCCCCAGACCCCGCTGTCAGACTTCAAAGGGCCACAGGGTGGCAAACGATTGTTATGGAAAAGGGCTGATTCCTGCCGTGCATCTCCATTTTACGGGAAAGATCCACTTATTCAGCTTTTAATTAAATTGCATAAAAACGATTGAAAAATTCAAGGAAGGGGCTATGATCCTCCTTTTATGAAAAAATGAAATATCATCCCGCAGCACGCTGTAGTTAACCTTAAAAAATCAAATACCTAAGGTATCATTTTGGAAAACGATCAGATTGCCTCCATTGCCGGCATGTTGAAAACCATGGCGCACCCCATTCGGCTCAAGATCCTTTGCCTTCTCCAGGACAGGGAAATGACTGTCGGCGATATCAGGGAAGAGGTCAAGACCACCAACGCCAATGTCTCCCAACACCTTTCCATCCTGCGCAACCAGGGCATTATCGACTACCGGAAAGATGCCAATTTCATCTACAATCGGATCAATGATACCCGCGTCCTGGAGTTGATGCAGATCATGCATAAACTCTACTGTGAGGAGCGCGTTCCCGCCTAAAAGAGTACAAGAGAGCGGCCTTGTCATGCCTCATAGGCCCTGTTGACAACCGCCATACCGCCTCCCCTTCCGGGACGCGTCTCCCCGAGCTTGCCTCCCCCCCCTATTTGCCGGCCCAGCCGATTCCAGGAAGAGCAATCATGAACCATGGCAGCAGACTCGTCCAGACCTCCATCTTGAGACCAAAACTGATCACCACCCTCATGGTGCTCTTTACCCTGGCCCTGGCCGCCTTCATCCCCCAGGTCCATGTTGACACTGATCCGGAAAACATGCTCGCCGAGGATGAAGCGGTCCGACTCTTTCACACCAATACCAAAAAGGAATTTGCCCTCCATGACCTCCTTATTGTCGGGGTGGTCAATGAAAAGCATGAGCACGGCGTCTTCAACCCCGAGACCCTGGGCCATGTCTTTGCCCTCACGGAATTTGCCGCCAGCCTCTCTGACCCGGACAACCCCGACTACAAGGTGGTTGCCCGGGATATCATCGCCCCTTCCACGGTTGATGCCATTACCCAGGCCGGCCCGGGGCAGGTGAGCTTTGACTGGCTCATGGCCGCACCGCCCACCAGCCAGGAAGAGGCCCTGCGGATCCGCGATCTGGCCATGGACAACCCCCTTCTCAAGGGCACCCTGGTGGCTGAAGACGGCAAGGCCGTGGGTATCTATCTGCCCATCACCTCAAAAAAATTCGCCCATACCCTGAGCCAGCAACTTGAAGAAAAAATCGCCACCTTCAACACCAACGGTGACAAATTCTTCATCACCGGCCTGCCCGTGGCAGAAGACACCTTTGGCAATGAGATGTTCATCCAGATGGCCATCTCCGCCCCCCTGGCCATGCTGGTCATCTTCCTGCTCATGCTCTATTTTTTCCGACAGTTCCGTCTCATCATCTCCCCCATGATCGTTGCCATGGTGACCGTGATTTCCACCATGGGCCTGCTCATCGGCACGGGCCATACCCTGCACATCATGAGCTCCATGATCCCCATCTTTCTCATGCCCATTGCCGTGGTGGATTCCATCCATATCATGAGCGAATTCTTTGATGAATATAAAAAGATAGGGGAGCGGCGCAAGACCCTGGAGCATGTGATGAGCCAACTCTTCACCCCCATGCTCTACACCTCGCTCACCTCGGCGGCCGGTTTCGCCTCCCTGGCCTTCACCCCCATTCCGCCGGTGCAGGCCTTTGGTATCTTTGTGGCCATCGGCATCATGATCGCCTGGCTCACCACCATCCTTTTCATCCCGGCCTATATCATGCTGATGCCGGAATCGAGCCTGCGCAATTTCGGGGTCAAAGAGAAGAGCGACCTTGCCGTCAACAATACGGCTCTGGCCCGCGCCCTCCGCCCCTTAGGCATTTTTGTCCACCGCTGGCCCAAGATCATCATCAGCGTCTGCCTGCTGCTCACCCTGGTGGCCTTGTACGGAATCAGCAAGATCCAGGTGAACGACAACCCGGTGAACTGGTTCACCAAGAACCACCAGATCCGGGTGGCTGACCGCGTGCTCAACAACCATTTCAGCGGCACCTATGAGGCCTACCTGATCCTGGAATCAAAGCTGGCACCGCTTTCGCCGGCCCAGGCCCAACAGGAGCTGGCCATTCTCTTCAGGGACCAGGCCCTGGATGCCACCAGCAAGGCCGTGGTGGCCAAGGCCCTGGCCATTTTAACCAGAACGGCCCAGCAGGGCTCCACCGAGGCCATGCTCGCCCTTCTGGAGGCAGACCTGCTGGAGAGCCAGGCCGTAGCCGATGACCCCTCCTATGAGGTGTGGGCCGATCTCCTTGCCCAGATCGACATTCTACGCAACCGCAGCCAGATTTTCAAAAGGCCCGACGTCCTCCGTTATATCGAAGGGCTCCAGGCGCACCTCCTCAACAGCGGCCTGGTGGGCAAGAGCAGCTCCATAGCCGATCTGACCAAAAAGATTCACAAGGAGCTCTTTGAAGCAGATCCAGGCCATTACACCATCCCCGACAGCGTCGGCGGGGTGGCCCAGTCTCTCATCTCCTTTCAAAACAGTCATAAGCCGGGCGACCTCTATCATCTGGTCACTCCGGACTACCAGAAGGCAAATATCTGGGTCCAGCTCCAAAACGGCGACAACAAGGCCATGGAGGCCGTGGTCAGAGCGGTGCGAATCTACATGATAGGGCACCCGCCACCGGTGCAGATCAGCCATAAGTGGGCCGGACTCACCTACCTTAATGTGGTCTGGCAGGACAAAATGGTTTCCGGCATGCGCGATGCCTTCCTGTCGAGCTTTATCATCGTCTTTGTCATGATGATGATTCTCTTCCGCTCACCCACCTGGGGCCTGCTGGCCATGGTGCCGCTGACCATGACCATTGCCTGGATCTACGGCATTATCGGCTTTGTCGGCAAGGAGTATGACATGCCGGTGGCAGTGCTATCGTCGCTCACCCTGGGGCTGGCCGTGGATTTCGCCATCCATTTCCTGCAACGCGCCCGGACTATCTTTACCAGAACCGGCTCCTGGCACGCGACCATCACAGCCATGTTCGAGGAACCGGGCCGGGCCATCAGCCGCAACGTCATCGTCATTGCCCTGGGCTTTACCCCCCTGCTGCTGGCGCCGCTGGTGCCCTATAAGACGGTGGGCATCTTCCTGGCCTCCATCATGGCCATCTCCGGCCTGGCAACCATGGTTATCCTGCCCGCTCTGATCACCATCATGCAGGGCTGGCTCTTTGGCAAGACCAACTCATAAACACCGTGATTTACGGAGGATACTCCCATGCGCCCCAAGAACCTCTTTCCTCTTCTGCTCCTGAGCGCCCTGCTGGCCGGCCCTGCCCTGGCGGCCCCGGACCTTGATGACATCATCAGCCAGGCCAACAATGTCGCCTATTACAGCGGCGATGACGGCCGCGCTGATGTGGCCATGACCATCCTCGACAATCAGAGCCGCACCAGGGAGCGCCTCTTCACCATCCTCCGCAAGGATATTGAGGAGGGCGGCGACCAGCTCTACTTCGTCTATTTCAAACGGCCCAGCGATGTCCGCAAAACCACCTTCCTGGTCCATAAGTATATGGACCGGGATGATGATCGCTGGATGTATCTGCCGAGTCTCGATTTGGTGAAGCGTATTGCCGCTTCTGACCAGCGCACCAGCTTCATGGGCTCCCATTTTTTCCATGAGGATCTCTCCGGCCGCCACCTGGATGCCGACCACCATGCGCTGCTTGAGGAGAACGACACCTTCTATGTCATCAAGAACATCCCCAAGGAGCCGGCCGACGTCGAGTTTGCCTCCTACACCGTCTGGATCGACAAGAAGAACTTCCTGCCCATGAAGGCGGAGTACCTTGACAAAAGCGGCGCCCTCTACCGCACCATGGAGGTGCTGGAGGTGGCGACCATTGCAGGCTACCCCACGGTGCTTAAATCAAGGATCAGCGACCTGGAGGCAGGCGGCAGCACCGTAACCCGGTTCAGCAATGTCAAATATAACCTGGGTCTGGACGACAATCTCTTTTCCGAGCGCTACCTGCGGCGTCCCCCCAGAGAGGCCCGCCAGTAACCATGATGAAGCCCCGGCGCTTAAACCTGCTCCTTCTCCCCGGCCTGCTGCTCCTCCTGGCCCTGCCGGCTCAGGGGGCCATGGACCAGCTCAGGGAGCGCCTCTATGCGGATTACGGCCTGGACCTCACCGGCTTCGTGGAGACCAGGGCCGGCCTGCGCACCCAGAACGACGACTATGCGGACGATCTCACCCTGGCCGAGGCCCGGCTGCAACTCCATCTGAGCAAGGATTTGGGCTGGGGCATCTTCAAGGCCAAGGGCGACCTGCTGGCTGACGGGGTGGTTGACCGCGTCAGCGGCCGGCTGCGGGACCTCAACCTGCTCTTCTTTCCTGCCCACAACATAGACATGAAGATCGGCCGCCAGGTCTTGACCTGGGGCACCGGCGACCTCCTCTTTATCAACGATTTCTTTGCCAAGGACTGGCAAGCCTTTTTCATCGGCCGCGATGACGAATATCTGAAGGCGCCAAGCAATGCCCTCAAGTCCAGTATTTTTTTTGAGCTGATCAACATCGACCTGGTCTATATCCCGGTCTTTGAGGGTTCCGCCCACATCAGCGGCGAACGGCTCTCTTACTGGAACGGCGTCCTGGGCCGGACCGCCGGCAACGACTTTATCTTTGACCTGGAAGAACGAAACAGTGCCGGCCAGGACAGCGAATATGCCGTGCGCCTCTCCCGCCATATCTCCTCCATGGAGGTGGCCCTTTATGGGTATAACGGCTTCTGGCAGACCCCGGAGGGCATGGTGGTGCCTGCCATGCAGCTGCGCTATCCGCGTCTCCAGATCTATGGGGCCTCCCTGCGCAACCCCATCTGGGGCGGCATCGGCAATATCGAGACCGGCTACTACCATTCCAGCCAGGCCGACCATGGCCGCGACCCCCTGACCAGAAACAGCGAATACCGTCTGCTCCTGGGCTTTGAACGGGAGATCGGCCACAACTTCACCGCTGCCGGCCAGGCATACCTGGAATGGCTGATGGATTATGAGGAGTATAAAGAAACCCTCAGCCCGGGAACCCCGGCCAAGGACGAGTATCGCCAGGTGGTCACCCTGCGCCTCACCAAATTACTAATGAACCAGAACCTGATCCTCTCCCTGTTCACCTACTACTCGCCCACGGATAAGGATGGCTATATCAGACCCAAGGTTCAGTACAAACTCACGGATCAATGGCTCCTGGAAGGCGGCGGCAACATCTTCTTCGGCGCCGACAACCACACCTTCTTCGGCCAGTTTCAAGATAACACCAATGTCTATGGGGGGGTGCGTTGGAGTTTTTAGAGCCTCTGGAGGCGAAAACACCCCAGAAGTTCTCGCCAACGCCGGCGGTGAAACACCTAAAGAAGCGCAGCGAACCGTAGAGGCTCTTATACCCGAAGGGTGTTAGAGAGGCTTCCTCTGGAGGCGAAAACACCCCAAAAGCCCTCGCCAGCGCCGGCGGCGAAACACTAAAGAAGCGCAGCGAACCGTAGAGGCTCTTATACCCGAAGGGTGTTAGAGAGACTTCCTCTGGTGGCGAAAACACCAAAAAAGCCCTCAGCTGTCCCCCCGGCCAAACACCCGCAGAAGCTTATCGAACCGCAGCGACTTCTACAAAAGACCCCAAACACATTCCGGCTACATAAAAATTATCCCAGCAAAAAGATACCCTCTCTTTTTTGTGATAAGATACAATTAACTCTTTCCGCCTTCACTCAGACCCAATTGCCTTGCCAGAAACGCCAGCAAGGTTCACCGCCATTATCTAAACAAAGGAGATTGCCATGATTATTACTGACTGGGTCCGTGCCATTGCCGGCCTTTTCATCCTCATTTCCCTGACCCTGGGAGTTGAGGCCAGCCCCCTTTTCGTCCATAAATATTGGCTCTTTTTCACCGCCTTTGTAGGCGCCAACCTCCTGCAATCAGGATTCAGCAAGTTCTGCCCCTTGGCAATGATCCTGAAGGCCCTGGGGGTGCCGGAGAGTAGAAAGGGCTTTTGAGGATAAAAAATGCGGCGAAAAAGCACCCCCATTGGTGGCCAGCCGCGGCTTTCAGATGTTGGACCTCGTAAAAATATACGAATGAATGAGGTAGCATCGCCATGAGAGTAAAGGTTTTCAAAACATGGGACCGCGTTCGTTCCAGTTTCTGGTTTCTCCCGGCAGTCATGGCCGGCGGGGCGATGGTGTTGGCTTTCGTAACCGTCGCCCTGGATAAGCCGGCCAGGGACTGGTTGACGCTTAACTGGGGCTTGAGTTTCACCGGCGGAGCAGAGGGGGCGAGTTCCTTGCTGGGGACCATCGCCGGATCAATGATCACCATCGCCGGGGTGGTCTTCTCCATGACCCTGGTCGCCCTGTCGCTTGCCTCGTCACAGTTCGGGCCCCGTCTGCTCCGCAGTTTCATGCGCGACACCACGACCCAAATGGTACTCGGCACATTCGTCGCTACCTTCCTGTACTGCCTGCTCGTCCTCCGCACCATCCGCCATCCTGAGGAGGTCGTCTTCGTCCCCCACCTGTCTGTCAGCCTCGGTGTGGTGCTCGCGGTGATGAGCGTGGGGGTGTTGATCTACTTCATCCATCACGTGTCCGTTTCTATCCAGGCCAACGAGATCGTGGCGCGGGTCGGAAAGGAGTTGATTGAGGGAATAGAGCGACTGTTTCCGGAAAACATCGGCCGGGGAGCGCCAGAGATTCCGGCGGAGCCACCTGCCGCAGGCTTTCTCGACACTTTCGATCAGGAGGCGCGTCTAATTGGGGCTACCGGGTACGGCTACCTACAGTTCGTCGATGGGGACGCTTTGATGGCATTGGCCATGCAGGAAGATGTCATTATTCGACTGGAGCGACGACCTGGCCATTATGTCATTGCCTCCCGCCCGCTGGCGCAGGTCTGGCCAGAAGAGAGGGTTACCGATCAGCTGGTGCAACAGATCAATTTCGCGTTCGCCCTGGGTAACCAGAGAACGCCCGGTCAGGACATTGAATTCGCCGTCAACCAGCTTGCCGAAATCGCGATACGAGCCCTTTCCACCGGGGTGAATGACCCGTTCACGGCGATGACGTGTGTGGACCACTTGGGGTCGGCACTGTGCCGCCTGGCGCAACGAAACATGCCGTCGCCTTATCGCCATGACAGTCAGGATCAGCTTCGGCTCATTACGCCTGTCTTCACGTTCCCGGACGTCACGGACGCGGCGTTCAACCAGATCCGGCAATATGGCCGTGCCAGCGCTGCGGTGACCATCCGTCTCCTTGAAACGATTGCCGATGTCGCGGCATCCGTACATCAACCAGAGGACCGCGCTGCGCTGTTACGGCACGCCAGGATGATCGCCCGCGGGGCACGCCACGGGTTGCCGGAAGACGAGGACCGTCAAGAGGTGGAAGAACGCTTTCAAAGCGTAAACCAATTGTTGAGCAGGGCGCCAGATTATAACCTGTGAAATGCAGGTGCCCAGCCAAGCATCGGCACAAACACAACCATATTCGGAATGGGGTTTGCTGTGCGGCACATATCCCTCTTAGGCAAATGCCGGCAAAAGGTATCCTGACACAGGGGGCCATGATGTTTCCCCTGTTTTTTGGCTTTACCCGATGTAAATGAAGCAAACAGATCACGGCACTTGCTCGTCTACATCTTAAAAAAAGCAAACAGATCCTCGTTGACCCGGTCTTTGAGGGTCGAGCAGAGGCCGTGCGGGGCTCCCGGATAGATTTTTAATTGCGACCCCTTGAGGATCTTGGCCGAGAGCAAAGCCGAATCAGCGATGGGGACGATCTGGTCGTCGTCGCCATGCATGATCAGTGTCGGCACGTCGAACTTCTTGAGATCATCCGTAAAGTCCGTCTCGGAAAATTCCTTGATGCAATCGACCACAGCTTTGAACCCAGCCTGCATCCCCTGGAGCCAGAACGAATCCCGCAGACCTTGTGAAACCTTGGCGCCCTTTCGGTTGGCGCCATAAAACGGCGTGGCAAGCTCCTTGAAAAACTGCGAGCGGTCGGCAAGGACGCCGGCCCGAATCTGGTCGAACTCCTCCATGGGCAGACCGCCAGGGTTTGCGGTCGTCTTCAGCATCAGGGGCGTCACCGAGCCGATCAGCACGGTCTTGGCCACACGTTTTGTCCCAAAGCGGCCGATATAGCGGGCCACTTCGCCACCGCCCGTGGAGTGGCCGACATGAATCGCCTTTTTCAGGTCGAGTACTGTGACGAGTTCGGCAAGGTCGGCGGCATAGGTGTCCATGTCGTTGCCATCCCAGGGTTGACTGGATCGTCCGTGGCCCCGGCGATCATGGGCTATACAGCGGAATCCACGGGCGGCCAGAAACAGCATCTGGTCTTCCCAGGCGTCCGCGCTCAGCGGCCAGCCATGACTGAAGACCACGGGCTGGCCGCTCCCCCAGTCTTTATAAGAGATCCGCGTACCGTCTTTCGTCATAATCGTGCTCATTATTTTGCCTCCTTTTCATGGGCGGGGGTGTCGATTGGGTCGATTGCCTGGTTTCAGGCGTGCTTGCCGGCAATCAGGACAGTCGACCATAAGATTGAATCTTCCTTGGAAAATCATCGTTTTCCAGGCGCGTGTGCGAGCGCGCCACGGCCTTATACCGCGACAAACGTGCCGCGTAGTTCTGCGCGCAGGGGGCGGTGTCTGCTTAGATATGTTCTTAACGCCTCTATGCTTCGCTCTGGGTGCTGTTGGCGATTGCGCCCGTACTTCGGCGCGACGCCCTGTTCGGTAACAAAAGCCGTGGGGTAATAGCGCCCGGGTTGCATTTCTTCATCACCGACAAACACTTGCTGGACGCGCTGGCCAGGAGGATTCTCGATCTTGATGTAGGCGTTGAGACCAAGGCTGCGTTTGACGTAACCACCCATCTGGTCGTACGGATCGCGGGCAAAGGTGCGTTGCAGATTTTCCTCCAGCATCGCGACAATTTCCTCGCCCGTCAGCTCGACTGTTGAGATCGGCGGGTTCATGGGAATGATATTGTAGAGGTCATTGAGGATGACCTCCCCTGGAATGATCGGGGCGCCATAGCGCCAGCCATTCGAGAATGCCAATTGCGCACCCGTGCTTTCCTGCAACGCCTGCAACAGAAAATTATCCATCGTCGTTTCCAGCGTAGTACCCCGGTTGAGCGCCGTCGCCGTTTTGCCCACAACCGTTGAGAGTTCATCTTGATAAGGCGCGAGCGCTTGCCGTATGAGGTCACCTACTGCGGGATCGGGGGCTATCTTGGCTTCCACCTCAAGCAGTTGATGTTGGTAGTCAACGACGCGGCCGCCATCAATTTCCAGATCCAGGCGGCCTAAAAAAGAACCATGGCAACCTGACTGGATTACCAGCGTTTTCCCCTGGAGTGCCGGTTTATACAGGCGGTTATGGGTGTGGCCGCTCAGGCAGACATCAATACCCTCCACCTCTGATAGCAGCTTCATATCCTGGGAAAACCCGAGATGAGAAATGAGAACGATCAGCTCCACCTTCTCCTGGGTGCGCAAAACGTCGATGATCGGCGGCAGCTCTTCTCGCCCAAGGGTGAACTCCACTCCTGCGCTGAAGGAAGGCGGCATGGTTTTGTCTATAATGTTGGAGGCAACACCCACGATGCCAATCCGCCAGCCACCGATCTCCTTGACGCTGTACGGTGGGAAAAACCGCTCTTTTGTCGCCTGATCGTATACATTGATCGCCAGCATCGGATAGCTGAGCTCCGCGGCGCGCTGTTTGAAAGCCGCGGGACCATACGCAAATTCCCAATGGGCCGTCATCGCATCAAGACCCAATGAGTTCAAGACAGGGATCAATGCTTGTCCCTGCGTCTTCAGGACGGGATAGGTGCCGTGGAGCGTATCGCCGCAATCGCAAAAGAGTACACGCTCCGGGTTCGCAGCCCGGATTTGCTTTACGAGGGTGGCGATGCGGGCATATCCTCCCGCAGGACGATAGACTGCCTGATTACCCTGCCAGAACATCTCCTGGTGCAAATCAAAATAGGCATGGCTATCATTGAGTTGAATGACTGTGAGTGAATTTTTGCTTTTCGTCATGGCAAAAAGGACCTCCAGCTAGGTTCTTCCATCATGGGTGTTGGCATGATGACTCTGATGATCGCCATGCCGCCATGATCATCGTTTTCGCCATGGGTTTCGTGATTATCGTGGGCGTGCCTGTTCAAATTTCCTTGGCCAGGGTGCTAATTTTTATGATTCTGCTGATTGGATTCCAGACTCATATTTTATTACTATCTTAAAAACCCCTGTATAATCCGGTTAACCGCCGCATCATAATCAAGTCCGAGGCTCATAAGCTTCATCAGCTGATCATTGGCGATTTTGCCGATAGACGCTTCGTGCGTCAGTTCGGCATCCGGGTGCAGCGCGCGCAGGGCCGGGACCGTCTGGTTTCTGCCGTTGTCCATAATGATGGCATCGCATTCAATATGACCGTAGCATCTGGCAGATGCCGTCAGGTTGACGTAAAAATCCTGGGAGGAATTGCCTTTTATAACGGAACGGGAAACGATATTCGTCTTGCTGTCAGTTCCGGCCAGTTCGATTTCATTTCTGGATTCAGCCATCTGATTCCCGTCGGTCATCACCCGTTCGGTGATGAGCAGCACGCTGCCCGCGCCGATTTTAGCTTCATTGAAGCGCCTGGCTTCATCCACCCCGCCCAACTGGGTCAGTTCCATTTCCACCTGGGCGTTTTCCGCCATAAACACTTTTGTGGTGGGATTTAGAATACGCCGGCCGGTGCCTTCACCAATGGCAATATGCTTTTCCACATATTTGACTTTTGCGCCGGCCTTGATCTGAAATTCATGAATGCCGGAATGGCCTTCGGATTCTTTGCCCCCACAGTGAATGCCGCATCCGGCAATAATGGTCACATCCGATCCTTCCCCGACAATAAAGGTATTGTGGACCGTATCATGAAGACCTGCCTGGGATAAAATAACCGGAATATGAACTGACTCATTCACCGTGCCCGGCTTGATATCAATGATGATGCCATCGCCTTTTTCATTGGTTTCGATAGTGATATTGGCGGAGACCTCGCGACCCAGAAGTTTGCCGTTTTTCCGGATATTGTAAGCGCCCTTGGGAATTCCTTCGAGGCCCGCGACTTCCTTTAATACCTGTTTATCGATAGCATTGAGCATTAACTTCTCCGTGACATAATTCATTGAACGCACAGACACTTAAATCCTCGAGTATCGGCACGGCGCCGGCCAGATCACCGGAATAACCGATTTTGCCGTCTCTGATCAGCAAAAGCGTATCAGCGGCTTCAAGAAATGCTTTGTTGTGACTCACCACAATGGTGGTGGTTTTGTTTTCTTTCTGTTCGCGTTTGAGCAGTTCCACCATTGGACCGATGGTCCAGAGATCAATGCCGGTGTCCGGTTCATCATAGATGGCCACTTTTGGATTTTTCGCAATGACCGTGGCCAGTTCGATTTTTTTGATTTCCCCGCCGGACAGTTTGCTGTCCACACGTTTGTCCAGAAAAGCCAGAGAGCAGACGCCCACCCGGGAAATGATCTTAGCGAGTTTTTCCTCGTCATCAGTCCCGGCGGCAATCGATAACAGATCCCGAAAAGTCGTTCCCTTGAAGCGGGCCGGATGCTGAAATCCATAAACAATGCCAACGTTGGATCGTTCATGAATGGCAAGCTTGCTGATGTCTGACCCGTTGAAAATTATTTTTCCGGACGTGAGTTCATTGATCCCCATAATCAGCTTGGCCAGGGTGGTTTTGCCCGACCCGTTGGGTCCGGTAATGGCGCAAAATACACCGGACTCAAAGGTAAAACTCAAATCATGGATAATGGTCCGGCCGGATGGACTTTGAGCGCCGTCATCCGATTCCGGGGTTCTGAACGAAATATTTTTTAATTCCAGCATGGCTGCTCGCTTTCACTTAAATTTTGGTTTCAAATATCCAATTCGGTGTTGGACGTATACAATGCGCATGCTCGACCTCGATTTATTTTGCCTGTCATTTTCCACGAGCTACCCCAAGTACTCATGTGCCAATCGATGTAAAAGTGCATGAAACTCCTCATGTTTACCCGGACCGATGCGCTCTTCTTCGAGTTGCTCGAAAGCCTCGAAAAGTTCATTATCTTTAGCAGTGTCCAGTTTGGCATCCGCCATTGCAAAAAGAACATTGGTCTCTTTTTCGATATGCTGTGTCAGCAGCGCTACATATTCATCGACGATTACCTGAACGTTGGCTGTGGCTGTTTTATCTCCTGATGTGTAGTTGATCACAGCTTTTTCAAGTCTTGCAACCAGTCTACGGCCTTGTTCGTGCTCATCCATCAAAACGCCTATCGGACCACCTTCACGCGGTACGCCTGCAGCTTCCAATGCGGGGAACAGGAACTCCTCTTCCTTGGCATGATGGCATTTGTCGACAAAAACCGACAA
>JAGXFQ010000031.1 GCA_024637145.1 Desulfobulbaceae bacterium
GCCGGAGACGAGGCCGGTTATAAGTGCCGCCTCATCACCGTCGCCACCTTCAGGTCAGCATGCAGCGAGAAACTATACATTTTGTCACGACCATAATATTTTGCCAACCGGCTTACCCATTCGAAACAGCGAGGAGCCGATAAAAGCTTATCTGTCAACAAGAATATATCAGAATTCCTATGACTCTGATATGTTGTCCTCCAATCAAGAATTACAGAATTATCCTTAACTTTGCTATTTTGGTTTTGAAGACCAAGGGTATCAAAAATATCCGGCCTGATGAGTAAAACGACCTTTATCCTTCCCTTAGACCCTTTTATATTGCCAAAGAAATCGACATTTAACGACCAGATAGCATTAGCAAGACCTTTAATACAATCAAGGTAATCATTGTAATCTATTTCATATGGTCTTATGTCTATGCCATCGATAAATAAAGTGTAACTTTCATTTAGACTTAATGAGGACAAAGCCTCCTCAAATCTTTTTTGAATATATAGTAGATTTATTTGAAAGCGTGCTTCTGAAAATTCAATTTTCTCCTTTTCTAATCCGTTCATACTAAAATGTTTATTTATGATACCAGCACTTAAGCTTGACTCCTCTGCAAAATTTATTGCACTTATTATTTCTGGAGAGAACGCATTTAAATAAAACTCATCTATTGACTTCTTGAGAGCATTAAATTTAGAAAATCTCTTAATTAATACTTTGTCTAGCTCTCTTTCTGTAATAAACTCAGAGATGAGAAGTGATATAATCACCTTCCATATGTTTGTGTAGTCAGATAATGTGAGATGTTTATTCTTTTTTAGCTCAACAAACTTCTTGTATTCTGTTTCTCTTATATATTTTATTGATGAATTGTTTTTTTTGTAATTATTATTAGCTAGATATACAGCAAAGGCTGTTTTTCCAGTCCCTTTCTCACCGATCAAGAAATATTTATTGTTGTCAAGAAGTTGATCTAATGAAAACGTTCTTAAAAATATGTCATTTAATAGGTTTTTGTTTTCTTTCACTTTGTAACTTTCTGCATCACGAAATCCAAGTTGTAGTTCTGGGATTGTTTTCATTTTGGGCTCCAAAGTTATTTTTAATTTCAATAATTTTAAGATAACGTCCAAGTTAACCCGCCCGCCAACGGGCTGGCTACCAATTTGGAGCGTGGCTAAGGTTTTGTTAAACTGACGAAAAATCGTGCGTTACCCGGGTCGGCGTTGAACGCATTGTTGAACGAAGCCGCTACGCGGAAAAAGGGTGTTTCCAGGTTGCTTATGGCATCGCTGGTTTATAAAAAATGAGCCTCCTGTCCGAAAGGACGGATTCGGTTGTAAAGTGCTGTTTTAACTTTCCATTCACTTTACAATCAGGAGGACTCAATGAACACAAAACTACCAGGCATTCCCCAATTCAACAAGCTTTACGTCAAGCACTGCAAGCACCTGAAACTCGCGGGATATCAACCAAAAACAGTCGATGCCTACGCCCGGGCAATCAGGCGTATTGGCAATTACTTCGACTGCCGGCTGAACAATCTTTCCAAAGATCAGCTGCTCGATTATTTCCATGATCTTCTGGCGTCGCATTCATGGAATACGGTCAAGCTCGATCTCTATGGCCTGCAGTTCTTCTACACCCACGTTCTGCAAAAGACATGGGAGCATATTCCGCTCGTCAGACAACCAAAGGTCAGGCGGATTCCCGACATTCTTTCGGTTGATCAGGTCGATCAGTTGCTTGCCGCAACCAGGGTCGTTGATTACAGGGTTTTCTTCTTTACCGCTTACAGCATGGGGCTCAGACTCAGCGAGGCCATAAATCTTACAATCAACGACATTGATGCCGACAAGATGCGGGTGCATATCCGTAATTCAAAAGGCAATAAGGACAGATTCGTCCCGCTGCCGCATAAAACACTCCACACATTAAGGCGGTTCTGGCAGATCCGCAGACATCCGTTGTTCGTCTTTCCCAACCGCAAGAGGGGCGTGAACAATGCCCACCTGGTTGATCAACCTCTGGCAAGGGGCGGCATCCAGGTTGCCATGCACAAGGTGGTGGACCGCCTCTGGCCCAATAAAAAGATTTCCTGCCATTCCCTCCGCCACAGCTACGCTACCCATTTGCTCAATGAAGGCATTGATCTCATTGAATTACAGGGCATTCTGGGGCATGTCAGTCTGTTAACCACCGCCAGGTACACCCATCTTACTTCCATAAACCATGAAAATGCCTGCAAAAAAATCAACACCATTATCGACTCGGTTACATTTTCCTGGGGAGGTGAGAAATGATTCTGCTCGCCTCGATCATCAAGGAATTTGCCGAAGGCTTCTCTCGTCAATACAATCCTCTGCCCAGTCATAAACAGGCGCTGCGTGCGATGGCCCAGTGCCGTAAACATCACAGTCCGTACATGATTGCCCACTGCACGAACGAACGGTGCCGGGAGAATTCGTATGTGCCGCATTCCTGCGGCCACCGGAACTGTCCCCATTGTCAGAGTCATGAAAGTCAGCAATGGATCGACAACCAGCTGGACAAACAGCTTCCAGGCCAATACTTCCTGATTACCTTTACGCTGCCAAAGCAGTTGCACGACCTGGCCTGGCGGAACCAGTCGGTGGTCTACGCCATACTCTTCAATGCAACCCAGGAACTCCTGAAAACCTTCACCGCAAACGACAAAAAAATGCGCGGGGCGGCGGGGTTCACCGCAGTGCTGCACACCCACTCAAGAAGGCTTGAGTTCCACCCCCATGTCCACGTGGTGATGCCGGGGGCGAGCATCAACCAGAAAGACAAGACATGGAGGATGAAGTTGGGGAAGTATCTCTTTAATCACAAGGCCTTGGCCAAGGTCTTCAGGGCAAAAATACTGAAAGCCTTTACCGCCGGCAAGCTGCCGATCCCGGCAACCACGCCCGGCAAATGGGTGGTGGATTGCAAAAACGTCGGCAGGGGCGACAAAGCGCTGATCTACCTGGGCAGGTATCTCTACAAGGGGGTGATCCAGGAAAAAGATATCCTGAAAAACGAAAACGGCATGGTCACCTTCAGGTATTTCGATTCCCAAACGAAAAAGTATCAGACAAGAACGGTGGCCGGCGAGTATTTTCTTTACCTGCTGATGCTCCACGTCCTGCCGAAGGGCTTCCGCAGGACCAGATGCTACGGTTTCCTCCACCCATGTAGCAAAAAACTGATCAAACTGCTGCAACTGGTTTTACGCATTAATCCCTGCAGGATGATCAAGAAAATCAGGGAACGGGCGAAGATTATCTGCCCGGCATGCGGGGCGGTGATGAGAATCGTCAAGACAAAGATTCCGGCGGACTGGCTCCCGGCCCACTCCTTGCCCTGATCAGGCCCAGGAGGAATCATTATGTAACCTGAGGCAGGCATATACTTGTTAAAAAAATCCGCTGCCCGCGGCAACGGATTTCTACGCTCGAAAAACAGCCTGTTTTGCCTGCTGAAAGCCGATTTCTTCAGAGAAGCAACCTCTCAAGAAGGAATTTTCCGGAAACCGGAGAGATCGAGCCCCAACCAGCCCAGCACATCCCCACACGACCAAAAGATATTTTCTATAGAGACGACCGGCCCTGTCCGTGGCCGGGCTTGTTCAACAAACGGTTCAGATTGTGGTTCGCTCCGCTCTCACAATCTAACCTTATTCGTTCGGTCTGAGGTACAACGTCTCTTGGCGGCCATGGAGGGGCGGCATCTGCTGATGGCGCGGATCATCTATGGCGGTGGGCTGCGGTTGATGGAATGCATCCGCCTACGCATCCAGGACGTGGACTTTGGCCAGAACCTCATTTTTGTTCGCGGCGGCAAGGGTGGCAAAGATCGAACCACGATTTTGGCCCAGAACATCCGCGCTGAACTGCAGGTCCATGTTGACGCCGCTAAAAGTCTCCATCTCCAGGACCTGGAGGAAGGTTTTGGCGAGGTTTTAATGCCTGAGGCGCTTTCCCGTAAATATGGGAATGCTTGCCGTGAAACAGGCTGGCAGTGGGTTTTTCCATCTAAACAACGATCTAAAGATCCCCGATCAGAAAGGATCATGCGGCATCATGTCCTGGAAAGTGGTCTGCAGAAAGCTGTAAAACGCGCCTCACAAGTGGCCGGGATCGATAAAAAGATCGGTTGTCATACCTTACGGCATAGTTTCGCCACCCACATGCTGGAAAACGGGGTCAATATCCGGATACTTCAGGAACTCTTAGGCCATGCGGACGTGAAAACCACGGAAATATATACCCATGTCATGGCCCGTGACATCCGCGGTTTACAAAGCCCCCTTGATTGTCTCTGACAGATTGAGGGGCTCTTTGTGGTCCTGGTCAATACTTTTTTCTGTCAGTCGTAGTTCTTGGCGCCCTCTGCCCATGAATCTCCATGGGTAATCTTGAGGTAAACCCCATTCTGAATTGTGTACTCTGTTTTTCAAAAAAAGTATCTCCACCTGTTGTCTAGCATGGCCTTGGAGTTATCTCTACCTGACCTCACGAAGTAGTACAAGGGGTTTATTCTGTTAAGACGGGTGGTTATGGCGGGGAAATGCCCCTGCCTGTGGCGGGGGAGAGGGGCGTAGGGCCTCTATGGCGATCTCCTCGTGCGGCCTGCTGTTTTTGAAAATATCTGGGCCTGTGGGGTTATTTTTCGTTGCTGATCATATCCGCGGCCAGGGAGCCGGACAGGGCGCTGGCCACGATGCCGTGGCCCGGGCGGTTGTAGTGGCCGATCCACAAAAGGTTGGCAAGGTTGGTGGTAAGGGGCGGCCGGCGGGCCCCCACCTGGCCCAGGGCGGCATCAAGGCCGTACATGGCCCCCTCTTCATTGCCGGTTCGGGTCATAAGATCCTGGGGAGTGGTCTGCCTGGTGAAGAGGTTGTGGGCCGCCAGATCTACCCCTGTTTTTTCTTTAATAACGGCGAAGATATCCTGCTCCACCTTGTCGATGCTCGCCTGGTCGGGAAACTCCTCGGCAAAGACCGAGGCCCCCGGGGCATGCACCAGCACCTTCAGGGTGTGATGGCCCTCGGGCGCCAGATCAGGGTCGAGCAGGGAGGGGGTGGTGATGACCAGGTGCAGGCCGTCTTTATAGATGCCCTGGGCAATGGCCTGGGCCTCGATTTCGGGATCGGCGCTGGTATGCAGGCAGAGCAGGGGGGGCCAGTCCGTCGGAAGGGCGCGGGCGGGCAGGGCCACATGAAAAAGCAGCGCCGAGGGGGAGATTGTATAGCGGCTCAGGTCAAAGACCTTGCTGTAGAGCCGGGCCCCGCCTTGCAACATGGCCTGGCCGTGGAAGGGGTTCATGGCGCCGATGAACCAGTCTGCCTGGTAGAGGGCGCCCGCCTGGCCGGTAACGGCCTCGACCCTGTCGGCACTGTTGCTGATGGCGCCGATCTTCTCTTGGGTGCGGATGGTGCCGCCATGATCGACCACGGCCCGGCGCAGCAGCTCCGTGACCTTCTGCATGCCGCCCCTGGGATAGAAGATGCCGTCTTTGAGCTCTCTGGCCCGGAGCAGCGCCACAAAGAGAAAGGAGAGTCGGCTGGGGGGCAGGGTGGTGGGCAGGGCGGAGAGGGCCTGGATGAGGGCGGGCTGGCCCTTGAAAAAACGGTCCAGGATGGTGGCGTGGGAGTGGCGGGCGCAGCGAAACAGGGTGGGGTAGAAGATGGGCATGAGCGCCTTCCGCCAGGGGGGCGCCTCTGTAAAGGCCAGGAATTGGCGGCCTGCCCGGGCGCACAGTCTGCTGTAGGCGGTAAGCCCTGTGGCCTGTTCCGGGAAATGGCGGGACAGGGTCTCCATGAGGGCGGCCTGGTTGCCCTGATCAAGCTGGAGCTCAAGGCCGGGGTAAATATGGCGGATGGGGGCCAGGGCCAGGAAATCAAGCTCCTGGTTAATGCCCAGCTCGGTCAGGATGGCGTCAAAGGCACTGCCTGGGTTGGCCGGGGCCAGAAAGGCGCCGGTGGCATCGAAATAAAAGCCGTCCCGCTCAAAGCCCGTGACATAGCCCCCGGTCTTCTCCTCTTTTTCCAGCAGGGTGACAGGGTGGCCGCGTTTGCTGAGCAGGGCAGCGGCGGTGAGGCCCGCTATGCCGCCTCCCATGATGATAACGGATTTTTTGGACACAACAGGACCTCGAAGAAGGGGAAGGGGCGGCAGGGGTAAGGCCGGAAACGGGCCAGGTTTAGTGGGGTGGTGCACAAACTCCCTGATTTGGCTGAAGGCCATGATAATGGAGATGCCGTTGCCTGCCAAGGGGATATTGATTGGTTTTGGGGCTGGTTTTAGGGGGCGCCCTTCGACAAGCTCAGGACAGGCCTTCGACAGGCCAGGGTACGTTATTGCGAGGGGGGCGTGATACTGTAACGTGCCGTCTTTGCGAGCGAAGCGCGGCAATCCAGAAAATGGCGGTTGGCACTGAATTAAAACCTCTGGACTGCCGCGTCGCTTTGCTCCTCGCAGTGACGGGGGAGGTGGTGAGGTGTTAGGCGTCAGGAGTGAGGCGCAAGAGGATGCCTTGCTCGTGTCGAAATGCGGGGTGGGCGTCGTTGCGAAAAGATGCGCCGGCACGGTAGATGCCACAGCCCCGCAATCTGCCCCGTCTTTCCCTTGAACCTTGGGCCTTGCATCTTGCACCTGATAAAAACCTCTGGACTGCCGCGTCGCTCCGCTCCTCGCAGTGACGGCGGTGGGGGCGGCGGGGAGTGGCGGGGAGGGGCGCATATGATACAGCCGTGGCAATGTATGGCTGAAACAGGGGGGTTGGATTGGAAAAAGCTTGAACTGCTTTGACCTATCAAATATGTTACGACTCTTTTTCGTGGGTTTGGGCGGAATTGGGGGGCGGCTGGCTTCTTTTGGGCAGCCGGTTTCGGGAAAAATGAGGAGATAAAAATGAAACGCCCTGAGCTCTTGGTCCTGGTAGCGGCTGTTCTTGTTCTTGCCCTGAGCGGCTGCGGCGGGGTGCATTCCGGCCGCCTCTCCACTGAGCCTGAACAGGTGCTGACCCTGCGGGATTTTCCGGATCACGCCTTTGATGCCAAGGCCTATAAAGCTGATATGGTCCTTGAGGATGACGTCTATGTGTGGCAGGATCCCGCTGCCGACCTGGCTGGTTACCAGGCCGCCACTGTGTCGAAATTTTCAGACCGCCTTCTCCCGATCCAGGATGAATTTTCCTATGAGCCCTATGTGCAGAGTTTTGAGGCCGCTGTCAGGGAGGCCCTGGAGCTGGAGGAGGGCGGGGAGCTGCGCCTCAAGGGGGCCCTGGTGGAGTGTAACCCCGGCAGCCGGATGGCCCGCTACCTCATCGGGATGGGGGCCGGCAAGGCCGCTGTGGCCGGGGTCATCGAGCTGTTTGAGCCCGGCAAGAGGCGGCCCTCCCTCCGGCTCTATGGCCGCGATACCGCCTCATCCGGCGATTTCGGCGGCGACTCCGAGGCCATGCTCAATCATATCAGTCATACCCTGGGCCTGCGTATGGTCGCTCTTCTTGAACAGCGTCTAGATGGGCGCTGATGGCGATTTTTCCAGGCCGTGCCCGGGCGGGGACCAATAACGGCTCATGGCAGCGTCTCTTGAATCCCAGCGGTATCTTCAGCCCGCCATTATCAATCCTTCTTTTGTTGAGACTTCTGTTATGCCCTCCCCTAACCCAAAAAACATCCTCTTTGTTCATCCCCTGGGCTATAAGCTGGAACAGGCCGGGGGAGATATCTCCCGCATGACCAATATCATGCCCCCCCTGGGTCTGGCCTCCATTGCCGCCTACCTGGATGAACGGGGTTTTGAGACCGCCATCATTGACTGCTATGCCCAGCCGGCCCAGGCAGAGCAACTTATGTACGCCTTTCTCCTTGAAAAGAGGCCGGCCTATATTGCCTTTTCCTGTACCACCTCCAGCTTTCTGGACGGGGTGCGGCTGGCCGCACGGGCCAAGGAGGTGCTGCCCGGCATCAGCACCATCTTTGGCGGCGTCCATGTCTCGGCCCTGCAGGAGAAGGCCCTGCACGATTATCCGGCCGTGGATTTCGTAGTGGTGGGAGAAGGGGAGGAGACGCTGCACGAGTTTTTGGTGACCCCGGCCCAAAGCAGGGCCCAGGTGGCGCGCCTTATCTGGCGGGATGACAGCGGCCAGGTGATCTTCAATGACCAGAAGCGGCCGCCGCTTGATCTCGACCTCCTGCCCTTTCCGGCCTATGAGAAGCTGGCCAACTATCCGGAGGCCTACCAGCTGCCCATCTTCAATTATCCCAAGGAGCCCAACACCAGCTGCATCTCCAGCCGGGGCTGCCCCTATGCCTGCAGCTACTGCGACCGTTCGGTGTTCAGGCGCAGCTTCCGCTACAACTCGGCCGGCTACCTCTACCGGCACCTGGCCTATCTCAAGGAAAAATTCGGCATCCGTCACATCAACTTCTATGATGACCAGTTCACCTTTAACCGGGAGAGGGTGGAGGAGTTCTGTCGGAAAATGATGGACTCCCCTCTGGGGATGACCTTCAACTGTGCGGTGCGGGCCGAGCATATCGATTTTGAACTGCTGCAGCTGATGAAGAGGGCGGGCTGCTGGATGATCAGCCTCGGCATTGAAACCGGCGACGAAAACCTGCTGGCCCAGCACCGCCAGAACGCCGACCTGACCATGCTGGCCGACAAGATCCGCCTCATCAACAAGGCCGGGATCAGAGTGAAGGGCCTGTTGATGATGGGCTTGCCCGGGGAGAGCGAAGAGAGCATCAAAAAGAGCATGGACTACGTTTTTTCCCTGCCCATTGACGACTTCAATCTGGCCAAATTCACGCCCTTCCCCGGTTCCCCCATCTATAAGAATATCCACCAGCTGGGCAGTTTTGAAGAAGATTGGGAGAAGATGGATTGCATGCAGTTTCTCTTCATTCCCACGGGGATGAAGAAGGAACGGCTGGAGGAGCTGTTCATCCTCTTTTACAAGAGCCATTTTCAGCAGCCCAAGGTGCTGTGGGGCTATGTCACCATGCTGTGGAAGTCACCGTCGAGCTGGCGGCGCTTTGCCCGGAATTTCTTCTCCTTCATCAGCTTTGCCAGAAGCAATAAGCGGCTGCGGGATAAATAAGCAGCCGCAGGCCCTTTGGCGACCTCCTTGGCCGGCGGCAATCACTCAATCTTTTCAAAGGTGTTGATGATGTAGACATAGCCGCGCCCAAACCTGGCCGGCACCTTTTCGTAGGAAATTTTGACCTTTTCATCCACTGTCGGGTTCCAGCCGGTGGGGAGTATCTTCATGCCCCTCTTCTTTTCAAAGTTCACGACCTTTTTGACCTCCGGGATATGGATGTTGAAGGCGCGGCGGCCCACCTCGGTGATGGTGCCGGTGGCCGGGTTGCTCAGCTTCTTGACGTTGGGATTGGCGGTAATCAGCTCCAGCCTGCTGACGGCCAGAATTGTCCGGCCCCGATGTTCTTTGGGGTAAAAAGTGACTTTTACCTTGTCGCCTTCCTGTTCCCGGTAATCGGCAGGGTGGTAAACCGTTTCCCGGCCGGTATTGTAGGTTGTTTCTGTCCCGTCCGGGGTGCGCAGGATAAAACGGTTGAAGCCGCCCTGGGCCACTGTGCCGGTAATGGTCTTATGTGGTGATTCGGCTCCGGCCTGGCTTGTGCCCAGGCCAAATGCCCCTATTAAGCTGATAAGGAAAAAACAGGACCATAATTTCCGCGTCTTCTTTGTCATGTTCACGTACTCCATATGAAGGTGATTAAAGCAATGGTGATGGGCGCCTCAGCCAAGGGTCCGGCTCTTTTTAAGGGCAGATTATAAGACCAGATCCTGGTCCCTGGCAAGGGCGGCCGATTTTTTTGCAAAAAAAAAGAGGAGTTGTGCCGAGCGCCTTTTATCGTCGCACCTTTCTGTTGCCAATTATTTGACAAAAAGGTAGAAGTTCCCTTTTGCCTTCTTCCATGGTCAAGTGTCGTAAAAAGGCATTGGCAGGCTCTTTTAAGGGGCATGAAGCGCCCCTGTTTTCCTGGAGAGAGAGAGGATTTCTCTGGGGTCTCAGCCGTTCCTGAAACAAGCAGGTAATGCAACAGTCATCATCACTCTCCCCTTCCATGTATAAAAAAATTATCGTTTGTTTGTTGATCCTGCTCCTGCACTGCCCGCTCCTTGTTCTGGCTGAGGAAGAAAAAGAGGCGGTGGGCCAGAGGATCGGCCAGGTGGGCCGGCAGATCAAGGGTGAGGTCAAGGAAGGTTACCGACAGACCAGGCAGGCCGGGAAAGAAGTGGGCCGGGAGGTCAAGGAGGGTTCCTTGTCCGCCTGGCAGAAAACCAGGCATGGTTTCAAGAAGTTCTGGAAGGATATCAAGGATGGTTTTGACGATGGTGCGTAGGGGCGCTTTGCAGAGAGCATGAGACAACTGTGTGAAAATCGCCAGGTGGTCATCACCGGCCTCGGCATTATCTCCTGTCTCGGCCTGGATTGTCAGCAGGTGCAGGAGAGTCTCCGGCTTGGCCGCAGCGGCATTGCTCTGCTGCCGGAGCGTAAGGAGCGGGGCTTTCGCAGCGCTCTTTCCGGCGTCATCCACGGTTTTGATAACAGCGGCCTGGAGCGGCGCTATCGGAAGAATATGCCCGAGTTCGGGCAGTGGGCCTGGGCCAGTGTGGCGCAGGCCCTGGCCCAGGCCGGCCTGGCCGAAAAGGATCTGGCCGGTGATGAGCGGTGCGGTCTTCTTTTTGGTAATGACTCCTCTGTGGTCACCGGTGTGGAACAGTGCCGGATGCTGGCTGAGGCCGGGGAGAGCAGGGGCATCGGCAGCGGCCAGATCTTCCGTCTCCTCAACAGCACTATCACGCTTAACCTGGCCACCAAGCTGCAGCTCCACGGTTCTTCCTGGACCGTAAGCGGCGCCTGTGCCAGCGGGGCCATGGCCATTGGCCAGGCTGCGGAGTTGATCAGCAGCGGCAAGCAGGACCGGATGATCTGCGGCGGGGCCCAGGAGATCTCCTGGCAGTCCATGTGCAGCTTTGATGGTCTGGGCGCCTTTTCCCTGCGGGAGGCTACGCCGGCTGCCGCCTCCCGCCCCTTTGATGCGGGGCGGGACGGCCTTGTCCCCAGTGGCGGGGCCGCTGCCCTGGTGCTGGAGGAAAAGCAGCGCGCCTTGCAGCGCGGCGCCCCTATCCTGGCTGAAATCGAAGCCTATGCCGCCACCTCGGATGGCCATCATGTCTCCGTGCCCAGCGGTGAAGGGCTCGGTCGGGCCATGGCCATGGCCCTTCAGCAGGCTGATCTGGCTGCCGCTGATATTGATCTGGTCATGGCCCATGCCACCTCCACCCAGGTAGGGGATGCCAAAGAGGCCCTGGCCCTGCGCCACCTCTTCGGGGTGGATCAGGGCCAGGCCGGTCCGGTGATTGCCGCCACCAAGGCCCTTACCGGCCACGAGTTCTGGATGGCCGGTGCCTCCCAGGTGGTCTATGGCCTGCTCATGAGCCAGGGCGGCTTTGTGGCCGGTCATAGTAATTTTCAGGAGGCGGATGCCTCTGCCCGGGGTCTGCGTATCCCGCCCCAGACCATGGAACTGCACCCCCGGCGTCTGCTCTGCAATGCCTCGGGATTTGGCGGCGTCAATGCCGCCCTTGTTGTGCGGGTGGCGCCATGAGCAGGACGGTGGTGGTGGGATCAGGAATCAGCGGCCTCACTGTGGCTGCCCTCTTGGCCAAGGCCGGTCGACAGGTTTTGGTGCTGGAGAAGAAACCCTTGGCCGGCGGGGCCCTGCACCGCTTTAAGCGCCGGAAAATCCCCTTTGATGTGGGATTTCACTATACCGGGAATCTGGGCCCAGGCGATATAACCCGGCGACTGTGGCGTTATCTGGGAGTGGAACCCCTGGTTGCTATCACCCCCTTTCCCAGAGACGGCCATGATCATCTGCAGATCCACGGCCGGGCCCAGCCGGTGCAGGCCTCCTTCTCCTACCCCCGTTTGACCGCCCACCTGAAGGAACAATTTCCCGCTGAGCAGGGGGCCATTGACCGCTATTTTGCCGTCATCCAGGAGATCTGCGCGCAGATCCCTTTCTATAATCTGGATCTGCCCCTCACCCCTTTTCTGCAGGGCATGGCCAGCCGCCACCTGCCCCTGGCCGCCTTTCTCGACTCCCTTACCAGCAATCAGGAACTGCAGGCGGTGTTCGCCCTGCCCACCTTTCTCTATGGCGTGCCGGTGAGCAGGGCGCGGCTTGATGTCCATGCCATGGTGGCCCACAGTTATTATATGGGGGCCTATACCGTGGCCGGCGGCGGCCAGGCCATTGTGGACGCCCATCTGAAAATTCTGGCCCGCTATGGCGCGGAAGTGCGGACGTCCGCGGCGGTGGAGGCCATTGTGGATGATGGTCGCCGGGTTAGCGGGGTTTTAGTGGACGGCGAGTTCATTGCCGGCACGGATCTCATTTTCACCGGCCATCCCACCGCCATGATCGATCTGGTAAACAGGGATTTTTTCCGGCCGGCCTACACCTCCAGGTTGCGGGAACTGGAGAATACCATGTCCATGTATGCCCTGTTCGGCCGGCTGCCGGCCGGCGCGGCGCAGGAGGCCCTGCAGTGGCGAAATTATTACTCCCTGCCCCCTGGTCCTGCCGAGTTTCATGATTTCATGGGGTGTTCCCCGGCGCAGCGGCAATTAATGATGTCCAGTCCAGGGGCCCGGGACAGCCAATCATTGTCTGCCGGGGGAGAAGGTGTTATCTTGTTGGCCCCGGCTCATTGGCAAGAGATGGCCCGCTTCCACGATTCCACCCCCCGGAACCGGTCTGCCGCCTATGGCGCTTTTAAGGAAGAGGTGGCTGCCCGGATGATCGACCATGCGGCCCGCACGTGGGGTGCTGCTTATGGCGCCATGGAACCCCTGGCCGTGGGCACGCCCCTGACGTTTCGGGATGAACTTTCCGCCCCCCAGGGCAGCTGCTACGGGGCCATGTATTGTCTGGGTCAGTATAATCCCGGGGTCCGCACCAGGTTGCCCGGCTTATGGCTCAGCGGCCAGTCCACCCTGATGACCGGTGTGGTGGGCGCCGCCCTGGGCGCTCTGGTCACTGCCGGGGAGATGACCGGTCTGGAAGGGCTGTGGGAGGAGGTGAGGCAATGTCCATGAACAGGGTTGTGATAACGGGCCGGGGCGCGGTCTCCCCCTATGGCCTTGGCGTGCAACAATTACTGGACGGTGTCTGGCAGGGACGCTCCGCCGTCAAGGTCATGGAGGCGTGGCGCCAGATCAGCGGTCTGAAGAGTCTGCTGGCCGCCCCGGTCCCCCCCTTTGACGCCAAAAACAAATTACCCCGGGCCCGGCGCCGCTCCATGGGGCCGGTGGCCCTCTATGCCACCCTGGCCGCCCAGGAAGCAGCAGCCGATGCCGGTTTGAGTGAG
Source organism: Desulfobulbaceae bacterium (assembly GCA_024637145.1). Lineage (GTDB taxonomy): Bacteria > Desulfobacterota > Desulfobulbia > Desulfobulbales > SURF-16 > BM506. Next base: position 13,422 of record JAGXFQ010000031.1, read on the forward strand.
GCCTTTCTCACCGGCGGCGAGGTGGGGGCGGTGATCGGTTCCACCACCGGCAGCCCCGAGGCCCTTGCTGCCCTCTATGGCCATTACCTGCTGGATAACTCCATAGAGGCCATCAAGGCGGGGGAATTTTTCAAGATCATGGGCCATAGCTGCAGTGCCAATGTCTGCATGACCCTGGGCATTACCGGCGAACAGTGGGCCCCCACCAGTGCCTGTACCTCAGCGGCCCAGGCCTTGGGCCTGGGCTATCTGCTGGTGCAGAGCGGCCGGCAGCAGGCCATGCTCTGCGGCGGGGCCGATGAGACCCACGCCTCGGTGACCGGGGTCTTTGACGTGGTGCGGGCCGCCTCCTGCCGGAATGAGACACCCGGGGCCACCCCCTCTCCCTTTGACCTCAAGCGTGACGGGGTGGTATGCGGGGCGGGCAGCGGTATTCTGGTGCTGGAGAGTCTCGACTCTGCCCGGCAGCGGGGGGCCCGCATCTACGGCGAGATTTGTGGTTTCGGCCACGTCAATGATAGCGAACATATTGCCCATCCCCATAGCACCAGCATGGCCCGGGCCATGGTCCGGGCCATGGCCGAGGCCGGGGTGAGCAGCGCTGACATCGATTATGTCAATGCCCATGCCACCGGCACGGAGCAGGGTGATCGGGCTGAGGCCCAGGCCATTGCCCAGGCCGTGCGCGGCTCGGTAGCGGTGAGTTCCTTAAAGGGCCATTTCGGCCATACCCTGGGAGCGGCCGGGGGGCTGGAGACCATTGTCCTTCTGGAGATGCTGCTCCGCCAGGAGCTTGTCCCCACCTTGCATCTTGAGGATATTGATCCCGATTGCCACTGTGTTGACCTGGTTCAGCACCTGCGGCCCCAGGCCATCAAAACAGTGATCAAAAATAATTTTGCCCTGGGTGGCGTTAATGCCGCCTTTATTATAAGGAGAGTTGAAGATGATGTCTGATGATGAACTGCGCCGCAAGGTTGTTGAGGTGCTGGCGGCCGAGTTTGAACTCGATCCGGCCGCCCTGGTGCCGGCGGCCACCCTCTATGATGACCTGGATCTGGACAGTCTTGATGCGGTGGACATGGTGGTGGTGTTGGAGAAAACCTTTGGTCTTAAGCTCAGTGACGAGGAGAAGTTGCGTTCCATCCGCACCATGGACGATCTCTTTAACTTCCTTATTGAATTGAAGGCGAAACAGGCCTGAAGGGGCGTTCTGGGAAGGTGAGGCATGGGGGTGTTCTGGTTTAATCTCTATTATTGGCCGCTGTTCCTCCTGGTAACGGCCCTGGCTGTTGTGGCCTGCCCCCTTCTTTTTCTGGTTGATCAGCTTAGCAACCGGCAGCGCACTCCGGCTGCGACCCTGCGCCATCTTATTCGTTTTTATGGCTGGGTGCTGGTGGTGGCGGTTCCTTTTTGGCAGCCGGTGCGGGTGATAAACAAGGGAGGGGAGCTGCCGGTGCCGGTTATTTTTGTGCCCAACCATACCTCTGCCATTGATCCCTTTGTCTTTGGGGCCCTGGCCCTGGAAAATGCCTTTGTCACCTCATGGCCCTTTAAGATTCCGGGCTACAGCTTTTTTATGCGGCAGGCCGGCTACGTGGATGTGCGCAAGGGCTGGCCTGAGGTGGCCCGGGGCGTGGAGGCGCTGCTGGGGCAAGGCTGTTGCGTGATCATGTGGCCGGAGGGCCACCGGACCCGCACCGGCAAGATGGGTCGTTTTCGTCGCGGCGCCTTTGAGGTGGCGGTGCGCAGCAACACCCCCATTGTGCCGGTCTGCATCAAGGGTACGCGCCAGGTGCTGCCCGCCGGCAAGATTTTTTTACGACCCGGCCGGGTCACCTTGACCCTGCTGCCGCCGCTCTATCCCCAGCAGGGACTGCCCGTGCAGGAGCAGGTGGTTTCCCTGCGAGACACCGTGCGCACCATGATTGCTGAGGAATTGGCCCGATCCGCTTGAATTATGAATGAGATGACACAAAGATATACCTTAGCCCACGGCCAGGCCCTGCGCCGCGCTGAGGCGCCGGCCCGGGAAGAGGTCCAGCTTGCCCTGCTGCAGGACCATCTGCAGCAGGCGGGCCGAATGCCCTTTTATGCTCAGCGTTTCAAAGAGCTTGGTTTCCGTCCTGAGGAGCTGCGCACCCTTTCTGAGCTGGCCGGGCTGCCCCTTACCAGCCGCCGGGATCTGGATGAGGGCTTTGCCTCCTTCAGCCGCGAAGAGCAGAGCTCCTTTGCGGATATCGCCCTCACCTCCGGCACCACCGGTGAGCCGGTGGTGGTGCCTTATACCGATCTTGATCTGCAACGGCTGGCCTATAATGAAATGATGGCCTTTTACGGGGCCGGGGTGCGGGGTGGCGACCGGGTCCTGCTCACCGTCACCCTGGATCGCTGTTTTATTGCCGGCCTGGCCTATTACTCCGGCCTGGTGCGGCTGGGGGCCACGGTGATCCGCAGCGGCGCCGGACAACCGGCCAGGCAATGGCATCTGATTAAGACCCTGCAGCCCAGGTTTCTGGTGGGTGTTCCCACCTTTCTGCTCAACCTGGCCCAGTGGGGGGCAGCCAACGGCATGCATCCCCGGCAGGCGGGGATCACCGGCATCATTACCATTGGCGAGCCCACCAGGCGTGCTGATTTCAGCCTCACCCCCCTGGGGGAGAGACTCACCGAGAGTTGGGGCGCGCCTCTCTGCTCTTCTTATGGCGCCACGGAACTGGAGACCGCCTTTGGCGAATGTGCCCAGCGCCGGGGCGGGCATGTCCACCCGGAGTTGATGCTGGTGGAGATTATTGATGAGGAGGGCCGGCTCCTGCCCGCGGGTGAGCCCGGCGAGGTGGTGGTCACCCCTCTGGGGGTGGAGGGCATGCCGCTGGTGCGTTTCCAGACCGGGGATGTGGCCCGTCTCCATGAGGCCCCTTGTCCCTGTGGCTGGCAGACCCCCCGTCTCGGCCCTATTGAGGGGCGGCTGGCTCAGCGCCTCAAGTATCGCGGCACCACCCTCTACCCGGAGATGATTTTCCATGCCCTCCAGGAAATCCATGCCGTCCAGGCCGCCTATGTGGAGGTGCGGGCCGGCTTTGATCTGGCCGACGAGGTCACCGTGGTGGTGGGTGGTGAGGTGCGTCCGGCGCAGGTCCTGGATCTGCTGCAGGCGAAATTACGGGTCCGGCCCGCTCTTGTCATCAAATCGCACCAGGAAGTGGTCATGGCTATGGAACAGGGCGGCGGTCACAAGCCGCGTAAATTTTTTGATTACCGGTAGAAAATCAAGGAGGGAGGGTTGACGGATTTCCACAAATAATGTGTACTCCTTCATCCCTTTGGTCTCAAGAAAGAGAAATTGCCACCAATCCTCCTGCATCTTAAATCTAACCAGCTGATAAAATTATGTCTTGTCTAAGTGAACATTGGGGTCTGGAATTTACCCCGGCCGAGATCTCCCGGAGCCGGGGGCGGGGAGGCCTGCTTTCCATTGAGCTGGAGCTCTCCCGCAGCTGTAATCTGCGCTGTATTTACTGCTACGCCTCCTCCGGCATCCCCCTGGCGGATGAGCTCTCCCTGGCGGAGATCTATTCGGTGGTGGATCAGGCCGTGGCTCTGGGGGCCCGCAAGATCATTGTTCTGGGCGGGGGCGAGCCCTTTCTCTATCCCCATCTCTTTGAGGTGATCGACTATATCCTCAGCAAGAAGGTGGAAACGGATGTCTTCACCAACTGCACCATGATGAGCGAGGAATCCGCCCGCAAGCTCTATGAGCGCGGCGTGGGGGTCGTGGTCAAGCAAAACAGCCGGACCCCGGCAATTCAGGATCTGCTTGCCGGTCGGGAGGGCACTTTTGTTGCCATTGCAGAGGGCCTGGCCAACCTGAAAAAGGCGGGGTATCCCGATGCGGACCACACCCTGGGCATTGAGACCATTATCTGTGGCCAAAACTATGATGAACTGGTGGATCTCTGGTGCTGGGCCCGTGATCAGGGCATCATCCCCTATATCGAGACCATGACCATGCAGGGCAGGGCCACAGACCACCCCGAGCTTGAGGTCTCTCCCCTGAAGATCAAGGCGCTTTTTGAGAAGCTGGCCCAAATCGATGCCGACAGGTATGGCCGGGTCTGGGTCCCCCATCCGCCCCTGGTGGCCTCCCAGTGCGCCCGTCATGAATATTCGTGCACCGTTACCTCCATCGGTGATGTCCATCCCTGTCCCGGCATCAATCTGGCCACCGGCAATATCAGGGAAACGCCGCTCTCCGAGGTGCTGCGCCAGAGTACGGTGATCCAGGATCTGCGCAATATCAGAAACACCATCAAGGGCGAGTGTGCCCACTGCGCTTTCAAGCCCAATTGTTACGGCTGTCGCGGCCACGCCTATCAGGTGGCCGGTGATTACCTGGCCGAAGACCCTTTATGCTGGTTGAAGGCCGGAGAGGCAAAGGATTGAGGCGGCCGGAAGGCACCAGGTGGCCGTGGCTGGCGCGTACCCTTTTGCTGCTGTGCATGGCAGCCCCTGTGCCCCTGGCGGCGGCGGAGAGGCCGGCTGGCCAGGATGTGACAGCATCCTGGGCCCTCTTGGCCGGCTACGGTTTCACCCATACCAATCTGGGTGAGACCCGTCAGTGGGTGGAGACGGTGGACCTGGTGGGGCGCTATGATTTCGGCAGCAGCGCAGAGCTTGGGCGTTCCTGGTATCAGGGGCGCCACAGCCTCCTTGTGGAGCTGCCCCTCCATTTTGTGGTGGATCCGGCGGCAAGCCCCATGGTGGGCGTGAATTTTCTGCTGAGTTATCGGCTCACCGGCCTGGGCGCCATAGAGCCCTACGGCTTTATGGGTGGCGGCCCCCTTTATAGCGGCACCAGGATGGACGGCATGGGGAGTCACTGGAACGGCAACTGGCAATGGGGTCTTGGTTTGCGTCTGCCGCAGGCCAAGGGACATGATGTGCTGGTTGAGTATCGCTACCATCACATCTCCAATGGCGGGCGGCGTGATCCCAATGATCCCCTCAATTCCAGCAAAGTGCTGGTGGGGATACGCTTTTGATGACAGCTCCTTCCTGGCACTATGCCCTCCTTGACGAACCGGGTGAGGATATCCGCGCCATCGTGCAGGAGATTCCCGGGCGCTGGGGTCGGATGCCCCCCTTGAGCCGGGCAGTGGTTGTGGAGGCGGGCCGCCTCCTGCAGCAGGCCGGCCTCCTGCAGAAAGAGCGCCGCTTCAATAAAGCGGGCACCAGGGTGGGGCTGATTGGCGCCACCAGGTACGGTTCTCTGGCGGTGGATACGGCCTTTGCCGCCACCATGCAGAGCCAGCCGCAGCTGGCCAGCCCGGCGCTCTTTGGCTATACCCTGGCCAATATCCCCCTGGCCGAGGCCGCCAACCACTATGGCCTGGTGGGGCCCGTTTTTGCCCTCTATGCCGAGGATGAGCCCCTGCAGCGGGCCGTCACAGAGGCCCGCCGCTGGCTGCAGAACAGGGAAGTCGATTTTATGCTGGCCTGCGAATTTGATGATTTGAGCCGAAACGGTGCTTTGGCCTTAACTGTTAATTTTACCATCGTGAATCCATTATGAGCGCTGTAACCCTGGTGTACCCGAAGTGGAACAAGATCCCGGAACAAACCGAATTCCATCTGCCGCCCCATGGCCCGGTATGTGTGGCGGCCTGTGTACCCCCTGAGTATGACCTGACCTTCATTGATGAGAATGTCGATGCTATCGATTTCACGGCACCCGTGGATGTGGTGCTGGTCTCCATCATGCTCACCTGCCAGATCCCCCGGGGCAAGGAGATTATTGCCAGGTTCCGCAGCATGGGCAAGCCCGTGATTATCGGCGGCATTGCCACCATGCTGCATGCCGAGGAACTGGCCGGGGTGGCTGATGCCATCTTTCTGGGGGAGACCGAGGATGGCCGGCTGGCCAAGGTCCTGCAGGATGCGGAAAACGGCACCTTGCAGCCCAAGTATGATTATTTCCACGATTTTCCGCCCATTGCCTCGGTGGGCCCGGCCCGCCGCGAAATCCTCAATGAAGAGCGCTATACCTACCGTGGGGTGAAGATGGTGGATCTGGTTCATACCTCCCGCGGCTGTCGCTTCAACTGTTTTCCCTGCGCCACCGCCTTTCTGGGCGGCCGGCAGTTCCGGCCCCGTCCCATTGACAAGGTGGTGGAGGAACTGGCCGGCATTGACAACAACCGCCTCTTTCTGGTGGACAACTCCCTGGCCCAGGATCGCCAGTGGGTGATGGATCTCTTTGAGGCCATGACGCCCCTGAAGAAGAAGTGGATCTCCCATCCCATTCTGGATGAGGATGCTGTCTTGAAAAAGGCGGCTGAGGCAGGGTGCTGGTATGTCTATCAGGCCGTATTCGACACCTCGGACCTCATCCGCGACCGGGTGAAACGGCTGAAGGACCATGGCATCGGGGTGGAGGCGGCCGTGCTCCTGGGCACCGATAATCAGGATGCCGATTACATCAAGCGGCTGGTGGACTTTCTGCTGGAGATTGACGTGGATATGGCGGAATTCTCTATCCTTACGCCTTTTCCGCATACGCCGGTGACCGAGAAGTATGCCAAGGAGGGCCGCATTCTCCACTCGGATTGGCAGCGCTATACCACGGCCGAGGTGGTGTTTCAGCCCAAGCTGATGACCCCGGAGGTGTTGCAGGAGATGTATCACTATGCCTGGGATAATTTTTACAAGGAAATGCCCCAGTCCCTGCGCATGGGCCGTCTTTTTGCCGATGTGGTGCGCCGGGAGATGGATGACGGCTCCTATGTCCCCCGTCATCTCAGCGCCCGACGGAGCTGGTAGGCTGTGGCCACCATCTTTTCTGAGTCCGGCTGAAAAATCCTTTGACCGGCCCGGACTCTTCAGGGGCGAGAGCCTGCAACCTTTATCCCCAACACTTCCCATGTTCTCCTGCCTCCTCATATCCGCCAACCAAGTGGTGGTTCCCTATCCCGTCTACCCCCTGGGAGTGGCGCATCTGCTGGGTGTCTTGCGGGATGACGGCCATGAGGCCCGCCATTTTGATCTGCTGAGCCATGGCGGCCTTGCTGGTCTGGAGCAGCTGCTCACCAGCAGGAGTTTTGACATGGTGGGGGTCTCCATCCGTAATCTCGATACCGTGGACAGTAATAATCCCCAGGGCCTGCTGGCCGATATCCTGCCCTGCCTGGAGCTGATCAGGAGATCCACCAAGGCGCCCCTGGTTCTGGGCGGGCCAGGCTTTTCCATTATGCCCGCTGTTCTCCTTGAGCTCTTTGCCGCTGACTATGGTGTGGTGGGGGAGGGGGAGAAAATCTTGAGCTGGCTGGCCGCTGAACTTGCCCAGGGCCGACCTCCTGCCCAGCGCCTCTTTTATGGTGGCCAGGACCCCTTCCAGTGGCCCCGGCCCCGCTACGAGCAGGAGGCCTGTGATTTTTATACCCGGCACGGCGGCATGCTCAATATCCAGACCAAGCGGGGCTGCCCCATGAAATGCACCTATTGCTCGTATCCCACCATTGAGGGGACGCGGCTGCGCACCCGCGATCCGGATGAGGTGGCTGATGATATGGATCGTCTCACCAGGGAGCATGGGGCGCGCTACATCTTTTTTACCGACAGTGTCTTTAATGACCATGGCGGTCATTTCCGGCTGGTGGCCGAGGCCCTGATCAAAAAGGGCAACACCACGCCCTGGTGTGCCTATTTCCGGCCCCAGAATATCAAGGCCGCGGACCTGCACCTCTTAAAGAGGGCAGGGCTGCAGGCCCTGGAGATGGGAACGGATGCGGCTACCGACACCACCCTGGCCGCGCTCCACAAGGGCTTTACCTTTGCTGAGGCGGTGGATGCCAACAGGCTGGCCGTGGCGGCCGGCTTGTCGTGTGCCCATTTCATCATGTTCGGCGGTCCGGAGGAGTCCCCGGCCACCCTGGCCGAGGGCCTTGCTAATCTTGGTCAGTTGGCCGGTTCCGTGATCTTTGCCTTTACCGGTATCCGCATCCTGCCGGGCACGGCCCTGCGCGAACGGGCCATCATGGACGGCCTCATCACCGAGCAGGACAACCTGGTGGAGCCGGTTTTTTACTACTCTCCCCAGGTGCGGCGCCAGGAGATTGACGAGGCCCTGCGGGCCGCCTTTGCCCGCCGCCAGGAATGGGTCTATCCCTGCGAGGAGGCTGAGGCGCGGGTCCGTCTGCTGCACAGCATGGGCCATGACGGGCCGCTCTGGGATCTGCTGCTCGGCAGGGGCCTGCGCCGTAGCAAGGAGCCGCTGAAGGCATCAACGCCCTTATGAAAACGCTCATTGTCATTCCCCTTTATAACCACGGAGCCAGTGTGGCCCGGGTGGCAGAGCAGGCCCTGGCCACGGGTCTGCCCCTGCTGGTGGTGGATGACGGCTCCACGGATGAGGGGCTGCAGGCGGTGCGCCATCTTGCGTGCCACACCCTGCGCTTTGCCCGCAACCGGGGCAAGGGGGCAGCCATTCTGGCCGGGGCCGATTTTGCGGCAGCCCATGACTTTGAGGTGATCATCACCCTGGATGCCGATGGCCAGCATGACCCGGCGGATCTCCCCCTGCTCATGGCCAAGGCCGAGGAGCATTGGCCCGCGGTGGTGATCGGCGCCCGGCAGATGGTGCAGGATACGGTGCCCGGCGCCAGTCATTTCGGCCGCGCCTTTTCCAATTTCTGGGTGCGCCTGGAGTGTGGCGCTGATCTCCCTGATACCCAGAGCGGCTTCCGGCTCTATCCTGTGGCCATGCTGCACTTTTTTTCCTGGTCACGCAGGCGTTATGATTTTGAGGTGGAGGTGCTGGTGCGGGCCTGCTGGGCCGGGGTCAGACTGGCCTCTGTGGATGTCTCGGTCCATTATCCGCCCCCCCATGAACGGATCAGCCATTTTCACAAGGGGCTGGATAATCTGCGCCTCAGCCTGCTCCACAGCCGTCTGGTTCTGCGGCGTCTGCTGCCCATGCCCTGCCGCCAGATGTTGCCGGGACCCAAGGCTGCCCCCCAGAAAGTGCAGAAAGTGGTGATCGGCAACCCGTGGCAGGCCTTCAAGAAAATATGTCAGGAGCATATCTCGCCCCTGTGGCTGGCCCTGGCGGTATGGCTCGGGATCTTCATGGGGGCCCTGCCCATCCTGGCCGGCCATACCGTGGCTGTTATCTATGTGGCCCACCGCCTCCACCTTAACAAGGTGGTGGCGGTGGCGGCCAGTAATCTCTGCATGCCGCCGGTGGTGCCGGTACTCTGCATTCAGACCGGATATTTTCTGTGGCACGGCGAGTTTCTCCTTGATTTCACCTGGGAGAAATGGCTGCTGGAGGGCCATTATCGTCTGCTGGACTGGCTGGTGGGCTCTCTGGTCCTGGGGCCGCTGCTGGGGCTGCTCGGCGCCGCTGTTATCTATCTGGTTGCCCGCTATACCCATTGCCTGCGGCCGCAAGGATCGCCGGCAGAGCCATGAAGGGCCGCACCATAGGCCAGCGCCTGGAGGCCCTGGGCCACGCCTTTTTTTATCTGGTCATGCTGCTGGGCGGCCAGCGGGGGGGGTATCTGCTTCTGGTGCCGGTGGTTTTTGTCTATGCCGTGACCAGTGGCGCCATTCATCGCCGGATGGCCCCCTATTTGGGGCGCCGTTTTCCGGGACAGGGCCGCGGCCGCCGTTTTCTGGCCGGTTATAAAAACCTGCTCGCCTTTGGGCAGATTCTGGTTGATCGCGGCTGGTTGGGGATCAAGAGCAGGGCGGCCATGACAGGCACCACGCCGGGCTATGAGGTGCTGGAGGATCTGCTGGCCCGGGGCAAGGGCGTGGTGCTGATCACCGCCCATGTGGGGAACTGGCAAACGGCCCTGGCCCATCTGGGCAAGCTGTCCAGGCCGGTGCATGCCCTGATGCGCTATGATCAGGGGGCCGCGGCCAAACATTATTTTGATGTGGGGGGAAAGCAGCGGCAGTTCGCCATTATTGATGCCGAAGGCCCTTTTGGCGGCATGGTGGAGGCGGCGGCGGCCCTGGCCCGCGGTGAGGTGGTGACCATCATGGGGGATCGCTATATCAAGGGCTCTTTTTCCAGGGTGCAATTTCTGGGCTCTGAGGTGCGTCTGCCTGATTCCGCCTATGTCCTGGCCTCCTGCGCCCAGGCCCCGGTGGTGATCATGCTCAGCGCCAAGACCGGCCGGCGGCGTTATGAGCTGAAGATCTGGGATGTCCTCTCTCCCGAATATCGGAGCCGGGACGAGCGCTCGGTCATGACCCAGGCGTGTGCCCGACGCTTTGCCCGGGCCCTGGAAAAATATCTCAAGCAATACCCGTATCAATGGTATAATTTTTTCGATTTTTGGAAGCAATAAAGAAAAAAAGGTGAGAAGAGGCCGCGCCTCTTCTTTACTTCTGCAGGCTGATTTATAAACAGGAAGAGCAAGCAATGGATGAACTGAAACAGAAACTTAAAGAGATTTTTATCAATGACCTGAAGATCCAGGGCTTAAAAGCCGAGGATATTGCCGATGACACCCCCCTTTTCGGTGAGGGACTCGGCCTCGACTCCCTTGATGCCGTGGAGCTGGTGGTGCTGATCCAGAAGCATTTTGACGTCCACATTGCCAATATGGACGAGGGCAAGGACGCCTTTGTCAATATCAACAGCCTGGCGCACTATATCAAGGAGCGTCAGCAGGCATGATGGCCCCCCCTGCCATAGCGGTCACCGGCATGGGCTGTATTTCGGCGGCAGGCGCTACTCTGGCTGCCTATGAACAGACCGTGGCCGGCACCCCTCCCGGCTGTGCCCCGGTGCCTAAGTGGCTGTTTGACACCGCCTTCACCTTTCCGGTATTTATGGCCCGTAAGGACCCTTTAAGCCCCCGGGCCCGGCAGATACTGGCCGCTAATGGTCTGGGACTCACGGAGGATACGGTCCATCGTACCGTATTGCTGGCCCTGGAGGCCGCTGTCCAGGCCCTGGACCAGGCCGGACTGCAGCCCGAAGGTATCCGGGACAAACGGGTGGGATTTTCTCTCGGCACCACCGTGGGCTGCGGCTTTAATGCCGAATCCTATTATGCTGCCTGGCGGCAGGGCAAACGGCCGGATCTGGCCCCGGTGCTGGCCTATTACCATGCCAATATCAGTGCCACGGTGCAGGCCCTGCTGGGGCTGCAGGGGCCGGTGGCTGTGGTGACCAATGCCTGTGCCTCGGGTACCGATGCCATCGGCCTGGCCAAGGGGTGGCTGGAGACGGATCGCTGTGATCTGGTGCTGGCCGGCGGCGCGGATGGGATGTCACGTATTACCTGTAACGGTTTTTCCTCCTTGCTGCTTGCGGATGCCCAGCCGTGCCGCCCCTATGATGTCAGCCGCAAGGGGCTGAATCTGGGGGAGGGGGCCGGTATTCTCTGTCTGGAAAAGGAGCAGGGGGCCCGCCGCCGTAACGCCCCCCTCTGCGGCTATGTCCGGGGCTATGGCGCCGGTTCAGACGCCTATCATCCCACTGCTCCCCATCCCCAGGGCGTGGGCATGGTTATTGCCATCAATAAGGCCCTGGCCACGGCGGCGAAAACTATCCAGGACATCAGTTTCATTAACGGCCATGGCACCGGTACCGCTGCCAATGATCTGGCCGAAACCACGGCGCTGGCCACGGTCTTTGGCCGGCAGCAGGTGCCGCTTATCTCCACCAAGCCCCTCACCGGCCACACCCTGGGCGCAGCCGGTGGCCTGGAGGCCGTTTTCACCCTGGCGGCCCTCAGGCAGGGGCGGGTCAAGGGGTCGGTGCGCTGCCTTGATATTGATCCGGCCTTGCCCTATAAACCGTTGCCCGAACATGCCGAGGCGGAGCTGACCGGGCCCTATGGTATCTCCCAGTCCCTGGCCTTTGGCGGCGGCAACGGCTGTCTGATTCTGGAGGCGGTCCATGAATGAAGTGTCTGTAGTGGCCTCGGCCCTGGTGGCGGATCTTGATTTTAGCGGGGCGCCGCATCTCCTGCGTGGTCTGCGCCGGGCGGATCCCTTTATTCAGCTGGCCACCCTGGCCGCGCACGGCGTCTTGGAGCAGAGCTCCATCCTGGACCATTGTCAGCCGGCTGAGGTGGGGATCTATCTGGGCACCACCACCGGCCCCCTGCAGACCAATTTTGATTTTCTGGATACCCTCTTTGATGACGGCGAGGGCCAGGCCTCGCCCACCCTCTTTTCCCACGCCGTTCATAATGCCGCGGCCGGCTATGTCTCTCGCCTCTTTAAGCTGCAGGGCATGGCGCAGACCATCACCCTCAATGGCTGGCCCTTTCTGGCCGCCCTTCTTGAGGCCAAGACCGCCTTGGCCGGCGGGGCATTGTCCTATGCCGTGGTGCTGGGGGTGGAGGAGTCTTGCCCGCTCCTTGATGAAGCGGCCGGCCGGCTGGCTGGCGGCCAGCCGCGGCTGCCGCAGAGAGGGGCCGTGGCCTGGCTGCTGGCCGGCGGCCACCAGGCCGGTCTCCTGCTGGGTGAAATCGTTGTTGATGAGGTTTATAGCGGTGAGGAACATCTGCTGCTGCGCCACCAGGAGACCTTTTCCGCCACCCTGGATCTGCCCCTGTTGCCGCCTGGCCCCCTGGCCCCTTGTTTCTCCGTGACCCACGCCCTCCAGAGGGTGGCGGCCGGCTCCGGCCAGGGAAGCTGGCAGGCGGAAGCCCCCTTTGGCCGGGCCCGCTGCACCTTTGGCCCCCAAAAAAAACAGTGAGTGAGCGTTGTTTATGACCCAAGAACCATCTCCCATCGCCCTGGTCACCGGCGCCAGCCGTGGTATCGGCGCCGCCATAGCCACCCGCCTGGCCGCAAGCGGCTATGATATCTGGCTCAACTATCATGCCTCTCACCAGGCAGCGGCCCGGGTGCAGGCCGAGATCGAGGCCCTGGGCCGCCGCTGCCGGCTGCTGCCCTTTGATGTCTCTGACGATCAAGAGGCCACCGCCGCCCTGGAGCCGCTGCTGGCCGCGGAGACCCCCTTTGCCCTCATCCATAATGCCGGCATCACCAGGGATACGTTGCTGCCCATGATGCAGCGCCGGGAGTGGGATGAGGTCATGGATGTCAATCTCAACAGTTTTTTCGTGCTGGGTCGTCTTCTGAGTAAGGCCATGATCTCCAGGCGGCAGGGCCGGATTGTGGCCATTGCCTCCACCTCCGGAGAGACCGGCCAGGCCGGGCAGGTCAATTATTCGGCGGCCAAGGCCGGACTTATCGGGGCGGCCAAGGCCCTGGCCCGGGAGCTGGCCCGCCGCAATATCCTGGTCAATGTGGTTTCCCCCGGCCTTATCGACACCGAGATGATCAAGGAGCTGCCCTTAGAGCGCATGTTGCCCCTGATTCCCCTGAACCGCTTGGGGACCCGGGCCGAAGTGGCCGGGGTGGTAGATTTTCTGCTGAGCCCGGCTGCCGGTTACATCACCGGCCAGGTCCTCAGTGTCAACGGCGGCCTCTATATGTAGATGGGTTGCTGACTCCTCTGACTTTTTGGGATCAGCAACAAGGTGTTGGCAAGGAATTTTCTGGTACAGGAGGGCTGGTTTGCTATGGAAATCAGGCAGGATCAACCGCTCTCTCTGCCCTGTGCGGCAGAGAGACTTATTCCCCATCGCCTGGCCATGCGGCTCATTGAGCGCCTGGTGGAGCGCGACCCCCTGCAATTAAGCGGCAGGGTGGAGGCGCGGCTGGCCGCAGACTCCATGTTTTTGAGCGATGACCCGGGCCTGTTGAGTGAATATCTCATTGAAGTGGCGGCCCAGGGTATTGCCGCCATCAATGGCTATGACGGTTTCCTGGCCGGCAGCAGGGCCAAGGTCGGTTTTCTGGTGGGAGTGGATGGCTGGCATTGTCTGGGGTTGCCCGAGGTGGAGGCAGCCATCTCCGTTGACCTGCAGCAGACCTTTGAATTTGGCGCCATTAAGATTGTCCATGGCGTTATCCGGCAGCATGGCCAAATCCTGGCCGAAGGTGATCTGAGGGTGTGGGAAGGTGATGCGTTTCCAAGCTGAAAATATGGCTGTGCTGGTGCGGGGTCTTTGTCTGGGCCTGCTGCTTCTACTGGCGGCTCAGCCGGTCATGGCCGACCCCCTGGCGGACTTTATCGAAGCGGTTGAGGAAAAATCAGAGGGACTGGCCTCCTTTTCCGTGCCCTTTGTACAGGAGCGCCACCTCTTGCTCTTTGACCAGGTGGTGGTCTTTAAGGGCGAACTGGCCATCAGTCGTCCGGATCAGCTGCGCTGGGCCTTTCTGGAGCCGGTCCCTTCGGTGCTCATCTTTAATGGCCGTCTGGGCAGGCGCTGTAATGATCAGGTGGCGCCGGAGACCTTTGACCTGGATGCCGATCCGGTCATGGCCATGGTTGCCCAGCAGCTCTGGACCTGGCTGGACGGCCGCTACGCCAAGCTGGCCACTCTCTATGATCTGGCCCTCAAGGCGAGCACAACTCTGCTGGTCACCCCCAAAGAGAGGGAGATGGCCCAATTCATTGAGCAGGTGGTGATCACCTTTGATCCCCGGACCCTGCGGCCCGCCATGGTGGAGATCATTGAGCCCGGCGGCGATATGACCCGGCTGCGTTTCGGCGATTACCAGCCCGGCCCCCTTCCTGCGCATCTCTTTGAAAGCTGTGGGCAGCCATGAGGGGGTCCCGGCTTCTGGCCCTTGCTGCTCTTTTTTGCCTTGTGGTGGCAGGGCTCTTTTTTCTACCCGGCATAACCCTTGATGATGATGCCCTGGACCTCCTCCCCGGCGAGGCCGTCCAGGGTGATCTCCGCCTTTTGCAGCGCCTGGGGCTGATTGACCGGGTCTTTCTCACCCTCACCGTCAAGGAGGAGGGGCTCACCGCGGCCCAGCGGCTCCAGCGCCTGCAGCAAAGTGCCCTGGTGGTGGGGGAGGCCTTTGCCGACAGCGGCGCCTTTACCGAGGTGATCTATCGCCTGCCCCAGGGCTATGAGTTTGGTCTCTACCGGAAATTATGGCCCCATATCCCCGCCCTTCTTGATAAGCAGGATCTTGCCGCCCTGGCCCAAAGGACAAGTAACAGCGGCCTGGCTGAGTACCTGGCAGCGGCTTTTAATCTTTTAAACAGCCCGGCCGGCATTGCCATGAAAAGGCAGGTGCAGCAGGATCCCCTGGGAACTGCCGGCCTGGCCCTGGCTAAACTGCGTCATCTCCAGGCGGAATATGCCATGGTGGTGCAGGACGGTTTTTTTATCAGCGCAGATCGCCGCAGCTGCCTGATCATGGCCGAGAGCCGCACTTCCCTCACCGATTCCAACTCCGCCCTGCAGGTGGAGAAGGTGGTGCAGGACGCCCTGGCCCTGGTGGCAGAAGAGGTGGTGGGCGGTGTTATCGGCTCCCTGCCCCATACCCTGGCCAATGCCCGCGCCATTCAACGGGACCTGCGGATTCTGTTACCCATTGCCTCTCTCCTTCTTCTGTTGCTGCTGCTGGTGAGCTTACGTGACGGCCGCGCTTTTGTGGTCCTGGGGATCCCCTTTCTTGCCGCCCCCTTTGCCGTCGGGGTGGTGGATCTGGTCTTTGGCCGCATCAGCGCCCTGGCCCTGGGCTTTGGCATTGTGCTGTTGGGCATTGCTGTTGATTTCAGCGTCCACATCTATCTGGCCCTCAGGCGCCGGCAGCAGAGCACGGCCCAGGTGATGGCCGGTCTGCGCCGGCCCCTGCTTTTGGCCACCCTCACCACCTCCGGTGTCTTTGTGGTGCTTTTTTTCTCAAAGGTGGCCTCCCATCAACAGATGGCCCTGCTGGCCCTGGTGGGTGTGGTGCTGGCCGTATCCATGTCGTGGGTGATTATCCCTCTGGTTCGCCCCCCCCGTCATCCGTCTCCCCTGGACCGGGGGTGGAGCCTGAAGCCGCCTGCCGGCAAGAAGAGGGCCCTGGTGCTGCTGGGCTGGCTGTTGCTCATGGTGCTGGGGGGGGTGAGCTGGCCCGCCCTCCACTATAACGGCGATTTACGGGTGCTCGACGCCCCGGACGAAGAGGTGCTGGCCCAGGAGGAGCAGTTCCACCGGGCCTGGGGCCGGCCCGGCGATCAGGCCTTTGTCGTGGCCAGTGCTCCCTCTCTGGCTGCGGCCCTGGAGAAGAATTCCGCTGTGTACGCCTTTCTGCAGGAGCAGCAGGTCAGCCGTTTTCAATCTTTGGCACCCCTTCTGCCCGGCCCGCTGACCCAGCAGGCCCATTTTGAGGCCTGGCAGCAGTTCTGGGACCAGCGCCCTGATTTTCGCCACCGCTTTGCCGAGGCAGCCCGGAAGCAGGGCTTCAACCCCCAGGGGTTTCAACCCTTTTTTGAGTGGCTGGACCACCCCTTTTCGCCCTTGACAGCCGCCGACCTTCTGGCTGGACCCCTGGCCCCTCTGGCCCGCAATATGATCCGGGCGCCAGGGCCGCAGGCTAAGGGCGCGGATGGCGAGTTCCTGGTGGTCACCACCGTCACCATGGAAGAGGGGCTCTATGACCTGCTGCTGGCTTTCAGTGAGCAGCAGGAGGGGCTCTATCTGCTGGCCAACCATAAGTGGCGGCAGCAGGTGGAGCAGCTGCTGCGCCGGGATATCCTCACCCTTTCTCTGGCAGCCGGGCTGATTATTCTCCTCATTGTCAGCCTGGCCCTGCGCCGCGTGCGGCCGGTGGTGGGCGCCCTGGCCCCGGTGGGCTCCTCCCTGGCCAGCATGGCCATCTATAGTCTGGTCAGCGGCGGGGAACTCAATATGATGCATCTGCTCATGGGCATCATGGTCATCGGCCTCAGTGTCGATTACGGTATCTTCATGGTCTACCGCGGCCGGGAGATCGCCTCCCTGCAGGCCATCTCCATCTGTGCCTGCAGCTCCCTGATCGGTTTCGGGGTCCTGGCCTTTGCCGCGCATCCCGCCCTCCATGCCCTGGGGATTACGGTGCTGGTGGGCATCGGCGCCGCCTGGCCCACCGCCCTGCTGGTCACTCCCATTCTGGCCGGAGAACAGTCATGAAAAGGCTTTTATTCTTCTTCGGCGTCCTGCTGATGAGCGGCTGCACACTGCCCCTGCAGCCCACCGGCCTGGAGATCCGGCCGGCAAAAGCGCCGCTCTATCATATCCGCCTCAGCCGCTGGTCTGAACCCCGTTTTTCCGGCCTGCTGGCCCTGCGGCCCGGCCAGGACGGTTTTTCCTATGCCCTGCTCGATGCCACCGGCGTCACCCTGCTTTCGGCCAGGGTGAGCGGCAGCGGCCGCCATCGGCTGCTCAAGGCCTATGGGCCTTTTGAAGAGTCGTCTCTGCCCGGCCTCCTCTCCCAGGCCCTGTTCCGGGTCCTGGTTGCCCAGCCGGCTGAGCTGCCCTGCAGCCGGCGCTTTCTCCTGCGTTTCTGTTATGAGAGGCATGAGGGCACTTGGCGCAAAAAAGCCACCCTGGGGCTTGCAACAATGTGGCAGGTGGAATATGACCGAAAGGTGTGGCAAGAGGCCCGCTATGCCAGTCCCTGGACCGGTTTCGGGTTGGCGTTACAGACCCTCCCTGAGGGACGAGGTGAATAGATGACCAAACAGAGACTGGCAGATGATCTGGGCCGCGCTTTGCTGAGCTGGGAGTGTGAAGCCACTTCAGAAGGGCTGCGCTTTTCCGGCAGCTACTCTTTTCCCCCTGATTTCCCGGCCTTTGCCGGCCATTTCCCGGACCGGGCCGTGCTGCCTGCCATCGTGCAACTGGCCCTGGTGCGCCAGCTGGCCGAGCTGGCCCTGGCTAAAAAACTGCTCACCCGCGCCTGTCAGCGCACCAAGTTCCGGCTGGTGGTGGGTGTGGACCAGCTCCTTGCTGTCCAGGGCCAGCTGCGCGCGCAGGATAACGGCTGGCAGGCCGACTTCAGCCTGAGCCGTCAAGATGAGCAGGTTGCCGCGGGCAGACTCTTTTTGGAGGAGCAGTGATGGGCTTTCCCCGCCATTATTTTGCTGAGGAAGAGGGCGGGCCGCCATCCCTTGTTGCCCGTTGTCAGCGCCGGGTTCGTTTTGAGGAGGTCGACGCCTTAGGCATGGTATGGCATGGTCGCTATCCCAGCTATTTTGAGGATGGTCGGATTGCCTTTGGCGATACATTCGGACTTCCGTACCCCGGCTTCCGGGACCATAAGATCATGGCGCCCATTGTCCAGATGCATTTTGACTACCATCTGCCCCTGCGCTTTGATGAGACCACCACCATCATCACCACCCTGCACTGGTGTGCCTCCCTGCGGCTCAATTTTTCCTATGAGATCCTGAAGGCCGGGATGACCAGGGCCGCCAGCGGCTATACGGTTCAGCTCTTTACCGATGACCAGGGTGATCTGCTGCTGCTACCGCCCCCCTGGATTGAGGATTTCAGGGAACGCTGGCTGGTGGGGGAGATGGCCTCATGACCATTATCGCCGCTCACGGCCAGATCGTCACCGCCCTGGGAGATCGGCAGCAGACCTGGCAGGGACTCTGTCAGGGCCGCTGCGGTCTCCGGCCCCTCCAGCCCCCCGGCTTTCATGACCCCTGGCCGGTGGCGCTCTGCGCCCTGGAGGGTGAACTGGGGAGCCCCCGCCGTCTGGCCGCCCTCCTGGATGCGCTGCTGGCCACGGTGCCTGAGCTCCCTGCCCGGACACCGGTGATCTGTGCCACCACCAAGGCGGCCCCTGATGAACTCTTGGCCGAGGAGCCCGGTTTGGTGGCCCAGGCCCCGCATCTGGCCGCTCTGTTGCGTCAGCGTCTGGCTTGGGCCGGGGAGGTGGAAACGGTCTCTGCCGCCTGCGCCTCAGGCACCCTGGCCATTATGCAGGCGGCCATGCGTCTGGAGGCTGGTGAATGTCAGGCCGTGCTGGTGGTGGGGCTTGATCTGGTCAGCCGTTTTGTATTGGCCGGCTTTGCCAGCCTGCAGGCCCTCTCTGCCAGCGGTTGTCGCCCCTTTGACGCCCAGCGGGACGGCCTTTCCCTGGGGGAGGGCGGCGGCTGGCTCCTTTTGGCCACCCTGGAGGGGGCCAGGGAGCTCGGTCTGGCTGTGCAGGCCCGGCTGGCGGGTTGGGGCACGGCCTGTGACGCCACCCATATCACCGCCCCCTGCCGTTATGGCTCAGGCCTCATTGCCGCCCTGCAGCAGGCCACCAGGCAGGGCGGCTTGCCGGTGGGGGCCATCAATGCCCACGGCACCGGCACCCTCTATAATGATGCCATGGAGCTCACCGCCTTTGCCCATCAGTGGCAGTCGCCTCCCCCTGTTCATTCGGTAAAAGGGGCCCTGGGCCATTGCCTGGGGGGGGCGGGGGTGATTGAGTCGGTGCTCTGCCTGGACAGCCTGGCCAGCGGCCATATCCCGCCCACCATCGGCTTCAGGGCTGGTGGCGACAATAAGGTGCCCATCTCCGGCACTGCCTGTCAGCCCCTGCTGTCGCCGTCGATCTTGACCTGTAATTCCGGTTTCGGCGGCATCAATGCTGCAATTTTGTTTGCGGCCTATCCCTGAAAAAGTGTTTTTGTGGTTGGCTGCCGCGCCCTCTTTGGCAATAAAAAAATGGCCATGCTGAGAGCCCGCGCCAACCACCACATACACCAACCTTTTTTTTGAAAAAATGAAAATTTTACTCATCAATCCCCCCAACAGCGGTCGTTCCATCCCGGAAGAGGAGTATGGCATCGACTCCCTTAAACCGATCTTCCGCGGCGAACCCCTGGCCCTGGAGGTGCTGGCCGGCAACCTCCGGGATCATGAGGTGCTGATCCTTGATCTGAAGGTGGAGCCGGACGGCCTGGCCGCCACCCTGGCCGCCTTTGGTCCGGATCTGGTGGGTATCACCGGCATGACCTGTGAGGCCAATGCCATGGTGGCCCTGGCCCGGCAGGTGAAAGAGAGCTGCCCGGCCTGGGTGGTGGTTGGCGGCATCCATGCCAGCAATGACCCTGATTTTTTCCACCTGCCCGCCATCGATTATATCGTGATCGGCCTGGGCAAGGCCAGTTTCCGGCAATTAATTATGGCCCTGGCAGAGGGAGAAGAGGGGGGCGCCATCCCCGGCATCTGCCAGGTGGGAGCCGGAAAGAGGGCCCATTACAGCCCTCGTCCTTTCTCCATGGCTGATCTGGTGGATGACGTGCCCCCGGCCTATGAGCTGGTGCAGCGCTATCGCGACCACTATGTCCTTACCTCCCTGCAGCTGGACATGGGTTTTGTGGTTACCGCCTTTGGCTGTCCCTTCCGCTGTCATTTCTGCTGTATCAAGGGTCTCACCAATGGCCGCTATCTCTCCCACTCCATTGATACGGTTCTCCGTGATATCTCTTTGTTGCCTGATATCCCGGTGATCAGGCTGCTTGATGCCAACACCTTTGCCAATGTCGAGCATGCCACCCGGTTAGGCGCGGCCCTGAAGGAGGCGGACCTCCAGAAGCAGTTCCTGGCCGATGTCCGTTCAGACACGGTGGTGAAGCATCCGGAATTGATGGTTGCCTGGCGGGAAGCGGGCTTGCGGGCGGTGATTGTCGGTTTTGAAGAGATTGATGACAGCTCCCTGTCCGCCATGAACAAGGCTAGTTCCGTGGCCGTCAACAGCGAGGCGATCAGGATCCTCCATGATATCGGCATCACCATAATAGGTGATTTTATAATCTCCCCCTCTTATAAACAGAGTGATTTTGACCGGTTGGAGAGATATATTTGTGATCATCAGGTTGACCTGCCCATGATTACCGTGTTAACTCCCCTGCCAGGAACAGCGCTGTTTGCTGATATGCAGGCGGATATCACCATCCACAATCTCGATTATTACACCTTGACCAATGCCGTGACCCCAACGCGCCTGGCGGAAAAAGATTTTTACCAACGCTACGCCGCGCTCCTGAAGATGAGCCATAGCGGTGCCCGTCTCTAATGAACAAAAAAGTTTATATCTCTGAAATCAGCAGCTTCTTGCCCAATGCCCCGGTGGGCAATGAAGAAATGGAAGTGGTGCTGGGTATGGTGGGCAATCTGCCGTCGCGGACCCGGAAGGTCATTCTGCGCAACAACGGCATCAAGCAGCGCTATTATGCCCTGAATCCCCAGACCGGGGCGATGACCCATTCCAATGCCCAGCTCACCGCCGAGGCTATCCGTGCTCTCTCGCTTTCTGATGGCAAGGCCCTGGCCGATCTGGACCTTCTCTGCTGCGGAACTTCATCTCCGGATCAGCTTATGCCATCCCATGGCTCCATGGTGCACGGGGAACTGGGTTGTCCGGCCCTGGAGGTGACCACCACCAGCGGCATCTGTCTCTCCGGCCTGGCCTCTTTGAAATATGTGGTGATGGCCATTGCCAGTGGGATGGCAGGCAAGGGGGTTGCCACTGGTTCGGAGCTGGCCTCCTCCTTTATGAGCTCGGCAATCTGCGCCGCCAGTGGCCGTGAGCGGGCGGCTGAACTGGAAAAGAGGCCGCAGCTCAGCTTTGAGGCCGATTTTCTGCGCTGGATGCTCTCCGACGGGGCCGGGGCTTGCCTGGTGACGGCAGAGCGGCCTGTGGACCGCCTGGCCCTGCAGGTGGATTGGCTTGAGATGAGCAGCCATGCCCATCGTTTTGAACCGTGCATGTATGCGGGTTGTGTGAAAAAGGAAGACGGCTCCCTGCAGGGCTGGCGAAACTTTGGCTCCCTGGCGGCGGCCGTGGCTGCCGAGGCCTTTCCGGTGAAGCAGGATGCCAAGCTGCTCAACAGGGAGATTGTCCCCTTCCTTGCCCAGGGTGTCTTTGCCCCCCTGATCAAAAAATATGACCTGAGGCCGGAGGCGATCAGCTGGTTTCTGCCCCATTATTCCTCTGATTATTTCCGGCTGCGGGTGGCGGATGCCTTTAAGGCCATGGATTTTGCTCTGGATATGGACCGCTGGTTCACCAACCTCAGCACCAAGGGCAATACGGGATCTGCCTCCATCTATATCATGCTCGAGGAGCTGCTCCATTCCGGCCGGCTGCAGAAGGGCGAGACCATCCTCTGCATGGTCCCGGAAAGCGGTCGTTTTTCCTGTGGCTATATGCATCTTACTGTGGTCTGATCTTCGCGAAGCAGGGGTTCTGATCAAGATGATTGAGCGCGTTATATAAAAGGAAAGGAAGGGCGCTGATGGCTGATGGCAAGAGAAAGGGCATAACCGAGGGCATGCCTCTTATCCAGTATGCGGTGGAGGGCCAGGGTCCGTGTCGACGCCTGGCCAGCTCCGAGACTGGGACGGTGGATGTGGTTAATCGCCAGGCCTGGGAGGTTATTGAAAACCAGGTGGCCGCGGCCAGGGCCAGGGTTGTGGCCGGTGAGGCCAGCGTCCTGCTCTACTACATGGCCGCCAATCAGATGGATCCTGCTTTGCTGGCAAAGTATATGGGCATTGCCTGCTGGCGCGTTAAAAGACACCTGAAGCCAAGACATTTTGCCAGATTGCCGGCCCACCTGCTCACCGGCTATGCCCGGCTTTTTAAAATCAACGTGGATGATCTGCGCCAGGGCCGTTTCCTGGCCGCGGTGTATGAGAAAAAGGAATAATGGACTGCGCCCTTGATTTTCAGCATAAACAGTCCGCCCACTGTGAAAGCGGCGTGGCGGCCGCCCTGGTCAGTCACCACGGGGCAGAGCTTTCAGAGGCCATGGCCTTTGGCATCGGCGGCGGGCTCTTTTTCGGCTATTTCCCCTTTATCAGGATCAATGGTCTGCCCCTGGCCACCTATCGCTGTGCCACCGGCAATATCCTCAAACGCCTCACCAGCAACCTCGGGTTCACCCTCAAGCAGCACACCTTCCGCAAACCGCAACCGGCAATGGCACTTCTGGACGACTATCTGGCCCAGGGCATGCCGGTGGGCTTGCAGACCAGTGTCTATTGGCTGCCCTATTTCCCCAAGGCCTATCGTTTTCATTTTAACGGCCATAATCTTGTGGTCTATGGCAAAGAGGGCAATAACTACCTGATCAGTGACCCGGTTTTCCCCATGACCGTCACCTGTCCTGCCGAGGATCTGGTCCGGGCACGATTTGCGGCCGGCGCCCTTGCCCCCAAGGGCAGGATGTATGTCCTTGCCGGGGGCGACGCAGAGCCTGATCTGGGGGCGGGCATCATGGACGGTCTGGGTGTGGTTTCCAGGACCATGCTCAAGCAGCCCTTTTTCCTCATCGGGGTCAGGGGCATTCGTTTTCTGGCCGGTCGCCTGGCCAAGTGGCCAGAGCGCCTGGGGCGGCAAAGGGCGGATCTGCACCTGGGCCATCTGGTACGGATGCAGGAGGAGATCGGCACCGGCGGTGGCGGCTTCCGCTTTCTCTTTGCTGATTTTCTCAAGCAGAGCGGCGATCTCCTTGATATTGCCCCCTTGTCCGCCTCTGCCCTGGCATTCAGCCATATCGGCGATCGGTGGCGCGATTTTGCCATCATGGCGGCCCGGATCTGCAAGGGCCGGGCCCTGGAGGGTGACACCTATGAGGCCATGGCCGCTCTGATGATGGAATGTGCCGCCCTGGAAGAGCAGGCCTTTGGCACCCTTCTTGGACTTGTTGAGGAGTCAAGATGACCCGCCCCCCTGCCATTGCCATAGAGGGATTGGTCAAGGCCTATGCCGGCCAGGAAAGTCCGGCCGTAAACGGCATGAGCCTTGTTGTGCCCCAGGGCATACTTTTTGGCCTGCTGGGGGCCAATGGCGCCGGCAAGTCGACAACCCTGGCCCTGCTCTGCGGTCTGACCGGGGCAGATAGCGGCACCATGGAGATCCTGGGGCGCCGGATGTCCCCGGCGGCCCTGGCGGTCAAGAAATTGCTTGGTTTTGTCCCCCAGGATATCGCCCTGTATGAACATCTCACCGGTCGGGAGAATTTACTTTTTTTTGCCAGACTCTATGGCGTCAAGAGAAAGCAGCTGCAGGAGAGGGTGGATTTCTGCCTCCACTTGGCCGGCCTGGTCCCCCGGGCTGATCAATTGGTTGCCACCTATTCCGGCGGCATGAAGAGACGCCTCAATCTGGCGGTGGGCCTGCTCCATGAGCCGGAGATTCTCTTTCTTGATGAACCCACGGTGGGCATTGATGCCCAGTCCAGGCAGTTGATTCATACCCAGCTCCAGCACTTGGTGGGCCAAGGGCTTACCATTATCTATACCACCCATTACATGGAAGAGGCTGAGCAGCTCTGCACTCTGGTGGCCATTATTGATCAGGGGAAAATACTCGCCATGGACACGCCGCAAGGGTTGATGGCCCACCATGGGTGCCGCAATCTGGAAGAATGCTTTTTCTTGCTCACCGGTAAAGAGTTACGGGATTAATGGTTATGAACAGGATTTGCACGGTTGCCGCTAAAGAACTTCTCCTCCTCAGGCGCGATTTGGGGGGGATGCTGGTGCTTTTTCTCATGCCCGCCGTCCTGGTGCTCATCATCACCCTGGTGCAGCAGAATGTCATGGAGCTCACCGGTGAACAGCGCAGCCGCCTGCTTTTCATCGACGAAGAGCAGGGGGATCTGGGCCGCGCTTTCCAGGCGGCCCTGGCCGAGGATTCCTTTCTGGAAATCCTTTCCTGGCCGCCGCAGAGGAGAAAGGAGGCCTTGTCTGCGGTTCAAGACGGCGCCTATACGGCCTGCTTGATCCTGCCGGCCGGCACAGGTAAGGCACTGCGCACCAACCTGGAAGAGAGCCTTGAGGGACAATCCTTGGCCGCAGAAGACGAGGCAGACCCGCTGCCCCATCTCACTGTCTATTTTGATCCGGCCATGCTCCCCGCCTTCCGCAGCGGCGTGCTGGGCAAGGTGAAGATGGCCTTTGGCCAAGTGGAAATGGCCGAGAAGATCGACTTTCTGGCTGCCCACCTGACCCGTAAGCTCACCGCCTTAGGGATACCTGCATCATATCTGTCGGCGCAGGAACTGGGGCTGGCCGGCCTCAACCGGCAACTGCTGGCGGTCCGGGAGCAGGGGGAGGCCATCTCAGAGGTGCAGCCCGGTGTGGTGCAGCAGAATGTGCCGGCCTGGGCGCTTTTCGGCATTTTTTTCACGGTACTGCCCCTGGGAGGGGCCCTGCTGCGGGAACGGCAATCCGGGGTGTGGACGCGCTTCATGAGCATGCCCTTTTCCCCGGTTGCGCTGCTTTGTGGCAAGGTTGTCGCCTACCTGCTGGTCTGTTTCCTGCAGTTTCTGCTGATCTATGCCATCGGCAATCAGTTTTTCCCTCTTCTTGGCCTGCCGGCCTTTTCAATAGAGGCGGCACCGGTCCAGGTCCTTTTCATTGTCTGCGCCGCCAGTCTTGCCGCCTGCGGCTACGGTCTGCTGCTGGGTGTTGTCTGTAATAGCTATGAGCAGGTCTCCATGTTTGGTTCCATCTCCATAGTTATTTCTGCGGCCATGGGCGGCATCATGGTGCCGGTCTATGCCATGCCGGCGGCCCTGCAGCGGCTCTCGGTTTTTTCTCCCCTTAACTGGGGCCTTACCGCCTTTCACGATGTCTTGATCCGCGATGATTCCCTGTGGAGCCCGGAGAGCGGTATTTTCCGCCTGCTGCTTTTCTTCCTCTGCTCTATTGGCCTGGCCTGGAAGATGTCGCGGCCCAGATGGTGATGGCCTGACCTGATTTTTGAGGATTGATATCCAAGGACAACAAGATAAAAAGATGATTATAGAAGAAGAGCACTTGGAGTCGGAACTTCTGGCCCTCATTAGAGAAACCTGCCGGCTGCCGGATAGCGACTATGCTCCTGCCGAGATAATGACCCAGCCCCTGATTGGACCCGAATCAGCCCTGGGGATAGATTCCCTTGATGCCGTGGAGATTGTGGTGGCGGTGCAGAACAGGTATGGGGTGCGGATCGAGTCCATGGAGTCCAGTCGGCTGGTGCTGGAAAATTTTGCCAGCCTGCTGGAGTTTATCCGTAAAAATCGGACGCCCTGAGCCGGCACCACTCCGAGAGGGGTGGTCTAAAAGAGGCGGAGCAGGGTTCTGTGATGGCCCCGCAGGCCATCCTCCCCCCCCAGATGAAGAGAGGCAGAGGATGGCAGCGCACGGCTCAGACCACTTCAAAACCTATTTTGCTGATGGCCTCCTTAATGGTGTCAGGATGGACACCAGGGTCGGCCGTGTAGGTTGCTGCTGATTTTTCAAGGTCAACAGAAACGTCTGAGACGCCCTGGATACCCTCAAGGGCCTTGGTTACCGAGGAAACACAATGTTGACATCTCAGGCCGTTAATCTTTATCGTTGTCATGAATAACTCCTTTTTTTGTCTGAGAAAGGCAGGTAGCCTGGCATAAGAGCCGCTGATGCCGCATTATTTGTAACTATCCACAATAATGCCGGGAACAGACGAAAACCACCAAGTTGTACCTGTGCAGCACTGCTCCAGCTGCCAGGAAGAGGCCTGTGAAGTGGGTGGTCTGCACCCGAACAGGCCGATGACAAGGCAGATGGGGTGCTGCTGGACAGGTACTATTGTCTTTTATAACTTTAATGGAGATGCTCCTGGGAGCAAGGTTTTTTTATGGGTGCTGCCAATATGAAGAAAATGACATTGCCGGTCAGGGGCATGCACTGCGCCTCTTGTTCGGCCCGCATTGAAAAGGTTGTCGGCGGCCTGGATGGGGTGGAAGAGTGTACCGTCAATCTGGCCTCGGAGACCATGAATGTCGAGTTTGATGAGGCGCGCCTATCTCTGGAAGCCCTTGCCCACCAGGTGAAAGAGCTCGGCTTTGAGCTCGTTTTGAGTCGGGATCTGCGGCAGGAGGTTGTCCTTGAGATTCAAGGGATGAGCTGCGCCTCCTGTTCAAGCCGGATAGAAAAGGTGGTGGGTGGTCTGCCCGGGGTGTCTGTCTGTTCCGTGAACCTGGCCACTGAAAAGGCCAGGGTGGTCTTTGCGGCGGATCTGGTTCGGGTCCGTGATCTTATCCAGACCATCAAGGAGCTCGGGTTCAGTGCCACCGTCAGCCAGGTGGAGGGGCGCTCCTCCTTTGCCGAAAAGCAGAAGGAGAACCGGCAAAGATTACGGGCAATGGTCCGCCGTCTCTGGCCCGCTCTTTTTCTGGCCCTGCTGGTCATGGTTTTTTCCATGAGCGAAATGGTGGGCATCTCCCTGCCTGCGGCCGTCACGCCGGGGCAGCATCCCTTCCGCTATGCCCTTATCCAGTTTCTCCTGGTTGTGCCGGTGCTCTGGCTGGGCAGGAATTTTTATCTCATCGGCATTCCCGCCCTGTTCCGCCGGGCTCCCAATATGGATTCCCTCATTGCCCTGGGCACCGGCGCCGCCTTTATCTATTCCACCTGGAATCTTATCGAAATAGGAATGGGCATTGAGCCGTTCCACAAGGCCCATGATCTCTATTTTGAGTCGGCCGCCATGCTCATCGCCCTGGTCTCCCTGGGCAAGTATCTTGAGGCCCGCTCAAAGCTGAAAACCTCTGATGCCATCAGTAAACTGATGGCGCTGACTCCGGACACCGCCACCCTGCTCAAGGATGGTGAGCAGATAAAAATTCTGGCCGCGGAAATTGTCAAAGGGGACCACATCCTGGTCCGCCCCGGCGACAGGGTGGCCGTGGACGGGTTGGTGAAAAGCGGCGAATCAGCGGTGGATGAGTCCATGCTCACCGGCGAAAGCATTGCCCTGAAGAAAGGGCCTGGTGATCGGCTCTATGGGGGTACTTTGAACAAGAATGGTGCCCTTACGGTGGTGGCCGACAAGGTGGGTGAGGAGACCATGGTGGCCCGGATCATCCGGCTGGTGGAGGATGCCCAGGGCTCCAAGGCGCCCATCGCCAATCTGGCTGATCGGATCAGCCTCTATTTTGTGCCCACGGTCATGGTCATTGCTCTGGTGGCCGGCCTCTCCTGGTACTTCGTGGGCCAGGCCGATTTCACCTTTGCCCTGCGCATTTTCATTGCCGTTCTTGTCATTGCCTGTCCCTGCGCCATGGGTCTGGCAACCCCTACCTCAATCATGGTGGGTACCGGTCGCGGCGCTCAGCTCGGGGTGTTGGTGAAAAACGGCGGGGCTTTGGAGATGGCCCAGAAGGTGCAAACCATCATCTTTGATAAGACCGGAACCCTGACCCATGGCAGGCCGTCCCTCACCGATTTCCTGCACTTTTCCCGGCAATTTGATCGCGAGACCCTCCTGGCCCTCTTGGCTTCGGCGGAAAGCAGCTCCGAACATCCCCTGGCCGAGGCCCTGGTCAATTATGTGCGCCAAAAACAGCTGCCCTTTTCCGCGCCTCTGGCTTTCCAGGCCGTCCCGGGGCGGGGTATTGAGGCGCAGGTCTCCTGCGGGCAGCAGAGCTGCGCCCTGCTGCTGGGGAATGTGACCCTGATGCAGGAGAGAGAGGTGGGGGGGCTCTCAGTGGAGATCATCGCCCAGGCGGCAGAGCTCTCCGCTGCCGGTAAAACCGCCCTCTACCTCTCCATAAACGGCGAGCTGCAGGCCCTGGTGGGGGTTGCCGACCATATCAAGAGTGAGACGCCGGCCACCATCAGGAAACTGCGGGCCATGGGCCTTGAGGTGGTGATGCTCACCGGGGATAATGAGAAAACAGCCCAGGCCATAGCCGCTGAAGCCGGCATTGACCGGGTCATTGCCGGGGTGCTTCCCGACCATAAGGCCCAGGAGGTGAAAAGACTTCAGGAGGAGGGGAGGGTGGTGGCCATGGTGGGTGACGGCATCAATGATGCCCCGGCCCTGGCCACCGCTGATCTGGGCATTGCCATGGGCACTGGCATCGATGTGGCCATTGAATCAGGGGATGTGGTGTTGATGAAGGGCAATCTGGATGGCGTGGTCACGGCCCTTGCCTTGAGCAGAGCCACCATGACCAATATCAAGCAGAATCTCTTCTGGGCCTTTGCCTATAATATTATAGGTATTCCGGTGGCAGCGGGTGTCTTGTATATTTTCGGTGGACCCACTTTGAATCCGATGCTTGCCGGGGCTGCCATGGCGCTCAGCTCTGTGTCGGTGGTAACAAATGCCCTGCGCCTCCGTTTTTTTACGTCGCCGCAGGTTTGACCTGGCCGCATTAAGAGGTGCAGATTTTTGTTAATTGCTCTGGGCTGAGCGGCCGGCCAAATTCCATGCCGAGGCGGAAAGGGAGCTCTTCCCCGTTTATCTTTTTGTTAAACCATTTGGTTTCGACAGGCAGAATGAGCTCCTCATCATCGAGATAGAAGACGATGGCCAGATTGAACTGGTCAGATTCCATGGGGGCATAGGCCAGATGTCGACGCTCCGTGATGATTTGTGCCAGGGCCAGGCTGGCCCCGTGGCAGGAGATGTCGAAAAGTTGGCCGTGGATCCGTTTGGTCATGGCGTTCTGGCCCTTTCTATCGCTTAGAAAAAGACTTGCCTTGCCGCGACAGGAAAAGCGATTTTCTCGAGTCTGTTCTTTTGTCATCAATCCCTGATCCTGAGTTGTTTGCTGATGGCCCTTGCCAGCAAGGGAGCCACCGAATAGATGTCAAGCAGGTCGTCACTCTTACGGCCTGGGAAGGTGTCAGCACCGATTATTTTCTTTATGCCGCTTTCCTGCAGCCGTTTCCGGCTTTCCCCCGCCAGGACAAGATGGGTGGCAAAGAGGATGACATCGGTGGCCCCGGCATCCCGGCAGCGCTGGCTCGTCTGGATAATGGAACCACCGGTGCGAATCATATCGTCACAGATAATGGCTGTCTTCCCCTCCACCACGCTGGCTACCTGGCCCACCATGGTTTTGTCCATGGCATAGCGGTCTTTATCCGCGGCAGTATGGGCAACCCCGAGTTGGCCTGCCAGCCGGGCAACCCATTTTGAACGGCCATAATCAGGGGAAACAAGGACATAATCGTCGATATGTAGGGAACGAATTTTCTCCACTATCAGGGCATCGGTCTGCAGGTGGAGGGTGTGGATCTCTCCACCGTGGGCATTGAGTACCGCCTCTGAGTGAAGATCGACAAAGGCGGCAAAATGGGGCCTGGCCCGGAAGATCTGTCTGGTTCTGGTAATACCCTTGGGAATTTCCTGGATGCCAGGCTTGGCCTGCTCCATGGTCGAATAGCCCAGATAGGGAATGACCACGTTGACGCTGTGGGCCATATAGTGATGACAGCCGTCAATGAGATCTATCAGTTCCAGGAGGGCACTGTCATCAGGGGTGGCGGCGATGATGACCATTTCTTTACCGGTGATGTCGCGGGGAAAGGCATGATAGACCTCACCATCGGTGAACTTTTTTTTCTCCATGGCCTGGAAAGAGCAATCAAGGAGATCAGCCACCTTGTGGGCCAGGGGTTCTGAGGCGCCATTGGCCACGACTATGAGATTGGTTCGAGATTTTTTTTGCATAATATCCAAAAGAATCGGAAAGATGTCACTATAACCTAAAATAAAAAAAGAGTTCACTAAAATGAGATGAAGGAGGAAATTTGCCCATCTAAACCCTCTGGCGCTGCTTTTTTCTGGGTTTTAACGCTTTTTTTGGCAACGATTCTTTTCCTGGTCAAGGGGGTAAGTGGTGGAGAAATCTTCCCCGCTCTTTTATGGCAATGCCCTTATCTTGACCGGCAGGGGTATTTGTTGAGCAGGCTCCTCTGGATTTGAGCGGACCTTTGCCTGGCCCCAAAAACGGGCAAGAAGGAGGTGGAAAAAATCAGGACTTCAACAAAGGAGCTAAAGAGGCCTCTGCAAAAAGGGTAAACAAAATGGAGAAGGCTCTGTGCAGCGCCTTTCTGCTCCAGGAAAAACATTATTTTTCTCAACTCAGGGGATGGTACCCTATTACTGATTGTAAGTACTTTATTAAAATAATAACATAGGGTTTACAAGGTCAGCAAGCAGGGAACTGATTGTTTTTTTTACCTATCCCCTTAAAAATAAAGGAGAAGCAGCCCATGAAAGTTGTTATTACCTATTGTTCGAAATGAAACTATAAACCTCGTGCTTCCAGTTTGGAAGACGAACTGCGGGACCTCTTTGGCGCTGAGGTGGAACTGATCGCCAGCTCTGGTGGTGTTTTTGAGGTGGATGTTGACGGGAAAAACATCTTTTCCAAAAAGTCCTTGAGCCGTTTTCCTGAAGAGGGCGAGATCGCTGCACTGCTGAAGGGTTGAGTGCTGCCATCTGCTGTTGCAAGTCAAGATCTCAGCCCTGACTGCAGGGGAGCATAAAAATAACCAAGGTCACCAGGAAGCGGCAATAAGCCTTTTGTCTGGGGAATTGGGGGCTTCCTGGACCAGGGGAGTTTCTCTTCAAGGAGATCAACAGGATCTTCTTGGTGCTCTCACAAAGTCCATGGCACGGTTTTTAGTGGCTCCTGAAGCGAGAAATCCGCACGATTTTTTCAGCACTGGGCATGTTGTTTTTTCATGATATTTTTTTGGGGAGACTCTCTGCCCATGAACATCGGCACCAAAAAAGATGAAGACCCCCATTCCTTGCTATGGGCGGCTGTTCTGGCTGTTGTGGGCTGGACGTTCCTCTGTCTGGTGTCCGGATATTTTTATGTGTCCACTGAAAAGAGCCGGACCTTGGAACTGGCCCGCAAAGAGGCCCTCACCGTTTTTGACAAGGACCAGGCCTTCCGCCATTGGGCCACCAGTCATGGCCGTGTTTATGTGCCCCTAACCAAAGATACCCAGCCAAATCCCGCCTTGAGTCATGTGCCGGAACGGGACATTATCACGCAAAGGGGCGTCCGGTTCACCATGCTTGATCCTGCCTCTATGATGCGTCAGATCATGGACAAATATGAGGAGCTCTATGGCGTCAAGTGCCGGATAACGACTCTTGATCTCTTGGCTGTGGATAAAGATAATGGCCCGGCTGAATGGGCGCAAAGGGCCCGTGAAAAGTTTGAGCAGGGTGTTCCGGAACACGTTGAGGTGATTGACGAGGGGGGCCATTCCTGGTTTCGCCTCATCAGGCCGCTGGCCATGGAGGAATCCTGTCTTAAATGCCATGCCGCCCAGGGTGAAGCCCTGGGCGAGGCGCTGAGTGGAGTGGAGGTTGCGGTTTCCCTCACCCCTTACCTGGCCATGGAGTCCAGGTCCTTATGGGTTATTTACCTGACCCATGGTTTTTTCTGGCTTTTTGGTCTGTTGGTGGTGGCCGGGGCCTTTGGGCATGGTAAGAGGCGGATGGCAGAAAGAAGGGCCCACAACCTGGAGATTGCGGATAGTTTTCAAAAGATAAAATTCTTTGCCTACTCCGTCTCCCATGATCTGAAAAATCCCGTAGTAGCCATCCATGGTCTGAGTAAAAGGCTGGAGAGGAAATATGGCAATCTTCTGGGGGACAAGGGTAATCAATATTGCCGGCAGATTGTGAGTTCGGCAGAGCAGATCAGCAAGCTTGTGGATCAGATTAATACCTATATCTCAACAAAAGAACAGCCCCTTGATGTGGAAGTAATTGATCTCAAAGATATCTTTGCCCAGGTACGGCAGGAACACCTCCGGGCCCTGGCCCGGAGGTCTATCCAGTGGCGCGAGCCTGAACATGTGCCCGCGGTATCTGCCGACCGGTTGGCCCTTTTGCGGGTATTCAGGAATTTTATCGATAATGCCCTGAAGTATGGCGGAGAGGGGCTGGGGAATATTGAAATAGCCTATGCGGATGACCCCCACTATCACATCTTTTCCGTGCATAATGATGGCGCCTCTCTCACCCCCGAGGCGTGTCGGAAGGTCTTTGAGCTCTTTAGCCGCGAGGTGAGCAATCAGAGTATCTCCGGCAGTGGCCTGGGCCTTGCTATTGTCAAGGAAATTGCTGAACTGCATGCCGGCAAGGTGTGGAGCGAATCCATTGGGGATAACGGCGTTACTTTTTATTTTGCCATCGCAAAGAAGCTGTAGCGGCTCGGTCACCCTTTCTCTGGCTTGTTTGTCTTACTGGATATGGCGCTGGGATATTTTTGCCAGCATGCAGGCCAGGCCTGCACCTAACCTGTACATGGAATCTATCGGCAGGTTGGCTGCGGCAGTTGTGTCATACAGGATCTGCAGTTTGGATGGCAGGTCTTCTTCCGGCTGCCAGTAACAGATGAGGATGGGCAGTTTGGGATAGGGAAAAAGCTGCACCACAATATCCGCATCAAAATGGTGGGCAGGTTGCTGGCCGCTGAAGATATCAATGAGATCGGCAAAGAGCTCGGGATGGCGGTCTGCCAGGTGCTTGAGGGGTTTTTCGCAGCGCTGCAGATAAAGGGGATTCCATTCGCCGCCGCCAGGCAGGTCGCGGAAGGATACCCAGTCGCCGGTGGGCGTTGTCCCCTTGCCGCGTAAGAGATAGTTGAGCAGGGGCACGGTAAACCAGGCGTTGGTGTGGCAGAGGGAGGTGACCTTGCCCCTGCTGTTGATCTCAAATTTATTGCCCAGGCAATTGATACGTATTTTGTCCTTTTCCAGCACCCCTCCGCACCGCTGCGCTGCTTCGGCAAGATCGAGGTTCGCCACCTGGGCCTCCAAAATGGCCATGGCTTCATTCTCTTCCTGCTCCAGGCCCCCCCGGGAAGGCATCTTCCCTTGGTTGGTGTCAAGAATATTTTGGGCCAGATGGGGGCAGGCCTCCAGGCGCTTGTCGCCCTTGATGACCGCGGCGGCAAAGGCCAGGCAGGAGGGCAGGCCGCACTGTCTGCAGTTGGTCTGGGGCAGAAGCTTATAGAGTTCCAGGGGGGATTTAAAGAGGGTCATTCCAGCCTATTTCGGGTTGGGGTTGAGACAAAAGGAGGTGCTAAAATTCTTCAACAGCGCGGGTTATCTTGAAATAATTTGCAAAAACCTCGGTGCGGGCTGCCACGTAGCTGTTTTTGGCCCTTGCCAGGTTGGCAATGGCATCCAGGAGGTCCGACTCTTTTTCAAGACCCTCCTGATATTTCAGGCGGGTGATGCGCAGGTTCTCTTTGGCCTGGTCAATACTGGTCTGGGCCACGGCGGCAGTGGCCACGCTGACCTCATAATCAAAAAAGAGATTGGTCAATTCGGTCTCCAGCCCCTTTTTTAACTCCCGGAGCTGGGCGCTGACACTCTTTTTTTCACTGCGGGCCCTGCTGATTTTGGCCTGTCTGGCAAAGCCGTCAAAGAGGGTGAAGCTCACCACTGCCTGGGCGCGCAGCTCTTCATCGTAATAGGTGCCGTCACCGCTGATATAATCGTCTTCATATTTTCGGTAGCTGCCGCTGATATCAAGTTGCGGATAGCGCTCGCCCTGGGCCGCCTTGACCTCCAGGGTAACAGCTTTTGCCAGTTCTTCAAGGGTCTTGATCTCGCTGCGCTGGGCCAGCATGTCTGCCTGGTAGCTTGTCTTATCGGCCAGGTGCGGCAGCTGATCGAACTCCGCAAAGTCAAGCTCGGCCAGAACGAGCTGCTGCTGGGTCTCAAAGATGAGGCGCTGCAGGCTCTTGGCCAGTTCGGCCTCTGCCTTTTTGACCATGATAACGGCATTATCCAGATCAACCTGGAAGCGCAGCAGCTGGTTTTTTTCAATAAGGCCCACCGAGTAGCGGTTGCGGGCATCCTCATGGAGCCTTTGCAGGGTGGCGTGGGACTCACGGGCCACCAGCAGGCTGCTTTGGCGGCTGAAGATATCAACATAACGCAGGGCAACACGCATCTGGATGTCCTGCTTGATGGCCTGCAGTTTATAGTTCTGCGCCTTTTCCAGGAGGCGGGCCGAGCGCAGGTTGTAGTAGTCGTAAAAGCCGGAAAAGAGGTTCCAGGTGATAAGGCCCTGGGCCACCGAGTTTTCCCGGACCTCACCCAGCCGGTTGCTGTCATTCAGGGAGTTGACGGTGTAGGAGGCGCCCACAGTGGGCAGAAAGCGGCTGCCGGCAATGGTGACATCCTGACTGCTCTTGTCCAGTTCAGCCTCATACTGCTCGATAATATTGCGGTTGGCCATGGCGCTCTGCTGCAGTTCAACGAGGCTTACGCCATGGCAGGGCAGGGCCATGATCATGAAGATGATGAAGAGGCTTGCGGTTTTCATTGACGACTCCTTTCCATGCCGATAACAAAGGCAAGCAGCGAGGGGATAACAAAGAGGGTGAAGAGGGTGGAGAGGGCAAGCCCTCCCAGCAGGATACTGCCTAGGCCCCGATAGAGCTCGCTGCCTGAGCCCGTTGACAGCACCAGGGGCAGCATGCCCAGCAGACTGGTGGTGGCACTCATGAAGATGGGGCGGATACGGGTCTGGATGGCATCGGAAATGGCAGCCACGCCCTGCATGTTGTAGTAGCGCACGTTGTTGAGGGAGACGTGGACAACGAGAATGGCATTGTTGACCACCGTACCGATGAGAATGATGAAACCGAGCATGGCCACCACATCAAAACCCTGGGGCGCAATAAAGAAATCCACCATCTTCAGGCCGACAAAGCCGCCGGCCGCGGCCAGGGGCACGGAAAAAAGGATGATGAGGGGGTAGAGAAAATTCTCGAAAAGGGCGGACATCAGCAGGTAGGTGATGACCAGGGCCAGCAGCAGATTCCATTGCAGGGCCAGGCGCGTCTCTGTTAATTTGTCGGCATTGCCGCCCACCGCCACAACCACTCCCTGCAGGGCGCCGCTTTCTTTGAGGGCGCCGACAATATCCTTTTCCACCGTTTCCATGGCACTCTGCAGGGCCAGGCCCCGGGGCGGCGTGACCTGCAGGGTGATGGTGCGCTGCCGCTCCAGGTGGTTGATCTGCGGCATGCCCTGGGTATATTCAAGATCAGCCACATCGCCGATACGGATGAGTTGACCGAAGGCGTTGACAATGGTGCTCTCCAGGATGGCCTCCGGGCTGGTGAAGACGGCGTCTTTGCCCTTGACCACCAGATCCACCTGTTTGATGCCTTCAGGCCGGTATTCATCGATCTTGCGGCCATCCATCAGCACGTCCACATAGATGCCGAGATCTGCTTCACTCAGACCGTTTGCGGCCAGTCTCTCCTTGTCGGGGATGATCTTGACCTCAGGATAGCTCGTCTCCAGGGAGGGGATGGGGCGGACCTGGGCCCCGGGGATCTTCTGCCCCACCGTGCCGAACAGAATGCGGCCGGCCTTGATCATGGTGTCAATATCCTGGCCGGAGATATTGATATCAATATTATTGCCCTCGCCGATGCCGCTTTCAAAGATGCCGGCCTGGAGGCTGATGCCGAAGACGCCGGGGATGGAGTCGATAATCCGCTGGAAGAGGGGGATCATCTCGCCGGCCCTGGTTTCATGGGCGGAGATGCCGCCAAAAAGGTTGATGCGGTCGGCGCCCACATAAAAGATATCCCGGACCCGCGGAATGCCATCTTTGTTGTCTTCCTCCATGTACGGCTCTACCTGGCTGTGAATATAGTGGCCCATCTCCTTCATCTTCTCCACGGAATAGCCGGGCGGCGGCATGAGGATGTTTAAGATAAGATTTCTGTTGCCCTGGGGCAGATATTCCGTGGGCGGCATGAGCAGGATGGTGAGGGTGATGGACAGGGTGGTCAGCAGAACCACCGTGGACAGCCTGGTGACTGTATTGCGCAGGCAGAAGTTGGCGAGCTTCATGAACCAGCGGCTAAAGAAGGCACCGAACCGGTCTGCCTTTACCTCTTTGGGGGCTTTTTTTTCACCTCGGTAAAAGAGGTGGAAAAGCGAGGGGATCACCGATATGGACACAAAGAGGCTGATCATGATGGCCGAGGTAATGGCAATGGCGATATCGCGAAAGAGCTGGCCTGCCTCCTCCTGCATGAAGATGACCGGCAGGAAGACCGCCACCGTGGTGGCGGTGGAGGCCAGAATAGCCCCCCATACCTCCCTGGTGCCTTCCAGGGCGGCATCCTTGGCGGGCTTGCCCATCTTGCGGTGGCGGTCGATATTTTCCAGCACCACAATGGCATTATCCACCAGCATACCCACGGCAAAGGAGATGCCGGCCAGGGTAACCACGTTGAGGTTGCGGCCCATGATCCACAGAAAGATAAAGGTGCCGGTCACCGAGATGGGAATGGCAACAGCCGTGGTAATGGTGGTCCGCACACTCCGCAGAAAGATGAGCAGCACGCAGATAGCCAGGGCGCCGCCTACCAGGACGTTCTGCTTCACCAGCTTGATGGCGGTGTTGATGTAAGGCCGTTGATCGTAGACCCATTTGATATAGAGATCGTGGTCGGCCAGGAGACCCTGGTTAAGCTCCATGACCTTTTTTTCGAGATTGTCCGTTAGGGTCAGGACATTGGCGCCCTGTTCTTTGCGGATACCGCAGACAATGACCTGGTCGCCGCTATGCTGTACCGAGACATCCTCTTTGGCATAGCCCTTGGCCACCTGGGCTACGTCATGGAGATAGACCCGCTTGCTGCCGTCGTCAAAGAGGACAACGTTCAGGGCCTCCAGGGGCGATTGAAACTGGCTTACCGTGCGGATGCGGTAATTCATCTTGCCAATACCCAGGGTGCCGGCCGAGATGGTGGAATTGGCCTGTCCCACCGCCCCAATCACCTGGTTGATGGTGATCTGGTGGCGGGCCATTTTTCCGGCATCCAGGGTGATCTGCAGCTCGTCTGCCGTGCCGCCGAAGACAAAGAGGGAGCCCACGCCCTTGACCCTTTCCAGGTGCTGGCGGACACTGTCTTCAAAAAAGGTCTTGAACTTATTGATGTGCTGCGGATTCTCCGGTTTGGTCTTCAGCATCATCCAGACCACCGGCGAACTGCTGGCCCCGGCTGCCTCAATCACCGGCTTATTGGCATTGGCGGGATAGTTGGACACCTCGTTCATCTTGTTGGAGACGCGTAGCAGGGCGTCGTCGATATTGGTGCCCAGCGCAAAGGAGAGGGAGATCTCGCCATAGCTGTTGTAGCTGGCGCTCTCCATTTCGGTGAGCCCCTGCAGGCCCTTCAAGACCTCCTCCTGCTTTTCGATAATATCCTTTTCGATCTCGTAGGGGGAGGCGCCGGGCCAGATGGTGTTCACCGTGATCTCGGGGGTCTCCACGTCCGGGGTGAGCTGCACCGGCAGTTTATTCAGGCCGATGAGCCCGAACATCATCACCAGGATGACGGCCACGGCAATGCCCACGGGTTTTTCTATGGAGGCTTTGATGATGTCCATTATTTCTCTCCGATGACCTCAACCGCCTGGTCCGGCCGCAGCCGTTCATTGCCTTCAATGACCACCGCCATGCCCGGGACGATATGGGGGCTATCCACCCCCACCTGCTGGCCGAGAAAGGCGACAATGTGCACCGGCAGCAGGGCGGCCTTGCCCTCTTTGATGGTGTAGATGAAATCCTCTCCCTGGTTCTTGACCAGGGCATCACGGGGGATAATGGCCAGCTTCTGTTTGGCGCCGGTGGCCACGTGGACAATGGCTGACATGTTGACGGCAACATCATCCTGGGCGGGAAGGCGGATCTTCAGAAAGACGTTCTTGGTTTTGGCATCCGCCAGGGGCGCCAGGGCCTGAATGGTGCCGAAAAGTTGACGGTCATAGGCGGTTATGAGCACCGGCACCTGGTCATTCATGCGGATATGGCGCAGCATGGTTTCTGCCACCGGTACCTGGACAAAGAGATCCTGGCTGGAGGCGATGCTGACGATCTCCTTGCCCTGTTGCACCCAGGCGCCTATATCCACTTCCTTGCTCAGGATCACGCCGGCAAAAGGGGCGGTGATGCGGCTGCGTTTCTTCTGGATCAACAACTTCTGCAGGCTGTCCTGGTGGGCCTGTTTTTCTTTGACCAGGTCCTGATAGGCATAGAGGGAATCCTCGTAATCCTTTTCACTGACCCCCTCCTGGGCATGGAGCCTTTCCAGTCGCTGGAAGTTTTTCTCGGCATTTTCCAGGCGCAGGCCGATCTGGGCAATACGGGTCCTGGTGAGATTGATTTCCGTGTCCAGGATGTCGGTATTGAGTTCAACCAGCACGGCGTTGCGGTCAACGCGGTCACCCTCTCGCACATGGACCGTGGCCACCAGTCCGGCCAGTTCACTGGAGATGCGGCTCACCCGGTCATAGTAGAGGGTGCCGATCATGGCCTGGTTCTGGGCCACCTCTTTTTTAGATACGTGGGTGACCACCACCTTGGCGGGCGGTGCCTCTTGGGCGCCGGCAACAGAGGCGCCAAGGGCGAGAAGGGCGAGGGTGATATAAAGGGGGATGCGCATGATGGATTCTCGTTTAGCGTGATTGATCTTCTGGCTCTAGCAGGCCGATATTTTCAACTATTTTGTTGAGTGATTTTTTTATGATCTGCTGGTCACTGGTGCTGATGCCCTGGGTGAACCGCTCAGAGAGCCCGTCGAGAATGCCGGTCACCTCACTGAGCAGCGTCTCGCCCTGGGGAGTGAGGAAGATCTGGGTGGTGCGCCGGTCTGTGGGGTCGCTGCGCCGTTTTAGCAGCTTTTTTTTCTCAAGACGATCCAGAATACGGGTCAGGTTGGAGGCGGATTTGCCGCATTGTTCACAGATCTGGCGTTGATTAAGCCCCGGTTCCAGGGCCAGGATCTTCAGGGGGTAGAGCTGCTCAATGGTCAAATCATAGGGCTTGAGCAGTTTTTCCGCAAAGATTTTCATGGCATGGGCGGTGTGATAAATAAGGCGTGAGAGGGGAAGGTCTTCATGGTGTTGAAGGCAATGGCTCATGGTTGACTCCTTAATAGTTGACGCATTAAGTATACTTTGTCACGTATTTTGTCAACAGAATGCAAGGGCTTTTTTATGATAAGGCTGGAATGGTTTCTGGCCGGGTCGCGCTCTTGTCGGCTGCGGTCTGGGTCTGGCTGGGGGGGGGGCAAAAGGCTGTTTTTTTTTGCACCCCATTGCGGCGCCACCAAAAAAATAATGATCTCGGTATCGCTAGGTGTTGTCAGGAAGAAGCAGAGGCCGCTGTTCATGGAACAGGGTGGAATATGGGATGGTGCCCCCAGCAAGAATCGAACTTGCGCACACGGATTAGGAATCCGATGCTCTATCCACTGAGCTATGGGGGCACTGCTGCCACTTATATAACTGATAGGAAAGAGGGAAACAAGTTCTTTTGGCCATTTGTTCCCTCTCCTTTGCCGTCAAAGGCGGCAGGGCGGCAAGGGGATTTCAGGGATCTGCTCAAAAAAGGAGTCCGCTCTGGTGGGTGGCTTAAAGGGAACATATAATCACTGGGATAACCCAGGAAAATCGAGTAGGTTTTTGGGGAAAATTGGCACGGATGGGGCATAAGCCTGGCTGCCTGGTTAGATTTTATAGCGTATCTCTTTAAAGGTGGGAAAAAAAATGAAAGAAGATTACCGGAAAAAGGCCCTGAAGATCTTTCCGTGGGTTTGCGGAAAATGCGGCCGTGATTTTGCCGGCAAAAAACTGCATGAGCTCACCGTCCACCACAAGGATCATAATTATCTGAATAATCCCCCGGACGGCAGCAACTGGGAACTGTTGTGTATCTATTGTCACGATAATGAGCACTCCCGCGAACTGGAGGCCCAGTGGCAGAGCGCCCCGGATGCGGATGCGGAAAAAGGGGCCGCCGTCACCCATAACCCCTTTGCCGATCTCTTGAAAAAAATGGGAGGGAGTGGCCAGGATAACGGCTGAAATGAGGCAGCATGACGGCTGTGACCGCCTTTGTCCCGACGCCATGCCACGGCCGTCTCTCCTTGGCGTCGGGGAGACAACAGGGGGGCGCACCCCTTCACAAGAGCGCTCCCAAAAAAGGCGCATGTCGCCCGGAGGCGATAAGAAAATATGGATACCAGAGACGACTTTCCCTATTGTTTTGAGGGCAATAAGTGCAAAATATGTGGTGGCCGATGTTGCCGGGGCAGCGCCGGGTATGTGTGGATCTCCCGGGTTGAGCTGGCGGCAATGGCAGAGGCCCGTAAAATGACGGTGCCCCTCTTTGCCAGGCACTATGTCCGGCAGGTGCAAGGCCGCTTTTCCCTGCAGGATCGCCTCATCAATGGCGAGCATTTCTGCTGTTTTTTTGATCGTATTGCCGGTGCGTGTACCATCTATCAAGACAGGCCCAGCCAGTGCCGAACCTTCCCGTTCTGGGATAAATTCAAGAAAGAGCCCCAGAAGCTCTTTGATGAGTGTCCTGCTGTTTCCTGGCGGTGAGCCCTTGGTGGGGCAACAGAGCGGTATTCAGATACTTTTTTAGGATTCTGCAGTAAAACCGAACCGGAGATGCCATGAAGATATGTTCCACGGCCCAGATGCGTTTTTTGGAGGCTAAGACCATTGCCGAAAAGAAAATTTCCGGTTCTCAGTTGATGGAGAATGCCGGCAAGGGCACGGTTGATCTGATCCTTGCTTATTATGGCGATTGTAAGGGCAAGAGGATCGCGGTCTTTGCCGGTCCCGGCAATAATGGCGGGGACGGTTTTGTGGTGGCCCGCCATCTTCAT
The DNA here is from genome assembly GCA_024637145.1 of Desulfobulbaceae bacterium. Lineage (GTDB taxonomy): Bacteria > Desulfobacterota > Desulfobulbia > Desulfobulbales > SURF-16 > BM506. The sequence goes on from JAGXFQ010000031.1 coordinate 54,751, forward strand.
CTTCTGGGTGCCCGGGTCACCCTCTTTCTGCTGAGCACTCCTGACCGGCTTGGCCCGGATGCCGCCTTTCATTTCAAGCTTCTGCCGGCTGACCTGCAGTGGAGCACCCTGGCGGCTGAAGAGGACGTGGCGGCCCTGGCTTGGCAAGGCGATATCATTGTGGACGCCCTTTTGGGGACCGGCTTGAACCGCCAGGTGAGCGGTGTGTTTAAAAGGGTTATCGAATTTATTAATAATGCGGAAGTTCCGGTGGTTGCCGTGGATATTCCTTCCGGTCTCAATGCCGACAGTGGCTGCTTGTGGGGCTCCTGCGTCAAGGCGGCTCTCACTGCCACCTATGGGCTGGTGAAGTCCGGACTTGTCCAGTATCCGGGGGTGGATTATGTCGGTGAGCTGGAGGTGGTTGATATCGGCATTCCGCCGAAGGTGGTGGCGCAGGCCGGCATAAACTCCTTCTCTATTATAAAGGAGGTGGCCGCATCTTTTCTGCCGCCGCGAAAAAGCATGGACCATAAAGGCAGCCATGGTCATGTCCTTGTCGTGGCTGGTTCCCGGGGCAAGACCGGGGCAGCACTCCTGGCCGGGGCCGGGGCCCTGCGCAGTGGTGCCGGGCTGGTGTCGCTCTGCGTTCCGGAGAAGTTAAATAGTATCTTTGAGGGCCATTGCCTGGAGGCCATGACCCTGCCCCTGGCCGGCCTAGGGGGCTATGCCCTGGCCAACAGTGACTATGGGGCAATCGCCCGGGCCGCCGGCAACAAACGCTCTCTGGTGGTGGGGCCTGGCCTGGGCACGGCACCTGAAACAGCCGCCCTGGTCAACCAGCTGGTGCGCCATCTTCCTCAGCCCCTGGTGCTTGACGCCGATGCCCTGAATACCCTCGACCTGGAGAGCCTGGTCCCTGAGAGGGGCAAGCGGGTGCGGATTATCACCCCCCATCCCGGCGAGATGGCTCGCCTGACCGGCCTCAGTAGCAGTAAGATCCAGAATGATCGTCTGCAGGTTGCCGCTGCCTTTGCCAGGGAGCATGGGGTGATCGTGGTCCTCAAGGGGGCAGCCACCGTTATTGCCGGGCCGGACAATAGGCTCGCCGTCAACTCCAGCGGTAATTCCGGCATGGGCAGCGGCGGCATGGGGGATGTCCTGGCCGGGGTCATTGCCGGCCTGCTGGCCCAGAATGTCGAGCCCTTTCAGGCGGTTTGTCTGGGCGTCTATGCCCATGGCCTGGCCGGGGATATCCTGGCGGAAACAGGGCCCTATGGCTATCTGGCCTCGGAATTGGCGGCCGTGTTGCCCTTGGTCTGGGCCGAACTGCACGGGGTGGCCTGACAAGGGCCCTAGTGTCATGTCACGCTTGATATGTTATATAAAATTAGGTATGGTTAGAAAAAACGGAGAAGACCATGCCCAAGATCAAGTACAGGTTCTCACTGAGCCAAGAGGAGCGCGACGAGCTTAAGGCCATTGTTGCCAAGGGAAAGCATAAGTCCCAGA
>JAGXFQ010000032.1 GCA_024637145.1 Desulfobulbaceae bacterium
CCCTTGGCAACAATGGTCTTAAGCTCGTCGCGCTCCTCTTGGCTCAGTGAGAACCTGTACTTGATCTTGGGCATGGTCTTCTCCGTTTTTTCTGACCATACCTAGTTTTATATAACATATCAAGTGTGACATGACACTAGTGCAGTGTATCACTTAAAGTTTTGTATATTTATGCAACTATGCCTTTAACCACAAAGGCACAAAAATACGAAGAGCTTCTTGTTTTTATGTTTTTCTTTGTGCCTTCGTGTCTTTGTGGTTCGTCTGCAATAACGAAATTCTACACGTACATTTAAGTTTTACGGAGTACTAGCTACCAGACCCTTTTCGGCAAATTCTTTGCCACCGTCCCATGCATAAAGCCGCAATCCAAAGAGGGCTGCGGCTTTATGTATGGACGGTCGCGAGGCGGATGCCTTTATTCTGACCTGGGCTGTCAGAGTTTTATGAATTCTTTTTTGCCAACTCGGGCCAGCTAATCTCGATCTTGGCCTCTTTGCGCAACTCCTGGTCCCATTCCTGTAATCTTCTATCCTGGGCCGGCACCCGCAGGGCATTTTCAATATTGCCCCGGACTTCTTCAAGGGTCAGTTGGCGCTCCGGCTCGTATTCCTTCATCTTAATGATGTGGAGGGCCTTTGCTGTTTTGATTATACCGGAAAGCTCGCCATTCTTGAGATGCTTTGCGGCTTGGTAGAGTTCTTTGTCCTTGTTCCTGTTGATGTCGTAAGTCCGGACGATGAAAGTGCCGTCCAGAGACAGCGCCCAGACATTTTGCTCTTTTTCAGCCTGGATCTTTTGCAACACCTCTTCAGCTTTTTTCTGCGCCGCTTCGCTGCTCGCCTGCTGCAGGAAGAGGACATCGACAACCCTCATTTTTTCCGGAGTGACATACCGAGCTTTCTCCTTTTCATACTCTTTTTCAACCGCCTCTTCCGGAATGGCTACCTTATTATAAATCTCGCGGGCATAGGCCATCTCAAGGGTCAGGCTTCTGGTGATCTGCGCCCTCAGGTCAACTTCTGTCACCTGTTCCTCGTCCAGGAACTTATTATAGGCCTCCTCGCTGCCCAGATTTTTTTTAAGGTTCGCCATGGCGGCGGTGACATTTTTCTCGTCGGCCTGCAAACCTGCTGCCTGTGCTTGCTGGTAAGCAAGATTCAGGGTGATTAATTTATCCAGGGCCTGCTGCTGGAGGGTTTCCCGGTCAACGCCATTTTTAGCCTTGGCACTGAGCCGGTTCATCATCTTCACCAGAGAGTCCATCTTGATCTCAGCGCCATTAACCTTTGCCACCACAATTTCCTTTGGCGCTTCCTGCCCGTTTATATTTTCTTGGTTTGTGTCGCTGGCCGCCGTTCCTTCCCTTTGTACTGTCTTTTCAACAGCCAGGGCGAGCCCGGTGTTTACGAAAGTCAGACAGAGGACGGTGACCGAGGCACAGACAAGCCCTTTTGTTTTTCCCTTTCTTGAAGCAGCTATAATGCGATCCATGCTTTTCTTCTCCTTCTGTGAATTATGCATTCTTTGCTCATCTCCACATAACATCTCACCTTTGCCGAGAGTGAGGCCGGCAAGGTGACCTCTAAGGAGTATAGCAAATTTCATACCAGTCACCTAAATCCCTGTTGGTGGGGGCAGAGCAAACAGTCCGCGCTGAGTCTGGTGAAATACCCAGCGCATTTTGGGTCATTTGCCCAAGTTCCCCTGCCGCATCCTCCTAGCAATGAGGACCAACTAAACGGGAAGCTTTATAGCTCCGGCAAGAGGGTTCCTCCACATCCCTTTTTCACAACAGGCACGTAATTTGCTTATAGTACTTTTTGTCTTCGTCTCAACTTCTTTCCGCTGTAAGGCGTGAATACAACTATAAGGGGGTAATAAACCACAAAAATATGCATGCGTAACACGACATATCACATACGTAATTTGCATTTAATGAGAAGGGAAAAATTGTTTATTCTCAAGGGAATATAACAAAAAAATGAAATCTCATGAGGAGGAATCATGAAGACTCCACGTAGACATAAATACATGGCTGGGTTATCTGCCATGGCGCTTCTAGGCGGCCTCGCAACAGGCGCCTGGGCTGCCCATGAAGATGTCCCGCTTTTAAATACGGCAGGCGTGCCGGTCGCCGCAAATGAGCCTTACAGCCCCAAAAATACCTGCGGCGGTTGTCATAATTACGGCTCTGACCCAACCACAATAACCCATACCCAAGGCGTTATTGGTGATGAAACCAACAGCGTCTCCTGGCAGAGTTACGATGTCGCGTTCTTTGACCATGGCGTTTCCAAGGGCAGGCATTCGAATGAAGGTAGAAACGAGGCCTACAGCACAGCAATGCGCACCGCCTTCGGCGACCCGTTCTTCACCAGCTCGCCAGGCATGTTCGGCAAATACTGACCGCCTTCAAACCGCCAGTTGGCGGCTAAAAACCTCAATCCCCTCAGTAATCCCGACGTTTCTGTCCAAGCCATTGAGAGTGGCGCCCAAGACTGGGTAACCGCCTGTGGCGTCTGTCATGTCGGTGGTGGTCAGCTCGAATATGATCGGGAAATGAACGATTACAGCGCCTCTTCTCCCGATGGCGACAAGTACACCTTTGAATATCCAAGCCTGACCTATCCCGATGGCCGACTCACCACCATCGACGTGGCTGGTGGCCTCTCAGCCACCAACAAGGCCGAGCTCGACTGTCTGCTCTGCCACATGAAAACCACTGACCCGGCAGGCAGCGGTAATGGTCGGGCCTGGCTGCAATCCATGGGCTGCAACAGCACCAATCCCATGGGCCCGAGCAATGATCCGACCTGCAGCGGCACCAGTGCTTATCCGGGCGTTCCGGCTGCCGGCGCCTTCACGCCAGGCACTGGCTATGACATGTACAACAGAAACTTGGCCATGAAGACCAAGGGCTTCAGCTATGCTGCTTCTCTTGGTATCGGTGCCACCGTTTCCGGTTGGAACGCCGACGGCTCAATCGCTTCCATCAGCGGTGTGCCAGCAACCATTGCCGGCAGCAATATTGCCTCAACCCCGGATAGCTCCAACTGTTCAGTCTGTCATGCCCGTGACGACAGCACAGCAGGCCTTCCCGGCATGATGGCGATGAAATTTGGCTATGGCAACTATGCCATGATCAGTCCGCCACATACCGCCCTTGATGGCGATAAAGACGTTGGCGCCGCCGACAGATCCAATGACCTGCTCTGGTTCGAGCTGGGGTGTAAAACCGGCATGGGCAAGCGGGCCCACAGGATCGGCCAAGGCCCCAATGCCAACTGGGGAATGAGCATGTTTAACGCCATGTTCGGCCTGGGCAAAACTCCCGGCGATCCGATTTTGACTGAAACTATCCAGGCCACCAGTCCTGGTTTTGCGGGTATGACGGTGACAACCCAGGAGAAGATGCCCGACGCCGACGTCCATGACATCAACCCTGATACCCATGCACCCACCGGCATGTCCTGCGGCACCTGTCATTTCACCCTGGGCTCCGAGGACAAGTATGCCGGTGGCGTACTCAATCCTTCCTATGATGTCCTTGATGATCTGAGCGATGCCAACAGCCGGGTTTTCGCGGCGGGGGAACATCATGGCGTTGTCTATCCGGAGGAAACAGTGCGGGCGATTGATCATCAGTTCGCTCAGGCCGATTCTTATCCGGATACCAAATCAAAAAACAACCTTGACGGCACCGTTTCCTGCGAGGGCTGTCATACAACCAGGGACAATCCGAGACTCAGCGATAATGGCGGGCCTCTGGTCTCTCCAGTTCCAAGCCATGCAGGTTTTCTGGCAGTGCATCTGGAGAAGATCGCCTGTGCAACCTGTCATATCCCTGAGGTGTATTCCGCCCCCGGCCGTCTGAAATACCGGGACTGGACCGTTGGTCAGTTCAAGGGCGGCTTCCGCAACATGCTGGACTGGAACTTTGACCTGATTACCGGCTCTCATAAGACCATGCCGGTGATGCACCAGTGGCTGACCAAAGACGGTGAGCAGAAGATCTATCCTGTTCTGCCCTCGGTACTGCCGATCTGGGTCAAGTCTTCCATTAATTCCGGTCTTGACACCGGCAGCGAGATCGCCGGCGGCATTTACCAGACCATCGATCCCCTGATGGCACCGGTCAAAGCCAGAAACAACATCTTTGCGGCCATGGCTGTCAAAGCGCAGCATCCGGAATTCGATATCCGCCTGAACGGCGGCAACATGGTGCCGTTATTTGACGGCTTCAGCCTGTCCGACTCCTGGGAGATCGACACCAAGGCCGAGATCGACGCCATGACGGATCCCACTCTTATTGTCGAAGGCAGCCAGTTTGCCAATAAGTTGAAACTGTTCCAGACCAACTTCGATGTCACCCACGGCGTGGCCCCGGCTGAATGGGCCCTCGGTGGAGCAAAACGTGGCGGCTGCCTGAGCTGTCATTCCAGCAAGGATCCTTACGCCAGAAACGAGATGGGTATGCCCACCGGGACAAATCCCAACTACTCTCCGTTCTCCGTAGGTTTCTTTGAAGGTTATCAACAACCACTGGATGGTGCAGGCTTCGGTATCGGTCAGTACGACCTGGTCAAACAATGGTTCTCCCTGTTTGCCGACTTCGACTGTACGATGATGTGCGGTGGTGGTATGCAGCCGGATGCAACCTATTTTGATCCGGCCGGCAACCCGATTGCCGATGCTACCTGTAACGACCCCATGGGTATGGGCTGGAGCACGCTTGGTGACTGCGTGGAGTTCATGCACGACACCTTTGATGCGGCCATGGGCTTCCCGTCCGGCACCTCAGCAATGATGGGCATGGATGACGGTATTGCTGGTCTGCAAGGCTTCACCGTGCGGGAAACCTATTCCGGGGCAACCCTGGGCTGTAACCCCTTTGCCGGCCCAGCCAACATGAGTCCCTTCCCAGGCTACAGCGTCAACAACTGTATGCCAAGCAACAACCCGATGTTCACTATGGGAACGTGTGTGGGGGCGGATCCAGGGACTGGCGTGCCCGGACAGTGCGACGGTAATAGCTTCCGTGCCCAGGGCGCCTGTATGGCCGATGCCGATTGTAATGGCGTACCCTTCAGCGCAGAGGAATATGCCGCTAACCCTAACGGTCTGCTCTATCAAAGAAGCGAGGCCCGCTCACACTTCAAGATTGCCCTGCAGCAGTCCGGTGACGGCGCTGCCGCCAAGGTAACCTGGCCGATCAAGGTTGAGCAGAACCCCGGCAATCCCAGCCATGTAAATGCCTGGGATCAGGCGCTGACCGACTGCAAGGATATGTACGGTATGCCCGCTCCTTGCGGTGATGCGATGTTCATCGATACCACGGTCCACGCCAATAAGTTCCTTGGTTATGATTCCGCCATGCTTGCTTTCCTCTTGACGCCAAAAACAACAGACAAATATGCCATCACGGCCTCAGCAGGGGTTGGTGGCACCATTGTTCTGGACGGTACGGTTGATGTGGCGGCTGGCACGGATTACACCGTTTACATCAGCGCCGTTGATGGTTACCACATCGCTGATGTTCTGGTGGACGGCGTCTCAGTCGGGGCAGTGAGCTCGTATACCTTTAAGTATGTCACAGCATCCCACACCATCGCCGCCTCCTTTGCGGTGAACCCCAGCTATACCCTGTCGGCAACTGCCGGTGCCAACGGCACCATCAGCCCTGTCGGCGATACAGTGGCCCTGGGCGGTACGAATGTGACCTTCACCATCACCCCTGATGCAGGATACAAACTGGCAAGCCTGACCGTTGATGGCCAACCGCAACTACTCATGAGCAGCTATACGTTCTATGATATTGCGGCAGACCACACTATCAACGCCGAGTTTGTCCAGGATATAACCTACAACATCACAGCTACGGCCTATGCAGGCGGCACCATTACGCCGGCTGGTATCGTAGCAGTGAGTACGGGTAGCGATCAGACCTTCACCATTACCCCGAACGCCGGGTACAGGGTGGGACGTGTGATTGTTGATGGCAGGTCTAAGGGTGCAATCACCACGTACACCTTTACGAACGTTACCCGTAGTCATTACATCAAGGTGTATTTCTATGTTAACTAGGTAACGACAGCACTGTCTTAAACTGCAAGCAAAAGGGGGTTGGTCCAGTCGGGCCAACCCCCTTTTGCTTGCCCACGCTGTGGGATAAACCAAAAAAACGGCCAACCAGAGAATATCTGGTTGGCCGTTTTTTTTTAATGGTGGCCGAGGCAGGATTCGAACCAGCGCCACTTTGGTATCAGGTTACTTCTTTGTTTCCAAAACAAAAACGAGAAGATTCTTGCACATCTCCAACCTCTTCCCATACACTTTACGTGTTGTTTCTTCCTGTCCTTCAATAACAGGCTTCAGCTTTTCGCACCTGACGATGAGCAATTGCAACTCTTCCCGGCTGAGTGACATCGAGTCGTTGGTCTGGGAACAGACCGCGTTAAATTCTTGTTTCCATGATTCTTCAGCTGCCTGGCTCGGCTTTACAAAGCAAAGAAGTGAGATGCCTGTATCGTGATCTGTCGGCAGGGCAATAAAGACAAAACTCACTAAAATGGCCGCTCCCACCTGATAGAGTACCTTTGGTAATTTATCGTTGTTCACATTCCACCTCGCTCTTTGTCAGCATTGTGCGCTATTGACCTCTGTCACAGGTGCTTGCCGGGCTATTGCCCTATAGGACCCACATGGCACCGCTGGCAGTCGGATAGTGGGAAAGCAACTTTTTTATGACAGAACCCGCAATATTTTCCCTGAAAGAGATCAATCATCGAATATTTTGTGGCCCCTTTTTTGACACCAAGAAATATGTCGGGATGGCAAAGTTCACAACCATTCCAGACCGTATGTTTACTATGTGAAAAAATGATTGAGGGCATTCCTGCGATTTTCGCATCCAGGGAAAAATCCTTCTGCACAGCAAGGGCATTCCTCGCAATGGAAATTCCTTCCAGATGGTTTATGGGATTGATCAGTCCCTTTTCCTCTGCTAACTGCCAATTGATCCCATTACCAAAACGCTCCTTGGGAAGATTTTCAGCGAATTCAGCGAAAGCCTGTTCGCGCTGGGGGTTTCGTCCCGTGAAGTGGCAGATTCCGCACTTCTGGGAGTCTTTACCCGAGCACGCCTCAAAAATAGTTTTCTTGTTGTCTTTAGATTTGCCGTTATGGCATGATCCGCAATAAAACCCTTTGCCGTTATCGGCGGCTCTTATCTTGGTCGATCCAGCTACCATGCCAAAGCCGATGTCAACATGACACACCTTGCAGCTGTATTTGCTCCTATGCAACCAGTGCTCAAATACAACCGGCGAGAGCCCCGCGTTCACAGAAAAGTTTTCTATAACTACGCTGCCAAACTCGAAAGGGAGCGGCTTTCTCTTCATCGACCCTCCCTCAGCAAACGCCAGCCCCACAAAGACGAAAAGTGCTGCCACAGCAATCATTATGTATCTCATCAACGACTCCTTTTTTTGTAATGTTCCTTAATCAACCGGATTCACATGGCATTTCGCGCAATCCTTCAATGGAAATGCAACGTTAAGATGGCATACGCCGCAGTATTCGCCTTCATAGATCTGGAACATATTGTATTTTGTGGCCCCCCTGCTCACACCGAGAAAAATGTCAGGGTGACACAACTCACAGCCATTCCATTTGGCGTGCTTCTTGTGAGAAAAGAGAATATCCCCCATCCATGACCCTTTTGAGTCCAAGGAGAAATCTTTCTGGATAGGCATTTTCTTTATTATCGGCAACCCCTGCAAATTGTCTTGCAGAGTTATCAATCCGGCTGTTTCAGCCTTTTCCCAGTCAACACCATTACCAAGAGCGGCTTTGGGCATTTTTTCAGTAAATTCGGCAAATTCGTATTTTTTTTTGACATCCTTGCCGAAAGAATGGCATCTGTCACAGCGGGACATTTCCTCGGGGTTAGGCGGGGTTGAGCACGCCTTAAAGACGGGGGGGGCGAAATTCTGCTTTGTGCCGTTATGACAAGCGCCGCAGTAATACCCCCTCATATTGTCGGCAGCCGTCAGGCGGGTTTCCCCTTGCTTCATGAAAAACCCTATGTCCACATGGCACACCCTGCAGGTGAATTGCGATCGGTGCAGCCAATGGTTAAAAACGACCTTTGCCATTCCAGCTTGGCGTGAGAAGTTGCCAATAACGACTCGCCCATACTTTTCGTAAGATTGATTTGCCCCTGAGGCAGATAGCGGAGCGCTAACAGCAAAAAAAATGAGCAGAATAAACCGTAATCCATTCATAAAAATCTCACCCCGAGCAGTATGAAAATCTATTGCCGGCAGAGGCGATAGAAAACCATACCTATTAAAAAAACATCCATTTTCAGGTTAGGTCGTTTTGGCCGCAAAATCATTGTTTTTTCTAACCGATATCATTCATCAATGATGGCTAGCCCCAGAAACAGGCAACCAACACAAGCGAATATCGCTCAAGATAGGGCGTTAGCTGAACATCCAGATATTCATGACCCATTGGCAGCCTTAACCCTATCGCAGCAACCGCTACTACTCCGTAAAACTTAAATGTACGTGTAGAATTTCGTTATTGTATTCGAACCACAAAGACACGAAGGCACAAAGAAAAAACATAAAAACAAGAAGCTCTTCGTGTCTTTGTACCCCTCAAGGGGGGTATTAAAAAGAATGCCTTTGTGGTTAAAGGCAGAGTTGCATAAATATACGAAACTTTAAGTGATATATTGCACTACGATAACCTCCTTCCTAATCGTATCAGATTTGCCAAAGCCTGATTTGAATATTTGTCCGAGCAGATCTGAGCAACTACTTTTCAGCAAGTTCAAAGAGTTAAATAATATTGAAGTAGGCCCTCGAAGAGAGGGTGATCAAGATTCTGGGTCAGTTAGATGAAAGCTGTTATGTTCAGCTAAACAGGAGAACGGACATGACTCAAGAAGACAGTAATTTTGATTTTCAAGAAGCCCTCAGGGCTATCCAAGGAGGAGGGCCATTTCTGGGCAAATCATTAGGGGCCTGGGACTTTTTAGTAATAATATGGTGAACGGATGAAGGTCTTTTCTGGGTAAGGAAGATCCGCCTTGCAAGAGAAAAGAAGGGCACCCTGGTTTTCAAAGGTGTATCTTTGACGCAGATCAGATAAATCTCTACGGGGGCGGTATATTTTTTTGATGCACGGATATTTCCCGACATGATGCTCCACCACCTGTTTCGAAGAAAATATGTGGCTTTCAACAAGGGCTTCACCCTTGTTGAACTCATGATCGTCATAGCCATCATTGCCACTCTGGCCGGTATTGCCACGCCCTTGTTTTCCAGCTACATTGATCGCGTTAAGGTGAGCAGGGCCAAAATTGAAATCCGCCTGCTGGCCCGGGAGATCTCCTTTTTTTTGGAAGAGAAAGGACGCTACCCCGTTAATCTGGCAGAACTCGGCCTGGGTCCCATGCTTGATCCCTGGGGCAATCCTTATCAATATCTGCCGGTGGCCGGTAATCCTCCCGGCGCACTTCGCAGTTTCTTCAAAATGGTTCCGGTGAATCAGGATTTTGACCTTTATAGTTGCGGCAAAGACGGCAACAGTCAAAGACCCTTTACCGCCAGGGCCAGCCGCGATGACATTGTTCGTGCCAATGACGGGGCGTATATAGGACTCGTTTCCGCCTATTAAGAGAAAAGATATGAAGCTAGCCCCCCCTGATTCCGCCTTTTTGAAAAGTAAAATCGCGCGGCGGATTTTTTTCCTTTTTGTCGCCTGCGCCTTGCTGCCCATTGTGGTTTTGATAGCCCTGACCCTTTTTCATGTCACCAGTCAGATGGAAATCCAGAGTGTCCAGCGTCTGCAGCAGTCTTCCAAGTCCCATGGTTTAGGTATATATGAGCGGTTGTTGTCCATGGAAAGCGATATGCGCTTCATGGCCACCACCCTGAGCCAAAGCAGCAATGGCAAGATGTTTGGCCCCCTTTTTGAGAATCTTTTCCAGGACCGGCTCAACCAGCGTTTTCGTAGAATTGCTCTGATCAGGGATGGGGAAGTTGTTGATTTTTTAGGGGATAGTGAGCCTTTTAATATTGAATCGGCTGAAATCATTATTGAAAAAGGCGCCAAAAATCAGATTTTGCTCAAAAAAGGAAAAAAGGGTCCGGCTGAGGTATATCTGGCTGTGCCCCTGGCTGAAGCGGCATCGCCTACTGCGGTGCTGATTGCCCAGATCAACCCCCCCTATCTCTGGGGAATCGGCCATGAAAATAGCCTGCCGGCCATGACCGAACTTGCCATTCTGGATCAGAACAGGGAGCTCCTGATCAGCTCATTTCCCATGGCCCCTTCCCTGGTGCAGGGAATTGCCGGCTCTTCAGGAGCCGATGACGACCGCTATTTTGAATACCAGGACGAAGAGGGCAATGCCTATCTTGTCAGTTTCTGGCTCCTGTACATGAAGGGCGGCTTCCACTCCCCCAATTTTACGATTATTCTCAGGCAGGCCAAGAGCGTTGTCTTGGCACCCTTGGAAGATTTTAAAACAATATTTCCCCTGGTTGTCCTCTTGTCCTTGTGGATCGTGCTGTTGCTCAGCATGGTATTTATCCGGAGATTTATGGTGCCCCTTGAAAAGCTGACAGAGGCCACCCACCATCTTGCCCGCCGGGATTTTAGCCACCAGATCGCTATCAAAAGCGGCGATGAACTTGAAACCCTGGCCCTCTCCTTCAATATGATGAGCCATCAGCTGCACAAGCAATTCTCTACTCTGGAGACCATCTCCGAGATAAGCCAGGATATCCTGTCGTCCCTCAACAGCAAACAGGTTATTGAGACGGCGCTGATCCGTCTTTCCCTGTTTTTGCAGAATGATGCCAGCCAGCTCATTCTCTTTAAAGACTGGAAATCAAACCTGGCCATGGTCCATGTCTATTCAGCTACGGGGAATGTGGCCAGTGAGGAAATGCTCATCGAGATACCCGCTCTTGAAAAAAAAGAGGTTCTGGAAAATCGGCATCTCCTCCGCACCGGTGGAGAAGGGCTGCCTCCCTATCTGACCACCCTGCTTGGCGAGGCCATGCCACTCATTCTGCAGCTTCCCCTGGTGCAGAACGGCACCCTGAAAGGGATGATTAACTTTGGCTTCAAAACCCAACAAACCCTGGACGATCAGGATTGCCGCGCCGCAAGACAGATGGCCGATCAGATCACCATTGCCCTGGAGAATACCGGGCTCATTGAGACCCTTGAAAAAATGAGCTGGGGCACCCTGCAAGCCCTGGCCCGCACTGTTGATGCCAAATCACCCTGGACCGCAGGTCATTCGGAGCGCGTCACAGAGCTTGCCCTCAAGATTGGCGGCGTCATGGGCTTTGGGAAAAAAGAAATTATTTCTCTCCACCAGGGGGCCTTGGTCCATGATATCGGTAAAATAGGTATTCCCCACATCATTCTCGACAAACCGGGTAAGCTTACCCGGGCCGAGTTTGACCTTGTTAAAGAACATCCCCTCATCGGCAGCCGGATCCTTGAACCCATTGCTCCCTTTGCCGAGGCCATAAGCATGGTTCTGCATCATCATGAAAGATGCGACGGCTCGGGTTATCCTTTCGGCTTAAAGGGGCATGAAGTCTGCCTGGGCGCCCGCATTCTTGCTGTTGCCGATGTCTATGATGCCGTTGTTTCAGATCGTCCTTACCGGGTGGGGTGGGCGAAGTCCAAGGCCCTTGCCCATATTCAAGAGGATAGCGGCAGCAAGTTTGATCCCGAGGTGGTTAAGGCCTTCCTGTTTGTTGTCCAGTGAGGCCCGGAGTTACATTATGAAAAAGAAAGCTGATAGAGGGTTCCGGACACTTCTGTGGGCCGCGGTTGTCATAATCGGGCTTGGTCTCACCCTTTTCTTTATTTTTGCCGATCAGGAAAGGCAGCAGCTTCCTCCGGAAATTTTGGGGAAATGGTATTCCGCTGATCCCCGTTATCAGGCCTGCTTCATGGATATCCGCCCAGACTCCTTTGTTATGGGGGGGGCTGACGGCAACAGCTCCTATTATGGCCTCACTGCCATTACCGGAAAGCGCGCGGATAATGGCACCGGCTATTTCTATACCCTGAGCTGTGTAGATGCGGACGGCTTGGAACTTGATTTTCGCTTCTATTTTGAGGCGGAATCAGGGCTGCTCTCTTATACAAATCAACGCGATATCATCTGGTTCAAGGCCAAAAAAACGCCTCAGGGCCCATGAGGCCGGGGAATCCAAGCCCCAGGGGCTGATTTGGACCCGGCCCGGCACCCTCTTTAAAAAAAGGGTGGTTTTGGCGTCTACCTCTTTGCATAATAGGGGGTATGCCCTTGCTTGACGCAGCAGGGCCAGTGCTAACCATTTATCCCCAGGAGTCAGATCATGCCCAAGGCAAAGCACGGAAAATGTGAAGAGTGCGGCAGGAATTATGAGGATATCACGGAGATCTGCGGGCATTGCGGCTATGCCCCCCATGGCAACTTCATGAAGGAGGAAAGCGACCCCTTCTGGAAATGCGGGGAGTGCGGCCGTACTGTTCAGGCCCCCACGCCCCCGGAAAAATGCCCGAGCTGCGGTGAGGTGTGCGATTTCAAGAACATCACCTGCTATGAGCCCGAATGCGGCGGGCCAGGCAATATTGATCCGAAACTGTAGGGTCAGTAAAAGAGGTCGGTGAGGGCAAAGCGTTCCCCGTCAAAGAGGCCCAGGTCGGTGATCTTCAGCGCCGGGATCACGGGCAGGGCCAGAAAGGCCATGGTCATGAAGGGTGTCCGCAGTGGGCAGCCCTTTTCCCGGACCTTCTCCTCCAGGGCGCTGTAGCCTGCCGCCATCTCCTCGCAACTCCCCAGGCCCATGAGGCCGGCTACCGGCAGCGCCAGCCGCCACTGCTCCTCCCCATGCACAAAAGTGATGCCGCCGCCGCCATCGCTCAGCAGATTGATGGCCCGGGCCAGATCTGTGTCGTTGCAGGCAACGGCAATGATGTTGTGGGAGTCGTGGGCGATGGAGGAGGCCATGGCCCCCTGCTTGAGGCCAAAGCCGCGGACAAAGGCGAGGGCAGGGGGAGCGGGCTGGTAGCGGTTGTGGACCACGATCTTCAGCAGGTCCACCCGGGGATCAGCTTTGATAACGGTGCTGCCCGCGGGCACGGCAAAGCGACCCTTGGCGGTGACCAGCTGGCCGTCCGTCACCTCGATCACCTTCAGCTGCGCCCCCCGGGCCTTGACCTGCAGGTCTTCAACCTGGAGGGGGGCAGCCTGGCAATGGTTGAGCGGCACGGTCTGGCCGCCGGTAAAGAGGGGCCGGCTCCCTCTGCTCACCGCCTCGCCGTTGATCCAGGTGGCGCCCACCCTCATCTCGCTCAGGTCATCGATTATGATGAAGTCGGCCGGGTCCCCCTTTTGCAGCAGGCCCACATCAAGATTATAATGGCGGACCGGATTAACGCAGGCGCCTTGCAGGATATCAAAGAGATTATGGCCCAGGCCCAGGGCCTTTTTGACCAGCAGATTGATGTGGCCGCGGGCCAGGTCTGCTGGTTTCAGGTCATCGCTGCACAACATGCACTGGCCGGGATGGCTGGTGATGAGGGGATGGAGGTCTGCCAGGTTGGCGGCGCTTGAACCCTGGCGCAGCTGGATATACAGGCCCAGGGCCAGTTTCTCGTAACACTCCGCCAGGCTGAGGGCTTCATGGTCGGTGCTGATCCCCGCCCCCACATAGGCGGCCAGCTCAGGGCCGCGCAGGCCAGGGGCGTGGCCGTCTATCTTTTTGCCCCTCTGGGCTGCCGCCGCCAGTTTGGCCATCACTTCCGGCTCCTGGCTGATCACCCCCGGGAAATTCATCATCTCCGCCAGAAAGAGGATGTCGGGGCGGTCCAGCAAGTCGGCCACATCTGCGGCCGCAAGCCGGGCCCCGCTGTTTTCAAAGGCAGTGGCTGGCACGCAGGAGGGGGCGCCGAAAAAGAATTTCAGCGGCACCTGGCCGCCGCTTTTGATCATCAGATCAATCCCCGCCACGCCCAGGACATTGGCGATTTCGTGGGGGTCAGCCACCACGGCCACGGTGCCGTGGCACACCGCCTTCATGGCAAAGGCGGCCGGGGTGAGCAGGGAGCTTTCAATATGGATATGGGAATCAATCAGTCCCGGCAGGATAAAGGGGCCGGTGACCCCGGGGTCGGGCAGAATGTCGACAATCCGGCCCTGGTCAATGATCAGGGTCCCGGGAAATTGGCAACGGCCCACCGGATCAACAACAATGCCTGATATCTTTTTCGTCATCCCTTTTTCCTGGCGATATAGACCACATGGCGGCGGCCGCCGCGGCCCGGTCGTTGCCGCTCCACGCTGAACCGGGCCGCCTGCAGCCTTTTTTCAAAGGCCTGGTCCGGATCTTCGGACCAGACGGCAAAGACCCCGTCTGCCGTCAGCGCCGAGCTGCTGGTCTCCAGGGCCTTTTTGCCGTAGAGATATTTGCCCCGGCCCTGGTCCCCCTCGTAGGGGCCTTCGTAGAGATCGAGGATGATGGCGTCAAAGCGCTCCTCCTTGCCCTGTCTGGCGGCAGTGCGGATGACCTCGGCCACATCGGCGATCACCACCGTCACCCGCGGGTCATCAACGGCGCCAGCGGTTAAATGGCGGATGGGCCCCTGGCACCAGGTGATCATGATGGGGTTGAGCTCCGCCACCACCACTTGGGCATCGGCCGGCAGATTGTCCAGGGCCGCCTTCAGGGTGAAGGCCATGCCCAGGCCGCCCACCAGGACCCGGGGCTTTTTTTTGCCCTGCAGGGGCGCACAGGCCAGCTCCGCCAGAACGATCTCCGACATATTGGCCGACGAGTTCATCAGCACCCGGCCGTCAATGGTGATCAGGAAATCCCGTTCGCCGCGTTGGCGGAGATCAAGAAGCCCCTCATCGGTGTCCATGGTGTCAATTACCTTCCAGGGCTGGGCCATTTATATCCTCTCTTTGTCTGTGAGCACCCCTCCGCAGCTTCTCTGGGCAACGGGTTCTGGTGCGGGTTGTCTGGTCTGGGGTTTTTGCCGCGTCAGGGTTGGGGTCTGCTATCGGCCGGCAAAATATCTTTGACGCGCCCCACCGCGCCGCTTTCCAGGCGCACCTTGATGCCGTGGGGATGGCTGGGTGATTTGGTCAGGATGTCTTTGACAATGCCTGTCGTCAGTTTGCCGGTGCGCTGGTCCTCTTTGAGGACGATGGCCACCTGCAGACCGGCCTTGATATCACAGCGTTTTGAGCCAAGATTCATTGGGGGGTCCCTGGATTTCTTGTTGAATAAGCGCCAGCAACTCGGCAAAGGTGTCGCTGAAGTAATGGGGGGTGGTCTGGCCCGGGCTGCTGGGGTTCTCCACGTTTTTGCCGTATTGCAGGCCCCTGTTGCTCAGGGCCTTGTACTTCTTCATCTTGCCGGCATATTTGGAGCTGGGCCGCTCTTTTTCCGTGAGCAGGCCCATGGCCACCAGGATCTTGTTGGCCCGCACCGCTGACAGCTCGACCTTGTGCATTTTGAGTAAATTTGTCATTGAATCGGTATCTTTCACGACATTGTCCTCTTGGCTTTTTTCTAAAAGTGCCTGTCTCTCTACTCTGCCCGGCCGGGATCCTTCATGCCCAGGCCGTCCGCCTGCAGCAGGGACTCCAGGCACTGCTCCCTGATGCCGTAAAAATCCTTGAGGGCGGCGATCTGGCTGAGCAGCTCTTGCGTATGAATCGGCCCGGTTCCCTTGACGGCCAGGATCATCTTGTTTTTGCTGGTGTGTTCCAGGGCCACGAACTCGAAGATCCGGGTGGTGTAGCCGCTGGCCTCAAGGAGCAGGGCGCGCAGGCTGTCGGTGACCATTTCCGCCTCCTGGCCCAGATGGATACCATGCTTGAGCAGCGGCCGCAGCACCGGCGGACTCTGCATCTGGGGCCGGATCTCTTTGTGGCAGCAGGGCGCGCACATGATAATGGCGGCACCGGCCCGGATCCCCAGATGGATGGCGTAATCCGTGGCCACGTCGCAGGCGTGCAGGGCAATCATGATGTCGATGTCCTGCGGGGTGTAGCTCCTGATATCCCCCCTCTGAAAAGACAAGCCGGGAAGGCCAAGTTTCTGGGCCGCCTTGGCGCAGAGCAGGACCAGATCCTCCCGCAACTCCACCCCGGTCACCTGGGCCTTGCGCCCCAGGCGGCGGCGCAGGTGCTCCTCCATGGCAAAGGTCAGGTAGCCCTTGCCGGAGCCGAAATCAACCACCTGCAGCCGCTCTTTTTTTGGCAGGTTCGAGGAGGCCAGGGCATGATCAAGGACCTCGATAAACTTGTTGATCTGCTTCCACTTGCGCGCCATGGCCGGAACAAGCTGATGGCGGGCATTGGTGACCCCCAGGGCCACCAGAAAGGGGGCGTCCAGATCCACAAAACGCTTCTTCGGCTGGTCATGCTCCGGCTGCGCCGCACTCCGGGC
The DNA here is from genome assembly GCA_024637145.1 of Desulfobulbaceae bacterium. Lineage (GTDB taxonomy): Bacteria > Desulfobacterota > Desulfobulbia > Desulfobulbales > SURF-16 > BM506. The sequence continues at coordinate 16,494 of JAGXFQ010000032.1, forward strand.
CGGGACCTTGCCCCGCTGCAGCCGGTAGCGGCCCTTCTTGTTGACTGTCAGCTGGATATCCTCGCTCGCGGTCTGCAGATGGGCATTGGCGAAGGCGGTGGCCACCAGCTCGCTGATGGTGGCCAGGGCCGCCGGGACGGGCAGGTTCTTGGTGATATCCCTGGTCTGGTAGCGATAGACAAAGGAGAGAGATTCCTGATCCCGGATGACGAGGCGGCGGACAAAGAGGCGCTGCAGGCCGGCCTCGGGCCCCCGGTATTTGCCGAGAACGAGTTTGACAAAGCTCTTTTGGGCCAGGCTCTCTGCCAGCAGGGTGCAAAAAATTGCGGTCTGGTCTGCCATCTCTTTCAGCCCTCCTTCAGAGAGAGCGAAATCCGTTGCCGCCCGGCATCCACCTCAAGCACCCGCACCATCACCTGCTGGCGGACCTTCACCACCTCGGCCGGTTCCTTGACATAGTGGTCGGCCAGCTGGCTGATGTGGATCAGGCCGTCCTGGTGGACGCCGATATCGACAAAGGCCCCGAATTTGGTGACATTGGTGATCAGGCCGGGCAGCCGCATGCCCTCGTGCAGATCATGGATGGTATTGATCTCGGCGCTGAAGGCAAAGGGGATGAAGGAGTGCCTGGGGTCGCGGCCCGGCTTGGCCAGCTCGGCCATGATGTCGGTCAAGGTGGGCAGGCCCACCGTGGCGCTGACATAGCGCTTGATGTCGATCTGTTGCCTGATCTCCGGCTGGGCCATCAGATCAGCAACCCGACAGCCGCACTCTCGGGCCATCTCCTCGACGATCTTGTATCGCTCCGGGTGGACGGCGCTGGCATCCAGGGGATTGGCCGCGCCTTGGATCCGTAAAAAACCGGCACATTGTTCAAAGGCCTTGGCCCCCAGCCGGGCTACTTTCAGGATCTGGGCCCGGCTGGCAAAGGGGCCGTTGTCGTTGCGGTACTGGACGATGTTGCCGGCCAGCACCGGCCCCAGGCCCGAGACATGGGCCAGCAGCTCGGCACTGGCCGTGTTGAGCTCCACGCCCACCCTGTTTACGCAGCTGGCCACGGTGTCGTCCAGCCCCTTCTTGAGGGCCGCCTGGTTGACGTCGTGCTGGTATTGGCCGACCCCGATGACCTTGGGGTCGAGCTTCACCAGTTCAGCCAGAGGGTCCTGCAGGCGGCGGCCGATGGAGACCGAGCCGCGCACGGTGAGGTCATGGTCGGGGAATTCCCGGCGGGCCGTTTCCGAGGCCGAGTAGATGGAGGCGCCGCTCTCATCCACCATGGTGATGATCATCTCTGGCCCCAGGTCCAAGGCCCGGACAAAGGCCTCTGTCTCCCTGCCTGCCGTGCCGTTGCCGATGGCAATGGCCTCAATGCAGTAGGTGCGGCAGAGGTCGCAGACCATCCGGCCCGCCTCCTGGGCCTGCTTTTGGGAGAGGGTGGGGTAGATGGTGGCGGCGTGCAGGAGCTGGCCCTGGGCATCCAGGCAGACCAGTTTGGCGCCGGTGCGGAAGCCGGGGTCCAGGGCCATCACCCGTTTGCGGCCCAGGGGAGAGGCCAGCAGCAGCTCCTGCAGGTTGCCGGCAAAGACCTTGATCGCCTCCTGGTCCGCCTTCTCCTTGAGGCGGGTGCGCAGCTCGTTTTCCAGGGAGGGGGCCAGAAGCCGTTTGTAGCTCTCCTGCACGGCAAGGGTGACCTGCGCCGCCGCCTTGCTGCTGCCCTTTACATACCTCTGGGCCAGCAAGGCCAGGGCCGCTTCCTCGGGGGGGCGGATGGCCAGGGTCAGCACCTTCTCGTTTTCACCGCGCAGCATGGCCAGCAGGCGATGGCCCGGGGCCTTGGCCGCTGGTTCCTGCCAGTCGAAATAGTCGCGGAACTTGCTGCCCGCCTCCTGGTTTTTCTTCACCACCCTGGAGACGATCATTGCCCTGGTGGCAAAGAGCTGGCGCAGCCCGGCCCGGGCCGCCGGCGCTTCGTTGATCCACTCGGCCATGATGTCGCGGGCCCCGGCCAGGGCCTCCTCCACGCTGGTCACCCCTTTTGCCGGGTTGATGAACTGTTCGGGTTGCAGGGGCATCTTCTCCTGGCCAAAGAGGGCGCCGGCCAGCGGTTCCAGCCCCTTTTCCCGGGCAATGAGGCTTTTGGTGCGGCGCTTGGGCCGGTGGGGCAGATAGATATCTTCCAGGGTGGTGAGGCTGGGGGCACTCAACACGGCCTGGTGCAGTTTCGGGTCCAGCAGATCCCGTTCGCTGAGGGAGGTGATGATGGTCTGCCGCCGTTTGTCCAGCTCAGCCAGCTGCAGCAGACGGTCGCGCACCGCGGTGATCTGGGTCTCGTCCAGCAGGCCGGTGGCCTCTTTGCGGTAGCGGGCAATAAAGGGCACGGTGCCGCCGCCCTCAAGCAGGGTGGCCACGGCCGCCACCTGGCCGCCCTTGATCTGCAGCTCCCGGGCAATAATTTCCTGATGTTGATTCATGGTTGTTTTCTATTCGTATTTGGCCGTCAGCGCCATTGGTTTTTTGGTGAGGGTGGGGTGGCTGCCCTTAAAAAGGCCTTGGCCCCAAAGAGAAGAGGATAAACGACTTGGCGCAAGGGAGCAAGGCGGGTTGGGCAAAGCCAGGCGTGGATTGCCCGAAGCGTACGCCGGGATTTCAGATCTTCTGAAAAACATGGGGCGCCCGGGGCCAGGGGAGAAACAGGACATTTGGGGGCAGCGCCTCATGGCAGCCGATGACCAAGGCGCCGCCCGGCACCAGGCAGTGGTGAAAGGTGCTGAGGAGCCGGAACCCTGCTCCTCTCACCTGTCCATGCCCGGGCCGGGCACAGTGAGGCCGATATCAAAAATCTGATGACAGGCGGGGCAGATAAAGAGCCACTGCAGTCTGGCAGGTCCGCCTCTGAACATGGAGTGAAAGCCATCCTCATACCCGCAGGCCGGGCAGATGCGAAACTCACCGTCCATTTCCACCGTGGTGATCGTGTCAGTCATACCTCTTCTCCCTTACAAAATGATAAAAAGTCATTGCCAATCTTAGCCAAAGCCGGGCGTCCCAGTCAAAGGAATTGGTGGACGGCCAGGCCCCGGAGCGGTGGCCCGAATGGCTGGCAACCCTGCTGCTGGCCAGGGGGACAACGAGTCTCATCCTGCTGCTCTTCAGCCATTTTGACCGCGGCCCAAAGGGCATGAACGCCCTGCAGCACCTGATGGGGCTCATCCTCACCGCCATTGCCGTGGAGATGTTCATGTAGGGGTTGTGCGCAGTCCTGGCCACCGGCCTGCCAACCTTTGCCCGCTAGCACCCATGCCCATTTCCTCCTTCACGCACTCCCTGCAGCACTTCAAAGAACAGGCGGCAGAAAGCCTTGCTCCCGTAGTCTGCCTCAGGAGTTCCGGGGATATCATAAGGGCAGCATGTAAATAAGTAAGGTGTTTCCCGAACTGCGGTCGCCGCTTTCGTCTTTGGAGTATAATGACCTTCCTCAAACCATATACAAAAATGATAGGCCTGCCCTCACCTGCTGTGGCTACTCACCCCCTAGAACAACCGGGATTTTTACCGTAAAGGTGGTTCCCTTGCCGACCTCACTTTGCACCACAATCTCGCCGTTATGTTTTTTAGTCACGATGTCATAGGCGATGCTGAGACCAAGGCCGGTGCCTTTGCCAACCTCCTTGGTCGTGTAAAAAGGTTCAAAGATACGATTGACAATATCTTCCCTTATGCCGCTGCCATTATCTGAAATGGCCACGAAAATTTCATCTCCCTCTTGCCATGACTTGACGCTGATCTCCCCAAAGTCGTCAATGGCATGGGCCGCATTAACCAGGAGGTTCATGAAAACCTGATTGAGTTGGTTTGGAAAGCAGCTCGTCAAGGGCAGGAGGCCATACTCTTTTTTGATCTCAGCCTTGTACTTCAATTCGTTCCAGACAATATTGATGGTACTTTCCAGACACTCATTAATGTCGGCAGCTTTAAAGTCAGCTTCATCCAGGCGC
>JAGXFQ010000033.1 GCA_024637145.1 Desulfobulbaceae bacterium
ATTCTTTTTAATACCCCCTTGAGGGGTACAAAAACACGAAGAGCTTCTTGTTTTTATGTTTTTCTTTGTGCCTTCGTGTCTTTGTGGTTCGTATGCAATAACGAAATTCTACACGTACATTTAAGTTTTACGGAGTACTAGAGGCTGGCCACCCGCCGGGCCTGCCAATACGTCTTCAGCCAGTAAGGGTTGTCCAGCCGCGACATCATCACACCCGTGCTCTTTGAGGCGTGAATAAACTTTTGCCCCTCCAGATAGATACCCACGTGTCTGCCCCCCTGGCTGATCTTGAAAAAAAACAGGTCCCCCGACTGCAGCTGCTGCCGGCTGATGGGGTCGCCGGTCCGGGCCAGTTGGGAGGTGGTGCGGGGCAGGCGGGTATTAAAAAGGTCGCGGAAGAGGACAAAGGTGAAGCCGGAGCAGTCAACACCCTTTTTGCTCAGGCCGCCGTCACGATGAGGGACGCCCTGCCACTGGGCCAGGCCGGCATAGAGCGCGGTCAGGGTCTGGTTCTGGCCCGGCGTCCTGACCGCCGGGATGGGCGCAACCGGGTCCGCCACCCTTTTCTGGGCTGGGCCGCAGCCACCCAGCAGGAGCAGGCAGGTGCCGAGAAGGATGATCAGGAGGGGGGCCTTCATTTCTGTTTACACTGGCCGGCCCCGCAGGCCTGACAGCTGCCGGCACTGAGACACCAGACCGGGCCGGTGGCGGTGTCGGTGATGATAATGCCTTTTTCCTCAAGCCGGCGGCGGGCGGCATCCGCACTGGGCCAATCCTTGCTTTTCCGGGCCTCTTCCCGTTCCTTGATCAGCGCGTTGATTTCCGGGTTCAGGGGGCACTCCTCCAGGACCATAATGTTGACCAGGGAATTGATTTTCTCCAGGGTTTCCAGAATATATTTTTTCTGGTCGGCGCCCAGCTGGCCGTTGGCCAGGATGCCGTTGACCTTCTTGATGAAATCAAAAAGGCCCCCCAGGGCCTTGGAGATATTCATGTCATCATCCATGGCCGCAAAAAAGGTATTTTCAAGGCGGGTGAGAAAGGTGGCCACCTCGGGATGGGGGTTGCCCGGCGCCAGGCAGAGCAGTTTCTTGCAGAACTCATCCAGGCGCCGCAGGCTCACCCGGGCGGCGGTGAGTTTGGCAAAGCTGAACTCAATGGGCTTGCGGTAATGGTGGCGCAGGAGGAAAAAACGCACCTCCCGGTTGCTGAAACCTTCGGCCCGGACATCAGCCAGGGTGATGATGTTGGAGTTTTCAGCGCTCATCATCTTGCCGTCCCTCAAGAGCAGCTCCGAGTGGAGCCAGTAATTGGCCAGGGGTTTGCCGGTTAAGGCCTTGGCAATGGCATTCTCATTTTCGTGATGGGGGAAGATGAGGTTGCGGCTGGCGGTATGGATATCCATGGTGTCCCCCAGATGGCTCAGGGTCATGGCCGCACATTCGATATGCCAGCCGGGCCGCATATTGCCGAAATCGGTCTGGAAAAAGATGCCCTGCTTCAGCTCGCTCAAGGTGGAGCGTTTCATCAGGGTGAAATCAAGGGGGCTGTGCTTCTCATACTCATCCAGATCAACGGACTGACCGCTTCTGATCATGTCCAGATCCACCTTGGAGAGTCTGCCATATTCTCCAAATTTCGAGATGTCGAAATAGATGGAGCCGTGCAGCTCATAGGCATAGCCTTTGTGGATGAGGTCATGGGCGATTTCAATCATCCGCTCCACGTAATCCGAGGCTTTGGGCATGGTGACGGGTTCTTTCAGGCCCAGGGCCGCCATGTCGGTGCGGAAGGCCTCCATATAGGGCGCGGTGAACTGGGCTACGGACTGGTTGCTGTTTTCAGCCCCAGCAATGGTGTTGTCGTCGAGATCCGTAAAATTCATCAGAAACTCGACATGATAGCCCTTGGCAGCCAGGGTGCGGTGGATCAGGTCGGCAACGATAAAACGGCGGCAGTGGCTGAGATTGGTGGCCTCATGGGTGGTGGGCCCGCAGGCGTAAAAGGTGACCCTCTGGGAGGAAAGGGGTTCAAAGGGTATTTTTTTGCGTTTGAGGGAGTTGTAGAACCTCAGCCTGGAGGTCTCTTCGATCTCGGCGGATTTCTGGGAAAAGAGTTCGGTGGAGAGGTATTTTTCGCCGCTGTCAGGGAAGAGGACCACCAGTACGCCTTCTTCCATCTCGGCAGCCCTTTTGAGGGCGGCAGCCATGGCGCAGCCGGAACTCATGCCCATGAAAAGGCCCTCTTCCCGGGCCAGGGTGCGGGCCATCTCAAAGGCCTCTTCGTCATGGATATTGCTGATCTGGTACGGCTTGTTCTTGTCAAAAATTCCCGGTTTGTACGACTCCTTCATGTTCTTGAGGCCCTGGATCTTGTGGCCCAGATAGGGTTCCACGGCCGTGACCCGCACCTGGGGATGTCTGGTGCTGTAATATTGACACAGGCCCATCACCGTGCCGCTGGTGCCCAGGGTGGCGACAATGTCGGTGACCTGGCCCCCGGTCTGTTCCCAGATCTCCGGGCCGGTACTCTCCACGTGGGTCTGCCAGTTGGCGTTATTGTTGAACTGATCCGTGAGAAAGTACTTGTCCGGCTCCTCGCGGACCATGGCATAGGCCTGCTCAATGGCCCCGTCTGTGGAGCGCTTGGCCGGGGTCAGGAGGATCTCCGCTCCATAGGCGGCCATGATTTTGCGGCGCTCAATGGAGGCGGATTCCGACATCACCAGCATGCAGCGATAGCCCTTTACCGCACAGACCATGGCCAGGGCGATGCCGGTGTTGCCGCTGGTGGCCTCCAGCACGATTTTATCCTTGGTCAGGGCCCCTGATTTTTCAGCGGCCTCGATCATGAATTTACCGATGCGGTCCTTGATAGAACCGCCCGGGTTCATGGATTCCAGTTTGGCAAAGATCTGCACCTTGGGGTTCGTATTTAAACGACGAATGGGAACCATGGGGGTGTTGCCGATAAGATCAAGAATGGATGTGTTCATAAAATCTATTAAGAGAGGGGTACGGGTGAGCGGGTGATCTCTTTTTGCCAGGCGCTCCTTGCTGCTTGCCGGGCTGCCATGACAACGAGAGAGGGGCAGGAAAGATCCGCCCTTCTCACTCATAAAGCGGAACCTCTAAAACAGCAAATAAAAAGTGGGCAGGTAAGCGTTTGGGCCTCTTCCGGCTCCGGTTTTTGGGCCTTTAGCCCCCCCTCCGATCCGGAGGGCGGCAAAAGGCAAAACAAGGGCCTGCCCTCCGGCTGCGCCAAAAAAAAAGCAGGCTCTCTAAAAAAGAGAGCCTGCTTTTTTTAACAAAGGCAAGAGCCGTTAACAGCGCCGGCCGGGGCCGGAGGGGTTAACTGACCTTTAAGTTAGCTTCTGAATCACGTTTTACAGCAACAACCAGCTTGTAGAGCAGCGTAAGAATGAAGAAGCCGGTGGACCAGACGCCGGCCGTCACGGTGAGCTCAACAACGGTGGGCACGTACTCAACAATATGCTCCATGGGGGTGGGGACAAAACCACCGAGCACCAGGCCCAGGCCCTTGTCGATCCAGAAGGCCACGAAAATCAGAATACAGCTGGTGGCCAGCATGGCATCTGATTTCTGACGCCGGGCAATAAAGAGCATGATGATGCCGAGGATGCCCATGGCCACCGAGGCCCGCATAAAGGGCACCAGGTTATTGTGCATCACGCCGGTGCTGTGGTCAACAAGACCGAAGAACAGATAGTCCAGGGTGTGCATATGGCCGGGAATGTTGGAATAGTAGCCAACAAAGACCTCACAGCCCAGGAGGAAGAAGTTGATGATAGCGGCATAACCGATAATGGTCACCAGCTTGTCCTTGGCGGTCTGACCCACATCAAAATTAGCAGTACGCTTCATGATGAGGGCGATAACCAGGAGCAGGGCAGGTCCGGCCGCAAAGGCTGAGGCCAGAAAGCGGGGGGCCAGAACAGCGGTGAGCCAGAAATGACGACCGGGCAGACCACAGTAGAGAAACGCCGTTACCGTATGGATGGAGATGGCCCAGGGGATGGAGAGATAGATAAAGGGCTTCACCCAGTTGGGGTATTTGATGCCTCTATACTCCGACGACAGGACCACAAAACCACAGAGGACGTTTAAGAACAGATAGCCGTTCAAGACGATCATGTCATAAAAGAGCATGGAGTTGGGGCTGGGGTGGAGAATGACGTTCATGGCCCGCATGGGCTGGCCCAGATCGGCAATAATGAACATCAGACACATGATCACGGCCGCAATGGCCATGAACTCACCCAGGAGGGTAATGCGACCAAAGGACTTGTAGTCATGCAGGTAATAGGGCAGTACCAGCATCAGCCCACCGGCAGCAACACCCACCAGGAAGGTGAACTGGGAGATGTAGATACCCCAGGTCACGTCTCGGCTCATGCCGGTGGCGCCAAGGCCGTAATTGAACTGAACCAGATAGGCAATAGCACCTGCGCCCATAATCATGAGCAGCAGGGTAAGCCAGCCCCAGTACAGTCCGTTTCCTTTCAATACTTTATCAACCATGATGCACCTCAGATAATGTAGAAAATTGACGGTTTTGTACCAAGAGAAGGCTTGCGCTGAATGGTGAACCGCTGCCGTAATATCTGTGATATCTCGGAATGCGGATCATTCAGGTCACCAAATACCATGGCGCCTTCAACTCCCTTATTGGCCTCTTCAACGCAGAGCGGATCTTTGCCCTGCTTGGTCCGCCAGGAACAGAGCGAACATTTCTCCACAACCCCGCGCATCCTGGAGGGAAACTCCTGGTTGTAGTTCTTGATGAAGGGCTTGCCATTCTCAGAACCACGGGGTGAGCGCCAGTTAAAGGAACGGGCGCCGTAGGGGCAGGCCGCCATACAGAAGCGGCAGCCGATGCAGCGATGGAAGTCCATCATAACCACACCGTCACTGTTCTTGAAGGTCGCCCCGGTGGGGCAGGCCCGGACGCAGGGAGGGTTGTCACAGTGGTTACAGAGGGCCAGGATGTTCATGGCGCTGAGCCGAGCATCCTTTTTGTAATGGCTGTGATCAGGAAAGACGTTGGGGAACTTGTCCGTCCAGATCCACTTGATCTCGTCCTTGCTGTTGGGGAACTTGGGGACGTTATGATAGTCGTGGCACACCTTCTGACATTTCTCGGCCAGGCCGGGATTGTCATGGAATTTGCCGCTGTCGATAACAAGACCCTGCCGGACGCCCGTGGGGGCCGCTTCATGGCCGTCATTGCCGTGGGCCGCCGGGGCAGCACCATGGCCGCTTACGGCCTGGGCCCTGGAGCCCAGCATGGGGACAGCAACACCGGCCGCAGCTGTGAGACCGGCCAGTTTCAGGAATTTTCTTCGTCTATTATCCATTATTGGGCCTCCTTACCGTCAGTAGGTTCAACCGGCGCAAGGTGGCAGTCCCAGCAGTAGGGCTGGACAGAGGCGTATACGTGACAGGTGTCACAGAATTTCTCTTTGCTGGTATGGCAGTGCATACAGCCGTTCTGCAGACTCTTTTCCACCACAATCCCCTGGGCAGTTGTTATTTTTCCACGTTTGCCTTCCCGGATTACCTCATCGCGCCACTCATTCAAAAGAACCATGTGGCTTGATCTCATGTAGTCGGTATCCTTGACACAGGCGGTATATCCCTTGGGCTTTTCCGGTTCCGGCTTTTTATGGTCGCCGGTAGTCATGTTGTAACCGACAACGGACAGGGCCAGAACAAGGAAAATAGCCAATCCGATCAGTACTTTACCTTTATCGTACATTGATTAGCCCTCCGTTTCCGTAGTTATCAGTTCTTCAAAGCGCAGGCCTTGTTCCCTGTTTTCAATTTCACCGTCCATAACCAGGGCGTTACCCACCAGCTCTGAAAGACCAATGACATCGACATCCGTGGCCCGGCTTGGATCATCAGAGGTGTTGGGCAGCCAGTATTCCATGAGCGTCGACAGGGTGGCCCGGTCAATGGCACAGACCGTGGCCAGGGCGTTGACCCCGAACCTCTGGTTGACGTCCTGCACCGCATTGGCGCGGGGCAGACCGGCCCGCATGCGCAGCTCCATGATCTCACCGGTGTTGAGGCCGGTGCCGGAACCGCAGCAGTAGGTCTTCTCACGGATACAGTTCTCGTTCATCTCATGCCACTTGGGCACGACATTGTCGAGAATGTAGCGCGGCTCATCCATCAGACCCATGGCCCGGGCCGGGTTGCAGGAATCATGGAAGGTGGGGACGCGGTGGGCGTTACGCTTGGGATCAAGCTTGAGTTTGCCATGCTTGATCAGATCAGCGGTGAACTCGGAGATATGAACCATCTTGGTGGACCGAGCATTCTCAAAGACCGTGCCGGTGATGGGGCTCTTGGGCACCTCCATGAAGTCGGCCGGGCCGTTCATGGTGTCCATGTATTGATGGATGACCCGCCACATATGACCGCACTCGCCGCCCAGGATCCACTTGACCCCCAGACGCTTGGCCTCGGCATACATCTTGGCGTTGAGCTTCTTCATCATCTCGTTGGAGGTGAAGAGACCAAAGTTGCCGCCCTCCGAGGCATAGGTGCTTAGGGTGTAGTCCAGACCGATATGCTCAAAGAGCAGCAGGTAGCCCATGAAGGTGTAGATGCCGGGCTCGGCAAAGACATCGGCCGAGGGGGTAATAAAGAGGATCTCGGCGCCCTTGCGGTTGAAGGTGGGGTGCACGTCAACGCCGGTGATCTCCTTGACGTCGTCCACCAGGTAGCCGATGTTGTCTTTAAAGGTATGGGGCTGCAGACCCATATGGTTACCGGTGCGGTTGGAGTTGGCAGCCGGCTCCAGGATCCAGTTGATACCCACACCCACCAGATGCAGGAGCTCGCGCATCATCATGGTGATTTCAGCGGTATCAATGCCGTAGGGGCAGAACACCGAGCAGCGCCGGCACTCCGTACACTGATACGAGTACATGAACCATTCCTTGAGGACCTTGACGGTCATAGGACGGTTGCCCTGCATCTTGCCCAGGAGTTTGCGGCCCACCGTGAACTCGTTACGATAGACGGAGCGCAGCAGCTCGGCGCGCAGCACCGGCATGTTCTTAGGATCGCCGGTGCCCAGGAAGAAATGACATTTATCCGCACAGGCGCCGCAGCGGACACAGATGTCCATGAAGACCTTGAGGGAGCGGAATTTGTCCAGTCTCTCCCTGAGGCCGTTTAAGATGATATCTTCCCAGCCGTCCGGCAGTTTCCAGTCGTCCTGGTCCGGAGACCAGATGCGGGGGTTGGGGAAATGATGATATTCCACCATCTCGGGCTTGGCAGGATAGGCGAAATTGCCTTCCTTGAATTCCGTGAAGGTGTCCTGCCAATCCTTTCTGGGAATGGCACCGGTAAACATATTGGGCTCTGTGGCAACAGCAGCCCGCAGATCTTCTACTTTTGGAATAGCCATTATTCAGTGACCTCCTCTTTTTTTTCAGCTGCCGGCGCCGGAGGAAGTTCCTTTTCAACGGGAATATCTGCCGCAACCATGAACTCACGGAAATCATCCTCGTAGGCGGCATAGGAATGCGGCTTGATGTTTGGATCGTTCCAGGGGTTGATGTGGCGCGTGGCCCGCGAATCGTTGGCCATGTTTCTGGTGGGGGAGAAGAAAATACCGCCCGCATGCATCAATTTGGAGAACGGGAAGTAGATCATCAAGGTGGAAACCAGGGTGACATGGATGAAGAACACCGGATGGATGGTGCCGGGATTGGTCCAGTTCAGAGTGACCAGGCCCATGGTGAGCTGCTTGATGGCGGTGACGTCCACGCGGAAATAATGACGCATGAGCATGCCGGTGGCGCCGATGCTGAAGATCAGCAGCAGCGGGAAGTAATCGGAGCCCAGGGAGATGTAGCGGACCTGGGGCATGACCAACCGCCTGACAAAGAGGGCGACCAGGGCTGCCATGAAGATGAGGTTTGACTGATAGAGCACCGGAGCGCCGATCTGGACAAAGCCGTCAAGGTATTCCAGCATGGCCAGGCCGGGCAGCACCGGGTCGGTAAAGAGACGCAGGTGACGCAGGACAATGGTCAAAAAGGTGTAGTGGAACAAGAGACCAAAGAGCCAGAGCCAGAGGCTGGGGCCGTAATGGAGCTTTGGGCTGTTGTTGCTCTTTATTCCGGCGCTGGTGTTGCGGAATAAGGACCGGAACAGGAAGATCTCCAGAAACATTCTGACGATGACGTCTGACTTGGAATTGGGACTCTCGAAACGATCTTCCTTGATAAAGGAAAGAGATTTCGCCTGTCCGCAGGTGGTGGGGATCTTGAATGGCACCGGAGATTTCGCCCAGTCAATGACCTTGCGAATAATACCCACGATGAGCACCAAGAAAGCAATGGAGGGCAGGATGACACCCACCAGCATTTGCGTGCCTTGCCATATACCCAGTACCCCTCCAGCCACGATCAGCGCCAAGACAGCGATGATGGGTCTCAGGACTTTCATTAACCGTTACCTCTCTTCATTAGGTTGGGCGTTGGTTGTTCTGTTGCGGATGCTGTCAGCCATGTCTTCTTTCATGATCTGCGAGGAACAGCGGGCCGAATCCGTGATGATGTGTCTACCGGTTTTAAACTCATTCATCCGAATCTGGTATACCGTCTGTCGGCAGTTACTGAAAATGTCAAACATGGCCAGGGCAGCCGCATCCACTCTGGCACAAAAGGCCAGAAACTCTTTATATAATCTATCCATTCCCTCTTTTTCACACTGCTCTGCCACCAGGGTCTTCAGGTCAAAGACAAAGGAGATTGCCGTGGAGGCGGCAATGGGTTGCACCGCCCGCACCCGCAGCAGATCCTCCAGGCCCGGTGTTGCCACCTCGGTGTCGCTTTCATCACAGAGCAGGTCGTAAAGTTCGGCCATGCCGATGCGGATCTTATGGCCCACAGGATTAGCAAAGGGGTCTTTCTGCTTTTTAAAAATGCGAAAGGTATCCTTTGCATACTCTCCCAGGATGATATCCTCCCAGCGTCCAAGGAGATATTCGCGTTTTTTGATCAGCAGCTCTGGTAGCGTCATGCTCTGTTTTCCTCTACGAACTTTTCAGGACCTCTGTGACGGAGCTGTCCCGTTCCCGGCAAAAAAGATGAATAGGTATTCATATATGAGCCGAAATGGTTATCATGTTTGGGTTTATTGTTCAATAAAATTGTTGCCTCAGCGGGCCAATTTCCCTTTGCCGGCAACTCTTGTCTGGCGGCTTCTTTGTTTCCTACCACCGGTGGTGGGCGGAATATGAGCCCATGTTTCTGTCAGGAGGGGGGCGGTTGGTCTGGCCTGGTCGGGCTTACCCTTCCAGGTTGTGCAGAAGTTCGGTGAGCAGGGACTTCAGTTTCTCGTAATGCTCCCGAGTCAGGTCTCTGTCCGTGCCGGCCATGGCCAGGCCTAAATGGAGGGCATGGTGCTGGAGCAAGGCAACCCCCAGCTTGGCTGCCAGGGCCTTTATTTCCTGGCAGGTCTCTTCCGCCTGCTGGCAGTTGTTGTTTGTGCAGGCCGAGTCGAGACTGGCCAGGTAGCGCGGAATGGCAATGCGGGCTGCCAGAGTCAGGGCGCTGACTTTTTGTTCATCGCCGCCCAGGCGCTGCAGCAGGCGGGGCCGGGAGAAGCCAAGAGGGTCTGGGCGCTCTTTTTTTTCCTGCTGCTGGTCAGGAAGCCACTGCAGCAGACACCTGGCCAGGGCCTCAGGCCGCAGGGGTTTTTCTAAGGTGTCGGCCATGCCGGCGGCCAGATTCTTGTGGCGATAGCCGTGGAAGGTGTCGGCGGTGAGGGCAATGATGGGGGTGCGGCTCTTGCGCTGTTTCTCCGGTTGTGTTGATTGGGCCCAGCTCTTGATGGTTGCCGTGGCCTCCAGGCCGTTTAAGATCGGCATCTGGACAGCCATCAGGATCAGGTCATAATCGTTGCTAAGCAGACGCTCAAGGGCCACCTCGCCGGTGCGGGCCAGGTGGACAATACAGCCAAAGGATTCCAGGATGGCCTGAGCCACCACCAGATTGGTACTCTCATCGTCGGCCACCAGTATCTGTTTGCCCGGGGCTGAAAAGGGAGCAGTGGTCTTGGCGGCGGCAGTGGTCTCGTTGTAGATTAACGTGCGGTCCCGGGGGGCCGGGATGGTCTGGGAGATGTGGGCTGGGATGGCAAAGCTGGCCGTAAACCAGAAGGTTGATCCCTTGCCTGCGGAACTTTCCGCCTGTATCTTGCCGCCCATGAGCTCTACCAGCCGTTTACTGATGGTCAGCCCCAGACCGGTGCCGCCGAATTTGCGGGTGGTGGAAATGTCCGCCTGGATGAAGGGTTCAAAGAGCTGGGGGAGGCGGTCAGCGGCGATGCCCATGCCGGTGTCGCTGATGGCAAAACGGATGGTGGCACTCTTGGCGGTGGCGGCAATGACCTCCATGCGCAGGCCCACTTCACCGGCGGCCGTGAATTTGAGGGCGTTGGTGGCCAGTTTCAAGAGGATTTGCCTGAGGCGTCTTGCGTCGCCCTGCAGCCACTCCGGCACCGAGGGGTCAATAAGGGTGAAGAACCCCAGGCCCTTGTCGCGGGCCTGGCTGGAGAGGATGTCGCTGATCTCGCCCACCACCCGGCGCGGCTTGAAATCAACGGCATCAAGCGCCATTTTGTCCGCCTCTATTTTTGAAAAATCGAGGATGTCATTGAGGATGGTCAGCAGGGTCTCGGCACTGCTGCTGATGGTGGTTATGTAGCGCTGCTGGGTTTCGTTGAGAGAGGTGTCCAGCAGCAGGCTTGCCATGCCGATGATGCCGTTCATGGGAGTGCGCAGCTCATGGCTCATCATGGCCAGAAAGGAGCTCTTGGCCCGGTTGGCTTTTTCCGTCTCTGCCATGGCATGTAACAGCTCATGCTGGATATCTTTGCGCAGGCTGATTTCCTGGCGCAGCAGCTGGTTGGCCTTCTGCAGGGTGAGGGTCTTGTCCTGTACCGCTGCTTCCAGTTGCAGATAATGGACTTCCAGCTGCCGGGCCATGGCGTTCATGGCCTGGACCAGGACGCCGATCTCGTCATTCTGGGGGTGGTCAAGCTTCTGGGAGAGATCACCGGCCGCCATTCTGTTGGCCAGGGCCACGGTTTTCTGCAGGGGCTTGATGATGGAATTGGCCAGAATATAGGCCACCAGAAGAACGGCGGTGATAATGACCGCCAGAAAAATAAGGAGATTGACCCTGTTTTGCTGCCGGGACTGGGTGCTGACCTGGAGCAGTTCGTCACCCACCTTGTCGTTGGTGGTGCGGGCCAGGCGGCTGAAGGAGGCGTCCAGGTTGTCGGCCAGGCGGTCAAGCTCTTCGGCCGCTGCCAGGAGGCCTGGGTCTGAGGGGTTGTTGACCAGGCGGCTGTAGAGGGGCAGGGCCTGGTCGGCAAAGAGGCGGTATTTGGCCAGATTTTGTGCGGCGGCCCGGATCAGCTCAGCGGGCAGGGCCGTCCGGCCGGCAAGGTGCTCCAGGTTGGTGATAAGCTCCGCGCCATGGCTGGCCCCGGTCTGCAGCCGCTGCGGCTCAGCAGTGCGGACGGCCTCCGCAAACTCCTTGAGCTGCGCCCGGTAGGCGGCCAGGATTTCCTGGGCCTGCAGGGCGGCCGGGAAGAAATGGTCATTGATGAGCTGGTTTTTCTCCTGGGTATAGGAGCTCACCCTGGCCCCCTGTAGCAGGACAAGGGTGAAGCCCCCCAGGATAATGGCCATGGAAAACCATATCTTGGCGGCGATACTCAGACCCCGGGGGGGGGCTTTTGGTGGGGAGGAGAGGGACATGGGGGTATGTAAAAAAAAGTTTTTAGATCTTTTTGAACAACTTGAACAGGGTCAAAATTTCGAGGGCACCACCAGCAGAGCGCCTGCGACCTTTTGTCCCCTTAACCGGAAAGCAGCCCTTTTGGCAAAAAGTTTATGCACCTCAAAAAAGAAAAAAAAGCAGCTTTACTATGCAGGAGATGATTTTGTAATGTAGCACCGCTTACCCAAGAGGGGAAGGATTTGTTGTCACTGCTGCCCCGGCAGTGTAGGTTGGGCCCATGCAATCATCAGCCCTCCCTGATCTCCAGGCCACCCTGAAAAATGTCTTTGGCTTTCCCTCCTTCCGTGCCAACCAGGAGGATATTGTTCGCGCCATCATGGCCGGCCATGATCTCTTTGCCGTCATGCCCACCGGCGGCGGTAAATCCCTCTGCTACCAGCTGCCCGCCCTGCTTATGGACGGGGTGTGCCTGGTGATCAGCCCCCTTATCTCCCTGATGAAGGACCAGGTGGATCATGCCCTCAGTGTCGGCATCAAGGCCGGCTTCCTCAACAGTTCTCTGCCTGCTGCTGAACGCCGGGAGGTGGAGCGCCGCTTCTGTAACAAGGAGTATGATCTGCTCTACCTGGCCCCGGAACGGCTGGCCACTGCCGGTTTTCAGGCCATGCTGGCCGCCCTCCCCATCTCCTTTGTGGCCGTGGACGAGGCCCATTGCCTGTCGGAATGGGGCCATGATTTCCGGCCTGATTATCTTTCCCTGTCGCTCTTAAAGGAGCTCCTGCCCAGGGTGACCATTGCCGCCTTTACCGCCACGGCCACCAAGAAGGTGGAAGATGACATCATTACGCGGCTCAAGCTGGAGCGGCCTTTTCTGGTCAGGGCCTCCTTTGACCGCCCCAATCTCCACTATAAGGTGCTGGCCAAGGAGAATGTCCTGGTCCAGATCGGTCGGGAGGTGGGGCGCCATCCGGGGGCGGCCGGCATTGTCTACCGCCTCAGCCGCCAGGATGTGGAAAAGACCGCCGCCGCTCTCTCTGAGCTGGGGGTGCAGGCCCTGCCCTATCATGCCGGCTTGAGCAGCGAGGTGCGCCATAAAAATCAGGAGGCCTTTAATCGCGATGAGGTGCAGGTCATTGTGGCCACCGTGGCCTTTGGCATGGGCATTGACAAGTCCAATGTCCGCTATGTGATCCATGGCGATCTGCCCAAGAACATCGACGGCTATTATCAGGAGACGGGCCGGGCCGGCCGAGACGGCGAGCCGGCCCACTGCCTGCTTTTCTACAGCCGCAGCGATATGGTGCGGCTGGGCAACTTCATCAACCAGCTGGAAGGGCGGCGCGACCAGAATGCCGGCTGGCAGAAGCTGGGCCAGATGGCTGATTTTGCCGAGCAGCATCGCTGCCGCCGCCGCCAGCTCCTTGCCTATTTTGAGGAAGAGTATGGTCCGGAAAACTGCCAGGCCTGCGATGTCTGTGTGCAGGGCGTTGAGGAGGTGGATGCCACCACCCAGGCCCAGATGCTGCTCTCCGCCATCTACCGCACCGGCGGCCGCTTTGGCGCCGGTCATATCATTGACATTGTGGTGGGGGCCCGCACCAAGAGGGTAAAGGAGCTGGGCCACACCAAGCTCAAGACCCACGGCGTCGGCCGCCATCATCCCAAGCCCTATTGGCGGCAGCTGGTGGCGGCCCTCCTGGCCCAGGGCAGTCTGCGGGCAGCGGGGGATAAATTCCCCGTCCTGGAGATTACCCCGGCCGGTGAGGAGATTCTCTTTGGCCGGGCCGCTTTTGCCCTCTCCCGGCTTATTGAAGATGCGGAGCAGGCCAGCCAGGGCCTGGCCGTGGAGCAGGGCCATGACCAGGAGCTCTTTGCCGTTTTGCAGGAGGTGCGCCGCCAGCTGGCCCTGCAGGAAAAGGTGCCGCCCTATGTGATCTTCTCCGACCGCAGCCTGCGGGAGATGTGCCAATATTTCCCCCGGAATGCCCAGGAGATGACCGTGATCCACGGTGTGGGCATGGTGAAGTTGGAGCGCTACGGCGCCCCCTTTCTGGCGGAGATCGGCCAGTGGCTGGCCGACCATCCCCAGATAGAGAGAGGGGCCCTGCCGGCGGCTGTCCCTCTGCCGCCTAAAGCCGGCAAAAAAGGGCAGGGCGGCAAGACCATGCTGGAGAGCGGTGGGCTGGCCCGGGCCGGGCTGGGGCTGGGGGAGATCGCCCGGCAGCGGGGTCTTAAGGAGATTACTGTGGCCGGCCATCTGGAGCAGTTTCTGGAGGAGGGGCATGAGTTTGATCTGGGGCTTTTTGTGAGCGTGGATAAACAGGAGATGCTGAGAAAGGCTTACCAGGAGCATGGTTTTGGTTACCTCAATCCGGTGGTGCAAGCCCTGGATGGGGAGGTGAGTTATGATGAGGCCCGCATTATGCGCGGGTTTCTGCGTGGGCAGGCTGGCGAGGAGGCGTAGCCGGGGTAAGATTTTAATAACGGCTATGTCACTCCCGTAGAGGCGGGAGTCTAGGATTGTGACAGGTGAGGTCGATGCAGAGGTAGTTTTAGGCTAGAAAAAATCCGGGTGACTGGTCAGTTTGAGTTGCAGAGTTTGTGTTTCGGTGCCAGGTAACTCTGTTCATTTTTGCTTGCCCAAAAACGAACCAAAAAGGGCACCCCTGACAGCCCTGGCCTTTGGCACCGCTCGCCTTCCGCCTTGAAAAGGGAATTGTAAAAACTCGCACCTCTTCGAGGATGCTCAGACAGTTTACAATTCTTTTCCTTTTCAAGGCTCCCTGCTCGCTCAGGGCTGAATGGGGGGAAGGCAAAACCAAAAGAACCACACCCTCAGTTCCCACGGGAATTGGTGATGATCACACACAAAAAAAAGGGGTAAGGATCCAGCTGGATCCTTACCCCTTTTTTGTTTCTAAGAGAGTTTGTTATGCAACAAACGTTTTTAGAAGGTGGCCTCGAGGGTCACATAGACCTGGTCGCGCTCGGTGATGGTGTCCATGCCCCCTACGGCCATAGCGGCGGCCTGCATAGATTCGTCATCGAGATCGTAGGGCTTGAAGTTCCAGTCCGAACCGCCGGCATAGTCATAGTCATAATGCTGGTAGCCGATACGCATGAAGGCGGAGCCATACTTGGAGACCGCTTCGCCGGAGGGCAGGTCATAGATCATGTAGAGCTCGTATACCGAGCCGCGGGCCGCCAGTTTGGCGGAGTACATGTCGTCATGGCCGGGGGTCATGGCGATCCAGTACTCGGACCCCCAGTTGTACTCGGCGCCCAGCTTCAGGCCCAGGTCATCCAGGTCGTAACGAGCGCCTACCCAGACGCTGTAGCCGTTCTCGTTGTCCGTGTTTGCACTGTATGTCCCTGGGGCTACGGCAACGTCGTTGAACATACCTAACTCGTTGGGATCGGTCTGGCTCCAGCCGCCTTCCACAAAGTAGTTGAGGTTGGCCACTTTATCCATGTAGACACCAGAGGTGTGGAAGATGTTGCCGATGTTGTCACGGGGACCCATAGCACCTGTGATCCCAAGCAGGTCAGAACCACCAAAGGCCATGTCAACGAAATCGCCGTCAAAATCAGGGTAGTTGAAGACGTCCATGGCGGCAAAGGACTGGGCATAGAATAAACGGCTGCCCTTCTTGTAGATGTCCCAGCTCACGCCGATAAAGTCGGTGTCGCTGGCATAGTTGCTGTCTTCCACGTTGACGCCGTTTTCAAAACCGCGGCCGTAACAGACCCGGACGCGACCGGGGGCATCTTGGATGCCGAACAGATTGCCATAGGCGTAGCCCATGGAGATACCGTCAAAGGGCCAGTCCATGTAGGCGGTGGGGGTGGCCATGCGGTTATCCATGCCCATGCGCAGATGGGCGGCAGGGCCGTCCGTGGTGGGCCGACGGCCGATGGAGAACCAGACAGGCGCGCCGGCGATGTTGTTCCAGTTCAGGAAGGCGCGGTCTACCCTGAGGGCATTGTCCGATACCTGGCGGGTGGAGTTGCCGTCAAAGGCGAAGCTGCCTACGCCTTGGGGGGCGTCCTGCATGCCCCAGGCCTTGTACATGGCCAGCCGTGCCTTGATCTCGACATTCTCGGTGGCCTTGACCCGCATGTTGACCCGGAAGCGGTTGGTAAAAATGCCGCTGTTCTTCTCGGTGATCTCTTCGGTACCACCTACCCCATCAAAAACCAGTCTTTCTTGTTCCATCCAGTCGTAGCGGGAGCGGAAGTCGCCGCTGAGCTGGATGCGGGAGGCCAGGTTCCAGGCCTCTGATTCTTCCTGCATATCTTCAATCTGGTAGCCGAGCTCGTCGATTTTGGCCTCAAGCTCGGCGTTGGTGGCGGCGCTGGCCAGGGCTGGCATGGCGAAAAGGCCGGCCAGGGCCAGTATGGATACTTTCTTAATCATTCTCTTCCTCCTGAAACTGATGATTGTGCTGCGCAGGCCTGCCTTATGCAGCCTGCCCCCCTTGAAAAATGGCTGCTTAGGCAGCCGCTTTGCCGTGTGTGACGGTAAAGGTTTCAAACCCCTGGCGAAAACCGTGTCAGGAGTTAGAAATTAAGAATAAAATTAAATACCTGTAAAGAAAATGGTGCAACTGACTTTGTCTAACGTAACATGTCTGTTTTGTCAAAAAAAAATTGGCAGAACGGATCTTTTTTGCGCTGCCCGGCTGTGTTCAGAAATCTTTTGCCAGCAGCGCCGAAAATGGGTATGTTGAGCAGTTTAAGTTAAAGAATTAAAGAATTAAAAAATTATAGAAGGTAAAGAAATATAGAAGGTAAAGAAGGTAAAGAAAGAGCGGAGGCCGTGAGCGCGTACGGGCCTGGCAAAACTCCCATTCTTTAACTCCTTTAACTCCTCTACCTTCTCGACCTTCTCGACCTTCATAATTTTCACATTGAAATAATTCATGTATTTTCAGGATATTATCTTCGAGTTAAATCGCTACTGGGCTGACCAGGGCTGCGTGATCATGCAGTCCTATGATATGGAGGTGGGCGCCGGCACCTTTCATCCCGCCACCCTGCTCAGGTCCCTGGGACCCAAGCCCTGGAAAGCGGCCTATGTCCAGCCCTCCCGCCGCCCCACGGACGGCCGCTATGGCGAGAATCCCAATCGCCTCCAGCATTATTATCAATATCAGGTGGTGATGAAGCCCTCCCCCGCCAATTCCCAGGAGCTCTACCTGGCCAGTCTGGAGAGTTTTGGCCTGGATCTCCTGGAGCATGATATCCGGTTTGTGGAGGATGACTGGGAATCCCCCACCTTAGGGGCCAGCGGCCTGGGCTGGGAGGTGTGGCTGGACGGCATGGAGATTACCCAGTTCACCTATTTCCAGATGGCCGGCTCCCAGGAGCTCAAACCCGTCACCGTGGAGATCACCTACGGCCTGGAACGGATCGCCATGTATCTCCAGGGGGTCAATTCCGTCTACGATATAGCCTGGAATAAAGAGGTCAAATATGGCGATATCTTCCTGCAGGCCGAAAAGGAGTTTTCCGCCTTTAATTTTGAATATGCCAATGTCGACTTTCTCACCGGCTATTTCGATGCCTGCGAGGCAGAGGCCCTGCGGCTTATCCAGGTCAATCTGGCCCTGCCCGCCTATGATTATTGCCTGAAATGTTCCCATACCTTTAATCTGCTCGATGCCAGAAAGGCCATTTCCGTGGCCGAGCGGACCCGCTATATCGGCCGCATCCGCAATATCGCCCGCCGGGTGGCGGAACTGATGGTGGGCCAGGAAAAGGCTCAGGAATAGAATTTGGGATTGAACAGAAGTGGCGGAAGTGCATGGGAATCGAACCCACCTACCAGGCTATTAACCCGGTACACCGGATTTGAAGTCCGGGAGGGCCACCAGTGCCCTTTCCACTTCCTCTAGAGAGAAGAACGGTTAGAATAGTTTTTATTGGTCTTTGAGGCAATGTTTTTTTAAAAGCCATTAATTTAAGAGATTATTATGGAATGTCAGCGCTTAAACAAGATGATTCGGGCCTGGTATGTACAGGTCCAAGATGAGACCCTGGCCCCGGCCCGCATGGTGGAATTCATGGAAAAACATGTGGCCAACTGTGATGAGTGCCTCCTGGATCTTGGCATCCAGGAAGAGCTCAAGAAGATTAAAGCCATTGTCCTGCCGGTTTCCAAAATGACCAAACCCCCCAAAAGCACCCGTCCTGATGCTGCTGATCTGCCCCCGGCCCGAATTTTTGAAAAGGATGCCGAGGGCGACCTGGATGAGGAGGAGAGCGGTGAGGACGAGGACGAAACCACGGACGAAGAAGATGACGAAGACATCGAGGTGGAGGATGAGGACTTTGAGGAGGACGATGTCGACCAGCTGGGCTGATGGCGGCGGGCTGTAACCGTCCCTCTTGGACACCGAGATTACAGGGGGTGAAAGAAAGGGCCGGGCTTGATTTTGACACCTAGACCACAGGAGGGGCGCCAGGCGCTTCTCTGCTCTTTATAAAGGGGTCTTCGCAGCGCTAGCGCTGGGGGGCCCCTTTTTTTTGGCCGGCACCCCAAGGGCCGGCTCGGCTCACATGGGCAGGATGTGGATCTCCTCTCTGATGGGATGCCTGCCCTTGACAAAGAGGCCCTTGCGGCCGTCAATGGAGATCCATTCTCCGAAACGGATGGTGTGTTCATTGATGACGCACCGCTCCTGGGTTTCGTAGACCTGCATGGACTGGCAGCCCACCACGCAGGTCTTTTCCAGACGCAGGGTGATCACCGAGGCGTGGGAGGTTTGACCGCCCCGGGCGGTGAGCAGGCCGTCGGCCAGGGAGATCTCCTTGATGTCTTCGGGCACGGTATCCTGGCGGAGTAGAATCAGAGGTGCCTGGGGATCCCGGCGGCGCAGCTCCCTGATATTCTCCTCGGTGAAGACGGCGCGGCCGGCCAGGGCGGAACCGCTCACCCCGATGCCCTTGCCGAGAATATCCCGGGCAAAGGTGGGGCCGCCTTCAAAAACATTGAGCCGCCCCCTTTTTTTCATGGTGATCATGTCCCGGGTCTGGAGGATGAAGAGATCCTCTTTCCGGGGCCCTTCAAAGGTGAATTCAATCTCCTGGGGGTTCCACCCTTTCTCATAGACCAGGTTTCTGGCCACAGCCAGCAGCTCCTGGTAGATCTGCGGCGCTTTGTTCTCCAGGCTCTCCTCGGCCGGCCGACCGTCAATGGCTGCCTGTTCCAGGGAGATGGGGCAGGCGGTGACCAGGCCGCTGACAATGTCCTCGCCCTGATCGCCGCTGGCATAGTCGCCCCACAGGGCCACCCGCCGCACCGTGCGGTAGGGGTGGGCGGTGAAGACCACGCCGCTGCCGGCGTGCTCGTCCTTATTGCCGAAGACCATGGCCTGGACAATAACTGCCGTGCCCCAGTAGTCGGAAACCCCCATCAGGTCACGGTACTCCTTGGTCTTTGCCGTGTCCCAGGAGGTGAGCACCATCTCAATGGAGGCAATGAGCTGCAGCCAGGGGTCGTCGGGAATGCCGATGCCCAGGCTGCGCACCTTCTGCTGATAGGTAAGGGCCAGTTCCCGCATCTGGTCCGGCGAAAAATGGGCCTTCTTGGTGACGGCGTAGCGCTCCTTGGCCTTATTCATCAGGGCCTGAAATATTTCCCGATCCACCCCTGAGGCCATGCCCCACGACTGCAGAAAGCGGCGATAATTGTCCCAGGCCAGATATTTCTTACGGCCGGCGGGGGCCATGGCCTCGGCAATCTCCTCATTGAGGCCGATGTTGTGGATGGTGGCCATCATGCCCGGCATGGAGATGGAGGCGCCGCTGCGCACCGAAACCAGAAGGGGATTGTCCGGGTCGCCGTAGGTTCGGCCGGTCTGGGCCTCGATCTGTTCCAGGGAGGTCTTGATACGCCTGAGCAGGCTCTCCCGGGCCCGGCTGAAGCTGTGGATCACATCCCAGCAGCGGAAGACCTCGGTGGTGATGACAAAACCAGGGGGCACGGGCTTGTTATCATGGGCCAGCAGGGTGAGGTTGAAACCCTTGTTACCCAGCAGGACCAGATTCTTGGCCGTGGCGCTGGAGTTGCCCAGGTGGTGGATGATCTTGTCCGGGTTATAGCTCATCAGTAAATCCAGCTGCTCCTCATCCAGGAGCTCCCGCTGTCTCTCCAGGGTGTGGTAGATATCGGTGATGAAATTGTCCAGGTGCTGGAGGCCAAAGGTGGCGGCAATAATCTCCCGCATGAAGGTCTCGGAGAGCTGGTGGACATTGTTCACCTCCGCCCCTTCCTCCGCCGGGTCCTGCAGCATATTGCGGTATTTGGCCAGCAGATTGGCGGGGCCGATCTGGGGGATGATGATGGAGAGGTTGTTCTGGTGGATATTGGTGTAGTAGACATACATGACATCCTTCACCCCCTCGGAGAGGCCGCGGAAGATATCGAGATACTGGGTGTAGGAAAAGCGGGCCAGGGCCAGGGAGTTGGAGAGCAGGGAAACATAGGTGTCCAGGCGGCGGCTGGTGATGCCGTCGATCTTCAGGGCCCGCAGGTAGAGGCGCAGGCATTTCACCACCCGGATAAAGGTGGATTTGGTGATAAAGCTCCTTTCCACCAGGCCGGGGAGTTTTTCCAGGTAGATGTTGGCCATGTTTTCCAGCCGGAAGGTGAGGCTCAGGGCGTCAAATTTCTTCTCCCGGTAGCGGCCATAGACCGAGGGGATATCCACGGCAATATGGCGCTTATGGAAGATATCCTCCCGGGCCTCAAAGACCTCGCTGCTCAAGATGATCGCCTGTAATTTTTCCAGATGGGTGAGGAGGGAGTTGAGGCACTGGAAGGTGTCGCACAGGGCCAGATCTTCCAGCAGCGGCTGCAGTTCCGGAAAGCCGCCGTTCACCGCCTCCTGCAGCTGCTGCCTGATCTCCTGGAAGCCCAGGTTGTATTTCTGGTCCAGGAGTTTGTACATCTCCACCAGGAGCCGGAAGCGGCTGCGCTCCCCTTCGCTCAGATCGATCTGTAAATTCAGAAAAGAGTTGAGGCGCTTGCTGTCTAAGAGCAGCAGATCTTTTTCCTCCTTGATGTGGGTGATCTGAAAAATGCGCTTGGTGAGGCGGTGGAGCTGGTCCACAAAAACGCCCTCGGTCTGGACCTGGGCCAGGATCTCGGTGGGCAGATAATCCTTGAGATGGGCTTTGTCCAGGGTGCGCCAGAACCGCATGATACCCTGGATGAAGCCGACAATGAGGTTGGAGCTTTCCACATGGCTCTGTTTGCGCAGAAAATGGATGAGAATATCCTGGCGCTGGTGGATTTCGTCCAGCTCGGTGGATACTTCGCGCAGCTTGCCCTCGGAGCCGATCTCGTTGAAAAAAACCGGCATCAGCTTGCTGAACTGTTTCATCAGGTTGTACACCGGTTCAATGGGATGGTTGAGCAGGTTGGTGATATCACGCTGGAAGAGGTCGGTGTCTTTGACGCAGGTGCCGGAGAGGTTGATGTTGATGATCAGGGCGGAAAAGAGGGTGGCGCACCATTTGGGCTCCTGCATGATGAGATGGAGCCAGGCCCTGATATTGGCCAGATGGGCCGGATTGGTAATGGGCTGCCAATCCTCGTCCACGCCGGAAACATTGGCGTATTGGAAGCCGAAGCGCACTGTTTCCCAGAGAAAGGTCTCCGCCAGGCGGCTGGAACCGCGCCGGAAGGCCTCGGTGCCCAGGACCTGGATGCACTGCAGGGCGGTGTGGGGGTAGCGCCGGACATTCTCTTTCAAAAGCTGCATGGTGGTGAGCAGGAAGCTTTCGATCTCTTCAAAAGATTGCTGGTGGATGAGGGTCACCAGGCTGCGGTTGATCTCGCGCAGGGTTTCTTCATGGATGAGATAGAGCCCGGCGGTATTCATGATTTTGAAGAGGAAGATCAGCTTGCGGTTTTCCGTGTAGCGGTCCGGCAGCTCCTTGTCGGCCGGGGCCGGGATGGCAATGAGCTTGTCGGGGATATCCTTGTAGAGGCGGACAATATCCATATGGGCCGGCAGCTCCAGGAGTTTGGCCAGGGTTTCCGGCTGGTGGGCATCCCGGAGTCGGGCCAGGGCGGTCAGGTGGCGGCTGAGCCGCTCATGGGAGATGGCGGAAAAGAGCTCCCCTGCCTCCCAGTTGCTGCACATGGGGCCGCACTCCTGCTGGAACCAGGGCAGGGGGTCCTCCTCGGAGAGCCAATAGGTGAAGTTGAGGGTGAGGACCTTATGGAAAAGGGCGGTGGTGGTGGTGAGATCAAAGCTGTGCTGGCGGGCCGCCTCCAGGAGGGTGGCGGCCATTTTCTTCAGGGGATGATGGCCCTGGACCATGAACATGATGGCCTGGTTGTCCAGTGCGGCCATGGTCTGGAAAAAATGATCAAGGGCCTCCTGGTAGGCGGGGAGCTCCGGCCTGATCAGCCCTAGAAAGCGTTCCACATAGGCCAGCAGTGATTCCACGGCCAGTCCGCGCAGCTGCTCGTTGCGGGTGGTTTCGGCAATGGCCTGGAAAAAGAGCGAGTTGAAGCGCTCAAAGGCGGCCGGTCCCTGTGCACTGCGGCAGTAAAGCTGGCTGTTTTTCAGGACAAAGGCCCGCAGCCGGGGCAGCAGCTGGTTCCAGTTCCGGTAGGGGTGGTTGATCTCCAGGAGCAGTTCTTCGATAACCCGGTGGATGCCGCGGTATTCCTGGACCAGCTCGCAGAGAAACAGGTTTTCCGGGGCGATTTCCACATGGTCAACCGCTGTCTCCTGCAGGTTAGCCTTCAGGGCGTCGGATGTTTCGGTGAGTGAGGACATTGGCTGAGAATTTGAGAAATAAGAAGTTGAGGAGTTGAGAAAAAAGAAGTTGAGAAGCGGCCAAGAAAGAAGTTGCGGAGTTGAGAACTAAGAAGGTGAGGAGAAGGTACCTTCTTCTTATTTCTCAAATTCTCACTTCTCAACTCCTGCTTCTAAATCATTTTCTGATCGTCCATGAGCTGAATGAGGTCAAGGACTCGGTTTGAGTAGCCCCATTCGTTGTCGTACCAGGAGAGGACCTTGACCATGTTGCCGATCACCTTGGTGGAATCGCCGTCCACAATGGAGGAGTGCTGGTTGCCCTGGTAGTCGATGGAGACCAGGGGCTCGTCTGAATAGCCGAGATAGCGGCTGGCCGCCTCCTGCAGGGCCTGGTTGACCTCGGCGACGGTGGTCTCCCGTTCCACCTCCATGACGGCGTCCACGATGGAAACGTTGGGGGTGGGCACCCGGATGGCCAGGCCGTCAAATTTGTCCTTGAGTTCGGGCAGCACCAGGGAGACGGCAGCCGCCGCCCCGGTCTTGGTGGGGATCATGGACATGGCGGCGGCCCGGGCCCGACGCAGATCGGGGTGGGGAAAATCCAGGAGGCGCTGATCGCCGGTATAGGCGTGCACCGTGGTCATCAGCCCCTTCTTGATGCCGAAGCGGTCGAGGATGACCTTGGCAAAGGGGGCCAGGCAGTTGGTGGTGCAGGAGGCATTGGAGACGATATGGTCCGTGGCCGGGTCATATTCGTGCTCATTGACGCCCATGACAATGGTGCGCAGGTTGCCCTTGGCCGGCGCCGAGATGACCACCTTCTTGGCGCCCCCTTCAAAATGGCCCCCGGCCAGCGCAGCGGTACAGAAGAGGCCGGTGGATTCCACCACATATTCGGCGCCCATTTTGGCCCAGGGAATATCGGTGGGGCTGCGGTGGTTGGTGATGGCAATCTCCTTGTCGTTGACGAGGATGCCGGTGGCGCCGGCTGTCACTTGGTGGGGAAAGGGACCCATGATGGAATCATATTTCAGGAGATGGGCCAGGGTCTTGGTGTCGGTGAGGTCATTGATGGCCACCACCTCCATATCCGCAAATTCCGGATAGTGGGCCATGGCCCGGAAGATACTCCTGCCAATACGTCCGAAACCGTTGATGCCAATTTTAATCGTCATAAGAGCCTCCCGGCGAGAATGGTTTTTTTTTAAGATAACTGCTCACAGGGCACCGAATCTTCCCGCGATCAGACTGGCTTACGTATGACATATACGCGGCGCCGGTCTGATCGCGAAAATCTCCGGCACCCGGCAAGCAGTTACAACTCAGGTGGTTATTGTAATTGAGGTGGCCATGGGGTGAGCCGTTACTTTTTAAGAATAGAGGATACAGGATTCAGGATACAGAATACAGGATTAAGAATACAGGATTAAGAATACCGAAGGAAGAAGTCTGGACATCTCAAGAAGGCAGGCCGGGAAGGGGCTTTGGTGTTCAGGGGGCCATGGATTTGCGGCCATCGCGGATCATGGCGCGGATAAGAAAGATGCGGCGGCGGGCCTCTTCCAGGTCCGGGTTGAGGGTGAGGGCGGTCTCATAGGCGGCCAGTGAGTCGCTAAGCCACTGCCCGTTAAAATAGCTTTTGGCGGCCAGCAGATAGGCCGCTGCCGGCTGGTCTGGAAAAAGTTCGGCAAAGATCTGTGTCGTTGAGGCACCCCATAGATCCTGACTGAGGGCACTCTCTTCCAGCAGAAGACGAAGCAGCAGGGTGTTGTGGGCCTGGCCGGGCAGCAGCAGACGCAGGAGGGCATTGGCCTGGTCAAAGAGGGCGCTGAGATTTGCCCTCTGGCCCAGGATCTCGGCTACGATCCCCGCCATGAACGCCTCCCGGCTGAGGCGGCCCTGGCCCCGGCCGGCAGCCGACTTGGGCGGGCTGTACTCCCGCTTCAGAATGCTGTTTTCCTTGAGTTTGGCGGCCTCATGGCAGAGGGCGGCCATGACCCACTCCAGCTCCAGACCAGCGGGCTCAGCGCTCGCCTGGAAAAGCAGGCGGCATTGCTGTCTGAGCTGCCGGAGAGCGCCCAGGAGGGCTGCCATGTCCCCGGCACGGTTGGTTTGAGGATCTAGCTTGGGGCCCTGGCGCGTCTCCTGCTGCAGGGAGACAAAGGCGGTGTAGGCGGCGTGGCAGCCGCTGTAGAAAGAGCGGACATGGAAATCCCTGCGCTCCTCAAACCACCTGTTGGCGGGGGCGGCTTTGCAGCTGGGCATCCTTACTCTTTGCACGCGGCCTCCTGGTACAGTTCCAGATAACGGCGCCTGATTTTATCCCAGGTATAGTGCTTGGCGATGGTCTGCACCGCCTTTTGCTGCATGGCGGTAATCTGCTCCGGTTTGGTGTGGTAGGTGGCCAGGGCCCGTTTGATGGCCGCCATCAGGGCTGCTGCCGTGTGTTTCTGATAGGCAAAGCCGGTCTGGTTATCCACCACCTTCACCAGGCCGCCGATATGATGAACAATGGGCAGGTTGCCGAAGAGCTGGGCAATATAATCGGTGAGGCCGCATGGCTCATACTGGGAGGGGATCACGAAAAAATCCCCGGCCGCATAGACCTGGTGGGCCAGCTGCGGATCATAGCCTTCAAGGACACAGACCCGGCCGGCATAGGCCTTTTCCCTGGTCAGAGAGATAAGGGCCTGGGCGATACGTTTTTCGCCGGAGCCCAGAATAAGGGCCTGGAAATTCTTTGCCGCCGGCAGCAGCAGATGGAGGGCCTCCACAAAGATATCCATGCCCTTCTGGCCGGAAAAACGGCCGATCACGGTGAGCAGGGGCTGGCCTGCCCCGGGGTCCAGGTGGCCATGCTGGAGGATCCCGGGGAAGGCCTTTTGGGCCAGGGACTTTTCAAGCTGGCGGCGGCAGATTTTTTTCCCTTCCAGGTCGCCTTGGGCCACGGAAAAAGGGGCGGCCAGGCCCAGTTTCTCTGCCTCGCGGGGGTCAAAATCAGCGGGATTGATGCCGTTGGTGATGCCCCTGATTTTAATGCCCCGGCTCAGGAGAAAATGGCCGAGCCAGCCGGTGAGCTCATCCTCGTCCGTCTCCTGCAGTTCGCGGGCGTAATTTTCGCTCACCGTATTTAAGAGACAGTGGCGGGAGGCGGCGATAAAGGGGTCAAAATAACCGTTCAGTAGATTCTTGTTGATGAAACTACGCGGCAGACCGGTGATGGCCTGGGCATAGGGCAGGTCCCCCACTTCCTGGTGATACCCCACGCCGGCATTGTGGATGGTGACCACCAGGCCGGTGTGGCGGAAATAGTGGCGGAAGCCGTCCAGCTCCCGGATCAGGGCGGGGATGAGGGCGGTGTGGCCGTCATGGCAGTGGATGATGTCCGGCCGTTCATGGCGGTGGAGGAGATAGCAGAGTGCACTCTTCTGGAGCAGGATATTCATGGCAAAATAATCATCATGCCCCTGGCCGGCCCGTTTGAACGGATCCAGCAGTTCCTCAGCCGCGGTATAGGTGTAAACCCCTTTTTTTTCACGAAAACGGGGGGAGTCAACAAGATAGATGGTGACCTCGCCCCTGCCCGTGCCTTGGCTTTTTTTGCCCCAGATGACCACCTTTTCCTGGCGGTCCTGGGTGGCATAATTCATGGCGACAGGCAAGGTGGCCTTGACCTTGAAACCCAGGAGCTTGGGGGAAAGGAAGCCGTAGCACGGCAGGATAACCGAGACCTTGGCCACCTTGCCCAGGGCCTCGGCCAACTGCCGGCAGACGTCCTTGACGCCGCCGGCCCCGGCCAGACCGTCATATTCGCGGGAGACAAACCAGATGTTTTTTATGGTGCGTGTGGCCATTTGTTTGCGAAGGAGATGGGAAAAGATTTTTGGTTAAACACAGAGACACAGAGACACAAAGATTTTTCACAGAGGGGCGTCGGCGTTTCGAGTCTGTTGTCATGGCATCAAAGTGATTATCAATAATAATAAAAAGTCTTTCTCTGTGTCTTTGTGTCTCTGTGTTGAAAACAATGTCTTTGATATTGAAAATAATGTCTTTGTGCCGAAAATAATATCTCTGTGTTGAAAATAAAGACGGCTGTTAGCTGCCGACTCCTGGTTACTCCCCTGAGTCCGGGATCAGCTCGCAGGCCTGCTGGCGCAGAAAATGGTCGGCCAGGGTCAGGCAGACCATGGCCTCGCAGACCGGGATGATGCGGGGGATGGCGGAGATGTCATGACGGCCGCCGATCATCACCTCCACCGGCTCGTTGTTCAGGTTGACGGTCTTCTGGGGCTTGCCGATGGAGGGGATGGGCTTCACTGCCACCCGGCTGACCACGGCATCGCCGTTGGATATGCCGGCCAGGATGCCGCCGCAGTTGTTGGAGCTGAAGCCTTCAGGGGTCAGGGCATCGTTGTTTTCAGAGCCCTTCATGAGGCTGGCCGCAAAACCGGCGCCGATTTCCACACCCTTGACGGCGCCGATGGACATCAGGGCCCCGGCCAGGTCGGCGTCAAGCTTGTTGAAGACCGGCTCCCCCAGCCCGGCCGGACAGCCGGTGGCAATAATCTCGACAATGCCGCCCAGGGTGTCCCCCTCCTTACGTACCTCGGCGATACGCGCCTCCATCTTTTCGGCCGCTGCCTTGTCGGGGCAGCAGAGACGGTTTTCGGCGATCTCCTCGGCCTGGAAATTTTCCGCCATGATGCCGCCGAGAGCCAGGGTGTAGGCCATGACCTTGATGCCCTCAAACTGCAGAAGCTTACGGGCCACGGCTCCGGCTGCCACCCGGGCCGCGGTCTCCCGGGCCGAGGCCCGGCCGCCGCCGCGATGGTCGCGGATGCCGTATTTGCAGAAATAGGAGAAGTCGCCATGGCCGGGACGGAAGATATCCTTTAAGTGGTCGTAGGATTTGGAGTGGGCGTCTTTGTTATAAATGATCAGGGTCAGGGGGGTGCCGGTGGTAAGGCCTTCAAATATGCCGGAGAGGATCTCCACCTTGTCCGGTTCCTGACGGGGGCTGGTGGCCCCTCCCTTGCCGGGCCGGCGCCGTTCCATGTCCTGCTGGATATCCGCGGGGGTCAGGGGGATGCCGGCCGGGCAGCCGTCAATGGTGGCGCCGATGGCAATGCCGTGGGATTCCCCCCAGGTGGTGACCCTGAAGATTTGACCAAATGTATTTCCTGCCATGATAATGTCCTTATAGCTGTTCTGGTGCTGGGCAAAGAGCGAAAGGTTAGAGGTTACCGGGAGTGCTTAAAATTGCGGATGATCTTGTCGACAATATCCTCCAGGCGGCCGCTGGCGTCAAGGGTAAGATGAGAGCCGGCAGCATAGAGAGGGGACCGGGCGGCCAGGATTTCGGCAACCTCGGCGTAGATATCCTGGCCGCTTAAGGTGGGACGCTGACTGGGGGTGGTCTGGTCGCCGGCCAGACGACGGCAGATGGTCTCCGTGTCCGCCTGCAGCCACACCACAAAGGCGCTCTCTTTCAGGCGCGGCCAGATATCTTGATGGACAATGGCACCGCCGCCACAGGCGATGACCTGGCCGGCTTGGCGGTTCAGCTCTAAAAGCATCTCTTTTTCCCGAATCCGAAAAAAATCCCAGCCGTGGCTGGCCACCATGGCCGCGATGGTGGCCCCGACCTTTTTTTCAACGGCCTGGTCAGTGTCTACAAAGGGCCGGGCAAGTCTCTGGGCCAGGAGGCGGCCGATAGTGCTCTTGCCGGTGGCCCTGTAGCCGATGAGGAGGATATTTTTTTCGCTCACTGTCATGAAAGATGCAGCCTGGCAACGCCTGTTTTTTTATAGAGAGTAAAAGGCTAAAAGAGTACCTCTTGTACCATGAAAAGAGGTAATAGAAAAAAGGATCCGTCAAAAAACCGGAAAAAAAAGGGTCAGGCCAGAGGCCGGCAAGAACCAGGCCATCTTAGGGCACCAGGCTTGCAACGCCAAGGCCCCTGCCCCGGCAGACCAGAGAAATCTTGCACCGCGAGCAAACATTAGGTATTTTTAAATATATTGTTTTAGCCTGTGTCTCAACCTTCACCTGCGGTCTGGGGAAAAAATCTGCCATGATGATGCAGCCTGCTGCCAATTTCCAAGATCTCCCTTTTTCTGAATTGTTAAGGGAGGATGAGGTTATCGCCCTTGTTGACGATGATCCCATGATTCTTGAACCCCTGGCCGAGTTTCTGCGGGTCAGCGGTCTGACCGTGGTGGAGGCGGGTTCTGCCGCTGGTCTGCGTCAGCTCCTGGCCCAGCATAATGTCGGTCTTGTGCTCCTTGATATTGGTCTGCCGGATCAGTCCGGTTCTGAGCTGATTTCGGCAATGGTGACCAGCCATCCTGATCTCGCCATTATCATGCTCTCCGGCATCGCTGACGTCCATGTGGCCATTGAGTGTATCCGCTGCGGTGCCGATGATTATCTGGCCAAACCGGTCAAGTTCAACGAGATAGCCGTTGTGGTGCGGAAGACCCTGGTCAAGCGCCGTCTTATCTATGAAAACAAGAAATACCAGGAAGATCTGGAACAGGCC
This sequence comes from Desulfobulbaceae bacterium, assembly GCA_024637145.1. GTDB lineage: Bacteria > Desulfobacterota > Desulfobulbia > Desulfobulbales > SURF-16 > BM506. The sequence continues at coordinate 29,126 of JAGXFQ010000033.1, forward strand.
AATTTTCGCTTCCAGCTTCTCCATCAGCTTTCCCTGAAAATAAACTCGGTATACCTCACCACCACGGAGCTTGATAAGGTGCTCCACGCTATCCTGGTGGGCATTACGGCCAATGAGGGGCTCCGTTTTAACCGGGCCTTCCTGGCCCTCTTTGATGAGCATAAGGAGCATCTCCGGGGCCGTCTGGCCATTGGCCCCACCTGCCGAGAGGAGGCGGGGCTGATATGGGCGGAAATGCAGGAGAAAAAGGTTGATTTTCTTGAAATGGTGGAGGGCCTGCACGACTGCGCTGCCCATGATAATGCCATCAATGTTATTGTCGACAACCTGCAGGTGCCCGTGGCCAATAGCCAGCATATCCTTATCCGCTCGGCCATGGAGCGGCGCAGTTTCCTGGTCAGCAAAGGCAAGACCGAGGTGGAGGTGGATCAGGGGCTCCTTGATCTTCTGGGGGAAGACAATTTTGTGGTTATTCCTCTTTTTTCTCCCCGGTCCGCCCTGGGGGTGATTATTGCCGATAATTATGTGACCCGCCATGCCATCAGGAAAGACGAGCTCACCATGCTGGAGCTCTTCGGCAGCCAGGTTAGCCTGGCCATTGAGCACAGTAATCTGCATAACGAGATGCAGAGCAAGATCTCCGAACTGGAGCAGGTGACCCATGAGCTTGATAAGAACAAGGACCTCCTGGTTGAGGCCGAGCGGTATGCTGCCCTGGGACAGATGGCCGCCCAGATGGTCCATATCCTGCGTAATCCCATTACCTCCATTGGCGGGGTGTGCCGGATTCTCTCCAAGAAAATAACCAATGAAGAGTGGCGTCGTTATCTTGACGTGATGATTAAAGAAACCGCCCGCCTGGAAGGGACCCTGGGTGAGCTCTTTGATTTTGTCAGCCGCGCTGAATCGATAAAGGAGCCGGCCTATCTTTTCCCCCTGCTCAAAAAAACAGTGTTGCTGGTGCAGCCCACCATGACCAAGCAGAATGTCAGCTGGGAGCTGGATCTGGACGATGACCAGGATGTCTTGGTGGATATGGATTCCCGTCAGATACGGCAGATGTTTCTGCATCTGATTCGCAACGCCCTGGAGGCCATGGAGGGGGGCGGTCATCTCAAGATAAGCGGCGAGGTGCGGGAGGGGCGCGTTTTCATCCGTATCTGCGATACGGGGCTGGGCCTCTCTGATGCCAATCTGAGCCGGGCCAGGGATCCTTTTTTTACCACCAAGACCTATGGCAGCGGCATGGGTCTGGCCATGGTTGATCGCATCGTCGAAAGGCACGGCGGCACTTTTTGCCTCAACCGGCTGGACGAGGGAATGGAGGCCTTGGTGGAACTGCCCGTGCACGGCTGATTGTTGGCGGCGGTTTCCCTGCAGGAAAATCTTACGTGAAGATAACGGATCACTTCAGCCATATCCAGAAAGGCGGCTCTGATACAGAAGCCGGCAAGGCGGCACGACTGATCAAGCCGGTGCAGCCGGTGGGACATGCCGGTGGGTTGACTCTGGCGCCGGGGCAGCTTCTCCAGGGTGAAGTGGTGGGTAAGGATGCCAGCGGTCTGCTTCTTCTCAAGCTGGACGGAGAAATTATTACGGCCCGGACCACCGTCAAGATTGAGCCGGGTCAGCAGTTCTGGTTTGAGGTAAAGGAGGCCGGCGACACCCCCCTGCTTAATCTTGCCCGGCAGAAGGGAGCTGTTCAGGAGCTGCTGAAGGTGGTCATGGCCACCCGCCGCCTCCTGGTGGCCAGCCCCTCTGACCGGGGCCCCCTTTCTTCTGCTACCGGGACTGCTGCTCCTGCTTCTGCTGATGGGGGAGGGCCGGCACCACCTGCCGGTACTGGTGCCGGCCAGGCGGCCTTGGCGCCGAGCAGCGGCCAGGGGCTGTCGGGCCAGGCGGTGGTGGCGGCGGATGGCAGCCTGCCGCCGGAGGCGGCCCGACTGGTCAGGGCCCTGGTGAGCTCCATGAACCAGCTGCCAGGGGCGGGCCCGGCGGCAACCAAGCAGGAGGCGCAGCCCCAGCCCCAGCCCCAGCCCCAGCCCCAGCCGCCGCTTATAAAAACCATTGTCTCCCTGATCAGGGAGGGGCAGATTCCTGCTTCTCTCCAGAAGATTGAGGCCTTTCAAGATGTTATCCAGGCCAGGCCCTCCTCTGCCCCCCCCCTGTTGCCCCAGGGGCAGGGCCCTGAAGCGGCAGGGGCAAAGGGAGGATTTCCTTCCCAGGCGCCTGGGGCGGCCCCCGCCTCCGGCCCGCTCCAGGCGCCTTCCCAGCCAGGGGAAGGCCTCTCGCCGCCAACCGCTTTTTTGAGCCCGGAAACCATCAAAGTTCTGAATGCCTTGGTGGCGGTGGCAGGCATTAAGGCGCCCCTGGCCGGTGATGCCGCCGCTCTGCAGCCAGCCTTGCAGCCGGACCGTAATCTGGCGCAGATCCTCACCATGATAACAGAGGAGGGCAAGATCCCTCCTGCCCTGCAAAGGCTCAGCCCTTTTCTGGAATTGCTGGGTCGCAGCCCTCTGCCTGAAGGCCTGCCTGCAGATCAAACACAGCCCGATCTATCTGGAAAAACGGACAGCCCGGCCGCGGGGTCTGCCCCGGTCCCGGCCATGGTGGCTCTGCAGTTAGGGGCTGCTCAGCAGGGTGCAGAAGCCCTGCCCGCCCAATTGCGGCTGCTCTCTTCGCTCATGGGACTGGGGAGGCAAGAGGGCGCCCTGGAGGGCGAAGAGCTTTTTGGGCGGCAGGCGGCAACCGAGATGACCGCTGAGACCCAAAAACTGGCCGCCTTTTTTGAGGCCCATGGTCGGGTCAATATGGAGGCCGCCCCCCAGAGGCAGGGTGATTTTTATATCATCCCCGCCATATTCAGCAGTCAGGCCGGTTGGGGGGAGTGGCTTTGGAGCCGGGAGGAATCCCCGGACGACAAGGGGGGTACGGGTCAGGAAAATCTGGTTTTCTTTCTGGAAATGAGTAACCTCGGCCCGCTGACCATCAAAGTGAACCTGCAGGGGAAAAAATTGCGCGGCCAGATTATCATGGCGGATAAGCAGGGCAGCGTGGTGGTGGCTGCCTTGCTCCCTGAGCTCAGGGAACGCCTCCAGGCCTTTGGTTATGAGGTGGTGGATTTTCCCTGCAGCTGCCAACCCCTCAATCTCATGCAGGAGCTCAAGGAGAGCCTCCATCACCAAGCCGGGTCAAACCCGGTTTCCCTGCTTGATGTCCAGGTCTAGTACTCCGTAAAACTTAAATGTACGTGTAGAATTTCGTTATTGCCTACGAACCACAAAGACACGAAGGCAGAGTTGCATAAATATACAAAACTTTAAGTGATACACTGCACTAGGGCAAGAGAGCGCCAAAAGGTATTGGTCTGGTCTGGCTCTTAAGAAGAATCGCGGTTGTTTGAGAGGTAGAATGACCTCTTTTTTTTCTGCTTTTTCCCGACATCTCAATCCCCCTTCAGGCCTTTGTGCGAATTGGTCTGCTGGCCGAGAGGATCACCGCCAGCAGGCCGATTGCCAAAAAACAGAAATAGGAATAATGGAGGGCCCTGACAAAATTTTCCGCCTGTCCGGCGCTATAATCCTTCATGTCCAGTCCGCCGCTCAGGTAAGAAAAAAAGAGGGCAAAGGAGAGGCCGGCCAGGGCAATGCCGAGCAGCATGCCCAGGGTACGGGCGGTGGCCAGCAGGGCCGCCACCGTGCCGATATAGGGCTCACCTATTGCGCGCAGGGCAGAGGCGCTGTTGGGCGATAAAAAGAGAGAAAGTCCCACTCCTAAAAAACCGAGGCGTCCGGCCACCAGCCAGGGGGGGGTGGTGGTGGAGAGGGTGGTGAAGGCATAGAGGCCGCAGGAGCAGATGATCAGTCCGCAGGTGGCAACGATCCGGGCCTCGCTGTAATCTGCCAGCCAGCCGGCCAGGGGCGCGGTAACAAGGGCGGTGATGGGAATGGCCAGCATGATGAGGCCGATCTGGCTGGCGGGCAGCTGGAGAACGCGGTCGAGATAAAAAGGGGTGAGGATGAGCACGGAAAAGAGGCAGAGAAAAATCAGGGCCGCTGTGGCCACCGCGATGACCAGTGATTTTTCTTGAAAGAGAATGGCCGGAATGATGGCCCTTGGTTGCGCGTCACCACCTGGGGCCAGGTGGGCGAGCCTGCCTTGGCGGCGCAGGAAAAAAAAGAGGAAGAGACCGCTCAGGCCGCAGCCGCTGATGAGCTGCAGCATTGAGGTGTGCGGGGCGGCAGCGTGGCTCAGGGTATAGGTGGCGGCAGTAAGGAGACAAACCCACCACAGGCCCCCCGGCCAGTCAAAGGGTTGGCGGGAGCTCTCCGGCCCTGGTTGCGGCCTGATAAAGATTCTGGCCAGTCCGCCCACGGTGATGCAGATGGGGGCGGGCAGGAGGAAGAGGGTGCGCCAGGAAAAATATTCAATGAGAAAACCGCCCAGGGCCGGGCCGGTCATCAGGCCCAGGGAGGTGGCAATGCCCATCAGGCCCAGACTGCGGCCAAGTTGGTCAGGACCAAAGGCCATTTTGAGCATGGCCGGCCCGTTTGCCATCATCATGGCGGCACCCAGGCCCTGGATGAAACGAAGAAAAAGCATAACGTTTAAGGATCTGGCCTGGGAACAGAGAAAAGAGCCGAGGGCGAAGATGAGCAGACCGATGATGTAAATTTTTTCCCGGCCCAGGTCATGGGAGACATGGCCCCAGAAGAGCATGGTGGCAGAGGTGGTGAGGAGGTAGATGAGCACCACTGCCTGGGTGTGGGCCAGGGGGCTCTGGAATTCGGCCATGATGGCGGGCAGGGCGATATTGACCATGGAGGAGTCCATGGTGGCGAAAAAAACGCCGGTGGCCACCAGGAAGAAAACCAGCCATTTTGGGTTGTCTGAACTCATAAAAACGCTTTACAGGCAGAGGTAGCCACGGTGCGGTGGCGTAGGAAGATGGGGGTGTTCGGGTTGCGCGGACCAGGCCCGGCTATAATTTTTTAAGAGCGTTCCGGGAACATTTTCAGTAGGTTTCTTCTCAAAGAATCTACTTGCAAAGGCAAAAAGCGTCTTTATAAAAAAATATAACGGATAAGGATTTACACCATGCGCGGATTTTTTCATATACCCCGTACCCCTCTCTTCTTTGCCCTGGCCCTGGCCCTCTTCCTTGGTTCCGGTTCGGCCACGGCCGCTACCAAGATGCCCCCCTTTAATCTTGTGGATGCCGCGAGCAACCAGAAGGTGGACAGCAGTACTTACGACGGCAAGGCCAAATTGGTGGTCTTTTTTGCCACCTGGTGCATGCCCTGCATGCAGGAGGTCCCCGCCTTGATGAGCCTGCAGGAGGAATATGGCGGGGATGACTTCACCGTGGTGGCCATTTCCGCGGATAACCAGCGGGAAAGTGTCCGGAAATTTATCAGCAAGCAGCAGGTGAATTATCCGGTTTTGATGTTTACCCGGCAGGTGGTGGCGGATTTCGGCGGGATTCCCGGCCTGCCCACCATCTTTGTGGTGGATAAAAATGATAATGTCCTGAAAAAGTATCCGGGCCTTATGCCCCATGCCCTGTTAGAGCGGGAAGTGAAGAGCCTGCTGGCAGTGGAGGAGCAGTGAACTACCACCCGTGTCTCAAGGATTATTTCTTTTTCGGCCTTGACAACAAGGGCCTGATTAGGTAGTCAAGAGGTCCTTTTCATTGATGGAGAGACTAAAGAGCTCGGATATGCGAGCTGTTAATAAACCTCAAAGGAGATGAATATGAAAAAAGTATTAGTAGTTCTGGCAATGGCCATGGCCTTGAGTGTAAGCGGTGCCTCTGTAAGTATGGCCCGGATTGCAAAATGCACGGTGAAGGCTGTTGATGGCGACACCGTCACCATGGAGTGCAAACGGGCTTCTCTGAAGGCCGGCGATGATGTCATCGTGAAGCCTGCCAAAAAGAAAAGAGCTATCGAAGGTTGTTAATAACCTTTTTCTGACTAGTTTTTTTTATGTGAAAACCGCCTTCCTTGGCAACAGGGGAAGGCGGTTTTTTTATGCCTGGCCCCTGGCTTCATCTAACCTCCCGAGTTGACATGAAAATTGTTGTTGGCTACTTTCTTAGATAGAGTTTTCTGAATTAAAAGAGATGAGGAGACCTGTGAAACAGAAACCATCGGCAATAAATAGTATCTGGCTGGGACTTGTGCTGCTTGCTACCCTCACCGCCGCCTATACCGGCAGGATGGACGAGGTGACCATGGCCTCCTTTGATTCGGCCAAAGCCGGGGTCATGTTGGCCATAGGTCTTATCGGCTCCATGGCCTTCTGGCTCGGCATCATGAAGGTGGCTGAGGCCGGTGGCCTGATGCGGACCCTGGCCCGGGGGGTACGGCCCTTAATGATCCGCCTCTTTCCGGATGTGCCCGCCGATCATCCGGCCATGTCGGCCATGATCATGAATATGGCTGCCAATGCCCTGGGGCTCGGCAATGCCGCCACGCCCATGGGCATCAAGGCCATGCAGGAGCTGGAGAAGCTGACCCCCCAGAAGGGCACGGCCACTAATGCCATGTGCCTTTTTCTGGCCATCAATACCTCCTCGGTCACTCTGCTGCCCCTGGGCGTCATCACGGTGCGGGCCGCAGCCGGGGCCACCAGTCCTGCCGCCATCCTGCTGCCGACTCTGGTCGCCACTCTCTGTTCCACCTGTGTGGCTATTTTTATGGCAAAGATCCTGGCGGCCAGGGGAGAAGCCGTGCTGATGAACGGGCCATCCCTGCCCCAGGCCGGTGGTGAGGAGCCGGAAGAGGCCCCGGCCACCAGAGATCTCTCCCCCCCCGGTCCGGTGGGCAGATGGGTTGTCTGGCTGCTGGTCACCGCCTTTGTCGGCGGCATGGTCTACCAGGTCATCCAGAATCCCCCCTCCTCCCTGTTGGGCGCCGCGAGCCTCAATGCGCTTTCCTCCTGGCTCATACCCATCCTCATTTCCGGTCTGCTCATCTATGGATATCTGCGCGGGGTCCAGGTCTATGAGGTATTGACAGAAGGGGCCAAGGAAGGCTTCACCACTGCGGTGCGGATTATCCCCTTCCTGGTGGCTATCTTTGTGGCTGTGGGCATGTTCCGGGCCAGTGGTGCCATGGATCTCCTGATTACCCTCTTTACGCCCCTTACCTCGCTGATCAATATGCCGGCGGAATCACTGGCCATGGCCTTTATGCGCCCCCTTTCCGGCAGTGGCGCCTTCGGCATTATGAGTGAGATCGTCAGCCAGGACCCAGATTCCTTTTTGTCTTTTCTGGTCTCCACCATGCAGGGCTCCACGGAAACCACCTTCTATGTCTTGGCCATCTATTTCGGCAGCATAGGGATCAAACGGAGCCGCCATGCCCTGCCCGCCGCCCTCTGTGCGGATGCCGCCGGGGTGCTGGCGGCGGTGGCTGTCTGTAATTTCTGGTTTTAAAAAGGCAGAAATAAGAAGATGAGAAATAGGTAGTTGAGAAGGTGGCAGGGGCTGCGACCCGGTCTTTATTCTTATTTCGTAACTACCTATCTTCTTATTTCTCATCTTCTCTAAAGTTCTATCTCCAGGCCTTCCCTGGCAAAAAAGATGCGGGGTTCCCCCTGGCCGCCATCCCGGCAGTAGGTGGCCGCCAGGGCGTCGTGCTGCTCATCGGTGCGCATGGGTTCATGGTGGAAGAGGGCCACGGTTTTCACCCCGGCCCTTCTGGCCTGGGCCATGGCAAATTCCATGGAGCTGTGGCCCCAGCCCTGTTTGCCGGCATCATACTCTGCCTGGGTGTATTGACTGTCTTGGACAAGGAGATCGGCGCCGGCCACAAATTGCTCAATGGCCTTGTTCTGTTCAGCAGCCACCAGCTCCCCTTCGGCCGCCATCATCTCGTCATAGGAGGGGTTCTTGGGGTCGGTGATAAAGACATTGGTGAAGGGTTCGGTGTCGTAGGCGGTACAGAAAACCTTGCCCTGGTACTCGAAACGGTAGCCCAGGCAGAGGATGGGGTGGTTGAGATATTTGGTGGTGAGTCTGATGCCGTCGCCCAGGTCAAAGCTCCCCTCTTTTAAGGGAGCATAATGGATCTTGGCCCCTAACTCCACCTCACGGATGGGGAAATAGCGGTAGGTGAGCTGGCCGCCGACAATTTTTTCCAGGGTGTCCTGTTCGTACGAAACCGGGCCGCATACCTTGACCTTGGTGCCGGGAACATAGAGGGGCGTGAAAAAAGGAAAGCCCATGATGTGATCCCAGTGGGTATGGGTGAGGTAAATTTCCGTGTCTATGGGGCCCTTGGGCAGATCATGTCCCATCATGTAGTTGCCCAGTTCCCGGATTCCGGAGCCGGCATCGATGATGATCAGCCGGTCCAGTTCAGGGAAGCGGATCTCGATACAGGCGGTATTGCCGCCATACTTCATGGTTTGTGGCCCCGGGCAGGGGATGGAGCCGCGGACGCCCCAGAATTTTATGTTCATGGTCTTTGGATCTCACCTGTGAGAAGCGTTTGGCCGTCTGAAGGGCGGCTTTGTTTTAGAGGCCCCGAACCTTACCCCAAAGGGAAGAGGCGGCATACCTTGTGTCTGCGCCCCTCTCCCCGGGGCCAGGGTGGCTATTTGGCGACATGGAGAAAGACCTGGGCCTTTTCCACTTCCTGTTCCACTGTGGCATAGAGGGAGGAGATCTCTCCCCAATTCAGGCCGCTGTCCGCAAGGATCTGCTGGACCTGGCCAGGTTCCTGGAAGAGGTCGCCGGCAGAACCGATTTCAAAGAGATTGGCATAGAGATTGGCCAGGGCCACGTTCTGTACCAGGGCCCTGTTTTCGGCAGTGGCTTTTTGGGGGGCATGGTGGTGCCAGAGGGTTTCAGCCATATTCTTGTTGAGCTGCCATTTGTGGCCGATGATCCTGCCGGTGGTGCGGTGGTCAAAGCCGAAGATCATGGCCTCGGCCCGGAGCAGGGAGCAGCGCTGGAGTCGGCATATCTCCAGAACCTTGCGGTAATCATCGGGAAAGCAGTTGCTTAAGGGGATCTTGCCCAGGTCGTGGAGCAGACCGGCTACAAAAAATTCTTCCCGCTGGGCCAGGGGGGTATCGGCCAGGCCGGCAATGGCCTTGGCGGTGACACCCACAGAGATGGAATGGGCCAGGAATTGATCCATGGACAGGCATTCCATGCCCTCCTTGCCGACACTGCCCAGGATTGCGGTGGATAAGGCCAGATTCTTGACGGTGTTGATGCCCAGCATGATAATGGCCCGGGTCAGGGAGGTAATCTGGTTGGGCAGAGAATAATAGGCGGAATTGATCAGCTTCAGGACCTGGCCGGTGAGAACAGGATCCAGGGAGATGACGCGGTTGAGATCATTGGGCGAGGTGGTGGGTTGGTTGCACACCTCCAGGACCTTGGTAACCGTGGTGGAGAGGCTGGGCATCCGTTCGATATATTCGCGAATCTTCTCGAGATATTTTTGGGTTGTCGGATCTTGATCAGGCATAGATGCACAGAGTCCCGGGGATGAGTTCGTGGCATACTAATATCTTTCGTAAAGAGCGGTCAAGAAAAGGTACAAGAAAGGCTGACAATAAAAAGACTTTGCTTGGGCCCGCTCTTTGCGGTAAAAAAAACAGAAAACAATTTTCCCCCCTGACAGATGGAAGAAAAAGAATAATGACTGATAAAAAATATGGCATAGGCCTTGATACCGGCGGTACCTACACCGATGCCGTCTTGATTGATCTTGCCGACAATTCGGTGCTGTTAACCGCCAAAAATCCCACCACCCACTTTGAGTTAAGCCGGGGTATCTCTCTCTGCCTGCGCGATATTCTGGTGGGCAGCAAGGTGAAGCCGCAGGACGTTGAGCTGGTGGCGGTTTCCACCACCCTGGCCACCAATGCCGTGGTAGAGGATAAAGGGGACAAGGTCGGCCTCATCCTGGCCGGCTTTGCCAGGCATTGCAGCCTGCCCGTGGTCTCCACCCTTTATATAGATGGCGGCCATAATATCCAGGGCGAGGAGGATACCCCCTTGGATATAGAGGCCTTGGTCCAGGCGGTGACCGATCTGAAGGGAAATGTTGATGCCTATGTGGTGTGTGCCTCCATGAGCATTAAGAATCCGGCCCATGAAATGGTGATGGCCAAGGCGGTAAGCTTGATTGATCCTCAGCCTGTCTTCATGTCCCATGAGGTCTCTACCCGGCCGGGAGTGAAGGAGAGGGCCGCCACCGCCGTGTTGAATGCCCGGTTGCGGCCGGTGATGGAAGATTTTCTCATGGGCATGCAGGATGCCCTGGTGGCCTTGGGCCTGGCCCATAATGTCATGATCGTCCGTGGTGATGCCACTCCCATGCCTATTGCCGATACGCCGCGCCAGGCCGCCTCAACCGTGGCCTCCGGCCCGGCAGCCACGGCATGGTATGGCCTCAGCTTTGCCCCCCAGGATGATGCGGTTATCGTTGACGTGGGCGGCACCAGCACGGATGTGACCATGGTGCGCCACAGGAAGCCGAGCCTCACCAGCGACGGCAGCCTCATCGGCGGCTGGCAGACCCATGTGGACTCCGTGCAGATGTCCACCGTGGGGGCCGGGGGGGATAGCCATGCCGCCCTGGATGAGCGCGGCGAACTGAGCGTGGGACCGGACCGTGTTCTGCCCCTGGCCATGGCCACCCGGATCATCGCCCCCTCTGAGTGGCTGGGCAGGGGGTTGCGCTCCAGGCTCATTGCCATTTCTCCGGATCTTACGGAACAAGAGGCCGGCCATGATCCGGTGTTGGTCTATCTCTACCAGCACGGACCTGCCACCCCGGCCATGCTGACCAGCCATTTCCAGCTGGCGGAGATCAGCCTGGTCAGTCACCTGCGGGACCTGGTCAAGAGCCAGTTCGCCTTTGAAACAGGCTTCACCCCCACCGACGCCCTCCATGTCCTGGGTGAGCTGGCCCTGGGTGACAAGGAGATGGCCCGGCAGGGCGCGCAGGTTCTGGGGGCGGCATGCGGCATGAGCCCGGAAGGGTTTGCCCAAGAGGTTCTGACCCGGCTGGGCGATAAGATTGAAGCCGCCATCCTTGATCATATCCTCATGGCCGAGGCCGGGAAAACCCTGGCCGGCTTCTATCCCGACTACCGGCACCACCCGGTGCTTGATATCCGTTTTCTGGTTAAATTGCCGCTGGTGGGCATCGGGGCTGCTGCCCCCTTTATCCTGCCCCGGATTGCCCAGCGTTTAGGGACAGAGGTGGTTTTTCCCGAACATTATGAGGTGGGCAACGCCCTGGGCGCCATTCTCATGGCCAGTGGCAGCAAGGGCTGAACCATGACCGCCGGGCCCAAAGAGCAGAAGGCCGTTTTGCCGCCCCTTGCTGAACTGAAGATCAAGATCCGTCCTGATCTCTATCGGGCCTTTCATCGCTGTTCCTGGATCATTATCCAGGAGCGGGGCGGCAATCAGGTGGATGTCATGAATGAGATGGTGGAAGATTTCTTGCGTAAGCACGTTTGTTAGGACACGCTTTCTTGTCTGCTGGTCCCAGTGTGCTATAGTGAAAATATAAAGGGATCTTTCAGGAAGGAGGGTGGGGCCATGGCGAGATGGAGAGCTTGTGTTACGGGGTTGCTGGCCGGGCTGCTGCTGGGCAGCTGTGCCACCTATGTCCGTGTTGATTACGAGAAGACAACTGATTTCAGGGTCTATCAGACATATACCTTGCTGCCTAAATCAGAGGCATCAACAGCAGATCCCCGCTTAAACAGCCCCTTAATAGATAAACGAATCAAGGCCGCTCTGGAGAGGAATCTGGCCGCCAAAGGCCGTGTTCGGCAACCGCAAAATCCGGACATGGAGGTGCTCTATCAGCTCAATTTGCACCATGAAATTGCCAGTGACCGCAGCGCCTTTAGCATGGGCCTGGGCACGGGCAGGAGAGGCACTGGTTTTGGACTGGGCTATACCGTGCCCGCCACCGAGGTCGAATCCTATGAAAAAGCGATGCTCACCATTGATCTCCTAGCCGCCGACACCGGGGAGTTGCTCTGGCGGGGCAGCAGCAGTAGGAGAATCTCTGAGACGAGAACCCCCGAGCAGGTCGATACGTTTTTCAAGAATCTGGTCCGGGAAATTATGGAGAAATTCCCGCCAGGAATATAGAGCTGCGACCAGTTGGTTGCTTGCCCTCTCATGATGGGGGCATGGAGAGCTGCCGCGGCCAGGGGCGGGGGATTGGTTTTTTCAGGCCCGGGCCCGGGGTGGCCTCTTCTATGGGGAAATCCGGCCCCAGGCGGCCAGGTGGCGGTCACTGACCTTGCTGCACTGCAGGTCGAGCCCCTGTTCCCGGATCTGCTCCCTCACCTCTTCCACCCGGTAGGCCGCCAGCAGGGAATGGTAAAAATCATCCTGCAGAACCTGGGGTTCCTGGCCGCTATATTTCTTGACCAGGGCTGCCGCCGCCTGTTCTGAGCAGGGCCGCAAGAGATCCATGACCATAACCAGCGCCCCGGGTGCTGCACACTTGATGATGGTTTGCCAGAGATGGCCTGGGTCGGCAAGATGGTGGAGCAGGCTGTTGGTCAGAATCACCTGCCACGTCCGGCAATCATCGGTAAAGGGCAGGCAGGAGCATTGCAGGGTGACAGAAGAGGTATTTGGCTGGACAACGTGGGCCAGGCCCTGGTCCAGCATGGCCTGGGAGCCGTCAATGCCCAGGCAGGTGCAGCCGGGAAAATTTAGGGCAAAATCCCTGAGGATATGGCCCGGGCCGCAGCCGAGATCAAGGATGCGTCCTTCCCCCCTGAATTCCGGGAAGGCACTTCTGAAGAGGCGGCTGAACTGGGCGTTTGCCTGGCTGAAGTCGGCCTCGGCATAGGCCTTGACCTGCTCCTTTCCTTCCATAAGTTCCGGTTCCGGAACACGTCTCATGAAAATCCCCCAAAAAAAATCCCCTGCTCTCCGCAAAGAGATGGGGATCGACAGCTTGCTATTTTAGTTAAAAAAAAGGCCTCTACCAGCCCCACAGGAGGTCGCGTTGGATCCAGCCCTCGACATTGGCCTCTTCGTGGCGCACCTTGACCCAGCCATTTTTGCTCGCCAAGGTGCGGAAAACCACACCCCGTTTGGCCTGGCGCACCTTTTTGTAAGAGGTGCCCGGGCCGCTGCGCAGGTTGATGGCGCGCTTTTTGACAACCAGGTGAGGGGTGCTGCCCACCAGCTTTTTATAGACCCAGCCCTTGTCATTTTCAAAATCAACAACCCGGTACCAGCCGCCTTTTGAGCCGATCACCTTGAGGGGATAGCCGCGACCGATCTCCCAGAGGACCTTGTATTGTGAGCCGGGGCCACTGCGGAAATTGATCATGTCCGCATCGACGCTGACCATTTTGGCCTGGACCAGGGTGGCTGGCGCAGCCAGGAAAAAACAGGCCAGCAATATCAGAAGCAGTGGACGTTTCATAAAATTAATTCCATCTTTTTAGGGAAAAAGCCTCTGTACGTTACCGATGGGCAGAGAAACTGTCCAGGGAAAAAAAGGCTTTCCTCAGGACTCTTTTTTTATGGTGCGGATGTCGCCGGCCCGCAGCGGCAGACCGCCGACCTCAAGGCCGATGGCCCCAAAGCGACAGGCCTGATTCAGGCAACGCAGACAGGTGATGCACTCACCATCGTCAGGGGACTCGTCAAATTTGACGCCCATGGGGCAGACATCGTGGCACTCCTTGCAGTGGGTGCATTTTTTCTCGTCCAGCGTGAGGCGGACCACCTTCGCCTTTTTAAAAAGGCCATACCAGGCACCCAGGGGACAGGTGGTGCGGCAGAAGGGGCGACTGGCCACCACGCTCCAGCCCAGGAAGAAAAGCAGGATGGTGAATTTTGACCAGAAGAGGGTGCCGATGATCCGCTGCAGGTCGGGCTGCAAAAAGAGCATGGGCAGCCCCGCCTCCAGGGTGCCGGCGGGGCAGATGAACTTGCAGAACCAGGGCAGGCCCATGCCGAAATCATTGATGACCACCAGGGGCAGGATAATAACGGTGAGGGCCAGGAAGGCATATTTAAGATAGCGTAAGGGGCGGGGCACGGAGAATTTTGGCGAGGGAATTTTATGGAGAAGCTCCTGGATAAAGCCGAAAGGGCAGGCCCAGCCGCAGACCATGCGGCCAAAGATCGCCCCCAGAAAACCCATACTGCCGATAACATAAAAGCCGAGATAGAACTGGCCATTGGCCAGGTTCATGCGTATGGAAAGGAGAAGCTGCTGCAGGGCACCTAAGGGGCAGGCCACTGTGGCGGCCGGGCAGGAGTAGCAGTTGAGACCCGGAGAACAGAGGACCTTGAGGGGCCCCTGGTAAAGCGAGCGGGTAAAGGGAAAGGACCACGAGGCGTTGGTGAGCACCAGAATGGCGGCCTGAAACCAGTTTCGAAAAAATTCCATAGCAAGGGGTGGGGGAGAGAGGGAAGGAGAAATGCCGCCTTAGCCGATGCCGATACAACTTAAACAGATTTGCCAGGACTGTTCAAGAACACGGGATGGTTCATCAACAAAGACCCCTACGCAAAACAGGATAATAAAAAAAGAGAGTAAGAAAAGGGGCAGCTTATGGGCCGGTGGTTGGGGGCGCTTCCTGGCCATTTTTATTCCTCCTCATGGTGCCCTGAAATAGGCGTTACCGCCTTAATCTTGTCACCAATGTGGACGTGTTTATCGCGGCGGTCATCGATGACGATCTGGGTGACCACCCGCCTGGCCCCTTTGGTAAAGGGAATTTCATATATTTTTTCAATGATGCCCAGCAGTTCGGAAATGTTCCCCTCAATAACGGTTCCCATGTCATTAAGCCGGAAAGGGAGCCCGGCCTTGGCAAGTTCTGTCTGGATGGCTGCGACATAGTCGCCAACACTTACGCTCTTGGTGCCTAGGGGGATGGTGGTCAACTGGAGCAGGGCCATGGTTTACTCGCTGTCAAAGGGGAATTCGGGCAGGGAATCGGGATCAGCACTGTTGTGATAGATGATATTTCTGAGATGGGTATAGCTGTCCAGGTCGATTTTGGTAAAATGGATGCCGATCCCCTTCTCCTCCAGGTGGACCACCTGACCCTGCATGGCAAGGGAGATGTCGGTGCCGGTGCCGGCCAGGTGGAGAGTCAGGTTGCAGCTGTCGCCCAGGGAGCGCTCCGGGATGTCCAGGACCAGTACGCCACGGGTGGAGAGGTTTTCGGTGGCACAACCCAGCTCTTTTTGGTGGCCGAACTCGAGGTCCACGGTGGCCTGAAAAGGGACCCTGGTGTGCACGCGGCGGTTGTCATGTCTACGCATCTCTCTCTCCTCTGTCGGCGGCCCTGGGAAGGGCGCCGTGTCCTGTCTCAAGAAGCAAAGCTCTGGTTTGATGGGGTATTCATTGCCGGCAAAGATCCGCTAGTACTCCGTAAAACTTAAGTGTCCGTGTAGAATTTCGTTATTGCCTACGAACCACAAAGACACGAAGGCACAAAGAAAAACATAAAAACAAGAAGCTCTTCGTGTTTTTGTACCCCTCAAGGGGGTATTAAAAAGAATGCCTTTATGGGTAAAGACATAGTTGCATAAATATACGAAACTTTAAGGGATATACTGCACTAATCTCCTCTTGCGGCAGCGGGATCAAAGGTAGAGGCCCGGTTGACTGCCGTGGAAATGTTGGTGAGCAGGGTCGCCACCCTCTCTTCCTCCTCCAGGGAGAGGGACCCGGTCTGTTCCAGCAGGCCGGGAAGATGGGCCACCTGCTGCAGGATACTTTCTAATTTCTCCAGAAGCGCCGAACCGTTTTGGTGCTGGCCGGTGCTGTGGACGCCCCCCTTCAGCAAAGGAATGTTGAGCCGAAGGAAGCGTTTGTAGGTGCGCCGGACAATTTCTTTTTCTTGGGCGGCATCCTCCTCATCCTCTTCATAGAGGCTGACAATATGGGCCATATCTTCCTTGAGAAAATCGAGGGCAGCGGCCTGGACGCCATGCTGCTCCAGGTGATTGACCACGCTGAGGGCCATTTTCAGCAGGGCCAGGGCGTGGCTGCGGTGGGCGAAAAAGGAGCTTAAGCGGCCAAAGGCGGCCCTGAGGAGGATAAGGCGCCGGGGGCTTAAGTCCCAGTCCTGCCTGATGATTTCAGCCCGTAGTTGCTCAATGGCAGCATGAATGGCAGAGGACATAGGTGTCAGCGGAGAGGTGAAGGGGGTGGCGGCAGTTTCTAAGGGATAAAATACCTTTTTTTTACAAGAGTTACCGCAAAAAAGAAGTTGTTTCTTGCCAGCTTCCCTGACGCACCTTATCATGGCGCCATGAATACGCTTTTTTTTGAAATTTTCTCCTTTATTTTCGGGGCCATTATCGGCAGTTTTCTCAATGTGGTCATTTTGAGACTGCCTGATCCGGAGGCCTCCGTGGTTTTTCCCGGCTCTCATTGCCCCCACTGCCAGACCCCTCTCCACTGGTATGAAAACATCCCCATGGTGAGCTTTCTTTTTCTGCGGGGCCGCTGCCGGAGTTGTCAGGAAAGGATTTCAGTCCAGTATCCTCTGGTGGAGCTGGCCATGGCCCTGCTTTCCCTCTTTCTGTGGCAGCGCTTCTTGCTCTCCACGGCTTTTTGGGTCTATTTTGTTTTTGCCGCCGCCCTCCTGGTTGTCATTGTTATTGATCTCTATCACCAGATTATCCCCGATCTCATTACCCTCCCCGGCATTATCCTGGGTGCGGCCGCTTCTTTGTTGCTGCCGGGCCTCACCTGGCAGGATTCTCTGCTGGGCCTTCTCTTAGGAGGGGGTATTTTTTACCTCATTGCCCTGGGTTATTATCTCCTCACCAAGAGACAGGGCATGGGCGGCGGCGATATTAAGCTGCTGGCCATGATCGGGGCCTTTCAGGGCTGGCAGGCCCTGCCCTTTGTCATCTTCGGCAGCTCCCTGCTGGGGACCATTGTGGGGGTCGGGGCCATGGCTCACCAGAAAAAGGGGGGGCAGACCAGGATCCCCTATGGCCCTTTTCTGGCCGTGGCCAGTCTTATCTATCTCTTTTTCGATCAACAGATCATCCAGGGCGCTCTTTGGTATCTGACCAGGCCCCATTAATGGCTGTACACGGTCACTCTTGCTGTGATACTACTTTGATATCTTTGGTTTATCGTTGTATCTTCTTTTAAGATAGGGGCTATCTATGGCTAAGGAAACAGCTGCACCGCTGCTGGCCCACAGCAGCAGGGAAGAGGCGGTCAGACAACTCTACGAATTGATTATTGAGGCAGTGGAGCAGGGTGATTTTGCCAGGGCCGACGGCCTGCGTCTCAAACTCATTGCCACCGATGATATGGCCTTGGCTGAGATTATCGGTTCGGCAGAGATCATTGAGGCGGCTAAATCCGCGGCCATAGATCCCTCTTTTCATGAACAGTGGCAGGCCCTCTCCGCCGGTCTCAGCGTGGAGGAGAATAACGGCTTTTATTTTGCCCTGCATGAGGCACGCCTTCTCCCCGGCCAGGCCTTTATCGAGCAGAACAAGATCAATAACCGCCTTTTTTTTATCACCAAGGGCCAGGCCAATATCGTCTGTCAACAGGGGGAGAGGCAGCTCCTGTGTCAACAGCTGAAGGCCGGTGATATTGTTGGCGAAGATACCTTTTTCGGCATCTCCATCTGTACCACCTCGGTGATCTGTCAAAGTCCGGTGGTGGTCAAATACCTGGACCGCCAGAGTCTGGCGGCCTGGCAGCAAGCGCTGCCAGGCCTGGAGGAGAAACTTCAGGCCTACTGTCGCCAGCACAGCCCCCTGAATCAGGCCCAGATTGCCCAGAAATGTGAACGGCGTCGCACTACCCGTCATCCTCTCACCGCCTCGGTCACTGCCCAGCTTCAGAATCTGCAGGGGCAAGATATCGGCGCCTCTTTCCGCGGCATTCTTGATGATATTTCAGCCGGCGGCCTCTGTTTTTATATTAAGAGTTCCAGTCAGAGTATGGCCCGCATGCTTCTGGGCCGCCCGGTGGGCCTCAGCCTTTTTGTGGGGCAGGGCGAGATCAGGCTTCAGGGGGTCATTGTCAGTTCAAAATACCATGCGGGCACCGATTATACCGTCCATGTCAAACTCACCCATGAGGAGAACCCCCTCTTCCGGCAACTTTTGGCAGAGCAAGAGGGGGGCGGGGCAGGCCAGTAACTGGCGCTGCCTGGAAGGGCTTCTTTTACGCCGGTGCCTCATGAGGCGTCGGCGGTCCCCGCAAGGGCACCGCATCCCCCAAAAAACCACGGCGCCGGGCTACTCCGTCCAAATGGGCGCCGGCAAGCACGCTGCCTACTTAGCGACGCGCATTTGCTAACAGGAATGGCCTGCCCTGCCGGCAAGAGCCTTGGGGTGCCTTGCCTTCTCTTTCCCTGCTTTCCATTGTCAAGAACTGGCAGGTGTTGCTCAGGCAAGAAGATGCCGGAATTGTTGAATTCTTCTTGACAGGCGGCGCGGCAAGGGATTAAGAATAGTTTTAATAATAACTATTATCGTCAAAAAACAACTGCCATGATCGCCAACATCTATACCTTTTATCGTGACGGCTTCCGCAGCATGCGGGTGGGTAAAAAGCTGTGGGCCATTATCTTTATCAAGCTTTTCATCATGTTCGCGGTGCTGAAGGCCTTCTTTTTTCCAAATTACCTGAACACAAATTTTGCAACGGACGATGAACGTGCCGGCCATGTGCTGGTGCACATCACACAATCAAGAAAAATGGGAGAGCATAATGATTGAACAGGTCGATCTGTCGCAGGTGAACTGGGCCCGGGCCCAGTTTGCCTTGACTGCGATGTATCATTGGATATTTGTGCCGCTGACCTTGGGACTGTCTTTCCTGGTGGCTTTTTTTGAGTCTATTTATGTGAAGACCGGCAATGAGGAGTGGAAAAGGATCACCAAATTCTGGATGACCCTTTTTGGCATCAATTTTGCCATCGGCGTGGCCACCGGCATTATTCTGGAGTTTCAGTTCGGCACCAACTGGTCCAACTATTCCTGGATGGTGGGGGATATCTTTGGGGCGCCCTTGGCCATTGAGGGTATTTTCGCCTTCTTTCTGGAGGCCACCTTTTTCGCCCTCATGTTTTTCGGCTGGGATCGGGTTTCTGTAAAACTGCACCTCTTCTCCACCTGGATGGTCGCTGTCGGCTCCAGCCTGTCGGCGGTCTGGATTCTGGTGGCCAACGGCTGGATGCAGTTCCCGGTGGGCATGGCCTTTAATCCTGATACCGCTCGCTTCGAGATGCAGAATTTCTGGGAGGTCATCTTCTCTCCGGTGGCTGTCTCCAAATTCAGCCACACCACCAGCTCTGGCTTTGTGCTGGCCTCTCTCTTTGTGCTGGGCATCTCTTGCTGGTATCTTCTCAAGGGGCGCCACCAGCTCATGGCCAAGCGTTCCATTGCCGTGGCCTCGGTCTTTGGGCTTCTTGCTGCCACCTATGTCATTTTCACCGGTGATGAGGCTGCCTACACCGTGGCTCAGAAACAGCCCATGAAGCTGGCGGCCATGGAAGGCCTCTACGTCGGTGAGATGAATGCCGGCCTTGTTGCCGTGGGTATCATTAATGCTGCCAAGAATCCCGGCGATGAGCAGCCGGCCTTCCTCTTTGACGTCAAACTGCCCGGACTCCTTTCCCTCCTTGCCAACCGCCAGTTTGGTTCTTTTGTGCCGGGTATTGACGATTTGGTCTATGGCAATGAGGAGCAGGGTATTGTCAGTGTTGCCAGCCGCATGGAGCGGGGCAGGCAGGCCATTGCCTATCTGGCCGCCTTTAAGGAGGCCACGGATAATGAGAATGAGGTCGCCTCCCAGATGGCCCTCCAGCAGTTCAACGTCTACAAAGATGATATGGGCTACGGCCACCTAACCAGCCCTGCGGATGCGGCGCCTCCGGTGGCAACCACCTATTATGCCTTTCATATCATGGTTATCCTGGGCACCCTCTTTCCACTGGTTTTTCTGCTGGCCCTCTATTTCCTCCACAAGGAGACTCTGGAGAAACAGCGCCTCTTTCTCTTCGTGGGCATCCTCTGTGTGCCTTTGGGCTATATCGCTCAGCAGGCCGGCTGGGTGGTTTCCGAAGTGGGAAGGCAGCCCTGGGCCATTCAGGGCCTGTTGCCGGTTCAGGTTGCCAATACCAATTTGACCACCGGCACTGTGCAGACCACCTTCTTTATTTTCCTGGGGCTCTTTACCCTGCTGCTCATTGCGGAAATAAAGATCATGTGCAAACAGATTCAACTGGGACCGGAGGAGAAATAGAATGATTGGAAATTTAGACTATGCGCTCTTGCAGCAGATCTGGTGGCTTATCGTCTCTGTGGTCGGCTCACTCTTTGTCTTTCTCCTCTTTGTCCAGGGCGGCCAGAGCATGCTTTTCACTCTGCCCCATGATGACGAGGAAAAGGCCTTGATGGTCAACTCCCTGGGCCGTAAATGGAAGTTGACCTTTACCACCCTGGTGCTCTTTGGCGGTGCCCTCTTTGCCGCTTTTCCCAAGTTTTATGCCACCAGCTTTGGCGGCGCCTACTGGGTCTGGATGTTGATTCTCTTCACCTTTATTGTCCAGGCAGTGGCCTATGAATATCGCAAAAAACCGGATAACTTTTTGGGGGCCTGGGCCTTTGAATTCTTTCTCTTTATTAATGGTACGGTGGGGGTGCTGCTCATCGGCACGGCCGTGGGCACCTTTTTCACCGGTGCCGCCTTTGCCCTTAATGAATATAACCAGGTGACCTGGCAGACCTCAATGCGGGGACTGGAGGCCGCCACCAATCTCTTCAACCTGGCCTTCGGCTTCTTTCTGGTCTTTCTGGCCCGCACCCTGGGCGGCATGTACCTCTTGAATAATATTGTCCACCCGGCCCTCAATGCCCGCTGCCGGCGCTCGGTGCTGATCAATTTCCTCTGGACGCTGCCCTTTCTCTTTTTCGTGCTGATCAGCCTGGTGACCATGGACGGTTTTGCCGTCAATCCGGAGACCCTGGAGGTAGTCATGGAAAAGGGCAAGTATCTGCATAATCTGCTGGCCATGCCGCTGCTGCTCATCTTTCTGCTGGCGGGCCTGGGGCTTGTTATCTACGGTGTGGTTGTCACCTCTTTTCAGGGCTCTGAAAAGGGGATCTGGATTGCCGGGCTGGGCACTGTGCTCACGGCCCTGGGGATCTTCTTGACCGCCGGCTATAATGATACCGCCTTTTATCCCTCCTATGCGGATCTGCAGTCAAGTCTCTCCATCTATAACGCCTCCAGCAGCAAGTATACTCTGACGGCCATGACCTATGTTGCCCTGGGTATTCCCTTTGTGCTGGCCTATGTGGCCTATGTCTGGAAGCTCATGGACAACAAGAAGCTGACCCCTGAAGAGTTGGCCGAGGGTGAAAATGCCCATGAAATGTATTAAAGGAGGAGTTATTTATGATGAATGCCATTCTTATACTCAGCTGGCTGGCCCTGATTGTTGTGTCGCTGCAGGGTGCCAAAATTGCCTTGAAGAAGTTTGACCTGCTCTAGGCAACTCTTGCGGCCCCTGCCTTTGCCGGGCAGGGGCTTTTTTTTTCTGCCCAACGTGGCGGGCAAACCCGGTTGGGCGGCAATATTTTTGCAGGAGCTCAGGGCGGCTCGGGCAGCGGTGAAATTTTCCTAGACACTTGCGCTCTGATATGTTTTATATGCTCGTTTGGAGCTATCGTCAGTGGGAAGGCCGTACAATTTTTCGCCAACAGTTTTTTTGCTGTTATCTGCCTGGGTTTTCCCCCACTTCTTTTAAGAGTTGCCAGCACACGTTGTCTGGCCCCATGTCCCATGAGGAAATAATAATGAGTAAGCGTACTTTTCAACCATCTAATCTGAAGCGGGCCCGTACCCATGGTTTTCGTCTGAGAATGAGCACCAAGGCGGGTCGTTCCATCATCAATACGCGGCGCGCCAAGGGTCGTAAACGTCTTTCTGCCTCCCACTGAATATGATTTTGAGGGGTGGCCACTCTTGAGGTTGCCCCCGGGACCGGGACGTTGTTATGGGCTTTAAGCTGCCGAAAACCGCCCTCCTCAGAAAATCTAAACAGTACAGTGTCGTCTATCGGCAGGGGAAAAGGTACCGGGGAGATCATTTCAGCCTGATTTTTATCGAAAATGATCAGGGCTTTAATCGGCTTGGCATAAGTGTCCATGGTGTGAAAAAGGCGGTGGAACGCAACCGCATGAAAAGGCTTATCCGGGAATTTTTCCGCATGAACCGGGATTTTCTGCCCCCCTCCAAGGACATTGTCTTTGCTGTGCGCAAAGAGTGTCTATTCAAAAATCCCCACCAGATCTTCACCGCTGTCATCCAGGCGGTGAACGCCTCTTCTCCCCGTGCCAACCGGAGAAGAGAGTGAAAAAAATCTTTGTAGGGATAATCCGGTTTTATCAAGTCATTATCTCCCCTCTTTTCCCCCCCACGTGTCGTTTTATCCCCACCTGTTCCCAGTATGCTGTCCAGGCCATTGAACGGCATGGTGCCTGGCGGGGTGGCCTTTATGCCCTGCGCCGTATTCTGCGCTGTCATCCCTTTTGTAAGGGTGGCTATGACCCTGTGAAGTAGCGGGTCGATATTTACGAGCACCCTTCGAGGTGCAAAAGGATCTGTGTCATGGATAATAAAAGAGTATTGCTGGCAGTTATTTTATCTCTCGCCATCCTTCTCGGTTATAACTATTTTTTCATTCCCCAGCCCGTGGCGCCGCCCAAGGGCAGCTTCGATGCCGGCCAACAATCAGCCCAGAGGGCCCCTGATGATTCGCGGGCGGCCGGCCCTGCTGCCCAGCTGAGCCAGGCCCCTGCTGTTGCCCCCCCGGCGGCGGTGAATTCCCAGCGTGAGGGCCGTGATATCTATGTGGAAACAAGCCTCTATCAGGCGGTTTTTTCAGAGAATGGCGGCGGGGTGAAAAGTTTCAAGCTCAAGAATTACAAGGAAGAGCTTGGTCCGGACGCGGCATTCAAGGAACTCAACAAGCAGGAGAAGTTCAATGAGCTTCCTCTTTATTTCTCCTGGGGCAACGAGCCTACCTCAGCAGTGGTGCCCCTTTATGAGGCGGATAAAACAGAACTGCAGCTGCGGAGTGGCGACACAGCGACTCTGACCATGCGCACCACCCTGCCGTCCGGGGTGGTTATCAGCCGGATCATGACCTTTCGTGATGACTCCTATGAGATCGGTCTTGCTGTCTCGGTCTTTAACAGCTCCCAGGAAGATCAGGTTCAGGGGGCAGGTTATCTGCGCCTGGTGAATGAGCCGCTGACCAAAAACGATAACAATAAATTTGTCTTCACCGGCCCGGCCCTCTTTCAGAACAATGCCCTTGAACAGATCAAGTTAAAGAACCTGGAAGACGGGGCCGTACAGCGCACCGGTGATCTGGAATGGGTTGCCTATGAAGGCGTCTACTTCATGATGGCGGTTATCCCTGAAGGCAACCGCCAAACCGCCCATTTTGAATTGCTAGGCAAGGAGAAGGTCTCCTCAACCCTGACTGCCGGGGTGGTGGCTATTACCCCGGGGGCGGAAAAAACCTACAGCTACAAGGTCTTCTTCGGCCCCAAGAAGCTGACTATTCTCAAGGATATCGGCCATAATCTCAATAAGGCGGTTAACTTCGGCTGGTTTGATTTCCTGGCCAAGCCCATGCTCTTTCTGCTCAATTTCCTCTACAGCTATATCCCCAACTACGGGGTGGGCATCATTCTGGTGACCGTGATTATCAAGCTGCTCTTCTGGCCCATCTCTTACAAGGGCATGAAGTCCATGAAGACCATGCAGAAGCTGCAGCCCAAGATGACCCAGATCCGGGAAAAATACGGTCAGGACCGGGAGCGCATGAACAAAGAGATCATGCAGCTCTACAAGACCTACAAGGTCAGTCCCCTGGGCGGCTGTCTACCCATGCTGCTGCAAATTCCGGTCTTTTTTGCCCTCTACCGGCTGCTCATGCAGACCATTGAGCTGCGCCATGCCCCGTTTTTTGGTTGGATTATCGATCTTTCGGCCCCGGACCGCCTCTATCTCGGCTTTGATATCCCCTATCTTGGCGGCCTGCCGGTCTTGACCCTGTTCATGGGGGCCTCCATGTTCCTCCAGCAGAAGATGACCCCGGCCCAGGGTGACCCTACCATGGCCAAGATGATGATGTTTCTGCCGGTGATTTTCACCTTCATGTTTATCAATTTTGCCTCTGGTCTGGTGCTCTACTGGTTCGTCAACAACCTCCTCTCCATTGCCCAGCAGTACGCCATAAACAAGGCCCCTGACTGATCTCAAAGAGAGGGGCGGGCCCGGCCAGAAAGAGCCGGCTCACCCCAGGTGAGCTTGGATCTGTTTTTGATGTTCCTGTGATGTCAAGGAGATAACAATGGCAGTAAATTTGGAATTTAAAGGACGTGATATTGATGAGGCGGTCAAGGCGGCCTGTAAGAGATTCGGCGTTGACCGTGATGCCCTGGATATTGATGTGCTCTCCACCGGCACCACCGGGATTTTTGGTCTGCTGCGCCGCCCGTCCGTGGTGGTGAGGGCCTCTTTGAAGGCTGCCGCTGCTGCGGCTGCTACCGATGTTGCCCCTGAACCAGAGGCGACCGGTCCGGCAGCCCCTAAGAAGCGGCGGGCGCCGGCCAAGACAAAGGCCAAGAGTGTCCCTCCCCCGCAACAGGAAGTTGCCCCCGACAGGGGCCAGGAGGAATCCAGCCCCGAATCACGCCAGCCCCGGCGGCCGAAGGTAGAGCCCTCGCCGGTGCCTCCTGAGTATCATGAGCAGCTCATCACTGAGTTGGGCAAGATGCTCGTTCTCATGGATATGGAGTCCCAGATCCTGATTGGCGAAGAAAATGGCAAGACCATCCTGGAGATTACCGGCCCCCATGTCGAGGCCCTGCAGGATCGTGACGGCCAGACCCTGGACGGCCTCCAGTACCTGCTGCGCAAGATGATCAGCGCCCAGCTGCCGGAGCGCGCCATGTTTGTGGTGGATGCCGGCGGCTTCCGGATAAACAGGGCCGCCCACCTTCAGGATCTGGCCCTGGCCCTGGCCGCTGAGGTGAGGGAGAAGAGCGTCACCCGCACCATCCCCCCCTTAAATCCCACCGAACGGCGGATAGTCCATATGGCCCTCCAGGATGACACCACCATCCGGAGCCGCAGTGTGGGGAGCGGTCTCTTTAAAAAGATTCTGATCTACAAGCCAGGTAGCCAGCGGCGCCGCTCCAGCCGTAAAAAAAACAACCGCCCTCCCCGGACCCCGGATAAGTAAGGCGTCTTCTCCGCCTGCAGGAAAGAGGCGAAACAGGGGCGCTGCCAGCCCGCTTTTTTCTGGCTCACCACCCAGGGGCCACGATTTTGAGATATTCTTCGTGCCCTGGGCGGCCTTCGTGGTTAAGATAGGGGGAATTTCAACCTGCGAGCCACCTCCTTATGATTGATCAATCCCCGGAACCCACCATAGCCGCTATTGCCACGCCGCCCGGACCGGCCGGCGTCGGTATTATCCGGATCAGCGGCAGCCGTTCCCGGCTGTTGCTCGCTGCCATCTTTCATCCCAAAAATCAGCATAGCCCTATGCGGAGTCATCAACTCACCTATGGCTTGATCAGGGATCCCCAATCCGGCGCCATGCTCGACGAGGTGCTGGCCGTCTATATGCAGGCCCCCAAGACCTATACCCGTGAGGATGTGGTGGAGATCCACTGTCATGGCAGCTATCTGATCCTGGAGGGTGTATTGGCCCTTCTGCTCAGGGAAGGGGCCCAGTTGGCCGCGCCCGGAGAATTCACCAAGCGGGCCTTCTTGAACGGCCGGATTGACCTGACCAGGGCCGAGGCGGTGATGGAGCTTCTGGAGGCAAATACCCCTGCCCGGGTTGACATGGCCCGTAACCAGTTGGGCGGCGCCCTCCATGCCACCATTATGGCCATCCGCAACCAGCTCATGTCCTGCCTCGCCGTTATCGAGGTGGCCATTGATTTTCCGGATGAGGATGTGGAGATCATCAATGCCGAGGTCATGGGGCGCCAGATGCAAGATGATGTCCTCTCCCCCCTCACCGCCTTGATCACGGCCGCGGATAAGGGACGGATCTACCGGGAGGGCATTTCCGTGGTTATTCTCGGCCGCCCCAATGTCGGCAAATCAAGTCTGCTTAACAGTCTGCTGCGTGTGGAGCGGGCCATTGTCACGGCGATTCCCGGCACCACCCGCGATACCATTGAAGAGATGCTCACCATTTGTGGCCTGCCCGTGCGTATCGTTGATACGGCAGGCATCCGGGAGCATGCCGAGGCGGTGGAGGAAATGGGCATCCAGCGGGCCCGGGCCAAGCTGGCTGAGGCGGATCTGGTTCTTTTCCTCATCGACGCCACTACTGGCCTTACTCCTGAGGATCACCTGCTGCGCCAGGCCTTGCCGGCAAAACCTGTATTGTATGTGATCAATAAAATTGATATTGTCCAAGAGTATCACCATGCGGCTTTTCAGGACCAGCTGGCGGGTTTGCCCACCGTGGCCATTTCCGCCAAACAGGGAGAGGGGATAGATGTCCTGGAGCAGGCGGTCTATGACCTTGTCACCGGTGGTGAGGAGTGGGACCCGGGCCATGACGTTGTGCCCAATGTCCGCCATCGGGACGCCCTGGAAAAGGCGAGGGCAGCTGCGGCGCGTGTTCTTGAAGGTGTCGTCATGGCACTGCCCCCTGATCTTGTGGCCATAGAGTTGCAGGCAGCCCTTGATCATCTGGGAGAGATCATTGGTGAAACCACCACCGAAGATGTCCTTGATATGATTTTCCAACAATTTTGTCTGGGGAAGTAGGATGGCCGACGCCAAGCAGCACGGTACTCAAGAGCAGCCAGACCAGCGGCTGCTCTTCTTAAAGAAGATAGCCTTCTTTGCCCCCTTTGACGACCATGAACTCAAGCAACTCCTGGCCTTGAGCCGCTGGCTCAAAGTGCCGCCTGCTACCCATATTATCAAGGAAAATACCACGGATCGGGTTCTGTATATCCTGGTGCAGGGCACGGTGTCGGTCTTTAAGACGGTGGCGGGCGGCGTGGTGGAGCTTACCACCCTGACCACCGGCGCCACCTTCGGCGAGATGGCAATGATTGCCGAGACCAAGAGGACCGCCGGCATCCGCACCCTCTCTGATGCCTACATTCTCATGGTGGAGCCGGAGATACTCAACCACGCCAATGTCTTCTTGCAGCTGAAATTTTATAAATGCTTTTGCGAGATTCTGGTCAAGCGCCTGGTTGATGCCAATAAGAAGATGACCGGGCTGGATATAAAAGGGCCGGCTGTGGCAGAACAGGTGGCGCAGGATATCCCTGCCCAGACAAATAAAAAAAGAGCGCAACCGCCCCTTGAGCCCCTGTCGTCACTGGTGGTCCATGGCGCGGACCTGCCGCCCCTGCCGGCCCCCAGATCCGTGGCCAAGGCCCGCATGCAGAGGCGGGTGCAGTCGCATCAGGAGCTGGCCATTAATCCTGCTGTCTGCTCTTTGCTTGACCGCTTTCTGCTGGGTGATTGCGAAAACACCAGAAGGTTTGCCGAGCTTATCTGTCTTGATCCCTTTCTGGCTGCCCGGGTGCTGCAGGTGGCCAATTCCTCTTTTTACCGGCGCTCCACCGAGGTGAGTTCCGTGGCCCATGCCCTGGTGACGGTGGGGGTCAAGAATATTCGGGAACTGGTGAGCGAGGAGAGGGAAAAGACCCTCACCGGTCAGGACTCTTTTGGGGGCTATCCTGATCTGGCCCGCTCATTCTGGCGTCATTCCGTGGTAGTGGGTCGCATTGCTGAGCTGCTGGCAGAGGTGATCCGCGTCCAGGTCTATGAAGACATCTACCTGGCCGGCCTCTTTCATGATATCGGCATGCTTTCTCTGGATATTCAGGTGCCTGCTTTTTATCCGCAGCTGCAACGCCTTGGTTTTCTCGACACGCTCTCCCTCTGCGGGGCAGAGCGCCACTATATGGGTGCTGACCATTGCCAGGTGGGCACCTATCTGGCGGAAAACATGGGTCTGCCCAAGGCCTTTGTGGATGCGGCAAAATTCCATCATCATCCGGAACAGGCCAAGGAGCATCTCCTGGTGGTGGCCCTGGTCGCCCTGGCGGAACTGTTTGCCAGCCAGAGGGGAATCGTGGTGGGCTGTCAGGAAAATGCGGCAAAGGTCAATATTGCTGACTCCTTTGCCTGGATTCTGGTGAGTGGGGAACAGAAGGCCTTTGCCAATGTCGAGGTGGCCGGTTTTGTCCAGGAGTTCATGCAGGAACTGGATCGCTCCTGGCTCAATATTGTCGGCGATATCCCCTTGTGACCCTCTTTTTTTTCTACCCTCTTCTCAAAGGGCCTTGCCGCACGGGGCAGGCGCCTGGTGCGGTGAGTCTCACCAATGTCGATTAAGAAATGTATCCTGTCTCAGGAAGAAATCGCTAGGCGGGTTGGCCAGCTGGGCCAAGAAATCAGCCTCTTTTATCGCCATCGCCCCCTTGTCCTGGTGGGGGTCTTAAACGGCGCCTTTATCTTTATGGCTGATCTGGCCCGGGCCCTCACCCTTGAGGTGGAAATTGATTTTATCCGGGTGGCCAGCTACGGCCAGGCAGCCACCTCCTCAGGGGTGATTTCCCTCAGTAAGGATGTCGAGCTTGATCTGGTTGGCAAAGATGTTCTTCTGGTTGAGGATATTATTGATACCGGCCAGACCCTCGCCTTTCTCAAAGATTTTTTCCTGAAGAAAGGTGCAGCCTCCTTGCGGATATGCGCCCTGATCGACAAAGAGGAACGACGTCAAATCGAGGTGACGGTGGATTACCGGGGTTTTGTGGTTAAAGAAGGCTTCCTGGTGGGCTATGGCCTGGATTGCGCGGAACAATATAGGAATTTGGCCGCCATTTACCATCTTGAGAATCCGCCGGTCTGAGCCCTACATCTTGGTGGTGTGACAGGTGTAGCAGCCTGTGCCGGCAGTCATGTTTGCATAATCCCAGCGCAGCATATCCGGCTGGTCCGAGCCGTGGGCCCGGTGGCAGGAGAGGCAGGTTACCACCGCCTCGCCGCGGCTGGGGGCGGCAATGTTCAGATAGGCAACCGGTGCCTCGTTGCTGTAATTGTCAAGGGGGTTATAGGCCCCGTACTCGTCGGTGATGGGCAGTAAAATATCATTGGGGTGACGGAGCCAGGGGCTTGCTACCCCCATTTCTTGATGGAAGTCGGCGTGGCAACCAGCGCAAAAGGCGGAAATGGAGTGCGTTTCCCTGAGACCTGATCCCCGGGAATAATTGTCAACACGGCTTTCTACCCCCAGGTAGACATTGCGGTGGCTGGGGGTGCTGCCGCCACCTTGTTCCCAGTCAGGGGCCTCGATTCCCAGGACATAGGCATCATCCGGCATGTGCCCTTTAAGAAACCTGAACCACGGTTTGCTGTCATCATGATGGGCAACCTCGGTGTGGCAGCCCTGACAGCCGTTTTTACCAAACCCGTTCAGCGTTGGGTCAAGGGCGAGACTCATGTGGCAGCTGTTGGCGCAGCCCGACCCGTTGCTGCCACCAGGGGCGCCGTCGCTGGCTGTGATATGGGCATCCACTCCTGAGACCCCCCAGACATTATGGCCATAGATATCATTCTCGGCGCCGCCTCGGGCCACCCAGTGGAAATTGCCGCCGGCCAGCGGGTTGGCTGGTGCTACGCTGGAGTTGAAGACAATGGGGGTGCCGCTAACAATGGTCTCGGCAGTGACGCTTGAATGGCAGCCCACGCAATCATCCATGAGCAGGGTCGCGGCTGTGCCGTTCTGTACCATGACAGCGCCGTCCTGGCTGTTGTGCATGGTGTGGCAGTTGGAGCAGGGGCCTTCTACTTTGGCCTGGGAAACAGTGGCGACAAGGCCAAACTGAAGCAAGAGAAACCCTGCCCAGGCCACTTTGTTCCTCCCTCTCGTTTTTAACCCATGGTTGCCGCTGAGAGCTGATGGTCGCATCTTTTATTCCCTGTGAAATTGAGCTGATGGTGATGTCGTCATGGATACTCAGGGCAGGCAGCAAGTTTTACGCCATATTATCTGCGAAAAGAAGATGGACGAAGAAGAGGAGAGTTTTCCTTGCAGCTAAAGGGTGCGCTACCGCCTCTGCGGGGGAGCGGCACGATCAGCACAGGAGGGGCAGGGCTCAGGATGTGGTGAGCGGTGGTGAGAATATGGGGGCTTTGTTGCTGCAGCCCAGGCGTTATGTTTCCTCACCTTTGCACCCGGTAAGGGACGGGGCTGAAGGTTAGCCTGGCGTGTATCTTGGCAGCATGCAGCGGAGCATGCCGGCAACCGGTCACTGCGGGGCGGTCAAAGACCGAACTGGTCTTGGGGGGGCTTCCCAAGATTGCTGAATAGATATGCTATGCAGGGAATAAAAAAAGGTTGGCGGAGAGAGAGGGATTCGAACCCTCGGTGGCTTTGACACCACACTCGCTTAGCAGGCGAGCACCATCGGCCTCTCGGTCATCTCTCCGACCAGGTGTTGAGCACGCGGCCCTGGTGGGCTGCGGTATAGGAAAAATGGCGGAGGAAGTAGGATTCGAACCCACGGAGCTTTCGCTCAACGGTTTTCAAGACCGCCGCCTTAAACCACTCGGCCATTCCTCCACCCGTCCCTGCAAGCAGGGATGTGCTTTTGTACCATCTCGCCCAAAGGCTGTCAATATCATGCTGCACCTTCTCCGCCCCGGGCGCGCCATAACCCACATTTTTTGTTGGGCGCTACAGAGCATTGAAATAGGCAAGGGCCTCCTGCAGGGAGGAAACGCCATGGACCCTGAGGCCCTTGATGGGGCTGCGCGGTAGATTGCCCTTGGGGACAATGGCCTCGGTAAAGCCGTGTTTTGCCGCCTCTTTCAACCTCTCAATGCCGCTGTTTACCGGCCGTATTTCCCCGGCCAGGCCCATTTCGCCAAAGACCACCAGGCGGCGGGGCAGGGCTACATCACGCAGGCTGGAAACCATGGCCATGGTCAGGGCCAGGTCCACGGATGTCTCGTTGACCCGGACGCCTCCCACCACATTGATAAAGACATCCTGATTGGCAGTGGGGGTTGCCCCATGCTTATGGAGGATGGCCAGGAGCATGGCCAGGCGGTTATGGTCCAGCCCCACGGTGATGCGCCGCACATGTTCTGACGAGGTCTCGTCCACCAGGGCCTGGATTTCCACGAGCAGCGGCCTGCTGCCTTCCCAGACCACCATGACCACGGAGCCGGCCATCTCCTTCTGCTCTCTGGAGAGAAAGATGGCGGAGGGATTGCTGATCTCCTTGAGGCCGGTGTCGGTCATGGCAAAGACGCCGATCTCGTTGACGGCCCCAAAGCGATTTTTCACGGCCCGCATGATCCGAAAGCGACTGTCCGGGTTGCCCTCGATATAGCAGACCACGTCGATGATATGTTCCAGGACACGGGGGCCGGCCAGGCCCCCTGATTTGGTGACATGGCCCACCAGGAAGATGGCGGTGCCGCTCTGCTTGGCAAAGCTGGTGAGCAGGGCGGCGGATTCCCGCACCTGGGAGACAGAGCCGGGGGTTGAGGCCGCCTGGCTGCTCTGCATGGTCTGGATGGAGTCAATGACCATCACTTCCGGCCTTTCATTGGCAGCAATGGCGCAGATCTGTTCCACCTGGGTTTCAGCGAGCAGGAGAAGGTGCTGGTCAGGCAGGCCAAGGCGTTTGGCCCGCATGGCAATCTGCTGTAGGGACTCCTCGCCGCTGACATAGAGGACCTTGCGTTTGTCACTGAGCAGGCAGCAGACCTGGAGCAGGCCGGTGGACTTGCCCACCCCGGGGTCGCCGCCGATAAGCACCACGGAACCGCGGACCAGGCCACCCCCCAGAACGCGGTCCAGTTCAGCCATGCCGGTGAGAATGCGGGGCGCTGATTCCAGTTCAATGTCGCCCATGGCCTGGACCGCTTGCAGGGCACCGCTGTAGCCGCTAAAGGCCGGGGCGGTGATCTCCTGTTCGCTGATACTGTCCCAGGCCTGACATTGCGGGCATTGGCCGGCCCATTTGCCGGAGGACACGCCACACTGGCTGCAGGAGAAAAGACGTCTTAGTTTGGCCATGGGGATTAATAGATCTTGAGCTTTTTGGCCTCTTTTTCAAGGAGGGCCAGCTGCTGCCGGTAATAGCGGAGGCATTTTTTGATATAGACGTTACGCCTGCCCTTGGTGTCGAGAAGGCCCGGTTCAATAGGGGCGTCTCTGCAGAGCAGAATCAGGAGGGGAGGGGAGAGCTTCCTGTCTTCCAGGGATTTTATCTTCCCTTGGTAATATGATTTGTAGGTCTGGATCCGTGCCCGGTTCTGGGAACGGTTCATGCCTTCTCCCATCAGGCCGGCTATTGTACGTTTTTTCGTGAAGAAATCGAACATGAGTGCTCTTCTATAGGATGGTGTGGAAAAAAGAGAGTATAAAAAAAGAGATACTCCGGCCATGCCCCTCTTCATCTCCCCCATAATAAAAGAAAAATAATAATAAAGCCAACGCTCATTTGCCGGCTCAGACCAGTTTGGTGAGGATCTGGTTGGCAACGGCCAGATACGGGGCGGCCAGACGGACCCTATTCCCCTCCCGGATCAGCAGGCCCTGGTCCATTAAATCAGCCAGGAGATCGCCGTAGACCTCCTGGGCCGATAAGTGCAGACGCCTTTCCAGGGCAGGGAGATCAATCCCGGCCAGCAGCCGCAACTCCATGATTATTGATTCGCGGAAGCGGCCTCTGGGGCTGAGACATTCGGCAGAGATGACCGTGCTTTTCTGTTGCTTGACCAGATTCATAAAGGCGCTGGGGTCCGGCTCATGGCTCAGTCGCAGGCCGTCCAGGCAGGAGACCGCCCCGGCCCCCAGGCCCAGATAAGAGCCGTTCTGCCAGTAATTGAGGTTGTGGCTACACTGCAGCCCTGGCTGGGCGTAATTGGAGATCTCATAGCGCTGCATGACAGGCGCCAGCAGGGCAACAGTGGCCTCTTCCATGTCCGCCACCAGCTCCTCGTCCGGCAGCTCCAGCCTCTTTTGTTGCTGGGCCCGGGCAAAGGGGGTGCCCGGTTCAATGGTGAGCTCATAGAGGGCGAGATGCTCCGGGGCCAGCTCCAGGGCCTGGCGCAGGTCATGCTGCCAGATGGCCAGGGTCTGGCCGGGCAGACCATAGATGAGATCGATATTGATATTGCTGAAGCCGCTCCGGCGGGCGGTGACAAGGGCCTGGACCGCCTGCTGGCTGGTATGGGCCCGGTTGAGGCCCTTCAGGATGGCATCGGTAAAGGATTGCACGCCGATGCTGAGTCGGTTGACCCCGGCCTGTTGCCAGGCCATGAGGGAGTCGTGATCAACGGTGTCGGGATTGGCCTCCATGGATATCTCGGCCTGGGGGCTGATCCGGAAATGGCGCTGGCAGAGGGCCAGGGTGGCGGCCACTGCTGCCGGTGAGGCCAGACTGGGGGTGCCGCCGCCGATGAAGAGGGAGGTGAAGGTCTGGCTCTGGCTCCAGGGCAAGGCGGCATAGGCGGTGATTTCCGGGGCCAGCAGCTTGAGATAGTCGTCAGCGGCGCTGCGGCTGGCGGCCACCGAGTTAAAGGCGCAATAGCCGCATCTGGAGCGGCAGAAGGGGATGTGGAGGTAGAGACCTGCCTCCGTCATCGGCTGGCCTGCCAGGCCTGCTCGAAGTCGGCCATCAGGCCATGGTCGGCAAAGCTGTAGGGCCTGCTGTCGCTGCCGATGATCAAGTGATCCAGGAGGCGGATGTCGAGCAGGGCACAGGCCTGATAGAGGGTGCGGGTCAGCTTCAGGTCCGCATCTGAGGGTTGGCAGCTGCCTGAAGGATGGTTGTGGGCAACCACAATGGCCGCCGCCTCCCTGGCCAACACCGCTTTGACCAGCTCGCGGGGATAGATGGTGCTGCTGGCCAGGGTGCCCTCAAAGAGGATTTCCGTATCGATGATGGCCAGGGACGAGTCGAGGTAGATGACCTTGAACACCTCTTTGGTCAGGTGGCGCATGGCGTGATTGAGGTAGTCGGCCACCTCCTGGGAGGAGCGCAGGTAATGGCGGTTAGCTAGGCGCTGGTTCAAAAAACGGCGGGCCACATCGTGGATGAAGCTGAGGGCAAAGCTGTTCTGCGGCCCCACCCCCTTTACCTGCTGTAACCGGTCAGGCGAAGACTCCAGGACCTGGGCCAGAGAACCGCAGTGGCCAAGGAGGTTCCGGGCCGTCTCCTTGCACCCCTTGCGCGGGGTGCCGAGGCTGAGCAGGAGTTCCAGGACCTCGTCATCCGTGAGGGCGGCAATACCCCTGGCCTGATATTTAGCGCGCAGGCGCTGGCGATGACCGTGGTTGTCTGGTTGTGGCATGGTGGCTGGGGAAAAGATGAATCTGTGGGCGCCTCCTCAAGGGGAGGAGCCCTCTCCTTGCCCGATTATTTGTCAAGCTCCTGACTAAAGAGCTCATTGGCCATCTGAGGATTGGCCTTGCCCTTGCTGGCCTTCATGAGCTGGCCCACGAAGAAGCCCATGACCTTGCTCTTGCCCTCCTTGAACTGCTGCACCTGCTCAGGATTGGCGGCCAGGATCTCCCGGACCAGGGTGAGGATCTCGCCCTGGTCGCTGACCTGGAGCAGATTCTTCTCCTTGACAATGGTGGCACCGTCCCGGCCGCCGAGGATCATCTCTTCAAAGACGGTCTTGGCGATCTTGCCGCTGATCAGGCCCTGGTCGACCAGGGCCAGGAGTCGGCCCAGGTTGGCGGGGGTGACCGGGAAAAGGGCAATGGCCATGCCCTCCTCGCCCTTCAGCACCCGCATCACCTCGGTCATGATCCAGTTGGCCACTTTTCGGGGGTTGTCATACTCTGCCAGGGCCGCCTCAAAATAATCGGCCAGGCCGCGCTCGCTGGTGAGAATGGCGGCCTCCTCGCGGCCCAGGGCCATGGTATCCATAAAGCGGGCCAGGCGTTGGTCGGGCAGCTCCGGCAGGTTGGCTTCAACCCCGTCAATCCACGGCTGGTCAATAACCACCGGTACCAGGTCGGGATCGGGGAAGTAGCGGTAGTCGTGGGCCTCCTCCTTGCCCCGCATGGCGCCCGTCACCTGCTTGTCCGGATCCCAGAGCAGGGTCTGCTGGACAATGCTGCCCCCATCGAGCAGGATGTCGCGCTGGCGCCGCACCTCATACTCCAGGGCCTTCTCCACATTACGGAAGGAGTTCATGTTTTTGAGTTCAGTGCGGGTCCCCAGCTCCTCCTGGCCCAGGGGGCGCAGCGAGATGTTGGCGTCGCAGCGGAAGCTGCCCTCCTGCATGTTGCCGTCGCAGATATCAAGATAGGTGACAATGGCGTGCATTTTCCGGAGATAGGCGGCCGCCTCCTGGGGGGAGCGGATGTCCGGTTCAGAGACGATTTCCAGGAGGGGGGTGCCGGCCCGGTTGAGGTCCACATAGCTGGCGATGGCGCGGTCATCATGGATCAGCTTGCCCGCATCCTCTTCCATGTGAATGCGGGTGATGCCGATGCGCCGGGCCTTGCCCTCTGCCTCAAGATCAAGATGGCCGTGCTCGCAGATGGGCAGGTCGAACTGGGAGATCTGGTAGCCCTTGGGCAGGTCGGGGTAGAAATAGTTCTTGCGGGCAAAGACGTTGCGGCGCTTGATTTGGCAATGGGTGGCCAGGCCCAGTTTGATGGCCGATTCCACCACCTCGCGGTTGAGCACGGGCAGAACGCCGGGCATGCCCAGGCAGACCGGACAGGTGTTGCTGTTGGGCGGCTTGCCGAACTCGGTGGAGCAGGAGCAAAATATCTTGGATTTTGTCTTCATCTGGGCATGGACTTCCAGCCCGATCACTATCTCAAATTCCATTTCTTGTCCTTATCTGTCGCTGTGGTGGATCCAGGTCCGCAGCTTGGCCGCCTCGGCGGGCCACTGGTCGCTGATTCTGATTCTGATGAATTGGCCCAGGAGCTCGTCAAAGGTCTTGTAGACGGTCTCCAGGAGACCGAGCCGGTCAAGCAGGCGGCCTTCCACGGCCTCCTGAGTGTCGCCCTCGTCAACGCCGTCCATGGTCTTGGGCACTTTGACGGAACGAAACTCCATGAGGCTGGCCTTGATGGTCATGTGCCACTCATACTCGCCACGGATCATGTGGATGCGGGCCTGCTCCAGTTTCTTGCCCATCTGCAGGCCGGTGCGGGCCTCCTTGAGCTCGGCCTGCAGCCCCGTACAGATGATCTTTTCATGGGAATCGCCCTCGCCAAATTCAAGGAGCAGATGTTTTTCAAAGACCAGGGTGATGTCCTCGCCCATCTCCGGCAGCAGCACGGTGCCGCC
Organism: Desulfobulbaceae bacterium; assembly: GCA_024637145.1. Lineage (GTDB taxonomy): Bacteria > Desulfobacterota > Desulfobulbia > Desulfobulbales > SURF-16 > BM506. The sequence goes on from JAGXFQ010000033.1 coordinate 65,511, forward strand.
CCGTTCGTCACTCTTGTACCAGAGCCAGGTGAGAAATTCCTGGCCGATAAAACGTTTTTCTGTGATTAAGTCAACGAGATCCATTAGACAAGTACCGCCGGGCTGATGTTGGCCAGGGCGTGGCCTTCGCTGGTGCTTAAGAGCCGTTCCGCCGTGGTATAGGGGATCTCCAGGCTGAGCAGGAGTCCGAAGGTCTCCTTGAAAAAATCTTCAAGTTGGGACTGGGCCTTCTGATTGGTGGAGAAGAAGAGCACCGTGTTTTCGGCCAGGTTCCAGGCCAGGTCATAGGTGGCAGGCACCGGTGCCGCCCGCTTCATGAGCAGCATCTCCATATTCTCCTTGATCTCCAGCCGCTGGCCACGGCTCACCTTGGGGATCTGGCGTTCCTTCTTGATCCGCTCTTCCTCCTTGAGGCAGAATTTTTTGAGGACCTTGGGGGAGACCTTGCGTTCATCTATCCGCATGGTCAGACAGATATGGTCGCCGGCCACAAAGGAGGCAGAGGTGAATTCGGTATCAAACATGTTGAGGACCGATACCCAGCCCACCGAGAACTCGTCGTAGGTGTCGTCAATATCCTTGAAGACACAGCGGCTGATCTGCTCAGCAGCCGTGTCCCAGAAGTCGGGTGCTATGTCACCCACCACCCGGTAGCGGACAAAGGTGGCGGCGGAAGAAAGAAGTCCCATGGGATGTCACTTGGTTATGGTGAGAAAAAGGCTTTATAAGAGAGAGTCACGGTCTACAGAAAGATGACCATTCCAGAAGAGCCAATAATGATCAGACAGATATAGCAGACCCCTGGGAGGGGGACAAGGATTTTCCGGCCTCAGGGGGTGTTGGTTTGGCGCAGGGCGGCTATTTCGGGTCTCTTGCCGGGAAACTTTTTTGGGCCCCAGGGCTGATGGCACAAAGAGCTTGACGGGCAGAGGAAAAGATGAAAAAAAGGTGAGAGAAACTATTGACAGGCCAGGCTGACTGTTGTAAAAACCACGCTTTGTCATGATGGGCCCTTAACTCAGCTGGTAGAGTATCTGACTTTTAATCAGAGAGTCGCGCGTTCGATCCGCGCAGGGCCCACCATCAAAGTCCCCATCGTCTAGTCTGGTCCAGGACACCAGCCTTTCACGCTGGCGACAGGGGTTCGAATCCCCTTGGGGACGCCATTGGCTTTAAAGGGGTTCAGCACATAGGTGCTGAACCCCTTTTTTTTGTGTTTGCAGGCGGCAGGGAAGTGGCGAGATGAATTCTTCTCCCCTGAAGGGGAGCGTCGGAAAAAGAGAGATTGCCGCTGCCAATTCCTTCTGCAGGCGCGGCCTAAAGGGTGCATCTATTCCACTTTGTTTTTTTTCCGCCATTCTCGCTCTTTAGAGAAGGAAGCCCAGCTCCTCCCCTCTTCCCGGCAAAGATCTGCATGGGGTGTCCCCGCCTCGGCCTGCAGGAGAATGGTTGTTGTCTGGCTTTTGCTAAGGCCTTGTTTCTGCAGGGGGTTACCGGTTGTGAGCACTCCCTTTTTTTGTGTGAAAAATCTCAAAAAGATGCTCTTATGCCGATTCGGCCGGGCTGAAAAACGGCCAGGACGGGTTGGGTCTCGCCATGGTGAATTTTTTTTTGGGCAAGGGAGGCGATATGGTAATCAGCGATGAGTTTAAGTTCCCCCGGCCCCTGGACTGGGCGAAATTTTCCGACCCGCACCGGGTCAAGGAGATCTACGGGATCTCGCCGGTGATGCCCATCACCCATCTGCAGCGGCGCTGGGACAAAAAACCTGAGGAGGAGGGGGCTGAGGCCGGGGAAGAAGATCAGGTGGGTATGGCCCTGCAGCAGCTTGTCGACCAGGTGAATGGCCGATTCGAGAGCCATGGCGTGGAGATGCACCTCTCTCTGCTGCGCAAAGAAGAGGGCTATGCCCTGGAGATCTATGACTGTACCGACTTGGAGGTCTGCCGGATCATCAAAGACGAGGTTGTGGATATCTCGGCCTTGCCCCTGCTCCTCAAAAATCTCCAGGAAGGGGTCGGCCTCCTGGTGGATGCCGAGACCTGAAAGGCAATTTTTCAACCATCCCCTTATCGTGTTCTTTTTTGGTGCCCAAAAAAACTGCTTTGCCAGATAGAGAGGGGCTCAAACAACGCCCCCTTTGTGCAGCCCTGCAATTAAGAGTTGCCCAAAAGGGGCAAAGAAATTATAATTAGTAATTATTATCTATTAATGCCGCGAGGTGCAGTATGAATACAAATCCTAAAATTCGGATGACCAAACAGCGCCAGGTTATTCTGGAAGAGCTCTGCAAGGTGACGACGCATCCCACTGCCGATGAGATGTACCAGATGATCCGTAAGCGTCTGCCTAAAATCAGTCTGGGCACGGTGTACCGCAACCTTGAGATCCTCTCTGAACTGGGGATGGTCCTCAAGCTTGATGTAGGCGGCACCCAGAAACGGTTTGATGGCCACGTGGAAAATCATTATCATGTGCGCTGCACGGAGTGTGGCTGCGTCGGGGACCTCCAGATGCCCACGGACCAGGAGATTGAACAGCAGGCCCAGAGCCGCACTGATTTCCAGATTAAACGGCACAGCCTGGAGTTTATCGGCGTCTGTCCGGAGTGTCGTGATGCCAAGAAGCGTAAGGTTGCCTGAATCATCCTTTGCGCCCAGCCGCTTCTTTTGGCGGTCTTTTAAAAAAAAACGTAACTGCTCACCCCATGGCCACCTCAAGTACACTAACCACCGGAGTTGTAACTGCTGGGCGGGTACCATGTGCCCAGTTACCAAAAAAATTATCCTTGTAGGAGGGTGAGATGTCAGCGCGACTCGATATTTTCAGGTGTGATAAATGTGGTAATGTGGTGGAGCTTCTCCACTCCGGCGGCGGGGCCCTTTTTTGTTGTGAAGCGCCCATGGTCTATCTGGCCGAAAACACGGTGGACGCTGCTCTGGAAAAGCATGTCCCTGTTCTTGAAAAGACGGCCAGTGGCTATCTGGTCAAGGTCGGGGCGGTTGACCATCCCATGACCAGGGAGCATCTCATCATGTGGATAGAGCTGGTGGCGGATGGCGTTGTCCATCGCAAATTCCTGGCCCCCGGCGATGCCCCCCGGGCCACCTTTAATCTCCAGGCCGACAAGGTCACGGCCCGGGAGTACTGCAATCTGCACGGCCTGTGGAGGAGTGAGGAACAATGCTGAGTGAAAAGATGATCAAGGCCCTCAACGAGCAGATCAATGCGGAGATGTATTCCGCCTATTTTTATCTGGCCATGAATGCCTATTTCGAGTCGAAGAGTCTGGCCGGTTTCTCCCATTGGATGCGGATGCAGGCCCAGGAGGAGATGCTTCATGCCATGAAGCTCTATGATTATGTCAATGGCTGCGGTGGTCAGGTGGTGCTGCATGCCATTGCCAAGCCCCCCGCCCAGTGGCATTCTCCTCGGGAGGTCTTTGCTGATGTCCTCAGCCATGAACAGAAAGTGACCGGGCTCATTAATAATCTGATGAACCTGGCCCTGGATGAGCGGGATCATGCCACCAGCGGCTTTCTGCAATGGTTTATTGCCGAGCAGGTGGAAGAAGAGGCCCATGTCGGTGCCGTGGTGGATAAACTGAAATTGATTGGAGCCGACAGCAGTGGCCTTTTTGTGCTGGATCAGGAACTGGCCAAGCGGCTGCCTCCCACCGTGCAATAGATTTTTTGCGGACCTGCAGGGCTGAAAAAGCTGGCGATGATGTAAAAATCATTGCCGGCTTTTTTTGTGGGGCTGGTGGCAGGCAGGCTCAAGGCGCAAAAGATGGGGGTGCAGGGCTTTTTTCATTTTGTCTTCCCTCGCAAAAATGGTTTACCATTATATGGTAGAGTAGGTGGCAAGTGATTTTTTTGCCGGCAACAAGGAGGTTGCCGGGTTCTAAATTCTTACGATAATAAGAGATCAGAGAGGAGAGATATGAGCGCTGAAGAGATCAAAAAGAATATCTATTGGGTTGGTGCCGTTGACTGGAATATCCGCGATTTTCATGGCTATTCCACCTATAAGGGCACGACCTACAACGCCTACCTGGTCAAGGATGAGAAGGTGTGTCTCTTTGATACGGTGAAAGCAGATTTTAAAAACGAGATGCTCTATCATCTCGGCCAGCTCATTGATCCCGAGGATATTGATTATATCGTCGTCAACCATGTTGAGCTTGACCATTCAGGCTCGCTGGCGGAGATGATCAGACTCTGCAAGCCGGAAAAGGTCTTTTGTTCTCCCATGGGTCTGAAGGCCATTGAGAGCCATTTCCATCCGGTGGACTGGCCCCTTGAGGTGGTCAAGACCGGGGACTCCATTTCCTTGGGTTCCAAGACCGTCCACTTTCTGGAAACCAAGATGCTGCATTGGCCTGATTCCATGTTCTCCTATATCCCGGAGGACAAGCTCCTGATATCCTCTGACGCCTTTGGGCAGCATCTTGCCTCCACGGAGCGCTATGCCGATGAGCTCCCTGAGGGCGCCGTCCTCCTTGAGGCGGAGAAATATTATGCCAATATCCTCCTGCTCTTTTCACCCAATGTTCAGAAGCTCCTGGCCAAGGTGGGCGAGATGGGTCTTGATATTGACATGATTGCCCCGGACCACGGCGTTATCTGGCGCGATCCCGCCCTGATCCTGGCTGCCTATGATCGCTGGAGTCAGCATGCTGCGGAGCGCAAGGCAGTGATCATTTATGACACCATGTGGCATTCCACCGAGAAGATGGCCAAGAATATCAGTGCCGGGCTGCGCAGTGTGGGGGTCCATGCCCGGGTGCTCAGCGCCAGGGCCAATCATCGCAGCGATATCATGGTTGAGGTCATGACGGCCAAGGCGGTTGTTGTCGGCTCCCCCACCCTCAATAACGGTATCATGCCCACCATGGCCGATGTGCTGACCTATATGAAGGGGCTGCGGCCCAGGCAGAAGATCGGTGCCGCCTTTGGTTCCTTTGGCTGGTCCGGGGAGTCGGTGAAAATTCTCAGCGGCTTCCTGGAAGATATGCAGTGTGAGCTTGTCGAACCGGGGGTGAAGATCAAGAATGTGCCGGATCAGGAGGCCCTGCAGGCCTGTTTTGATCTGGGCGTCAAGGTGGGCAAGGCGGTCAACGCGGCCATGGCTGCCGAGGCGGAGAGCGCTGCCCTTGAGGGGGAGGAGTAACGGCCCTTCTGGCCGGGCGGGTCCACAAAGAGACGGCTGTTTCCTGCCCTCTTTTTTAGTCCCTTTTCTAAGGGGGTAATGGCTATCAAGGGAAGCAAGCTGCACCGGGGAGCATGATGAAAGAACGTCAGATAAAAAAAATTCTGCCACCCCTCTTACGGCAGCCTGATTTTGATCAGGCCCTGGCCGAGATCCGCTCCTGGCCGCCCCGCGCCACTATTTCACCGCTTCTTTCCTGTATTTATCAGGTGGATGAGGTGGTGAAATGGCGGGCTGTTCTGGCCCTGGCTGAAGTGATGAATAGCCTGGCCGGGAAGGAGATGGAACAGGCCAGGGTGGTCATGCGCCGTCTCATGTGGAGTCTCAACGAGGAGTCGGGGGGCATCGGCTGGGGCATGCCCGAGGCCATGGGGGAGATTATGGCCCGAAACCGGGCCCTGGCCGAGGAGTACGGCCATATCCTGGTTTCCTATATGCGGGAAGAGTGTTATCTGGAGCTGCCCGCCCTGCAGCGCGGTCTGCTGTGGGGTCTGGGTCGTCTGGCTGAGGTCTATCCGGAAAAACTCCTGGCCTTTGACGCCGACGGCTATATGGAGCATTATCTGGACTCTTCTGATCCGGCGGTGCAGGCCCTGGCCATCCGTAATTTCGGCCTCCTCAAGACGCCGGAGGCGCTCCCCTTGCTCAAAAACTTTTATGACAGCCCAACGTCGGTGCATCTTTTTGTGGGCGGCGGCTTTGTCGACACCACCGTGGGGGAGCTGGCCCGGCAGGCTGTGGCCAGGATTGTCGGGGAGCAATGAGGAAGCCGGGCCGACCATTTTTCGGCTCCACACAGAGCAATGCCCCGCTGCCTGGTAGAAAGGGCAGCGGGGCATTGCTTTTTAAAGGATGCGGAGCGTTATCAGAGGATCTCACCGCGGGTGGAGATAACGAACTCCTGGGCGGGGATCTTCTTGCCGGACTGTTTCAGGGCCTCCTTGACAATGCCGCGCATGCTGCCGCAGCAGGGAACCTCCATGATCACCGTGGTCACTGAGGAGATATGGGCCGTGGCAAAGATCTCCGCCAGCTTATCCACATAAGAGCTCTGGTCATCAAATTTGGGGCAGCCCATCATCACCACCTTGCCGGCAAGGAAATCCTGGTGGAAATTGGCATAGGCCAGGGGGGTGCAGTCTGTGGCAATGAGCAGGTCAGCGCCCTGCAGAAACGGGGCCGTGGGCGGCACCAGACGGATCTGCACGGGCCAGTGGGTCAGGGCGGAAGAACCGGCCGCGACCGTGGCCTGGGGCTCATTGGCGCTCTGGCAGGGAGTCTTGGCGATAAAAGACTGGATGTTGCTGCCGGCGCAGCCGCAGGCCATTTCCTCAGGGGTAGCGCTCTTGGCCTCTTTCTCTTTCAGCAGGGCCTCCACCGCCTCTTCGTCAAAGTCCTCACTGACCCGCTCCACAATCTTCAGGGCACCAGTGGGGCACTCGCCCAGGCAGGCGCCCAGGCCGTCGCAATATTTTTCCGCCACCAGCCTGGCCTTGCCGTCCACCAGAACCAGGGCCGCCTCGGCACAGCCGGTAATGCACTGGCCGCAGCCGTTGCAGAGCTCTTCATTTATTTCAATTATCTTCCGGCGAACCTTCATAGCAATACCTCTTTTAGTCTATCTGCAGAATTTCCCGGGCCAGCCGCTGGCCGGCCTCGGTGAGAAATGAGCTGTTTATGATGGTGGTTAATTTTTCAACACTCCGGCCACCGGCGGGTTGTTGCTCCTGCAGGTTGACAAGGAGATCGGCATCATAGAGAACCTTGAAATTGGTTGTTTCTTCTTTCCCTGGGTGGTGGTGATGGCCGATAATAGCACAGATTTCAGCGATCATCTCCTCTTCAACACCAAGTTCCGTCAGAATTTTGCGGGCCACAGGGGGGCCTTCCTGGTGCTGGTAGCGGGGAGCGCTGGAGTGATGCTTGCGCTCCGCCTCCGGGATACCGATATCGTGGAGATAACCGCAGGCCATGATTACTGCTGGGTCGCCCTGTTCATATTTGTTGATCTGTTCGGCATAATCCGCCACTTTTTTGGCATGGTTGATGCGACGCTGGTCGTCGCCGAAATAGGCGGCCATGGCGGCCATAACCCTCTCCTTTAAGGAGGCTTGCGGGCCCTTTTGAGGCTTGAGACCTTCCGGTAACGAGCCCAGGCATTGCTCGGCATGGGGACAATATTCGGCGCAACCGAAATTGATGTGCGGGTTCAGCATCCGGTAACTGCATTGGGGGCAGAGCCGGCTGGAATCATCCTTGAAGAATTCAAGGGGGGTTCCACATTTGGGGCATTTGATCTCAAAGATATCCTTTCCTGACCAGTAACGGATATCCTGTCCAGGGCATTTCATGTTTTAACTCCAGAAGTTGAGGGATAAGTAGTTGAGAAATAAGGAGAAAGAATAAGAAAGGACCATTTTTGTGCCTAAATGCTTATTTCTCAACTTCTTACTTCTCAACTACTCTATAAAGCTATCCCAAAATCGCCTTCAAATCTTCATCCGGGGTGGTGATAGGCATGAGATTGAAATTCTCCACCAGGACATTGAGGACGTTGGGGGTGATAAAGGCCGGCAGGCTGGGTCCGAGACGGATGTCCTTGATCCCCAGGTGCAGCAGGGTCAGCAGGATGGCCACGGCCTTCTGCTCGTACCAGGAAAGGATCATGGACAGGGGCAGCTCGTTCACCTCGCACTCAAAGGCCCCGGCCAGGGCCACGGCAATCTGGATGGCCGAGTAGGCATCATTGCACTGACCGATATCAAGGAGCCGTGGGATGCCGCCGATATCGCCCAGTTTCTTGTCAAAGAAGCGGAACTTGCCGCAGGCCAGGGTGAGGACCATGCAGTCGGCCGGAATTTTCTCCACCAACTCGGTATAGTAGTTACGGCCCGGTTTGGCACCGTCACAGCCGCCCACCAGGAAGAAGTGGCGGATGTCCTTGTTCTTCACCGCCTCAATGACTTTGCCTGCCACACCTAAAACGGCATTTCTGGCAAAGCCCACCATGACCGAACCCTTGTCGGTATCCTCGGCAAAGCCGGGCATGGCCAGGGCCTTGTCAATGGCCGGAGTGAAGTCCTTGTCGCCGAGATGGGCAACTCCGGGCCAACCCACCAGGCCGGAGGTGAAGATGCTGTCCATATAGGCCTTGGGATCCTGGATGCAGTTGGTGGTCATGATCACCGCCCCGGGAAACTCGGCAAATTCCTTCTTCTGGTTCTGCCAGGCGGTGCCGTAATGGCCGTAGAAATGGCCATATTTCTTCAGGTCCGGGTAGCCGTGGCAGGGCAGCATCTCGCCATGGGTGTAGACGTTGATGCCCTTGCCCTCGCTCTGCTGGAGGATCAACTCCAGATCCAGCAGGTCGTGACCTGAGACCAGGATGGCCTTGCCTTTTTTGGCGCCCAGGGGCACTTCGGTGGGCACGGGATGGCCGAATCTGCCGGTGTTGCCGGCATCAAGCAGCTCCATGGCCTTCAGGTTGGCGGCACCGCATTCCAGGGCCAGTGCCACCAGAGCTGGGACCTCTACATCATCGCGGAGGATGGTGGTCATGGCCTTGTCGATATAAGCGTAGACCGAGTCGTCTTCCTGGCCCAGGATGCGGGCATGATCGGCATAGGCGGCCACGCCTTTCAGGCCGAAGAGGGTGGTATGTTTCAGGGACTTGATGTCCTCGTTTTCGGAGGTATTGAGGCTGACTGCCTTGCCCTGTTCAATCAGCCCGGCAAGATCAGCGGCCGGGGTGAAGACGGCGGCCGGTACGGTGAAATTGGCCCCTGACTTGGCCTTCAGCGCTTCACGCAGCTCCACTGCCTTGTTGATCATGTTGATAAAGCGGTCCGGATCAAAATTGACATTGGTCAGGGTGGAGAAGATCGCCTCACAGATAAAGAGGGAGGTGGTGGAATCGGTGATTCCCTTCTGGCGGGCCGCATCGCTATAGAGGCAGAGGCCCTGGACGGCATGGATGAGCAGGTCCTGGAGATCGGCTACCTCTTCGGTTTTTCCACAGACGCCCATGGTGGTGCAGGCAATACCCTTGGCTGTTTGTTCACATTGTTGACAGAACATGGTGTGCATCCTCCTTTGAAATTAGAAAAGCGGGGGTGTTTGTCTCTTGTTAAAATCAACATAACGCAAAGACAAGCCCGCCGGCTTTGACCTAAGTCAAAGCCGGCGCATTTTTTTTTACGGATTGCCGGAAAGGTTGTTTCCCCGGCCGGGGCAGGGACCTTAATAGGGGATCTTCTCCTCCAGGGCATCCCAGAGCTGCAGGATATCCAGGGCCTCGGCTCGCATGATTTGATGCATGGCGATCTGGCGCTCTTTGGGCTCCTTGGCAAATTCATGGTAGATAAAATCATCGGCAAATCCTATGTTGCCGGCATCGCTGCGGTGAGCGGCAAAATAGATCTCCTTGATGCCGGCCCAGTAGAGGGCGGCAAGACACATGGGGCAGGGCTCGCAGTTGACATAGATGGTGCAGCCCGCCAGCTGGAAATCGCCGAGGGCCAGGCAGGCGGCGCGGATGGCCAGCATCTCGGCGTGGGCGGTGGGGTCCATATCCAAGGTGACCCGGTTGGTGCCGCTGCCTATAATGGCGCCTGTCTTGACGATGACCGCCCCAAAGGGGCCGCCGCCGCTGCGCACACTTTTTTCAGCCAGCAGAAGGGCCTGGCCCATGAATTTCTGATGGTCCGGCACGGGATTTTCCTTTTGCAGGAGGGGAAGAGATGGTCAATAAGAAAATAGGGTAGCATATCAATGCAACCTGTGTGGGAAAATGTTAGATTGGCCGCCTGTTTTTCTCATTCAGGACAAGGAAGTGTTAAGCAAATGAATTATCTGGCAATAATGGTGGCCTATCTGATAGGCTCCATCCCCTTTGGTCTGCTGCTGGGCAGGATGGCCGGTGTTGATGTTCGCGCCTCCGGGTCACGCAATATCGGCGCCACCAATGTCACCCGGCTGGCCGGTAAAAAATTCGGGGTTATCACCCTGCTCCTTGATGCCGCCAAGGGCCTGCTGCCCATGGTCATTGCCCAGGCTGCAGGTGCCCCTGCCGGCACCATTCTCCTCTGCGGGGTTGCCGCTTTTGTCGGTCATTGTTATCCTCTCTATCTCCGCTTTCGCGGCGGCAAGGGGGTGGCCACGGCCCTGGGCGTCTTTCTCTTCCTTGACCTCATTGCCGCCTTGGGCGGCATTGTCCTCTTTGTCATCAGCGTGGCCGTGACAGGTTATGTTTCCGTGGGCTCCCTGCTGGCGGCGGCCATGGTTTCTCTGCTTGTCTGGCTGCGTTACGGGATAGGGGCCTATTTCTATGCCGCCTCTTTTATTACCGCTCTGATCTGGCTTAAACATCATGCTAATATCGGCCGGCTCAGGCGGGGAGAGGAGAAGAGCTTTAAAAAGAAAAAAGATGCCGCAACCTAGTGTTCTGTCACATCTCTAATGTTGGATAAAGGCGTTTCAGTTTGGTCCGGGCATCCTCGGTAGTAAATTGCCAGTTGACCCCGGCTTTCATCCCGTTTCTTGCTGACTCCCATGCCTTAACCTCACTGCGCATAACTTCA
>JAGXFQ010000034.1 GCA_024637145.1 Desulfobulbaceae bacterium
AAATCGGCTATGTTACGGCTGGCTCGGCCAGTAAAAGTGACAACGGGGCGCCATCAGATCCCGACAGCCACTGAAAAACGTGAAACCGGCCACCTGTGATATCAGATTGTTGGCAGGTGGGCCAAATCGGGAATGGCTGGTGCTATGGGTGTTGCGGGGGATGGGGTTTTAGAGGAGCCTGCTGATCTGATTTTTCAGTCCATCTTCGCGCAATGAGTTGTTACAAGGCCATCACGTTGGGTTGCCCCAAAGACAACCACAACAAGGAGGAACTAAATAATGGCTGATCCCATTATTTAGTAGTGTCAGGTGTCACTTGATACCTGACACTACAGGATGTAGATTTAAATATGATTAAAAATTTCCGTCATAAAGGACTGAAGAATTTTTTTGAAACAGGTTCGCTAAAAGGGATTATGCCGGAGCACGCTAAGCGGCTCCGGCTGATCCTGGCCCAACTGGACGTTGCTGAGTCTTAAGACGATATGAACTTGCCAGGTTTGCATCTTTTAAAGGGGGAGCTGTCCGGTGTATGGGCGGTGACTGTTTCGGGAAATTGGCGGGTATGTTTTAGGTTTGAAAACCAAAACGCCGTTGCTGTTAATTACGGAGATTATCACTAAAAAAGGGGGAGTAAAAAATGAAGATGCATAACCCGCCGCATCCAGGCGAAATAATTAGAGAACTTTGCCTGGAGCCGTTGGGCCTTACCGTTACGGAGGCTGCAGAGGGCTTAGGAGTAGCAAGACAGACAGACCCTTTCCGAGTTGGTCAACTGTCGCTCCAGTGTTTCGCCTGAAATGGCTATCAGGCTTTCAAAGGCCTTCAGGGTCAGTGCCGAAACCTGGCTTAAACATCAAATGAAATATGATCTTTGGCAGGCGCAGCAGCATGAAAAAAATATTCATGTAAGGGCTTTTGCCGCCTAGACAGGAAGTCTTGCCTGACTGCCACTCTGTCCTATCACGTATCTGAACCACTAGTTTGATTTTAATGGGTGACTCCATTATGCACTCTGACCGCCATTATTACTTTACTATGTTCGGCGGAACGTCTTTTTTTGGCTCCTCGACCAGCAATAAGTCGACCTCGGAAACCTGCTACCAGGCACGATCATTGGTCAGGACGTAATCAGCGCCGCAGGCAAGAGCGGTCACCAACTGAATGGCATCCGGTCTGTCCCCTTTTGCTAACTTTACTCTTGCTAGCTTTCCGCGATTCACGCGCATTAAATCCGTATTTTACGACTTTAATTTCCGAAATTCACGTTGTTCCATTCCGATAAGGAGAGTGATCTGCGTGGCCTGAAAAAACTCGCCGGCATCGCGGGTGATCAGTTCAAGATGGGGGTGTTGTTCTACGACGGCACCGAGACGATGCCTCTGGGAGGCGGGATCTGGGCGGCGCCGTTATCGTCGCTGTGGGGGGCATAGAAGTCAAAAGCGTGACAGCCCTGTCCCGAAAAAGACAGAATAATAAAATTTAATTTTGATCTGACCAAATTATTCCGGCTTCTCACCGGAATAGGTGTCCGGAATCACTGGAATGCGCACAAAAAATGGCTGGGGCTAGAGGATGTGCTTGGTAAAGCGTTTTAATAAAATATCCTCAATATTCTGCCGAGAATCCAAGACCGACAAGACATAAACAGTAGAATCAGCGATTCTGTATAGTATGCGCCATGGAGAAACAATGAGCTCTCGGTAGTGCATGATACCTTGATCATAGAGTTCTGGCGCGATGCGATATTTTTCAGGCGAGTAATACAGGTTGGATACGTCTTTCTTGATTTTCTGTAATATCTTTAAGGCATTATCTGGGCTGCTTTGCGCGAGATAGGTGATGATCTTAGAAAGATCATTCTCCGCAGTGCTGGCCCAGGTAACAGTGTATTCTTTCTTCATCTCGTCTTTAATTTTGCCTCAAGATCAGCGAAGACGGATTCCTGTGATTTAACACTCCCTGATTTTATATCTTCTTCTCCTTGAGAGAGCAGCTTGAGGATCCCAATGGCATTTCTCATGTTTTCATAGCTTTCAGGGTCTTGAAGAACGGCTCTTGGTTCGCCATTTTGCGTAATGATAACGGGCCGATGGGTTTCGTTTATTTGTTTTAATAAATCTGCGGCATGAGACTTGAGATAGGTGACAGGCTTTATTTCTTTTGTGATATTCATGATAACGACCTCCGGTCTTTTTATCGTACCATAAACGGTTTGATAGTCAAGTTCGGCAATTTTGATATCAAGGTCTAAAGTCTAAGGTCCAAGGTTCAAGGCGCACGGGTGCCTTGTTGTCTTTGCGAGCAGCGCGAAGCAATCCAGAGAGGTGTTGCTGTTGCGGTGCCACCCCTGCACTTCCTGGACTGCCGCGTCCCTCCGGTCCTCGCAGCGACGTGGGGAGGGGAGGCGGCGGTGCGTTGGGCCGGCCGAGGACAGGAAAACGGCGTTGTGTCGATTTCCACGACGCGATCTCTACGAACATTATGGGCTGCTGAAGGTTTCCGGGAAAGCGGGTTGGGGATTGACGCATGCGTTGGCGTGAAGAACATCGGAAAGCCGGATGCGGGAAAACCGCACGTCCGGTTTGATGAGGGGAGGTTGATGAGCGAACATGTCGGTAGACACGTAGTAGCCGCGTGCGGCGAGGCGTCAAATAAAAGTCCTGACCATGATCGGGAAGTCAGCTTCCTACTCTACCCAGTTACAGTGGTAAAGGGTTTTTTGTGGTGATGAAAGTGCAGGTTACTTACAGCTCGTCGACCAACAATAAGTCAACCTCAGTCACCTGCTGCCAGGCACGATCGTTGGTCAGGACATAGTCAGCGCCGCAGGCTAGAGCTGTCCCCAGTTGAATGGCATCTGGTGTTTTGAGCTGATATTTGGCCCGCATCTGGACTGCAAAGTCGGCAATCTTGATGTCAAGGGGGAAGGTGCTGATGTTTTCAGAATTGCCAAGATAATCGCCATATTTACGCACAAGCTTGTCGTTGCCGAGGCGGGCAGGCTGGGTGGTCAACTCAATATACGTGATAATGGAAGTGATGACCTGGCAGTTTGTCTCATACACCTGGTCGAAAAAACGGGCCATGTGGTGAAAATAGCGGTCGTGCTTCTCGAAAAAATAGATAAAGGGAGCCGTGTCGATAAAGATGATATCCGCTCCCTGGAAGTCTACTCCCATTCCGAACGCTCCTTGTGGACATATCTTTCGGCATCGACACCTGACCACACCTCACGGCCCAGTCCGGCTGCTTTACGGAAGTCAAGCTTGCCTTTAGGCCGCTCCTTTTGTGCGTTTACAGGGGAGAGCTTGGCGATTTGTTTGCCCGCTCTTTCAATGATGATCTCCTCATGGCGCAAGAAAACACGATTGAGCACTTCCCCGAATTTTCTTCTGGCCTCCATGGCACTGATTGGTTGCGGCATGGCGTTGTTCCTCTTTGAATTTGTATGCAGTATGTTAATTAGTATAGTTGTGTTAATTGATATGGTCAAGTGGCTTTGATGGGGCAGAGTGCCAGGCCTTCTGGCTATTTGGCCGCAAACGCTTGCCTGGCTTTGAAGAAGAGGCCGGGACGGAGATGTTGTCAGGAAAACGTGGTCTGTCCAGATTCGATACCAAATTAATAATGATAACGAAGTTGGGCAATAAGGATGGCGTCATCAAGGGGCTTGTAGACAAGGCGATGCTCATCATTGATGCGGCGAGACCAATAGCCTGATAATGCATGACGGAGAGGTTCAGGCTTGCCGGTACCCTCGAAGGGGGTACGTTTGATCTCCTTGAGCAATGAATTTATACGTTTAACGATTTTTTTGTTTGTATGCTGCCAGTACAGATAGTCGTCCCAGGCATGTTCAGAGAAGATCAGCTTCACTCGCTGAGTTCTCGTTCTTGCCCTTGACCGTTTTCAAGTTCGGAAACTGATTCAAGAAGCCGCCTGGCGCTTTTAGGGCTTCGTAACAAGTAGGCTGTTTCTTCCAAAGATTTATAGTCATCAAGCGAGAGCATTACTACGGCGTTTTCTTTTTTGCGAGTGATGATCACCGGCTCGTGGTCTGCGCAAACCTTCTGCATAGTTTTGGCCAGATTACCTCGTGCTGAAGTGTATGTGATTGTGTTCATGAGTTTTCTCCTTTTATGTACAGCATACTGTACGCATTGCAGAGGGAGCTGTCAACCATGGATAGAATTAAATGGTATACGGGTGAAGAAAATAAAAAACGTGGTCTGTCCCCATTTAATTCCGGAAGCCACCCGGAATCCACCGAAATCACGGAAAACATTTTGTTTGTTTTTTTCGTGGCTTCTGTGGATTCCGTGGCAGGCTGTTTTTTTTGTTGCGTATCAAAAAAAACTTAAAGTTGTGGGGGGGGGGGCCGATAGGATTGTTGTAACAGTTAGAAATAAGGCCGCCAAAGGGGGTGATGACGAAGAGCGCAGGCCGCTAACAGTAACAGTATAAGAAAAAAACGGAAAAAAGTGACTTGCCCGGCAAGGATGCCAGGCTGGTAAAAAAAGAAGTACAACAAAACTAACATGGAGGTTAGTAATCATGGCAATTTCAGTAAACACCAATGTGGCGTCCTTAACCGCCCAGCGTAATCTGATGAATTCTCAGAACACCCTTAACAAGTCCCTGGCCCGTCTCTCCTCTGGTCTGCGCATCAACAGCGCCAAGGATGACGCAGCTGGTCTGGCCATCTCCGACCGGATGACGGCCCAGGTCCGCGGCCTCAACCAGGCGGCCCGTAACGCCAACGACGGCATCTCCCTGGCCCAGACCGCTGAGGGCGCCCTGCAGGAATCCACCAACATTCTGCAGCGTGTCCGCGAGCTGGCCGTGCAGTCCGCCAATGACACCAACACCCAAGCTGACCGCGATTCTCTGAATGCGGAGGTCACCCAGCTGGTGGACGAGCTTGACCGTATTGCCCTGACCACCGCCTTCAACGGCAAAAACGTGCTGGACGGGAATCTGGGTTCAGCCTCTTTTCAGGTGGGTGCCAATGCCGGACCGGGTCAGAGCATATCCTTTACTATTGGCAGTGCTCGCGCCGCTGCCCTGGGGGAAGTGGCCGTTGCTACTGGTGTAACAGGTACTGCGGCAACTCCTGCGACAGCTGCCTCTCTGACAACTGGTGGGCTTGTTGTTACCTCCCAAGAAACAGGTCTGGGCGGCAATGACATAACGGTCGCATTGGCAGCAGATGCAGTGGTGGATAGGACCGAAACCAATGCTTTTGATTTTACCGCAGCTACCATTGTTGATGCAGATGAATTTGTAATAGATGGCATGACTGCGACAGTCGGAACCGCTGGTGTCACCACTGAAGCAGATTTGGCCAGTGCTTTTGCCGCTCATGCTGCCAGTGGTGGTACTTCGACTACTGTCGGTACCGTTACCGTCACGAGTGTGGCTGCATACGCCGGCGACTGGACCTTTTCGGCCGCTGGTGATGTGCTAACTGCGACAAGTACCACTGCTAACACAGATGTAGGAGCTATTGCTTACACGGACGCTGACGCCATGGCTCCCACCGTAACCAACCTTGACGGCCAGGCCGCACAAGTTGGGCTCACTCTTGACATTACGGATAATGCCATTACCGTCACCGCCAGTCAAGCTACTATAGACGCGGGAATAACCACAGCAGATATTGCCGCGCTGATTGATGGCAAGCAAACTACATTTGGCAGAGTTACCGCTACTGGTGGTACTGACGAGCTTACCGCTGTTTTTGGACCAACCAACTTGCTTGACGGTGCGGATGCTGCAGCTGCGAGTTCGGATTATAGTGTGGGAACTGTTGCTACAACGACGGTAGATCTGATTGACATTAGTTCCCTCCCGGATTCAGAAATTGCCATTGCCAGTGTTGATAAAGCTTTGAGCGATATTTCAACCATCCGGGGCGGCCTTGGTGCGGTGCAGAACCGTTTCGAGTCCACCATCTCCAATCTGATGAACGTCTCCGAAAATATTGCGGCAGCCCGTTCCCGGATCCTGGATGCCGACTTTGCCGCAGAGACCTCGCAGATGACCAAGTCTCAGATCCTGCAGCAGGCCGGTATGGCCATGCTCTCCCAGGCCAACTCCATCCCCCAGGGTGCCTTGAGCCTTCTTCAGTAAATAAGTAACCTTGACGTTGTAATAGGGAAACCGGGGAGGGGGATTGCTCCCCTCCCCGGTTTTTTTGATTCTCAGTAACAGGAGTCCATCATGACCATCGGCATAGGCGGTTTAGTATCCGGACTGGATACGGAATCCATAATCAGCCAGATGATGGCCCTTGAAAGGCGTCCCGTCCTCTTTTTGCAGGGACGTGAGGCCGACTTCCAGTCCAAGATTTCGGCACTGGGGACCTTGAAGGGTGGCCTGGCCGCCCTGCAGACAGCATCCGCCTCCCTGGGCGATGGTGACAGCTTTGTCTCCTTCAGTGCCACCTCAGCCAACCCCACTGCCCTGGATGCCATTGCCAGTGCGGATGCCGCCGCCGGCACCTACCAGGTGGAGGTCGCCGGCCTGGCCACCTCCCAGCAGGTGCGCAGTGCGGCCTTTGACTCTCTAGCTGTAGATGATGCTGTGGGCACCGGCACCCTCACCATCCAGGTGGGCAGCAACACCAGTTTTGATATTGCCATCGGCGCTGATGATCAGACCCTGGCCGGCATTGCCGCGGCCATTAACGGGGCGGGCACCGATGTTTCGGCCGCAGTGGTGGATGACGGCAAAGGTAGTGTCTATCTCACCCTGGCCAGCTCCCGCACCGGCGCGGATAATACCATCAGCCTGACCATGGCCGATGCTGACGGGGACAACACGGATGGAGCGGGTCTTTCCAGCCTCTACGAAACCCCCCTCACCCAGGGATTGTTTGAAACCCAGACCGCGGCCAATGCCCAGCTGACCTTGAACGGTATTGGGGTGGAGCGGGCCGCAAACACCATTGATGATCTCATTGCCGGGGTCACCCTGAGCCTGAAAGAGGCCGCTCCAGGCCAGCCCTTTGAGCTCACCGTGGCCCAGGATCTGACCACCATCACCAAGAAGGTGGAGAGTTTCGTTAAGCAATATAATGCCATGGTGGGCACCTTTGATTCCCTGCAGAGCTATGATGCCACGGCCGGTTCCGGCGGGATGCTGCAGGGGGACAGTACCACCCGCCAGCTGCAATCACGCCTGCAGGGCCTTCTCTATGGGGGAGTGGATGGGGTGGCAGAGGAGGTCAATGGCCTGAGCCGCCTGGGCATCGAAGTGGGCCGCGACGGTAAATTGAGCATCGATGGTGAGGCCCTGGCCGCTGCGGTGGCAGAGAACCCCGGCGGGGTGAGCAGTTTTTTCAGCAATGACGAAGCGGGTAATGATGGTATGGGTCGCCGGTTTGACGATCTGCTGGAGGGCTATCTCAATCCTTCCTCAGGGCTTTTTGTCTCCAAGGTGGATGGGCTTAAGGAATCCATTAAGGATATCGGTGAGCAGGTGGAGCGCATCGAATTTAGGCTTGTGAAGCGGGAGGAGAACCTCAGGCAGCAGTTTCTGAATCTGGAGACGCTGCTGGCCGGCTTCCAGGCCACCCAGGGCGCCCTGGATCAGCAGCTGGAGTCGCTGTCCAACTTGAGCACCTATATCTCCACCAAGAAATAAGGGTGGGGCGAAGCGTTTTGAAAAATGGACATGATGGGCAACAGGGAGAAACCGGGCGCGGCCATCTGGCCAACTGGGAGATTTCTGCTGCTGGCCGCAATAACTTGGGGGCTCTGCGAGAGCTGTAAGCCGTTCATCAAAAAAACAAGGGACAAGTGAAATTATGTATCCGAATCAGCAGAAGGTGTGTTCAGCGTATAAGCAGAATGAACTCAAGAACCTGGACCCGGCCGAGATCGTGGCCCGCCTCTACCAGGCCCTGGGCTTATCCCTGGTAACGGCCCGGCAGGCCGTGGAGCGCGGCGACAAAAAGGTGCAAGGCGAACAGGTCAGCCGGGCCCTGGCTATTATCACCGAGCTCCATGCGGCCCTTAACATGGAGGAGGGCGGCGAGATCTCCGCCAACCTTAATGACCTCTATTTCTACCTCACCTCGGAGATTACCCAGGGTAATATTAAAAGTGACCCGAGCATGCTGAATAATGCCATTCGGACGGTGGAGCCCCTCAGCGAGGCCTGGGTGACCCTGGCCGCCAACCGCAAGGCGGAAACAGCTCAGGCCGCCAGTCGGCCCGTTGAACCGGCGGAGCGCGGCGCCTTTCAGGCGGTTTATTGAAAAAGCAGGATTTTCCAGGAGAGGGCATCCTTTGCCCGCCGGCGGGGCAGGAAAGATGGAAAAGCAAAAAGGAGAGGCACTGATGGCGGCAGCATTGTACCGCGATCTTCTGGCGATTACCGAGGAGATGGAGGCGCTGCTGGTCCTGGAGGGCTATGATGAGCGGCTCACCTCGCTCTTTATCCGGCGCCAGGAGCTCTTTGTTCGGCTGGCCCTGCTCCCTCCGGAGAAGCAGTACGCGGTGTTGATCAAGCGGATCAGACGGGCGGAAGAGAAATGCATGGCCCTGACCCGCGATAAGATGGCAGCCATTCAGGGCGATCTTGTGGCCATGCACACAGGCCGGCGGGCGGTGGCCGCCTACGGCCGGCAGGGCTAACAGAGATGGTGTGGACAAGGGCGGGGACGGGCGGCCCAAGGCACAGCTGCCCTGCCTGCAGAGAGAGACGCCAGGAAAGAGACCATTTGGTAAGCGGCAGGTGTGTTTGGCCGGCATGTCAGGGGTCAAATAGAGAGGAAGGTGGAGGATTTGGGTTATGGACGTTAATATAAGTACAGAGATGAAAGGGGTAGGTCAGCCTGTGGTGTCGGCCGTGGAGATGGAAGACCGGGCCCGGCCGCAGGTGGCGCCGGTGGCCAAGAGCGGCGATTCGTCTCAAGGCAACCTGGGAGAGCAGGCCCTGCACGGCAGGAAGCCCCAGCCCTCCTCCAGCGCCGAGCTGGCGAAAATGGCGGAAGAGATTCAGGGCCGCTTTGACTCCATGGGTGCCACTCTGGGTTTTTCCATCCGTGACGAGAGCGAAGACATTGTCATGGAGGTCCGAGAGAGGGAAAGCGGGGACCTGATCCGACAGATTCCGTCGGAAGAGATCCTGGCCCTGCGTGAAAAGCTCAATGAACTGGTGGGCCTGCTTTTTGACAAACAGGTCTGAGTTTTAGGGGGCCGGTCGTTTTCAAAAGAGAGAGCACACCCTAGAGGTGCGTCTTTTTTTTGTGGCTGGCCACAGATATAGAGTTGTGAGCTGAAAGGCACCCCTTTTTGGGGCGGCCTTTTTTTTTATCACGACTATAAAGTGCCCTCATGTTGGTTGCCAATTCTGTCAGCCTCTGAACTTTTCCTTGACATAAAATGCCAATTTACTAAAATGGCCCTTTGAAAATGAATAATGGTTCATTGCAATTTATGCCCATTGTTTTCAAGTGGTAGAATTTAGTTACACGAAGCGCCAACCTAGACGCTCCAGGGCGCCTGTTGTCTGTTCCGCAGGTACAATCTGAAACGTACAAAAGGGCGCGCTATATCTTTTAATTTCCATTCCTAAGGAGACCTCAGATGTCAAAATTAGTAGCCCCCCATGGTGGTAAAGGACTTGTTTGTGCCCTGTTACACGGTAAAGAGCTTGCCGCTGAAATCGAAAGAGCAGCCGGGCTGAAAAGAATCGACGTCAGTGATCGCGCCAAAGGCGACTTGATCATGATGGGCATCGGTGGTTTCTCTCCACTGACTGGTTTCATGAAAAAGGCGGACTGGAAAAACGTTTGCGAGAAATTCCAGATGGCTGACGGTACCTTCTGGCCCGTCCCCATTACCCTGGACGTTGATAAGGCTGAGGCCGATTCCCTCAAGCTGGGTGACGAGGTTGCTCTCTATACCAAAGGCGAGCTCATGGCCACCATGAAGATCGAAGAAAAGTATGAGATGACCACCGCTGACAAGAAGTGGGAATGCGAGATGGTTTTCAAGGGTGAAGGCGAAGAATCTGTCGATGGCAAGTTCTGGGAAATCGCTCCCAAGGATCATCCCGGCGTTATCATGGTTCAGAACCAGAAAGCCTTTAACATTGCCGGTCCTGTCAAGGTCCTCTCCCAGGGCGAGTATCCCACCGAGTACAAAGGTGTCTACCTCACTCCTGCTGAGACCCGTGCCATCTTTGAAGAGCGCGGTTGGTCCAACGTTGCTGCCCTGCAGCTCCGTAACCCCATGCATCGCTCCCACGAGTATCTGGCCAAGATCGCCATTGAAGTATGTGACGGCGTGCTGATCCATTCCCTCATCGGTAACCTCAAAGCAGGCGATATTCCTGCCCCTGTCCGCGTTAAGGCCATTGATATCCTCATCGAGAACTACTTTGTGAAGGATAACGTTGTCAACGCCGGTTATCCCCTTGATATGCGTTATGCCGGTCCTCGCGAAGGTCTGCTCCACGCCACCTTCCGTCAGAACTATGGTGTCAACAACATGCTGATCGGTCGTGACCACGCTGGTGTTGGTGACTTCTACGGCCTGTTTGAGGCTCAGGAAATCTTTGAGAAGATCCCCACCACCGGTGACGCTGCTAAGGATCTGCAGTGCAAGCCCATGAAGATCGACTGGACCTTCTACTGCAAGGAATGTGATGGTATGGCTTCTCTGCGTACCTGTAATCACAGCAAAGAGTCCCGCGTTATTCTTTCCGGTACCAAGCTGCGTAAGGCCCTTTCCGAAGGTGCTGAGATCGTTGACCACTTCGGCCGTACCGAAGTTCTTGATCACCTGAAAACCTACTATGCCGGCCTCACCGAGAAGGTCGAGGTGAAGATGCAGGGTGCTGCTTCTGGTAGCTCCATGTAAGAAGCCAGCTTTTTAAGCTGATTTTCTCTGCATAAAAAAAGGGAGACGTCTTTTTAAGACGTCTCCCTTTTTTTTATGCCTAGGAACCTGTCGGACTTAACGCTGATCTACTGCGGAAAAACTGGATTTGGCCATATTTCCCGATCTTTCTCGTTAAATAGATCCACTATTCTCCTCTAAAGATCGAAAAATCTGTCTCAACCCGGCTTTCCCTCGCTACGATCGGTCAAACCAGACAGACTCCCAGCGTTGCGGCTTATTTTTTCCCGGATTATTCTTTCAGGGCAACCATGTTGCCGTCACTGCTGAATTCTATTTTGTCCTCCCGGGCCAGCCAGCCCATGGCGGCCAGGACATTGGCCTGGCTCTGTTGCCTCTGCAGCATGGCGCCCACCACCCGGCTGGTGGGGGTGAGCCCCTTTTCCCCCAGATAATGGTAGATCTCGCCGGCAATAAGGCCGAATTGTTCGGGGATGGTTAGTCCCGGTCCGGCCTTGAAGGGCAGGGGGCTCTTTTTGTCTTCTGTGTCTTTCCCCGAACCTTTCAATTTGCTGACCCGCTCCATGGCCCCCTGGGCCTGTTTGGAAACCCGGGTGGCTAGTTCTCCCGCCTTTTTGTGGGCCACCCGGCCGGCTGCTTCCGCCTTGAAGGTGGAACGGGCCACGGCCTTGCCAACCTTTTCTGTAGTCTCGTTGAGTTTGCTCTTCTTTGGTGATGTCATGGGGGCCTTATTCTCCTTAGGGTTGCCTGGCTATCATGGTTGCAGCATTTATATGGAACTTTATAAATAGCATGAACAGCGCCGCTCTTTTTGTCAAGAATGGCCTGGATTTTCTGGCCCTGGAGTTCGGAGTACCCTTGGAGTGCAGCGCTTCCGGCGCGCCCTTCAGGTTCAACACAAAGACACGAAGGCACAAAGATTTCGGGCTTTTATATTCTTTGCACCCCTCAAGGGGGTATTGTAAAGAATGTCTTTGTGTCTCTGTGGTGAAAAAAAGGATTTCCCCTGTGGCAGGATACTTTTCGTCTCTGGACTGCCGCGTTGCGGTACTCATCGCAGGGATGGGGGAGGGGCGTATTGAAGAGAAGGCCCTTGGGTTGCACCCCCTGGTGGGAATAGCTGCTGAGGCATGGCTGAAAGAGAATGGTAAGCAGATCTAAATTTGGTAATCCCTGGCATCCTGTGTTATGAAGAGCAGATTTGGTGTGCAGGCATAGCCGTTGTCCGGCAGGTTTCTCTCCACGACGGGTGCCTTGCCGGGCCCGGAATTATCTACTTATACCCACAGGGCATAAGTTTCGTATGAGCAGACAAGCTGCTCAACTCAGCTTTAAAAAGGAACAAGGGCAGACGCATGAAACAGCTCCAGGTTGGTTTAGAGGATCGGGCCTATCCCATTTTGATCAGGGAAGGTCTGCTCTCCGAGGTTGGTGAGGAACTTAAACTGCGGAAGATCGCCAAACGCTATATCATCATTGCCGATGACCATGTGGCCGAGCTCTTTGGCGGCCAGCTTGTGGAGTCTCTGCGCAAGGTTAATATCCCTGTTGATCTGCTCACCTTTCCGCGGGGCGAGGCCAGCAAGAACCTGACCACCATAGGCAGGTTGATCAGCGCTCTTGCTCAGCTGGGGGTGGATCGCCAGGACGCCCTGATTGCCCTGGGCGGCGGGGTCACCGGCGATATTACCGGTTTTGCGGCCGCCATCTACATGCGCGGCATCCCCTTTGTCCAGGTGCCCACCACCTTGCTGGCCCAGGTGGACAGTTCCGTGGGGGGTAAGACCGGGGTGGATATCCCGGAGGGCAAGAACCTGGTGGGTTGCTTTTACCAGCCCCAAGCCGTCTTTATCGACACCCTGGTCCTTGGCCAGCTGCCCCGGGAAGAGCTGCTCAACGGCCTGGCCGAGGTGGTGAAATATGGGGTGATCAATGATCTCGATTTTTTTAATTTTCTGCTCTCCAATCAAAAAGATATTCTCGCCCTGGAGCCCGCCATTGTAGAGGCGGTGATCGCCCACTGCTGCACCATCAAGGCCCGGGTGGTGGAGGCGGATGAGCGGGAGGCGGATCTGCGCCGCATCCTCAACTACGGCCATACCCTGGGCCATGCGGTGGAGGCGGCCTCCAATTTCACCATTCCCCACGGTATGGCGATCAGCATGGGCATGGTGGCGGTGAATACAATAGCCATGGGCAAGGGCCTGTTGGCCGCAGAAAAGGCCCAGCGGATCAAGGATGCCTTGCAGGGCTTTGGGCTGCCGGTGGCAATCCCGCCGGAGCTTGACCGCTGCCAGATGACGGAGCTGCTGAAGAGCGACAAGAAAAGCGTGGGCGGCAGGCCCTTTTTCGTTTTGCCCATCCAGATCGGCAAGGTTATTATCAGCGATGAGGTGGATGACGCCCTGATTGCCCGGGCCTTTGGCTGAACACCCGATTTTTTCCCCGGCCTGGGCCCTGGGGAGTCTCGCCTGGGGAGAGGGGCCAGGGCCAAGAGCGGTGCCGCCCTCGCTCTGTTTTCTCGGTGCGGCCTCTGCATAGAGATTTTACAAAATAACGACAGATTATCTGCTTTTGTGATCACTTTGGCCCTCGTCACCATCCACCGCGCAGCGGAAGCCGATGGTGTTGGACCAGGTGGCGGCCGGTTCGATGAGGCGGTGGGCGCAGGAGATCTGGGCGCTGGCCCACGACCCTCCTTTGAGGATGGCCAGTTGCCGGCCGCGGGGGCTCTTGTGGTTGCTTGCTGTCCACTCAAAGGTATTCCCCAGCATATCCAGGAGGCCAAAGGGGCTCAGGGATTGCCTGCCGAAATAATTGACCGGGGTGGTGCTACCTCTCTGGTGGGCCGCCAGGTTTGCCAAGGGCAGGAAGGTATTGCCCCAGGGAAAAAGGAGGCCGGCCCGGCCCCGGGCGGCTGCCTCCCATTCATCCTCGCTGGGCAGACGTTTTCCGGCCCAGGCGGCAAAGGCCAGGGCGTCCAGGCGGCTGACCTGGACCACGGGATGCTGGCCCCTGTTATCCAGGGAGCTGCCCGGACCATCAGGATGGCGCCAGTTGGCGCCTTTTAAGGGGCGGCTTATCACCCCCTGGTTGATGGTCAGGGTGTGCCGGCCTGTTTTCTGCTGCACCCCGCTGCACAGGCGGCCTGAGGTGACAAGCCCGTACCCCTGTTGCTCGGCCTCGGTCTGGTAGCCGGTTTCACGCACAAAGAAGTCAAAAAGATCGTTGGTGATGGGCAGTTGGCCGATATAGAATTGCGGCAGAACGACCCGGTCGGTCGGCCGGTCGGTCTGCCGTTTTTTGGGGCCGCCCACCGGATAGCTGCCGGCGGGGATCTTGATGAATTTCGGCATGAACCGGGCCAGGATCTGGCGTACATAGGCATCATTTTGTTCCTGGAGAATGTTGGGGTTGTTGTCCAGGGCCTCCTCTGCTTCAATATATTGCGAGAGGTCCATGGATTGGGTCAGGGCCGGCTTCGGGCCCTCTGGCCCGGGCGCTGCCATCTCCTCCCGGCCCCCCTTGTCATCTCTTTGTCCGCTCAGATCGGCCGGCTCCCTGATCTCGAAATCATCATCATCATCCATTACCTCGAAGGAATCCCAGTCGGCAGGGCTTGAGTCTCCTTCTGGGTCACCACCACCCCCGGCCTCTTCCTCCTCTAGGCCCAGCCCGCCAGCTGAGCCGGCTTCCGGCACCAGCGCCGCCGGTTCCAGGGAGGCAGGCTCCTCGAAATCCTCTTCCAGCTCCACCTCCTCAAGGTCATAATCGCCGGCCTCGCCAACCGCGTCCTGGGCCGAGATCTCTTCCTCTGCCTGCTGCTGTGGAGTAGTCGCGGCCAGTTCCTCCTCCAGCTCCGCAACGTCGAAATCATCGTTCTCCATTACCTCGAAGGAGTCCCAGTCGGCAGGGCTTGAGTCTCCTGCTGGGTCACTGCTCCCTCCAGCCTCTACCTCCTTATGGTCACCCTCCGCGGCCTCGCCAACACCGCCCTGGACAGAGGCCGGGCCATCACCTGCCGGGGCAGGGATCTCTTCCTCCATTCGGGGTTCCAGCTCCGTTGCCGGGGGCAGGAGGTGGTCTGCCCCCTCCATGTCTTCCACCCCTGTTGCCTCTGACGCTGCCCCTGGTTCTTTCTCCTCCGGCGGGCTGGGCACTTCGTCCAGCTCCACAACGTCGAAATCATCGTCCATCACCTCAAAGGAATCCCAGTCGGCAGCGCTTGAGTCCCCTCTGGGGTTACTGCCTCCCCCAGCCGCCACCTCCTCAAGGTCACCGTCCTCGGCCGCGCCAACACCGCCCTGGGCAGCGGCCTGGCCCTCACCTGCCGGGGCAGGGATCTCTTCCTCCTTTCGGGTTTCCAGCTCCGTTGCCGGGGGCAGGAGGTGGTCTGCCCCCTCCATGTCTTCCACCCCTGTTGTCTCTGACGCTGCCCCTGGTTCTTCCTCCGCCAGCGGGCTGGGTACTTCGTCCAGCTCCACAAGGTCGAAATCATCGTCAGCCAGCACCTCAAAGGAATCCCAGTCGGCAGCGCTTGAGTCCCCTCCTGGTCCACTGCCCTCCCCAGCCGCCACCTTCTCAATGGCACCCTCATCGGCCTCGTCAACAGCGCTTTGGGCTGAGGCGGCCGGGCCATCACCTGCCGGGGCAGGGATCTCTTCCTCTGCCTGCTGCTGTGGGGCAGCTGCGGTCAGATCCTCCTCCAGCTCCTCTTCCAATTCCACAACGTCGAAATCATCGTCCATCACCTCAAAGGAATCCCAGTCGGCAGCGCTTGCGTCCCCTCCTGGTCCACTGGCCCCCTCAGCCGCCGCCTCCTCACGGTCACCGTCCTCGGCCTCGCCAACAGCGCCCTGGGCAGAGGCCGGGTCATCACCAGCCGAGGCAGGGATCTCTGCTTCATCCCCGGAGCCTTCTTCTTCAATGAACTCAATCACGGTGTCCGCATCGAGCTCTAACTCCTCAACCGGCTGCGGCTCATCCTCCTGGGGGGAAGGGGAGGCGCTCTTCTCGTCCTCCTTTTCGGTGAGACCGGCCAGTCTGGTGAGAATCTGGCGGGTGGCGTCAAGCTGGCCCAGGATTTTCAGGGCCTCGTTTGGGTCGGGAGGGGCTGCGGTGCCGGTGAGCATCTCGTTTAAGGTGGAGAGGGCGCTTAAGAGGGAGCTGCTGTCGCCGCCGGCCTGGACGAGTTTGTCCAGCAGCAGGTTCTTTTTTTCGTCGGCAATGATAAAAACATTGTCGCGACCGATGATGATACCGTCTGGATTGGCGTTGCTTTCGATCCCCTCTTTCAGGCTCTTGTTGATGCTTGATTTCAGGCTGCTGAGGTTCTTGCGCTTGGCCTTGATTTCAGAAGCGCCCTGCGGGTTCCACAGCTCATGGATGAGATCCAGGGGGGGGATGGCCGTAAGGGTGTCAAGGCTCTCCTCGTCGACAAAGCGCCGGTTAATGGCCCGGAGAAACCGGGCCTTGAGGGTGGTCTCGTTGAGGTGGAGATTGTCGATGGCTTGGGCAATGCCGGCCAGGCTGATAAGGGCCATGTCTGTTGGTTGGAGATGATTAAGGGTAAGGGGTGCAGGGCTTCTCTAGGGAATATCGGCGAAAGGTACCAAGGGAATAAGAAAATAACATATTTTCTTGGACATTTGTTTGATTTAGGCGAGAGCTGCCGTTAGAGTGGGCAGGAAGTACCATAACTTAAGGCCGGGAAGGGATGCATGGGGCAAAGATATATTCTTGTGGAAAGCGCAGAAAAAAGAGAAGCGCTGGCGGCTGTCTGGCCCACCGGCAAGGGCGAGGTGCTGCTGGTGCCGGCCCTGGCTGCGGTGGTGGAGACCAAAAATATCGAATACCTGGCCCGGGGGGAGGCGGGTTTTCTCTTTCGGCCCGCCTCCGCCAGCCAGGCGGCCCTGCAGAAAGTGCTGCAGGATAACGGCGCCGATATCTACCTGGCCTTTGACCGCAGCGACCAGGGGGAGTACAGCAGCTGGCTCTGGACCGGCCTGGTGGCGCAGCTCTCCAAGGGCTCCCTCTACTGCCGGCGTCTTCATCTGGCCGCCCTTACTGAGGAGGGGATAGAGAGGGCCATGGCCCTGGTGGAGCCCGTTGATGCCGGCCGGGCCGCCGCCATTTATTTTGCCCACCGCTTTGAGGGCCTGCTGGCCACCCATCTGCAGCGCCTGCTCGGCACCCATACCGGGCCCGGGGGCCTGCCCCTGACCATGCCGGTGCTGGCCATCCTGGCCCTGCTGTGGGAGCGGCAGCAGGAGGTCAAGGCCTTTGCCGGGGCGCCCACCTGGCAGGTCAGACTGTCCCTGCAGGGCCCGGACGGAGAGTTCGGGGTGGACCTCAAAGAGGTGTTTGGGATCAACTGCGACGGCATTATGACAGGCAGAGAGCAGGCCGGAGAGGTTGCCCGTGACTTAGCGGGCCAATCTTTTGGCGTGGTTTACCGGCAGGAAAAGGATCTGGAGATCCCCGCCCCTCCCCCCTACACCCTCTATGAACTTATTTTTGACGCCCATTGCCAACCCCGGATTTCCGTGGCCGAGGCCATGGCCGCGGCCACGAGCCTGGCCACCGGCGTCCTTGTTGCCGGCAAGCGGCAGGCCCTGATTTCTTCTCTCTATCCGGTGGTCCTCACCAATGAGCAGCCCTTGGTGGAGGGGCTCCAGCAGGAGGTTGCCCAGCGGTTTGGCGGGGAGGCCTTGCAGGGCCGCCCCCTTGCCGCCCATGGCATCCTGCCCCTGGATCCGCAGCGCCCTCCGGAAGAGCTGGTGGATCTTTCCCCGGCCTGCCGGCAGGTCTATGATCTTGTCTGGCGCCGCGCCCTGGCCAGCCAGATGCCGGCGGCCAGGGGAAAAGAAGTGACCCTTGGTCTGGTGAATGATACGTATCGGCTGCAGCGAGACTTTCAGGTTGTTACGGAGCCCGGTTTTCGCCGGATCTATGACCAGGGCTTTGGCGACCTGGTGGGCCCCCAGGTGGCTACGGCGTTGCAGGAGGGTGATGAGGCCCGGGTTGCCCAGGTGGTTCCTGAACAGCGCTCGGCTGGAGCGCCGGAATGGTATACCCTGCCCGCCCTGGCCGCTGATCTTACTGAACTGGGTATTACCGATGCGGAAGAAGTGGTGCAGCTGGTGGGTCGGCTGGTGGCAGCCGATTATATCAAGGAGCAGGGCAACGGCGCCCTGCAAGACGGCGCCAATCTCGTTAAGGTGGTCCAGACCCTGAATCGGGCCTTTCCGGCCATGGCGGGCCTCAATTTTGTGGTCTATTACGGCCAGACCCTTGCCGAAGTGGCCTCTGGCCGCAAGCGTTTAGCCATGGCCCTTACGCAGTTTGACCAAAATCTGTTCATGCAGGGCAGGCCCCTGGTAAAGATCAAGATGCCCGACGCCCTTCTCCAGCGGGCCTCAACATCAAAAAGCATCATCAAGGGTGGGGGGCTGCCCCCCCGCCCGCAAAAGAAGGCGGCGGCCGGCAAGGAGCCGCACTTTACGGATTTTGCTGAACCAGAAGCGGCAGGGCCTGGCCAGGAGGCCCTTTCTGATGACAAGGCTTTCCCGCCGGCCCCTTCCCTGACAGAGACAAAACCAGAGGCCATAGCGGCCGGCGCCGGCCCGGCCGAGGAGCTGCAGCCGGTGGCCGCGGCTGTTGAGGAGCAGACCGGCACCGGTTCCCTCCTGGCCGGGGAGGCCGTCATCCCGGCCGGAGAGGAAGAAGGGCCGGCGGGCCCGGCGCCGGCCGGGGAAGAGGCGGCTGTTTTTCCGGAAACGGCCCGGCCTGAACTGCCGGAGGAGGAGAGCGTCCCAAAGGAGCCTGCTGCCGCCCCCGAGCCCAAAAAGCCGTTCCGGGA
Source organism: Desulfobulbaceae bacterium (assembly GCA_024637145.1). Taxonomy (GTDB): domain Bacteria; phylum Desulfobacterota; class Desulfobulbia; order Desulfobulbales; family SURF-16; genus BM506. The sequence goes on from JAGXFQ010000034.1 coordinate 18,739, forward strand.
AGTGGCCCAGGTGGCCACCAGGCCCTGTCCCCAGTGCGGCCGGGCCATGGTTGCCAAGCATGACCGCTTTGGCACCTACTGGGCCTGTACCGGGGCGCCGGCCTGCCGCCATACCGAAGGAGAGGCAGGGGAGGAGGATGAGGCGGAAACTCTGGTGTGCCCCTTGTGTTCTCAGGGCCGGCTGCTGGTCAAGAAGACGCCCACAGGCAAGGATATGTATCTCTGCTCCGATAAGGAGTGCGGATTCATGGCCTGGTCCCGGCCCCACCCCATCCCTTGCCCCCTCTGTGCTTCCCCCTATCTGGTGGAGAAAAAAGGAGCCCAGGGGCAGGTTGTTCTGCGCTGCCCCAAGGCCGGATGCACTTATTGCCGGGAAGTTGCTGGCAGCGATGAAGGGCCTGAGGCGCCGGAGACCAGGAAAAAGGTGGTTGTCCGCCGCCTCAAGGGCAGCGGCAGCGGCGGCGCTCGGCGCAAGGTGATGGTGCGCCGCAAAAAATGAGCGGGCCTTTACTGGTGGAGCTTTTTTAACAGCCAGGCCATGTTCTCCCCCAGGATGCGCATGGTTTCCATGCCTTCCTGGTCATCCTTGACGTCGCCGGGCTTGAGACCCACCCCGATATTCCAGTAGCTGGAGCTGGGAATGATCATCTCCGAGATGGTGAAGAGGTGGTTCATGGTGTCAAAGGCGTGCACGGAGCCGGCCCGGCGCATGGCCACCACTGCCGCCCCCACCTTGCGTCGCAAGAGGCCGCCGTTGACGCGGGACACATAACCGGCCCGGTCGATGAGGGCCTTGATTTCCGTGGAGACATCGGCGAAATAGGTGGGCGAGCCAAGCAGAATGCCGTCAGCGGCAATCATCTTCTCTATATATTCATTCATCTTGTCGTCGTCATTGGCGCAGCGTTTGTTTTTTGCCTTCAGGCATTTCATACACGCCGTGCAGCCCTGCACCAACTGGCCGCCCAGCTGCAGGGTCTCGGTCTCGATACCCGCTTTTTCCAGTTCAGCAAGGACCCTCTGCAGGAGGATGGAGGTGTTGCCGCCCTGGCGGGGACTACCGTTGATGGCGATGACTTTCATGGGGAACTCCTTCTCATTTTTTTTAACCACATAAGAGCACAGTGAGGAGGGCATCTTCCTGGTAACCATGCCTTGCCTCAGCTGCGCTCGTAACCTTTTGTGTAACTGCTCACCCCCATGGTCACCTCAATTACAATAACCACCGGAGTTGTAATTGCTTGGCGGGTGCCGGAGATTTTCGCGATCAAGCCGGCCTGATCGCGGGAAGATTCGGTAGCCTGTGAGCAGTTAGCATTTTGAAACCGTAAGCAGGTAGAGATTGCCGGTGATCCAGGCCCCTTCCTCCTGGCGGATATTTGCGGCCCGCACCTGGAGCATTGTGAAGCCGTGCTCATGGGCCAGCTCCCGGATGTAGCTTTCAGCGTGGCCGTAGCGGCCCATGGGCTTCAGGCAGAAGCCCTGGCCGGCCAGCTCCGTGGAAAAGAGAAAGAGGCCGCCCGGGGCGGCCCGCTCTTTGACCAGGGAGAAAATCTCACGGAGATCACCTATATAGACAAAAACATCAGCGGCCACAAAGAGGTCAAAGAAGGCGGTGCCTTTTTTGAGGTAGGAGCAGATGTCTGTCTCGTAGAGCCGGTCGTAGAGGCCTTTTTTGCCGGCCACCTCAAGCATCTTGGGGGAGAGGTCCAGGCCGGTGAGCTCTTCGGTGAGATCCACAAAGGCCTCGCCGGAGAGACCGGTGCCGCAGCCCATGTCCAGGGTGGCCGGCAAGGGGTGGCTCTCTTGACTGATCAGCATCTCCCGGAGCTGGCTGGGAATGGTGTAGCCCAGCTTTTCCACCAGGCTCTCGTCATAATGTTCGGAAAAACTATCAAAGACCGAGCGGATATAGGTGTCCGGGGCGGCGGCGGTGGTTGTGCCGGTGAGGGCGGCCAGCATATGGGTGGCCATGGTGGCGTTGTGGTCCAGGGCGATCAGTTTATGGTAGATGGCGATGGCCTTGTCCACTTCTCTTTCCATGTGATAGAGATAGCCGAGATTGTTTAAGGCCTGGGGGTGGTCGGGGTTAGCGGCCACCACTTTTTCAAAGAACCAGATGCTGTCGGCATGGTGGTGCATGTCCTTGCAGAGGACCCCCAGATTGTAGAGGACATCCTCGGCATTCGGGGTGAGGGCCAGCACCTTTTGATAGCAGCTGAAGGCCTTATCCAGTTGCCCTAGTTTTTTCCTGGTCAGGGCCAGGTTGAAGAAGATGTCGGCGTCCTCAGGGCAGAGTCTGGCCGCCTCTTCATAGGCCTGCGCCGCCCGGGGGTACTCTTGCTGCTCAAAGAGGATGACTCCCAGGTTGTAATGGGCCGGGGCTGCCTGGGGGGCCAGGGTTATGACTTGGCTGAACCAGTGGCCGGCCTCATTCAATTGGCCCTCTTGGAAAAAGAGCAGGGCCAGGAGGTAGCACAGCTCCGGGTTGTCCGGGTCGTGGGCCAGCAGGGCCTGATACCCGGCCAGGGCCTGCTGGAAATCGCCATCCTGGTGGAATTGGCGGGTCTGGTCAAAGAGATTGATGGTTGCTGATGTCGTCATAAATAGAGTGGAGGATTTTTGTGTTTGTGGAGGTGGTTAAGGCCTTTTTTTAACGGGGAGCCTCTGTTTCGATGGTGGCCAGGTAGGCGAGTAATTCCCCGGCCAGGGCCCGGTTGTCCAGCAGCAGGCTCAGCTCATGGTTGAAGGCCAGTGCCGAATGGGTGAAATTGTGGCTGCCCACAAAAGAGAACCGCTTGTCAATGATGACCATTTTGGTGTGGGTGGTTTTTGCCAGCGCATCAAAACGGACCGTGATGTTCTCCTGCTGCAGCTGCTTGGCAAGGCTCTGGTTTTCCCGGTTCAGGAAGTCGTTATAGCTAGATTTTTCCAGAACGATCCGCACCTGCACCCCGCGGCGGCCGGCCTTGGTCAACTCCTCCACCAGCAGGGCCGGCCTGTTCTGTGCCGATTTGGTGGTCTTGAAGAGATACATGGCCATGTCAATCCGCTGGTGGGCGTCTTTGATGAAGTTGATCAGCACCGGGAAATAGTCCTGGTCGGTGAGCAGCATCACCTGGCTGCCTCCAAAGACCGCTTGCCCTTGCCGGCTGGAAAGGGCGGGAAGAGCCAGGTGGGGGAGGATGGCCGCCACCGACTTGGGGCCCAGGTTCTCCACCGCCAGCAAATCCTCACCCCGGCCAAAAGGGCCGTGGAGCTCTCTGTGGCGGACAATGGCCCGGGCCCGGTTGGTGCCGATATAGGGCAGGGTGGCCAGTTCTTCCACCAGGGCCGTATTAATGTTGATCTGGCCCGCTGCGGCCTGGCCGAGGAAAAGGATGAGGCAGGGAGGCAGCAGCAAGAGCCAAAAGAAAAAGCCCAGCCCTTGCCGGCGGCCCCTTGCCGCCTGGGTATTTGGTGAAGACGCCATGATTATGCCTCTGCCCCGGCCTATTTGGCAGGCCACCAGCTGGGCTCCATGCGGGTGATGACGTTGAAGCCGCCCCCCAGGACCAGGGTGTTGGTGAGGCCCACGGAGTCGAGAAATACCTGGGTCTCGTAGGAGCGGGTGCCGGCGTCACAGATAATGATCAGGGTCTTGTCCCGGGGCAGATCCTGGTGGTTGGCGCGGACCTGGTCATAGGCAAGTTCCAGCCAGGCGGCCCCGAATTTTTCCTTAAAGGCCTTGGTCTCAGCAGGATGCCTGATGTCGAGAGCCAGCCAGTCGGGCCGGCCGCTCAAATCATTCATCCAGGCCAGAAAGTCGGGGATGGCAAGGTTGCGCTGCCTGTTCATCTGCATATTGTCGGCCACATTGGCGGCGCTGTTGAGAGCGTCCAGGGCGGTGGCAAAGGGGGGCGCATAGGCCATTTCGCAGAGGCTGAAATCGTCAATGGTGCCGTTTTTGGCGATGAGGGCGGCGGCTGCGTCGATACGGGTCAGCACCGCGTCATTCATGGGGCCGAAACCCTGAACCCCCAGGACCCGGCGGCTGCGGCGGTCAAAGACCATCTGCAGGGGGATCTTGGCCTCGTTGGGGAAGAAATGGGCCCGGTCAGAGGGGGCGGTGATGGCGGCATCCGCATCAAAACCGGCGGCGCGGGCCGACTCCAGGGAGAGGCCGGTGGCGCCGATGGAGCGCTCAAAGGCCTTCATGATAAAGGAGCCCATGGCGCCGGGATAGGTGGAGGGGATGCCGGCCAGGTTGTCAGCCACGATGCGGCCTTCGCGGTTGGCCAGGGAGCCCAGGGGGGCCGTAAATTTCTGGCCGGAAACCATGTGGGTGACCTCAATGCAGTCACCGGCGGCATAGATGTTGGGGTCCGAGGTCTGCAGGCGGTTGTTCACCACGATGCCGAAAGGTGAGACCAGCAGCCCGGCATCGTGGGCCAGCTGGCTGCGGGGCCTGACCCCGGTGGCCATGATGACGATGTCCGTTTCCAGGGTCCGGTGGGGGGTTACCACCTTGCAGGCCCGGCCGTTGTCATCGGCAATAATCTCTGAGGCGCCTTCGCCGGTGTGGATGTGGACGCCCATGGCCTCCATATGCCTCTGCAGCATGGTGGAGAACCAGGGGTCGATGATCCGCGGCAACAGCTGGGGCATGAACTCGACAACCGAGGTCTCCACTCCCCACAGATCGGTAAAGGCCTCGGCCATCTCCAGACCGATGGCGCCGCCGCCGATCACCACCGCCCTGCCGATCTTGCCGGTGGCCAGTTGCTGCTTGATGGCAATGGCCTTGTGCAGGTCGCTGATGGTGTAGACCCCCTCAAGTTCAGCGCCGGGGATGGGCAGGACAAAGGGCTGGCTGCCCGTGGCAATGACCAGCTTGTCATAGGGGATAGTGTCCTTGGTGCCGCTCTTGAGATCCTCCACCTCAAGGCATTTGGCCTTGCGGTCGATGGCCAGACAGCGGGTCAGGGTGCGGACCTGGATGCCCTTGGCGCGCAGGAAGAAATCCTCGTTGCGGGTCATGTGGAAGCTGGTCTTGCGCAGCTCGTCCTCATCGGCCACGTCACCGGAGACATAGTAGGGGATGCCGCAGCCGCCGTAGGAGATCAGGCTGTCCTGATCAACAACGGTGATTTCCGCATCCGGCATCAGCCGTTTGGCCCGGCATGCTGTTTTGGGCCCGGCAGCAACGCCGCCCACAATAACAATTTTCTCTCCCATGTTCCTATCCCTCCTAAGGCGTAAGAATATATTTTAAAAGGCAGCTGATAAACAAGGTTTAAAAAAAACAAAGTCACCGGAAAAATAGGGGAAAAGAGCCCTTTGGTAAGACTTTTTTTGTCTGGAAATCAGCAAACGATGAACAATATCGTGATTGCCTGGGACTGTCAATGTTCGCGGGAAAGAATATTAGCGAACCCTTAAATTCTTCCTTGACAGGCCGCGGGCAGGGCTGTAGATATGAGCATATGCACACAATGTAAGGGTTTCTTTTGATCTCCAATGTGAAATATCTGTCAGGAGGGTGTCATGCAAAAAGATCAGGTTTATGCCACGGAAACATCAAAAAGCACCAAGGAGTTTGCGCAATCGTTGGGTGCAGTCGCCAAGAAATATGGCTTTGTAATCCATAATGAAAACAATATGGATATGGCCCATTCCTTTGGGAAGCATGGTGCGGAGGTTGCCGAGGGATTTGATCTGCACATGATCCAGATCTGTAAGCCGGAAAAGGCGGCCAAGAGTTTGAGCGGCAACCCTGAACGCGCCATTCTTATGCCGAAATTCATTATGACCTTCACTAAAGACGGTAAAACCCAGATTCGTTTCTTAAGCTTCAGCGAGGCGAATATTCGGGCCGTGGTTGATGATGATCTCTTCCCTGCCTCTCTCGTCGAAACATTTGCGAAGATCCGTTCCATGATAGATGAGGCCAGATAAAAAAGGGGCGGCACTCCGGAGCTTGCCAGACGCGCACACCCCTTTTTGGCTTCCTCGATTCTTCATTTTCAATTCCCGGTGTCTTCATGTGGAAATTTCTTATAAAAATAAATAAAAACCTGATCTACGCCATCCCGACCTTAATGGTGGCAGGGTTTTTTGTCGGAGCCAATGGTGATCCGGCCCTGGTGCAGAAGCTGAAGTCGTGGATTATGCCGCTGACCTTTCTCATGGTCTACCCCATGATGGTCACTCTCAATATCAAACATCTGCGCCAGGGGCTGCAGAATGTCAAGCTCCAGGTCTTGACCCAGGCAATAAATTTCGGGGTGATCCCCTTTGTGGCCTATGGTCTGGGCCTCCGGTTCTTCCCGGCCCAGCCCTATATGGCCTTGGGACTCCTGCTCGCCTCCCTGCTTCCCACCAGTGGCATGACCATCTCCTGGACCGGTTTTGCCAAGGGCAATATGGGCGCGGCCATCAATATGACGGTGATCGGCCTGACCCTGGGCTCTCTGGCGACTCCCTTTTACGTCAAGGCCCTTTTGGGGGCCAAGGTGGACGTTAATGTCATGCTGGTGGTAAAGCAGATTCTTCTCATTGTCTTTATCCCCATGCTCCTGGGTTATATAACCAGAACCGCCCTGCTTAAAAAATATTCCATGGCGGAGTTCAAAGAAAAGATAGCGCCTCGTTTTCCGGCCCTCTCCACCGTGGGAGTCCTGGGGATCGTCTTTGTGGCCATGGCCCTGAAGGCCAAAACCGTGATGACAAATCCGGCAATCCTGGGCACAATTTTGGTGCCGGTTTTGATCATTTATATCCTTAATTTTTCGCTCTCTACCCTTGTCGGTAAACTTATGTTTAAGCGGGGTGACGCCATCGCCCTGGTCTATGGCACGGTCATGCGCAACCTCTCCATTGCCCTGGCCATTGCCATCAATGCCTTTGGCGAGGCCGGCGCCAACGCCGCCCTGGTTATTGCCCTCTCCTATATTGTCCAGGTGCAGTCTGCAGCCTGGTATGTCAAATTGACAGAGCCGATTTTCGGACCAGCCACTGATGAGGCATAACTGGATTCGTGAATGAGAGATAAAGGGATGTTGTCCAAACTGTTGTTAAGGTGGTGCCTGACCTGGTGGGAGAAATGTCAGAAAGTCCGACAGGCTCCAGGGCATAAGCTGAATAATCAATTTATAAAATGAGGTTTATGGCATGAGTGAACAGAAAGTTGTAGTTCCAACAAATAATCCCGGCGGCATGGATGCCGAAAGGTCGGATCATTTTGGCCATTGTGATGTGTTTACCGTGGTAACGGTGCGCAATGGAGAAATTTCCAACGTCGAAACCATGGGCCAGATCGAACATGGAGCAGGTGGCTGTATGGTGCCAGTAAAAACATTGAAGGATTACGGGGCGCATGCCATTGTTGTAGGTGGTATTGGGGCGCGGCCCCTGTCAGGATTTGCTGAGGTGGGCATTGATGTTTATTTTGCCCCACGGGAGCAGATCGGCACCGTTGCCCAGGTGATGGAGGCGTTTTTGGCAGGGAATCTGCCCATTATGCAGCCTTCCCAGTCCTGCCAAGGCGGAGGGGATTGCCATCATTGAAAAAAGAGGGCGGCCTTCCCGCAGCCCCGGGTGTTTTGAGGGGAGCAACCAGGCTGATCTGACGGTGTGCTGTCCCTGAATCCTCGAATTGTGTAGTCTCTCTACTGATGAGGATCGGTGAGCATAAGGGCCTCGCCATTGACAATGGCTGAGGCCGTTTTTTTTCTGGCCGTGGTCAGAATTCTCTGCACCGTTCCCCGCGACACCCCCATCTGTTGCCCGGCCTGCTCCTGGGTGAGTCCCTCCAGATCACAGAGACGCAGGGCCTCTATCTCGTCATAGAAAAGCTCCACCTGCTTCAGTTCAGACAAGGGGCGACGAATGGGCTTAAAGGCCTTGCCGCTTATAATGCCTTCGCAAAATCGTTTTTTTTTGGTGCGGGCCATGGTCAGGGTCGTGGTATTGGCTTGAGTAAGAGACACTTTGTCGGCAAAGGGGCGGTGCGAAGGGTACCGTACTCTTGCTGAAATCGGTAAGGATATAAATAACGGATGCGCAAAATTAATAAAATAAAAAATGGTGGAAAGTTCCCCTGGCGCCTGGGATAATGTTGCTGCCGTCTGTCTGGTAAGATGCTGTAATTTGGTGGTCATTGCCGGCCTCAACGTGCCGGTTTGTTGTGTAAAATTTAAGTTGACAAATAGAGGTGCGAAGGCTAAGTTCTCAAAACTGAATTTGTATTCAGAAAAAGTTTTTTCTCAGCGTGGCTCTTTTTTGGGACCATCAGGGTGTCAAAATTGGTAACGTTGAATAGATGTATAGGCTTTTTTATATTAAAGATCCTTAAGGAGGAAACGAGAAAATGCCAAAGCATGATACGCCCTTAATGGACGAGCTCGAGAAAGGTCCTTGGCCATCCTTTGTAACTGACCTCAAGCGTCAGGCGGAGACCAAACCGGAATGTTGGGACATTCTGGGCCAGATGGAGCTGTCCTTCAAAGACAGAATTACTCATTGGAAGCACGGCGGAATCGTTGGTGTCTTCGGTTACGGTGGTGGTATTGTTGGTCGTTATTCTGACTCACCTAAGCAGTTCCCCGGAGTTGCCCACTTCCATACCGTCCGTCTGAACCAGCCTTCCAGTAAATTTTACAGCAGCGCCAAGCTTCGCGACATCTGTAATCTTTGGGAGAAGTATGGTTCCGGCATGACCAACATGCATGGTTCCACAGGCGACCTTGTTCTCCTTGGCACCCGTACTGAAAATCTGGAGCCCCTGTTCTATGACCTGACCCATGATCTGAAGCAGGATCTTGGTGGTTCCGGTTCCAACCTGCGGACCCCTGCCTGTTGTATCGGTAGTGCCCGCTGCGAATGGTCTTGTTATGACACCGCTTCCATCTGTCATCATCTGACCATGCATTACCAGGACGAAATCCATCGTCCAGCTTTCCCTTATAAGTTCAAATTCAAATTTTCCGGTTGTCCGAACGACTGCGTTGCTTCCATTGCCCGTTCTGACTTTGCCCTTATCGGGACCTGGAAAGATGATATTCGTATTGATCAGGATGCTGTTCAGGGTTATATCAAAGGCGACTACAAGCCAAACGGCGGTGCCCGCGCCAAGTCCAAACCTTTTGATATCGACGAAGACGTCCTTGCTCTCTGTCCTACCGCTTGTATGCGCATGAAAGACAACAAGCTGCAGATTGACAACAAGAACTGTACCCGTTGTATGTTCTGTCTCAACATGATGCCTCGCGCTCTGCGTCCTGGTGTGATTAAAGGTGCTTCCATTCTCTGCGGTGCTAAGGCCCCTATCCTTGATGGTGCCCAGCTTGCCACCCTTATCATTCCTTTCGTTGAAGTGACTGCTGATAATGAGTATGAGAATATTATCGAAGTTATTGAGAGCATTTGGGATTGGTGGATGGAAGCTGGTAAGAACCGCGAGCGTCTTGGTGAGACCATGCAGCGCCTTGGTCTGCCCACCTTCCTGAAAGTTATGGATGTGACCCCGATTCCTCAGCATATCAAGATTCCACGTGAGAACCCCTATGTCTTCTGGACCGATGAAGAGGTTCCTGGTGGGTTTGAGCGCGATATTAGGGAATTCCGTAAGAAGCACGCCCAGTAATCAGACCTCTGATTGTTGGTAACGGAAAAGTTAAATAAATTCATTCTTATATAGAAGGAGGTTTATTATGGGTTACGATCCGAAAAATCCCATGGTGGACAGAATTACAGATATTGGTCCTCCACATTTCGAACAATTTTATCCCCAGGTTGTTAAAGACAACAAGGGTAAATGGCTCTATCACGAAGTGGTTCAGGCTGGTGTTCTGGTCCATGTCTCTGAGAGTGGTGCTGAGTGTTACACCGTCCGTGTAGGTTCTGCCCGTCTCATTTCCATTGAGCATATTCGCGAACTCTGTGACATTGCTGACGCCCATTGCGACGGTTTTCTCCGTTTCACCACCCGGAACAACGTTGAGTTCATGGTGGACAACAAGGCCAAGGTTCAGCCGTTGCTGGATGACCTGGCCAGCCGTGGGAACAAGTTCCCCGTGGGTGGTACCGGTGCCTGTATTTCCAACTGCGTACATACCCAGGGTTGGATTCATTGCCATACTCCTGCCACAGACGCCTCTGGTGTTGTTAAGGCGGTTATGGATGAGCTCTTTGACCATTTCGTCAACATGGACCTGCCTGCCAAGGTTAAGATGGCCCTGGCCTGCTGCCTGAACATGTGTGGTGCTGTACATTGCTCCGATATCGCTATCCTCGGTGTCCATCGCAAGCCACCCATGGTAGATCATGACGCCATCTCCGGCCTCTGTGAGCTGCCTCTGGCCATTTCCGCCTGCCCCCTTGGTGCTGTTAAGCCTTTTAAGGCCACCAACTCCGCCGGTGAGGAAGTGAAGTCCGTAACGGTTAACGCTGAGCGTTGTATGTTCTGCGGTAACTGTTACACCATGTGTCCTGCCATGCCTCTTGCTGATCCTGATGGTGACGGTATTGCTATTCTTGTTGGTGGTAAGGTTTCCAATGCGAAATCCAACCCTACCTTCTCCAAGATGGTAATCCCCTTCCTGCCTAACACGCCTCCGCGCTGGCCAGAGACTGTTGCTGCTGTTAAGAATATTCTCGAGACCTATGCCAAGGATGCCAACCAGTACGAGCGTATTGGTGAGTGGGCGGCCCGCATCGGTTGGGAGATGTTCTTTGAAAAGACTGGTATTCCATTTACCATGAAGTCCATTGATGACTATCGGTTGGCTTATGATACCTGGAGAACCACCACGAACTTCAAGTTCACCAGCCACTGCAAATAATTTTAGTTCATTATAAGCAGATAGGTGCGGATAGCTGGCTCAAGTCCGGTTATCCGCACTTTTGGTTTTATCAGGAACTTAATTTAATGGAGAACTCCCATGGCATTATCTGTAGATGAGCTGAAAGCTGCTATCATCGAGAAGGCAACGAAGGCCCCTAAGCCCCAGCTGTATATCAAAGATTTCTATGCATGCGATGCTGACAGCAAGCCCCGTGTTATCAAGAATGTTGCCAATGATCTGGTGAAAGAGGGGAAACTGATGTTCTGGTCTTCCGGTTCCACCACCATGTATGCCCTTCCTTCCCGTATTAAGAACGAAGAGACCAGGCCTCAGGATTAATTATTGCCGGTCTGAGCATTTTCAAGAAGCACAAAAAAATCCCGTTACTCAAAAGTTGAGTAACGGGATTTTTTTGTGCAAAAAAGCCTGGAGTGCAACCAGCCAGAGGCGGGGCAAAGAGAAGAAGAGCCTCGTGGGCAGATCCCTCTTATCCCTGACAAAGGCGGCCAAAGAACAGGACAGATATTATTGAGGTGTTCTTATGGCCCTGGTGGGCCGCTCCTCCTGGTCAGGCAAGGTGCCAGCGGCAAAGACATTATGTCGACCAGATGAGACCGGTCTGGGCCGGTCACCAGCTCTGCGTGGGCAGGAGGATGGGTGATTATGCCACGAGGTCGGCTGCCTTGGCCTCATACTCGGCAGCCTCATCAGGATGCTTGAAGTTGCGGTGGGTCTTGGCGATCATCTGGTAGCAATTGGCGGCCTTTTCCTGGTCAGCTGTCTTGATGAAGATCTCTGCCATGGTTTCCAGGGTGGCAACAGCCCCGGCCGGATCCTGGTTGGCGGTATATTCGTCCAGGATGTCCCAATATTGAGCCAGGGCCTCATCGAAGCGTTCCAATTGGGCTAAAAGGGCGGCCTTCTTTCTTTCCAGGGCAAAGAGGGAGAAACGGTCATAATCGTCGGTACAGATCTTATAGGCCCGGTCATAATGGGCGAAGGCATTGTCGAAATCGCCCCGTTCAGCACAGATGTCGCCAAGCTGATCAGAGGCGTTGGCCACGCCATGGAGATTTTCTTCTTCCTCCCAGCCCTTGAGGGCGTTATGGAAGGCGTTGGCAGCCATGGCCAGCTCTTTGTTCTTCAGATAATCAAGACCCTCGTTATAATCCTTTTTGGGCTGGGTCATGGTGGCCGCCGTCTCGGCGACTTCCTGGGGATTGGTGGGGATAACTCTCAGCGAACCGTCATTCATGATATCGTCCTGCAATAAGTAAAATTAATATTTATAAGGTGGTGTTGCCTAAGGTAAGTGGCGTAAGTGGCGCCGGGCTGCTCTTCTGGGTCATGACAGCCATGTTCTCCAGGGCCTCCCTGGCCAGGGTGCCCACTGTGGTGTGCCGGGGCCGGCCATCCTCATAGATGGTCAGCTCTGCTGGGTCGTTGACCAGTTGTTCAATCTCGCTTTTAACCTCCATGGCATTAATCAGGCCAAAGAGACGGACAGCATTGCCGCGGGTGAGGGGCTCTTCATGCCGGATAAAGTCGAAGACCGCGTAGATCGGGGTTTGCCGGATCACTTCCGGGCTCTCCTTGGCAATGGTGGCCATGCCCCATAAGACCAGGGCGCGGCTGGAGTCAACGCCACGGTACATGAGGAGATGGCGTGAAAAGGAGCCAAAGAGGTCGGTGCGGCCGGCAATGATAGAGGCGATGCTCTCCAGCAGTCCCCAGTGGGTGGAGGCGGAATCCGTGCACGACTCATACATGCGGTGCAGCAGGTCGCTCACCATCCCTGGCTTAAGGGTGGAAACCCGGCGACAGACCTGGGCCAAGACATGGGCGGTATGGTACCGTTCCTCTTCACTGGGCGAGTAGAGCAGCCGCTGGATGAAGCGCAGGGTCTTGCCGTCGTCAAGGGTAAGGCGGACAAGGGCATCAATATTGCTTTCTGCCACCCACTTCTTGACATCACCCTTGGTGGCCCGCTCTTTTATCCTTTTGGGATCAGGCCTGGGTTCCATTGCCGGCACCTCAAAGGTGCCGATGGCCGTTGCCTTCAGCTTGGCTGAGTGGCCCTTTTTATGGTCTTTCAGCTTGCTGGAAAGGTCCGATAAATCCTTGGTGAGGCGGATGAAGTAGAGAATGCCACTGATCCGGCGGCCTTCATGTTCGCGGGATTCGTAAACATAATGAGTTATTTCGTCATAGTTCTCAATTCGCCCCGAGAGATAGTCGACATCGGGTTCAAGTTCCCAGGCCAGATCCGGATTGTCATCGCAGGCCGCCACCATGCATTCAACAATGGCTGAGCCCACATTGAAACCCGTGGGTTCGGAAACATAGACAGCGCCGCACTGGCACTGGCCCAGGAGAAACTCATCCATTTTTCTTTCCCTGGGCTCCTGGGGCCGCTCGACATCCTGGCTGCAAAAGGGACACCAGGGCCGGGTTTTGATCATTGGTCCTTTTTTCATGGCGTTCTTTCTTTAAACCTTTTCGGCCAGAATTTTTTTAAACATGGGTTCCACAGGGTAACCAAGGGCTTCCGCCTTTTTTATCGATTCTGCAGCGGCCTGGTAATCGTCATTGTAAAACTGGGCAACGGCCAGATTATTATGGGCCATGGGATATTTCGGATCGTGTTCCACCCCTTTCCGGGCAGCAATGAGGGCGTCGGCAAAGGCGCCGGCGCCGATTTGGGCGGCAGCAAGATTGATCCAGGCAAAGGCCAGTTTGGGGTCGTTAATGGTGGCCTTGGTATAGGAGTCAATGGCCTTGTCGTTTTCTCCCCGCTGCTGGTGGATAAGGCCGATATTGCAATGGGCCTGGGCCGGATTGACGGCATGGATCAGGGCCTTCTTGTTGGCCTCCAGGGCCTCGTCCAGCTTGCCCAGTTCAAAATAGAGGGCACCCAGGTTGATATAGGCCTCGGCAGAGGCGTCATCGATTTCCAGACATTTTTTCAGTTCCCGGATGGCATCGTTATGGCGGCCGGCCTTGTGATAAACCATGCCCAGATGGTGGTGGGCCACAAAGTTGCCGGGAAGTTCTTTGACTTTCTCTTCCAGTTCAGCAATAACCTTATTTAAGTCTGTGGAAACGGTTCTGTCGGACATGGTCAACCTCTTAAATTAATTAAAATTAAACGGTCAAAAGACCGGTATGTTCCTGGTTTGAGCTCTTCACTTTAAGCATGGATGGAAAAATTACAAGGCCTCATAATTACCATAGGATGCTTTGATTCGCTTAAAAAGTTTTGCCGGAATTGCTCAACCTTGATGGACTCCTGAAAAGTTAAGCGTATCGCTTGAGATGGCTAAGCAACAACTTTGATAGGCAGGTAAGCGAACATCGTGAGACTCCGAGGAGTGGTGGTTTCAAGGGCGCGGAAGCGTACATGTGGTACGCTCAAGCACCTGAGATCCCGCCACGACGCAGGAGCTCGGAGTTTCTGCGACGCCATCAACCTTGACAGGAGAAGAGGGGCGTGGAATGTATCTCTTTGGTGCTGTGAAGTCGAATTGATAAGGAGAAAGGATGAAAGGGATTGTGGTTGCCGGGCTGTCCGGAGGCGCTGGAAAGAGTGTCGTTGCCGTGGGTCTGGTTGCCCATTACGCCAGGGAGGGCAGGGTGGTCCTGCCCTTTAAGAAAGGGCCTGATTATATCGATGCCGGCTGGCTCTCTCTGGCCAGTGGCCGTTCCTGCTTCAATCTGGACCCCTATCTCATGGAGCGTCATGACCTGGTCCGTTCCTTTCAGGACCGGGCCGCCGAGGGAGAAATCGTCATTGTGGAGGGCAATCGCGGCCTCTTTGACGGGGTGGATGCCCACGGCGGCTACTCAACAGCAGAGCTTGCCAAGCTCCTCAAGCTGCCGGTGCTTTTGGTGGTTGATTGCACCAAGACCACCCGGACTGTGGCCGCCCTGGTGTTAGGCTGTAAGCATCTCGATCCGGAGGTCGATATCTGCGGAGTGGTGCTCAACCGCATCGGCAGTGACCGCCATGAAAAGATTGTCCGGGAGGCCGTTGAGACCTATACCGGGATTCCGGTGCTGGGGGCCTATCGCCGCGCCAAAAAGGATATCTTCCCCATGCGCCATCTCGGGGTCACCCCTTTTCAGGAATATGACGGGGCCCCGGCCGCCCTTCTTGAGCTGGCCCGGGGGGCGGCTGGAAGTCTTGACCTGGAGGCCATCGAAAAGCGGATGGCTCCCCTTGATTTTGCGGCCCCCCATAAGGCCGGGACAAAAATGGCTGCGGCGCCCGGCGTCAAGATAGGGGTGTTGCGGGACGCTGCCTTTCAATTTTATTATCCGGAGAATCTGCGGGCCCTGGCCGCTCACGGCGCCCAGGTGGTGGAGATTAATTCCCTCACGGCCCGCGCTCTGCCGGCGGACCTTGATGCCCTCTATATCGGTGGTGGTTTTCCGGAAACAAGCGCCCGTCTCCTGTCCGAAAATGAGAGCTTCCGTTCTTCTGTCAAGGATGCCGCCCAGGCAGGATTGCCCATCTACGCCGAATGCGGCGGCCTCATCTACCTTGGCGACAAGATCACTCTTGAGGGCGAGGATTTCCCCCTGGTGGGTCTCTTTCCCGTGCATTTCACTCTGGAACAGAGGCCCCAGGCCCATGGCTACACCATCCTCAAGGCCGGCCCCCACAACCCCTTTTATCCGGAAAATACCCGGATCAAGGGGCATGAATTTCGCTACAGCCGGGTGGCGTACTGGCCGGGCAACCCGGAGGAACTGGGCTTTGTCATGGAAAGAGGGGTTGGTTTTGCCCAGGGCAAAGACGGCCTCATCTACAAGAATGTTCTGGCCCTCTATACCCACATCCACGCCGTGGCAACCCCGGAATGGGCCCCTGCCCTGGTGGCCCGGGCCCGGGAGTTTAGAAAATAATCGGCCCCTTTCACCGCCCTTGAGGGTGGCGTGATTGCCTGTGCCGACGGCCCATCCGAGTCCTATTCCCCTTTGTTGCGGATTGCAGCCCTTTTTGCCGGCAGCGCGCCAATCAGGGACTGGCGTGCAATGAAAAACTTTCCTGGCAATAATAGAATCAAGGTTACATCATAATGAGGGGTAGCCCTTTGGACTGCTCAATGGGCTCTTGGTGCAAGACAGCTCTTTGCCGTTGCCAGGGCGGGCCCGGCCGGCAAGATGCCAGGCACTCTTGGGGAGGGAAAAAATGGAGAGCTGCACAATTGAATGGCGCCATCTCGAGGTGGAGGGGGAAACCTGTGACCGCTGCGCCGAGACCGGCCAGGCAATCGGGGAACTGGTCCACCGACTGCAGGCGGAGTGCCGGGCCAAGGGTGTGGAGATCCTCTTCAGGGAAACCAGGCTGGCGGCGCCTGAAATCGGCCAGTTAAACCTCATTCTCCTCAATGGCGTGCCCCTGGAGAGCCTACTGCTGCGGAGCACGGTCTCGGAAAGCAGCTGCTGCTCCTGCAGTGAACTCACAGGCCAAGAAGAGTGCTGCCGGACCATAATCAGAGACGGGCGGGTGTATGAGGCCATTCCCAAAGAATGGCTCAGGGAGGTGATCTGCCGGGTGGCCCGGTGTTGCTGAACCCTCACATGCCGCTGCTCTCCATGAAAGAACACAGCTGGGCATCACCATGGTCTGGCAGGAGCCGGTACGCTTTGAAGGCCTCTCTGTGGCCGCTATCTCACTTTGAACAACAGGGGTCTGGATCCGGCCCCCCTTCTGGAACTGCTCGGCCTTGATCCGGCACGCTATCTGAGCCGGATGGTGGATAGGTCTTTAAGTGGCGGCGAAAGGAAACGGATCGAGCTTGCCGCCATTGTGGCCCTGGGTCCCAGGCAGACCCGGCCTGCTGGCAGAAGGAGGCATCACCCCAGGTGGAAGACAATCCCGTGGCTAGAGCGAATTTGCAGCAAGCAAGAGGAACTTAAGGCCTAATGAACCGGCTGGGAGCCGATGACCTTGTTGGTGATCATCTCTTTGGTGGCATCGTCCAGCTCTTTTTCCCAGTGGATGAACTGTTCTTTGACGCGGACAAAGGCGCCATCGTCCTCTTGGCACTGGTCGCAGATAGATTCGGCCTGGTCACGGTACATGATGACCTTGGAGGCGGCCTCACCTTTGGCATCCACGGCCGCCATCTTCCGGCAGCCGCACTCCATGCGGACCACCACCACGCCCACGGCATCGGGACTTCCTTCCATGATGCCGGCAATCATGGCCATTTCATTCTTAATGGTTATCTGGCGATCTTCTTTGCTGTTATTTTGGCGCTGTATTTTACGTTTAAGGCTCATGGTAATACCATCCAGGGTCATTTTTTTGCTGTGGCAAAGGCAATGAGGGCAACGGGCGGTCGCCATCCTGCAAAATTAGAGAGAACAAAAAGTAAATGATCGCGCTCTTAAGGTCAACCGCTAAGCCGGGACTGCCATCTTTTTGCCCCCAGGGCGGCTGGCAGCCCCTTGGGTGCTGCGGGCTGCAGGCCCTGGAGTGGCAAACATTTTAATGCACACATTGTTGTTGACAAAAGGGTGGCTTTGCTTTATCCAATTTTATTGATTTTTCTTAAATTGTTTTCAGTTTAAGAAGGGTCAAAACGCCTGAAGCGGTGATTATATTGATGGGTATGTTGCCCATTAACTTTTTTCTTTTATGTTAGGAGGTTGTACTATGTGGCAGATTGATATTGATATCGACAAATGCACCGGCGACGAAGAATGTGTAAACGCTTGCCCTGCTTCCGTGCTTGCTATGGAAGATGGTCATGCCGTTGCCGCCGAGCCTGATGAATGTCTGGGCTGTGAGACCTGCGTTGAGGTTTGTCCTGAAGGCGCCATCACCGTATCTGAGGTCTAATCTCGGTTATTGGCCCAGGAAACTGGACATCAAACAAGGCCTGTCTCCTTTTGGGGGCGGGCCTTGTTTGTTTGGTGACAGGAAGCCGCCCCTCGCCGGCCACATGCTGGCGGTGGGATGGGGGCTGGGGCTGAGGAGTGGCGCTTAGGCAGGAGAGGGAATTTTTGGCTTTGGAAGGGTGGATGGGAGCAAAGGTAGAGCCGCAGGTCCTTCTTTTTCTGGGCGCTTTGTGCTGGTTGCTGGTGGGGCTGGGCCTGGTTTTCAAGGGCGGCCATATCCTGGACTGGAGCCCGGGCTGGCTGGCCGCGGCCCTGGTGGCCGGGACACTGAAGGCCTTTTTTATCCTGGACAGGATTGCCCGCCGCAATATCCAGCGTCTTCAGGGCTACCGGCAGCCCGTTTTTATCAGCCGTCTGTTTGCCGGCCGCACCTGGGTTATCATTGGCGCTATGATCATTCTGGGTCGCCTGCTGCGTCTGCCCGGGGTGGCCCCGGAGGTGTCCGGATTCTTTTCCCTGGCCGTGGGCTGGGCCCTTTTTGTGGCCAGCCGTCTCTCTTGGCAGGCCTGGTTGCGGGGCCTTAAAAAAAGACCATGAATTCAGTTCGTATTGACAGGCAGGCCATTCGGCGCAATTACCAGGCCCTGGCGGCCCAGCTGGGCGGTCAGGCCCAGGTGATGGCGGTAATCAAGGCCGACGGCTATGGTCATGGCATGGTGGAAATGGCCACTATCCTGCAGGGGGTCGGCGCCTCTCATTTTGCGGTGGCCACGGTGGAGCAGGGGGTGCTTCTGCGGCAGGCCGGTATCCGGGGGCGCCTGGTTGTTTTGTTGGGCGGCCTGGCCGCGGAAATTTCGGCCATGCAGAGCTACGCCCTGGAGCCGGCCCTGTTTGATGCCGACCAATTCGCCCAGTTTAGCGCTGCTGCTGCCCGGTTGCCGGCCCCGCTGCCGGTTCATCTCAAGGTGGATTGCGGTATGGGGCGCCTGGGTTTTAACCCGGCTGAGGTGGGGGCCTGGAGTGAGAAGCTCCGGGCCGCCCGCGGCCTGGAGCTGGTGGCCCTTATGAGCCATTTCCCCTCGGCGGATGGGGATCTGGAACTCACCCGCCGTCAAAATGAGGTGTTTGGCAGATGCCTGGCAACGGTGCGGAGCCACCATGCCGGGGTCAAGGCCCATATTGCCAATTCCGCCGCCACCCTGCTGGGCCGAGAGTTCCATTGGGACCTGGTGCGACCCGGCCTGGCCCTCTATGGCTGTTATCCCTCCCCTGATCCGCAGTGGCGGCACACCCCCCTGGTGCCGGCCATGTCCGTTGCCACCACCCTTGTGCAGGTGGAGGCGGCCCCGGCCCACAAGGGTGTCAGTTATGGTCACCTTGACAGGACCAGCCGTCCCAGCCGTCTCGGGGTTCTGCCCCTGGGCTATGCGGAAGGTTTTTCGCGCCGCCTCTCCGGCGGGGTGGGCCAGGTCTTAATTCGCGGCCAGCGCGCCCCGGTTATGGGCCGGGTCTGCATGAATGTGACGGTGGTTGATGTCACGGATATCCCCGGGGCCTGCCGCGGCGACGAGGTGATCATCATGGGGCAACAGGGTAACGACCAGATCAGGGCCGAGGAGATCGCGGCCTGGATGGGCACCATCAACTATGAGGTCCTCTGTCTGCTCGGCAAGAGTATGCCGCGCCACTATTTTAATTAGCAGCCAGAAGAAAGAATTGAGGAATCAGGGCCCTCTTGTTTCCCCAAGAGCAGCCCTGTTTTAGAATTGAGAAGACGGCATACCCGAGGGTTTCGGGCAGCCGTGCAAACAGAGATGGCAAAAAAAGATGATTAAATCACAGTTGAAAGAGTGGCTTGATGCCTGTTTCCAGCAAGGTGTTGCCCAGGGGTATTGGTCGAAGGCGGCGGCCGGGGATTTTGTGGTGGAAGAGCCCAAGCATGAGGGGCAGGGCGATTATGCCACCAATGCCGCCATGATCATCGCCGGCAAGGAGAAAGCGGCCACCGGCAGCAAGGTCAATCTCCGCGCCCTTGCCGAACAATTTGTCCATCTCCTGGCGGCCAAGGAGACCCTGCTGGCCAAGGTGGAGATCGCCGGACCCGGCTTTATCAATTTTTTCCTCAATGAGGCGGTGTGGGCCCAGGTGGTGCCGGCAGTTGCCGCGGAGGGTGCCCGGTTCGGCCTGGCCCCCCGCAAGAACGGCCAAAAGGTGCTGGTGGAGTTTGTCAGCGCCAACCCCACCGGCCCCCTCTCCATCGGCCACGGCCGACAAGCCGTTCTCGGCGACACCATTGCCCGGCTGCTGGCGGCGGTGGGTTACGAGGTGGAGCGCGAGTATTATTATAATGACGCCGGCCGCCAGATGCGGGTGCTCGGCGCCTCCACCCAGGCCCGCTATCTCGAGCTCCTTGGCCTGCCCAGCACCTTTCCTGAGGACGGCTACCAGGGCGACTATATCCGCGACATTGCCCAGGGTCTTCTGGACGAGGTGGGTGATCGCTATAAAGATGAGACCGAGGTCGAGGTCTTCAAGGTGGCCGCGGAAAAGGCGGTTTTTGCCAATATAAATCAGACCCTGGAGAGGATGGGGATCATCTTTGATTCCTATTATAACGAGCACACCCTCTACGATGAGGGGCATGTGGAGGAGGTGGTCCGGCAGCTGCGGGACAAGGATCTGGTCTACGAAAAGGATGGCGCCACCTGGTTCAAGACCACTGCCTTTGGCCATGAGCAGGACCGGGTGATCATCAAGTCCAGCGGCGAACCCACCTATCGCTTGCCCGATATTGCCTATCATTGCGAGAAATTCAAGAGGGGCTATGACTGGCTGGTCAATGTCTTTGGTTCCGACCATATTGCCACCGTGCCCGATGTCCTGGCCGGCGTCGAGGCCCTGGGCTATGACAAGTCCAAGGTCACGGTGGTCCTGCATCAGTTCGTCACCCTGATGCGCCACGGCAAGCAGGTGAAGATGTCCACCCGCAAGGCCACCTTTGTCACCATTGATGAGCTCATTGATGAGGTGGGCATTGATGTGGTCCGTTTCTTTTTCCTCATGCGCAAGGCAGACAGTCAGCTGGAGTTTGATCTCGACCTGGCGGCCAAGGAGGGCAAGGAAAACCCTGTTTTTTATGTCCAGTACGGCCATGCCCGGATTGCCTCCATCCTCCAGAAATGTGAGGAGAAAGGCGTGGTCCTGGGGGCGTTCGGGGATGCGGATCTCTCCCTGCTCGCGCTGCCTGAAGAGCTGAAGATAATGAAAACCATGGCCGCCTTTCCGGCGCTGGTCAGGGAGGCGGCCCACGATCTGGCGCCCCACCGTATCGTCACCTATCTGCAGGAACTGGCCGGCCTTTTTCATCGTTATTACCATGAACACCGCGTTGTCGATCCGGAAGCGCCGGAACTCTCCAGGGCCCGCCTCCGGCTGATGGCCAGCCTGGGCACGGTTTTGTGCAACGGCCTGCAGCTTATCGGCGTGACAGCCCCTGATTCCATGTAGAAATGGGAAAAAGGGCACCGCGGAGCAGGGGATGGACTGCTAACACTCCTTGATTTTTTTTTACACTACAAGAAAGAAAAGGTGTAGATGTTGGGCCTGTTGTCATGCCTGAACGAAGAATGACAAACTCGTAAAAGGTCTCGGGATAACTAAGTAAAAAGTTTGATTAATATAGGGAAAAATGGCAAAAAAAAGCAGCGCCAGAAAGAAAAAAAAATTTGCCGTTCGTTTTGAGCTGGGTCTGGGCGGACTGCTGGGTCTTGCCACCATCACTTTTTGTATTTTCCTGTGGCTTTTTCTCCTCGGGGTGTGGGCCGGACAGACGGTGTTGCTGCCCTCTGGCGCCGGGGAGACGGCCCGGGCCGTAAGCCGCTTTTCCGAAAAGCTGTGGGCCCAGGGGCAAGGGTCGGACCGGCCGGAAAAGGCCTTGCCGACCAGGGCTTTAGTACCCAAAGAGGGCAAAAAGGCCAAGGCAGTGGACGAGGAGGAACCCTCCTTTTTTACCCTGCAGATGGGGGCTTATGAGAGCGAGGATGGCGCCCGCCAGGAGATGCTCAACTGGCAGGCCCGGGGGGAGGATGCCTTTTTCTCCGAACCCCCGGCCGGCTCCGGCCTTTTCCGTGTTTTTTTAGGGCGCTATGAGACGCTGGCCGCTGCTGATGCCAAGGTGGAAGAACTGGAAGAGATGGAAGATCTGCAGGCCTTTATTACCCTGCTGCCTGCTGCCGGCAACAAATAAGGCTGGGGCCGGGGTAAATATGGGTCTGCTGCCGCGGCAAAACAGCTGCTGGCCGCGGTTTGCTTTCTGTATACGCATTTTGGAAAAGAGATAGGTGGCTTCATGATACGCAAGGCAACCATGGCAGATGTGAAGGCAATTTACGCATTGCTGCATCATTTTGCCGATAAGGGTCTGCTGCTGGGACGCTCCTACAGCTCACTCTATGATCAGCTCCGGGATTTCCAGGTGGTGATGAGCGAAGATGGCCATCGCCTCATCGGCTGTGGGGCCCTGCACATCAGCTGGGATAATCTGGCTGAAATCAGATCACTGGCGGTGGTGGAAGAGGAACAGGGCAAGGGGGTGGGAGGCCGTCTGGTGGAGAGCTTTCTGGCTGAGGCGCGCTCTTTTGAGATCAGCAAGGTTTTCACCCTCACCTATCAGCCCACTTTTTTCAGCCGCCTCGGGTTTAAGCCCATTGATAAGGGGGAGCTGCCCCACAAGGTCTGGAGTGACTGCGTGCACTGCCCCAAGTTTCCCGATTGCAATGAAGAGGCCATGGTCTGGCAGGCCAAATAGAGAAGAGGCAAGGCGTTAGTGGTAAGGGGCAAGAATGAATGGTATAGTTACCCTTTGTTGACGTGATAGATTCAGGAAACTAAAAAGGAATCCAGTGTGATTTTGTTGGCGGGCATGGTCTGCCGGCGGCAGAGCGCGGCTTTCCTCTCGTTTTCATAGCCAGGAGTAGATATGTTAGGCAAGGTACTCACCAAGGTTTTTGGCAGTAAGAATGAAAGGGTGCTTACCGCCCTTCAGCCCCTGATTGATCAGATCAATGGGCTGGAGCCTGTTATACAGGCCCTCTCCAATGATGAACTGGCGGCCAAGACCCCCGAGTTTCGGGAGAGGCTGGCCGCTGGCGAGCCCCTGGACAACCTCCTGCCCGAGGCCTTTGCCGTGGTGCGCGAGGCCTCGGTTCGGATCACGGGCATGCGTCATTTCAATGTCCAGCTCATGGGTGGTATTGTTCTTTATCAGGGCAAAATCGCTGAGATGAAGACCGGTGAAGGCAAGACCCTGGCCGCCACCCTGCCTGTCTATCTGAATGCCCTGGCAGGCAAGGGTGCCCATGTGGTCACGGTCAATGATTATCTGGCCAAACGTGATGCCGCGGATATGGGCGAGATCTATGCCTTCCTGGGGCTCACCACCGGCTGCATTCTTCATGGTCTTGATGATCAGGAGAGAAAGGCCGCCTATGGCTGTGATATTACCTACGGCACCAACAATGAGTTCGGCTTTGATTATCTGCGCGATAACATGAAGTTCAGCCCGGATGACTTCTGTCAGCGCGACTACTTCTTTGCCATTGTCGATGAGGTGGATTCCATTCTCATTGATGAGGCCCGGACCCCGCTCATTATTTCCGGACCTGCTGAGATGTCGGTGGGGCTCTATGAGACGGTGAACCGCCTCATGCCCCATTTTAAATTGGATGTCCATTATACGGTGGATGAAAAGGCCCGCACCCTGGCCCTCACCGAGGAAGGAGTGGCCCTGGGTGAGGAGCTGCTCGAGGTAGACAATCTCTACGACCCCCAGAGCATTGAGGCCCTGCATCATCTCAACCAGGCCTTAAAGGCCCATGCCTTATTTACCCGGGATATCGATTATCTGGTCCGGGATGGCCAGGTGATGATCGTTGATGAGTTCACCGGCCGGGCCATGCCGGGTCGGCGCTACAGTGATGGCCTGCATCAGGCCCTGGAGGCCAAGGAAGGGGTAAAGGTCGAGCAGGAAAATCAGACCCTGGCCTCGGTCACCTTTCAGAACTTCTTCCGCATGTACGACAAGCTGGGTGGCATGACCGGTACCGCCGACACCGAGGCGGCGGAATTTAAAAAGATCTATAATCTTGACGTGGTCATCGTCCCCACCCATCGGGAGATGATCCGGCTTGATTTCGCCGATGTCATCTATAAGAACGCCCAGGCCAAATTCCGGGCCATTGCCTGCGAGATCAAGGAACTCCACGCCAAGGGCCAGCCGGTGCTGGTGGGTACCGTCAATATCGAGATCTCTGAGCTCATCTCAGGGATGCTGGAGAAAGAAAAGATCCCCCATGCCGTGCTCAACGCCAAACACCACGAGATGGAGGCCCAGATCATCGCTGAGGCCGGCCATTTCGGCAAGGTGACCATTGCCACCAATATGGCGGGCCGCGGTACGGACATCAAGCTCGGCCCCGGCGTGGTGGAGGTGGGAGGTCTCCACATCCTCGGCACCGGCCGCCATGAATCGCGGCGCATTGATAACCAGCTGCGGGGTCGTTCCGGCCGCCAGGGTGATCCCGGTTCCTCCCGTTTTTACCTCTCCCTGGAGGATGACCTGCTGCGCATCTTCGGTTCCGGTCGTATTGCCGGGATCATGGACAAACTGGGGATGGAGGAGGATGAGCCCATTGAGCATACCATGATCTCCAAGGCCATTGAGAACGCCCAGCGCAAGGTGGAAGGGCACAATTTTGATATCCGCAAACACCTCCTTGAGTATGACGATGTCATGAATGAGCAGAGGAAGGTGATCTACAAGCAGCGCCGGGAGATGCTGACCAGCGATAATGTCAAGGAGGTCATTCTGGACATGATCCAGGACCTGGTGGACGATATCAGCCTCAACAGCTGTCAGGAAAAGCTGCCCTCCCTGGATTGGGACTGGCGCCATATCGAAGAACAGGTCATGGCCACCTTCGGCCTTCCCCTGGAGTGGGATGAGGCCGCCAGAACGGCTCTTGCGCCGGACGCCTTTGCCGATCAGCTCCTGGCCATGGTAGAGGCTGCCTATGAGGCCAAGGAAAGGGAACTGGGCCCGGATCACATGCGCTATCTGGAGCGGGTGGTGCTGCTGCAGATGGTGGATAACCTCTGGAAGGACCATCTCCTGGGCATGGACCATCTCCGCCAGGGTATTGGCCTGCGGGGCTATGGCCAGAAGAATCCCCTTGATGAGTACAAGCGGGAAGGCTTTGCCATGTTCAACGAGATGATTGACACGGTGAAGCTGCAGACCGTCACTACGCTGCTGCGCATCCAGGTGGCATCCAAATCGGATATGGAGGAGATGGAGGCCCGGCAGCGCGCCAAGGCCGAGGAGCAGCTGGCCCTGAGTCGTCTTGAGGGCGGCGGAGCGGACGAAGACAGGCAGCAGCCCAGTCAGCGCCAGGGCGAGAAGGTGGGCCGCAACGACCTCTGTCCCTGCGGCAGCGGCAAGAAGTACAAGCGCTGCTGCGGCAAGCAGAAATAAGAGAGAAGTTAAAGGAGGTAGAGAAGGTAGAGAAGGTAGAGAAGAGGGAGGGCTTTTTTATTCCTTTACCTCCTTTACCTCCTTTACCTCCTTTAACTCCTTTACCTTCTTTGCATTTTATGCATTCCTTCAATTGATGGCTCGAATGGCATGAGTAACGAAAAAAAAGTCGCAGTTTCCCTCGACGACCCTGCCGAACTGATGGTCCCCGGCTTTCAGGCGGCGGCAATCAAAGCCGGTATCCGGGGTAAAGACCGCCTTGATATGGCCCTGATTTATTCGGAAAAACCGGCCGCTCTGGCCGGGGTCTTCACCACCTCCCAGGTCAAGGCGGCGCCGGTGCTTCTTGGTATGGAACATCTGCAGGGCGGCCGGGGTCAGGCCATTCTGGTCAACTCCGGGGTGGCTAATGCCTGTTCCGGGGCCCAGGGCATGGAACTGGCCCGCAATACCGCTGCCATGGCGGCCCAGGCCCTGGGGGTGAAGATAACGGATGTCCAGGTCTGCTCCACCGGAGTCATCGGCGAACAGCTCGATCCGGCCTGGTTTGCCAAGGGGGTGCCTGCCCTGGTGGCGGGGCTGGGCAGCGATGGTTTTGCCCAGGTGGCCCGGGCCATGATGACCACGGACACCGTGGCCAAGGTGGAAAAGGTGAGCCTGGAGATCGGCGGTCGGGAGGTCACCATTCTGGGCCTGGCCAAGGGGGCCGGCATGATCATGCCCAATATGGCCACTATGCTCAGTTTTATCATGACCGATGGCGCCATTGCCCCTGATCTGCTCCAATCCATGCTGCTTAAGGCGGTTGAGCGCTCTTTCAATGCCATTACCGTGGATGGCGATACTTCCACCAATGATACGGTGCTCCTGCTGGCCAACGGGGTGGCCGGCCATGCCCCCATCACCGCCATGGCCACTCCGGAGGCCCAGGCCTTCCAGCAGGCCCTGGAGCGGCTCACCCGGAATCTGGCCCTGAAGATCGTTGCCGACGGTGAAGGGGCCACCAAGCTCATTACCGTCCGGGTCCAGGGGGCCTCCAGCCGCCGGGACGCCGAAAAGATCGGCCGGACCATTGCCAACTCGCCGCTCTTTAAGACCGCCTGTTTCGGCGAGGATGCCAACTGGGGCCGGATCTTTGCCGCCGCCGGCCGGGCCGGGGTGGCTTTTGAGCAGAACAGGGTGGATATCTTCTTTGATGCGGTGCAGATGGTGGAGCAGGGCCTGGGGCTCTTTGCCAACGAAGCGGCTGCTACCGAGGTCCTCAAGCAGGATGATTTTGTAGTCACCGTGGATCTCCATGCCGGTCAACAGAGTTGGGAGATCTATACCTGTGATTTGAGTTATGACTATGTGAAGATCAATGGCGACTACCGCAGCTGATCGACCTGCAGTACATATTTTCGCCGCTCTCCCCCGCCCGTCCTTCTGTGATGAAGGGCGGCCGTTGTCCTTTGCCGTGGCTGATCAGACCTGCAGTTCCCACAGGCAACCCACGCAACAGACGCGTGCAGGCCATCTTTTTTACAGGGGAGAAGCACCCATGGTCAGAAGTCCCAAAGCTTTTTTCTTCTTGCTGCTTTTAGCAGGCGCTCTTGCCGTGCTCTTGCCCAGGACAGGGGCCGCTGCAGACCATGGCGTCCCCGCCGCTCATGCCGCCAAAACCTATACCTTTCACACGGCATATGAAACACCCATCAGGGAGATCCTGGCAGGTCGCATCAAGGAGGCCTTTGCCAGGCTTGATCTCAAGGCGGAGCTGCTTTATACCCCTTCCAGCCAGCGGGCCTTAATGCGGGCCAATCAAGAGGGGGATGGCGATGCCGCCCGGGTGACGGATATCAAGGAAATTGCCCCGGCCCATACCGCTAATCTTATTCTGGTGCCGGAGCCCATAATGATCATGGAGCTTGCGGTATATAGCAAGGACCTTGCCTTCCCTGTCACCGGCTGGCAAGCCCTGCAGAACTCTCATAACGGCGCCCGCATTGGCGCCAAGATTCTGGAAAAAAATATCCCCGGCAAAACAACCTTCTTGCCCACCACGGTGCAGTTGGTTCGTATGCTTGACGCCGGCCGCATTGACACCATGGTTGAATGGAAGCACCTGGCCGAGCATGCCATCCGCAGTGTGGGGAGTACGGAAATCAGGCAGCTGACGCCGCTCTTGAAGGTCCAGCCCTTTCATCTCTGTCTGCACAAAAAACATGCGGCCCTTGTCCCCAAACTGGATAAAGTGATCAGGGAGATGAAAGAAGAGGGCCTTCTTGATGACGGAAGCAAGGAGTTTGCCTATACCGGGGTTCCCTCTGATCAGACGGCAGGCCTATACCATGGTGCGGAAGTTGCGCCCGCCCCTGATCAATGTGCTAACCTACCCCCTCATTCACCAGCAACATCAGGATTTGAGTCCTGAAAATCGTCAAGGCCCGGCAAGAGATAAAGGCTCACGGGACATATTCCAGGATAGAAGAAGAGGTCCGCAATGCATTTGAACCCTCCCCATAGGATGGCGGCCAGCTATGCCTAAAAGTATCAGACGGGACTTAAGCGTCCGCATCAGCCTGCTTATTTTTCTGGTCACTCTGGCCATTGGCGCCGGCTACTATACCTACGCTGTTGGTCTGCATCAAAAAACATTCAGAGCTTTTGTCGAGCAGCACACAGACCATATCGCTGCCCCCGTCACCTTGCAGCTCTGGCTCTTTGACCTCCCCACCACCCGTCAGCTCTGTCGGATCTTTGCAGAAGACCCCGATGTCGTGGGGTTGCTTCTCCTGGACCACAACAAAGAAGTTGTTTTTCAAAAGGAGTTGTCCGACACCGGCCAAAATACCCTGGCGGTCCGCCGCCAACTTCGCCATGACGGCGAGCAGCTGGTTGGTTACCTTGAAATATTCTATGCCGACAGCGGTTGGCAGATGCAGCGCAAGAGCATATTGCTGGTGGGGATCTTGATGGCTTCAGGGACCATATTCGGCTCCCTGCTCTTTATCAATATTCTCCTCAGGCGCTATCTCACCAAGCCCCTGGATGACCTGCGCGATGATATGGCCTTGCTGGCGCAAGGGAACTTTCCCCAATCCGGCCTGGTGAACCAGAAGGCCGAAATTCAAGGCATCAGTGATGCCTTCAACAGCCTGACCAGCAGCCTGCAGGAGCGCGACAGCGCCTTGCGGGAAGCCACCACCATCATCAACCGCAGCCCGGCGGTGGCCTTTCTCTGGAAAAACCAAGAGACGTGGCCGGTGGAATTTGTGTCGGAGAATGTCGTCAAGTTGGTGGGCTATTCCCGGCAGGAGCTGGTGGACGGCAAGGTTTCCTATCTTGATCTTATTTTCCCGGATGACAGGCCCAGGGTCGCCGCCGAGTTGGCAAGCGCCACTGAAGGGGGCGGCCTTGCCACCTTTGCCCATAAGCCGTACCGGATTAGGGCTAAAAACGGCGTGGTGAAGTGGGTGAAGGCGCAAAGTTATATTCGCCGGGATCTCCAGGGGGTTATCAGCCATTTTGAAGGGATTGTCCTTGATATCACCGAAGAGGTGGAGCTGGAAGAACGGCTGCAGCAGGCCCAGAAGATGGAAGCGGTGGGTACCCTGGCCGGCGGCATTGCCCATGATTTCAATAATATTCTTATGGTGATTCTGGGTTACAGTGAGATGGCCAGGGATGAGGCCCCTGCCGGTTCAAATATTGCCTGGGAACTGGATGAGGTTATTATAGCCGGCAATCGAGCCGCAGAGCTGGTCAAACAGATCCTGGCCTTCAGCAGACAGGCCAAGGTTGAACGGCTACCTTTGCAGCTGCAGTCGCTCATTAAAGAGGCGCTGAAATTGCTGCGCTCTTCCATACCGACAACCATTGCGATCAAAGAGGAGATAGATTCACGCTGTGGACCGGTCTTGGTGGATCCCACCCAGGTTCATCAGATATTAATGAACCTCTGCACCAATGCCAATCATGCCATGGAAAAAAAGGGCGGGGTGCTGACGGTTGCGCTGCAGCCGGTGGTTATTGACAGGGAAAATGGTGCCCCGACAGGAAACCTGAAAGCTGGGGAGTATACCGTCTTATCGGTCTCCGATACAGGCACCGGTATCGCCCCTGAGGTGCTGCCCAAGATTTTCAACCCCTATTTCACCACGAAAATGGTGGGTAAGGGAACCGGCATGGGGCTTGCCATTACCCATGGTATCGTTGCTGATTACGGAGGGGCCATCATAGTTGACAGCCAGGCCGGAAAGGGAACAACGTTTCAGGTCTATTTGCCTGTTGCCGACCAGCAGGAGGAGCCGGCCGCAGAAGATGCGGGGCCGCTGCCCAGGGGAGGCGAACGGATCCTTTTCGTGGATGACGAGAAGCTGCTTGTCCAGATGGGCAAAGAGATGCTGTCACGGCTTGGCTACAAGGTGACAACCCGAGACAACAGCCTCGAGGCCCTGGCAACATTTCAGCACAGCCCGGCCGACTTTGACCTTGTTATCACTGATCAAACCATGCCGAACATGACCGGCCTGGACCTGGCCCGCCGCATGTTGCAGATACGGCCGGACATGCCCATCATTCTCTGCACCGGCTACAGCAACCTGGTGGACGCGACCAAGGCCAAATCATTGGGCATCAAGGAGTTTGCCCTCAAACCACTGACCACAGGGATGGTTGCCAAACTCATCCGTAAGGCCCTTGGTGGGCCGTCTAGCGGTTGAACTTCTCTTCGCAGGAGAGGCGCAATT
The DNA here is from genome assembly GCA_024637145.1 of Desulfobulbaceae bacterium. Taxonomy (GTDB): domain Bacteria; phylum Desulfobacterota; class Desulfobulbia; order Desulfobulbales; family SURF-16; genus BM506. Next base: position 48,678 of record JAGXFQ010000034.1, read on the forward strand.
CCTGCTCGGCATCAGCGAGTACCTGGCGGGCCTGCTCCACATCAAGGTTGATCTGGGTCACCAGTTCGGCCGGGCCGGAGAATCTTTTTTCGTCACGCAGGAAGCGCAGCAGATTGACCTTGATCTGCTTGCCGTAGATATCCTCGTTAAAGTCAAAGATAAAGGTCTCGGCAGTGATGCGGCGGTTGCCCTCGGCATCATGGGTAAAGGTGGGGTTGATGCCGATATTGAGGACCCCCCCGTAGCAGGTGCCCCCATAAACCACCTGGCAGACATAGACCCCGTGCCTGGGGCAGAGATCCTCGCCGGAGATATGCAGGTTGGCGGTGGGGAAGCCGAGCTCGGCAGCGCCGCGCTGTTTGCCCATCTGCACCTCGCCGTGGATTTGGTAATAGCGGCCCTGGAGCTTGCGCACCGCCCGCATATTGCCTTCAGCCACCAGGCGCCTGATCTCGGTGCTGGAGGCAACTACCCCCCCCACCTCATACGGTTCCATGACCGTGACCGGAAAACCCTTGCGTCTGCCCTGTTCCTGGAGGAAGGCGGTGTCGCCCTCTCTGCCCTTGCCGAAGCAGTAGTCATAGCCCACCACCAGTTCTGCCATGCCTATTTTCTTGAGCAGGACCTCATCCACAAACTGGGCGGCCGGGGTGGCGGCGAATTCTTTGGTAAAGGGGATGATGATCAGCACGTCAATGCCGGCATGGGCAATGAGTTCCCGTTTCTGGTTGCAGGTGGAGATCAGCTTGATGCCGGCCTCAGGACGCACCACCTGCAGGGGGTGGGGGTTGAAGGTGATGACCACACTGGTCCCCTTGTTCCTGTAGGCCCGGGCCACCACCTCGCTGAAGAGGTACTGGTGACCGACATGGACACCGTCAAAATTGCCGATGGTGACGTACGGTTTAACAAAAGGCTCTTTTATCTCATCAAGGTCTGTATATATTTCCATAGTTTTCCAGCTGGTTAAGAGGGCGGTCACGGCAGGCGGGGGCTTTTGCCGCGGCCGCCCGGTTTTTATGGCGTGCCGCGCTATTATATTGTGATTGCCCCTTTATTGCACCATGCAAATCAGCAAATAAAAGAGCAGACAAAAGCCTTGACAAGGGGGGGCTAAAGTCGGTACATTCGCTTCCAGTTAACTCGCTCCAGCTTCTTTCTGATCTGGCAGCGGGCAGGGTGAAAGACCTGGCCCCGTATCTCCCTGATGGGCGAACTTTCAACATGCCGAAGTGGTGGAATTGGTAGACACGCTAGGTTCAGGGTCTAGTGGGTGCAAGCCCGTGGAAGTTCGAGTCTTCTCTTCGGCACCACTTATATTAAAAGCCTGTAACTTTAAATAGTTACAGGCTTTTTTTTTGGGTCCCGGCCCGGGCCCTGCTGGTTTGTCCTACAGGGTGCATCTCCTGCCCGCCTTCTCCGGACCTTTCCTGGGGCCCCTCCTGCTTTCCTCTGATCTCTGCACGAACCATAGCCCTCAGACCGGCCCGGGGCAACCGGCTGCGGTTTTTTTCTGCCGGCCGCCCCGCCCAAAGCGGAAATAAAAATTCACCTTAGACGCTATTTGTCCTACCTGTCTGGTTATCATGGCTGAAAATAGAGACGCTGTCTAACCTTAAGGAGGATGTCATGATCAGGAATATCACGGTTTATCTCGACAATCAGCAGCAGGAATTTTATGAGAGCATCCGGTGCGGTTTCATTGTTGCCGAAGATGACCAGGGCGCAGAAACCTTTCATACCGATTTGCTCGACAATTCCGAATATCACGGGGTCCAGGAATTGATCGACGATATCGTCGGCATTTTCCAGATCCGCCGCCACCAGATCCTGGTGGCGGCCTGATCCCGGCCCCTGCGCCGGGCAGGACAGGGATTTACGGGGCCTCAGTCGGCGGTGGTGGTTGGGCTGTATTGTGCCTGCAGGGTGAGGGCTACTTTCAGGGCCTCCTGGTGCTGAAAATTTTCCACATGAAGAGAAAGCCTGGTCAGCTTTTCCTGGTAAGGGGAGGTCGGGATTTCCTGTTTTATTTTGTTCAAGATATCCCTGGCGCCATAGCTGTTCTTCCTGAGCAGAGTGATCAGCTCACTAAACAGGGGGGAAAGGTTCTGCCTGTTGGCGGTGGCCGGAGCGCCCTTTTTATTAAGGGGGCGGGCGGGCTGGGCATTGATCTCATCTATGGTGTCCAGCATCGCCTGCAGCGCTGTGCTGAAGGAGATGCAGGCCTCTTCAAAATCATCGCCTTCCTCCTCAATGGTGCTCTGCAGGGTGCGGGCGGTGCGGGCCAGGTGGTCAGCGCCGAGATTGGCACCAGCACCGACAATGGTATGGGCAAGGCGGCTGGCCGTCTCTCTGTCGCCTTTGTGGTGGGCCGTCCTGATGAGCGTGGCCACGCTGCTGTATTCCTCCCGAAAGAGGCTGAGCAGCTGGTGGAGAAAATCTTTGTTGCAGCCGAGGCGCTTGAGAACGGCCTCCACATCTATGGCCCGCTGGTTATCGGCTTCTGAGGGCTCGGGGGAGGTGGGCTCTGGCCCTCTTTCTGCTGGGGCTGCGGCAGGGGAGAAGATCTGCATGTGGTTGGCCAGGGTCGCAAAGAGATGCTCCTGGTCAATGGGTTTGCTGATAAAATCATCCATGCCGGCCGCCAGGCACTTGGCGCGATCCGCGGCAAAGACCTGGGCGGTCATGGCAATAATGGGGAGGGCTTTTTCTCTCTTTTTCTCCATTTGGCGGATCTGCCGGGTGGCCTCCAGGCCATCCATCTGCGGCATCTGGATATCCATGAGAATGGCCGCCAGGGGTTCTTTCTGCTCCTCTTGAAACTCCTTCCTGACGGCCGCCACCACTTCTGTGCCGTTGGTGACGCACTCCACCTGGAATCCCGCCCTGGTGAGAATCTTCAGGGCCACCTCGCGGTTGATGAGGTTGTCTTCCGCCAGCAGCACTCTTCTCCCGGCTGCCCCTTCCGGGGCAACCGGCGCTCCCCTTTTTGCCGGAGTATCTCTTGCCGGCAGGCCAAGGGCCTTGAGGATGGCGTCATGGAGTTGCTGTGCCGTCACAGGCTTGCTGAGTATGGCATCAACTTTGCCCTGGGCTTGTTGGGCGAATTCCTGAGGGTTCCAGCCGCTTTGGAGAATAATGGGCAACTGGGTAAATCTTGTGTTCGCTTTGATCCGGGCGATGGTTGCCAGGCCATCCATGTCAGGCATCTGCCAGTCGATGAGGAGCAGGGCGAAGGGGTCGTCAGTCGTGGTCAGAGTCAAGGCCTCCAGGGCGGCCCGGCCGCTGGCCACCACGGTGGGGCGCAGGTCAAAAGCGCGGAGAAAATCGGCAATGATCCGGCCCACGGTCTCATTGTCATCGGCAACCAGGACGCGGGCCTTGCGCAGGGCCGGGGGGGTGGCAAAGTCCTGCTGCTGCTGGGTCCTCTCCTGGACCTGGCAGGGCACACGGAAGGAGAAGATGCTGCCCTGGCCAGGCTCGCTGCGCACCACAAGATTGCCGCCCATCAGCTCAACCAGCTGCTTGCAGATGGTAAGGCCGAGCCCGCTGCCCCCATAGCGGCGGCTGATACTGGAATCCGCCTGCTGAAAGGGGGAAAAGAGGTCGGCCATGTGTTGGGGGGGGATGCCGATACCGCTGTCCTGTACGGAAAATTCCAGCTCAACAGAGCCTGGCCCCTGGCTGGTTTTTTTGATGGTGACCAGGATTTCACCATGCTCGGTAAATTTGAGGGCATTGCCGATCAGGTTGATCAGGACCTGGGTCAGACGCATATCATCCGCCAGGAGAGTGTGGGGGACGTCTTCTTCGATCTGGAACATCAATTCCAGATTTTTCTCCCACACCTTGCTGCTGAAGAGATTGGCCAGGCCGTCTACGAGCACGTTGATGTTGAATGTTCGGGCGGCAATGATGAGGCCGCCGGCTTCAATTTTGGAGAAATCGAGAATGTCGTTGATAATGCCCAGAAGCGAGCGGCCGGCCTGGTGAATGTTGGCGAAATATCTTTTGGTCTCTGCCTCCATCTCCATATCCAGGGCCAGTTCGGAAAGACCGATAATGGCATTCATCGGGGTCCTGATTTCGTGGCTCATGTTGGCGACAAAATCGCTTTTGGCCTGATTGGCCCGTTCTGCCTCCATCTTCGACTTTTGCAGGTTCGCCAGAATCTCTTTTTCCCTGGTGATGTCCTCTTTGATGGCCACAAAATGGGTGATGCCCCCTTCCTCGTCACGGAGGGGGGAGATGGAGGCCCTTTCCCAATAAAGGTCGCCGTTTTTGCGGCGGTTGGCGAATTCGCCATGCCACTCCTTGCCGGCCCGCAGGGTGCGCCACATCTCCTGGTAATGTTCCGAAGTCTGCTCCCCAGATTTCAAGACCCGCGGATTGGCGCCCATGACCTCTTCGCGGCTGTACTGGCTGGTCTGGCAGAACTTGGGGTTGACATACTCGATGCAGCCCTTGTCATCGGTGATGACGATGGAGACGGGACTCTCCTCCACGGCCAGGGAGAGTTGGCGGAGATGGGCATCCGCCTCCTTGCGGGCGCTGATATCGCGCAGCAGGCCCACCCCCTGCCACTGGTTGTTGATCAGAACAGCGGTAAGGGCGATTTCCAAGGGTACTTCCTCGCCATTCTGGCGCCGGCCCGTCACCTCCTCTGTCTGGCCGATAAAGCCGGCCCTGCCACTCTTGATGAATTGCGGAAAGTTGTCACTAAAGTCCTGGCGATAGGGAGAGGGGGCAATAATGGTGAGCATCTCCTGGCCCATGATCTCTGAGGCCGTGTAACCGAAAATACGCTCTGCCGCGGGATTCCAAAAGGAGATCTTGCCGTGGTGATCCATCATGATGATGGCGTCGTAGGAGGAGTTGGCAATGGCGATATTCTTGGTGGTGGCAATCTGTTTTTCCAGACGCCCTTTGCTGATCAGCAGGCAGCCCATGGCCAGGATGATCAGCAGGATAAGGAGTAAAAAATAGGCGTATTCAAAATTCTCATGGAAGATGGCCTGCTGCTGGTCTGAGGAGAGCGTTGAGACTAAAAGCCAGCGCCTGGCGTCGGGGTCAAGGGCCAATGAGCCGGGATTGCTTTTTTCCATGCTGCTGGTGACTGAATCTGCCTGGAGGCGAGTGGGAAAAACAGTGCGGAAAAGAGTAAGGCCGCTGTCAGCCTTATAGACCCCGCTGGCCCGTTCGTGCATGAAGTGCCAGGCCTCTGGTTGGCGGTGGGCAAAGAGGGCGGGGTTACCGGCCAAGGAGCCTCCTGCAGCCGCTGGTTCCGGGGTCTGGAGAGAACCCCCATCCTGGTCGAGGAATAAGAAGTCAGCAGGGGAGTGGGCCATGATCTTGCGCAGGTTGGCCAGCATAGAGTCGGCAAGGTAGTTAACAACAAGAAATCCTTTTGCTTCTCCCTGGCTGTCGCTGATCATGGCCATGAAGCGGATTATGGGTTTGTTCTGCTTTCTGCCCAGATCAAGGGGGGAGATGGCGATATTGCCGCCGGCCATGGCCTCGGGCAGGGGGGGGAAAGCAGGCTGCCCTTGCTGCTGCAGCTCGTGGCGGGGCACGATATGGCTGTTGTTCTCCCTCCTGTTGACCCGGCTGATCTCCCTGCCGTTGAGGTCAAGGAGGCACACCTGGTCGTAGAAAAGGGCGGCCTGGCTGATTGCCCGCAGGGTCTGGTCAAGATGCTCAAGGGCGGCAACTCTTTGGGGGTGGGCAAAGAAATCGGCAATGGCCGGCGCCTGGCTGAGATAATCGATGTCGTGCCGGATGGTCTGCATATCCCGGTAGACCGCGGCAGCGGCAATTTCCAGGGTGGCTTCCTCCTTGTGGATATGTTGCTGGACACGCATGTCAATATCATGGCTGACCAGGGTAAAGGCAATGGCCCCCAGGAGCAGGGCCAGGGGCAGAAAGAGGCGCAAGAAATGGCCGAGCTGGGAGGGGGCGGCAAGTGTGGTGATCTCTGGAGTTCTCTTTTCAGGGGGCATGGCGTGGTTTTTATGGGTGAATTAGCCCTGATGGCGGGCGGCGATGCTCTGGAACTCTTTTTCCAGGCGCACAAAGGCATCGGTGACCTGGGGATCAAAATGGCACTGCCGTCCTGCCGTGATGATGCCCACCGCCTTGTCGTGGTTGAAGGCCTCTTTGTAGACCCGTTTGCTGATCAGAGCGTCATAGACATCGGCAATGGCCATGAGGCGGGCGGCCAGGGGGATTTCCTGGCCGGCAAGTCCCAGGGGATAGCCGGAGCCGTCCCATTTTTCATGGTGGCTGTAGGCGATCTCTGTGGCGTATCTCAAAAAGCTGTTCCGGCTGCCATCCCCTAAGACCTTTTCGGCGGCAACCAGGGCGTCGCGGCCATAGGTGGTGTGCTTCTTCATCTCCTCGAATTCCGCCCAGGTTAATTTGCCCGGTTTAAGCAGAATGTTGTCTGCCACCCCCACCTTGCCGATGTCGTGTAAGGGCGCGGATTTCTCCATGAGGGCAATGACCTCGGGGGGGAGCTGGTCTGTAAAAGGGGCCGTGGCGGCGAGCTCTGTCGCCAGGGTGCGCACATAGATACTGGTGCGAATAATGTGGGCCCCTGTTTCATTATCCCTGGTCTCGGCCAAGACGGCCAGGCCGTGGATGGTGGCATCCCTGGCCTGGAGGAGTTCCCTGGTCCTGGTTTTGACCAGTTCTTCCAGGTGGCGGGTCTGATCATAGAGGGCCAGGTGGGTGCGGACGCGGGCCCTCACCAAGGGGGGGCTCACCGGTTTGGCTATATAGTCCACCGCCCCCAGGTCAAACCCCATTTTTTCGGCGGCCACATCCGCCTTGGCGGTCACAAAGATAACCGGTATCTGGGCGGTGAGGGGATTTTCCTTGAGATGCCGGCAGACGGTGTAGCCGTCCATCTCCGGCATCATGATGTCCAGGAGAATGAGGTGGGGAAGAGGATATTGCCGGGCCAGGCGGAGGGCCTCCTGGCCATGGGTGGCCACGATAATATCGTAGAGGTCGGCCAGGGCATTGCCCAGAATGGTGATATTGATGGGGGTGTCGTCGACAATAAGTATCCGGGGCCGGGTGGTCATGGTGTTATTACCGAGGCTTTAAGGGGAAAAAACAAGGGCGGGAGGAGTGTTGAGGCCCGGGCCCAGGGCAGATTTGCCCTTTCCCATCATGAGAGTCGAGCCCTTCACCGGCGGCAGGTTGAGGGGTGAGAGTTTGAGTCAGTTATTATTACTATAAAGTATAAGCGCTTGCAAACGTATTGTACGTTTCTCAGGGATGGCCGGAAAATCTCCTTTTTTCTCTTCTGGTCTGGTGCGCAGAGTGGCACAGTGGTGTATTTTGTGGTGGAGATGACCTTTGTTGCCTGGGTGGCAAGAAGGGGGGGAACCTGGTGGCTGGTTAAGAAAAAAAGTAGGTGCCCTTGGCGGCATTGAAGTGGAGGCAAGGTGCGGATGAGCACGGAAAAATTTGATAAGGCAGCGGCAACCTGGGATGAAAAACCGAAACGGCAGGAGCTGGCCGCCGCTCTGGTGGCGGCCATGAAAAAGAGCCTCCCCCTCTCCGGGGAGATGGCCGCCTTGGAGATTGGCTGCGGCACCGGCCTGCTCACCTGTGCACTGGCGGGTCTCCTGAAAAGTATTGTGGCCACCGATACCTCAACCGGCATGCTGGCCGTCCTGGATGATAAAATCGCTGCCCTGGGGCTGCATAACGTCGAAACAAAGCGTCTTGATCTGCTCAGCCACCACCTGCTGCCAGCCGCCAGCTTTGATCTGATCTACAGCGGCATGACCCTCCATCACATCAAGGAGACCAGGGCCGTGTTGGCGGCCTGTTTTGCCCATCTGAAACCAGGCGGCACTCTGGCCCTGGCTGATCTGGACAAGGAGGACGGCTCCTTCCATGATGATATGGGCGGGGTGGCGCATTGCGGCTTTGACCGCAACCAACTGGCAGATCTTGCCGCCTCCTGCGGTTTTGACCAGATCCGCTTCAGCACGGCCCACAGCCTGCTTAAGGAAAAGGGCAAGGGCCACATGGTTGCCTACCCGGTCTTTCTGATGACCGCCATAAGGCCGTAGGCGCCCTTGGGCAGCCGAAGTTTTTGCCCCGGTTCAGCAAGGGCCCAGGGCCCTTGCTGAACCGCTCTAGCGGCCGGCGGCGAGTTCCATTTGCACTGCCCCTCCCAGCTGGGTCATGGTGTATGGTTTTTTGATATATTGTCCCGCCCCCATACTGAGTGTCTCTTTAACGGCCTCACTTTGGGAAAAGCCACTGGCGATAATGGCCTTTTGCCCCGGATGCAGCTCCCTGATTCGGGCATAGGTCTCTTTACCGTTTATGCCGGGGGTCATAATCATATCCAGGACAACAAGGTCAACGCCCTGATCCCGGAGAGAGTCTATGGCCTCTTCGCCTGAGGCCGCGGTCCGGACCCGGTAGCCCATGGCGGTCAGGATCTTCTTACAGATAAAGCGCTGCTGCTTATCGTCATCCACCACCAGGATTGTCTCGTTGTTGCCCTGGTAGGCAGCCAGGTCTGTCTCTTGGGCGGTAAGGGTTATTTCTTCATGGCAGGTGGGGAAGTAGAGTTTGAAGCAGCTCCCCTGCGTGGAACTGGCAGCAGTGACTACTCCCCCATGGTCCCGCATGGTGTTCCAGACCACGGTAAGCCCCAGGCCGGTGCCGCTTCTCCCCATGAGTTTCTTGGTGAAAAATGGTTCGAAAATCCGGTTAAGATCATCCGCGGCCAGGCCCGGGCCGTCATCGGAGATGGCCAGGACGCTGTATTCGCCCGGGGCGATATCATGCTCCAGGGCAAAATAATCTTCCAGCTGCTCCTGGCTGCTGCTGATGGTGATCACCCCTCTGCCGTTGATGGCCTCGGCCGCGTTATTGATCAGGTTGGTGAGGACCTTCATGATGTGGACCTCGGAGCAGCGAATATTCTGCAGATCCGTGGCCAGGTTGGTATGAATCAGGACCAGGGGGTGGCAGCGGCACAGTTCGTTGTGTTCCGCGGATTGCAGATAGAACTCGATGAAATTGTTGGGATTGGCCACCTCAGTGGCCTTTGCCACCCCGCGGGCCACCGTCAGGAGGTCGGCCACCACGGCCGCGGCCCGTCGACCCGAGTCCTTGATGGTCTCCAGGGGGCTACGCATGGAGCTGTTGGCGGGGAGCTGCATGAGAAGGAGTTCCGGGTAGCTGACAATGCCAGACAGGATATTGTTGAGTTCATGGGCCACTCCGCCGGCCATGACACCAATGTCCTCCATCTTCTGGGCCCGGCTGAGCTGTTGGGCCATCATGACTTGTTTGGCCTGGGCCTCCTGCAGATCCCTGAGGTTGACATCCACGGAGTAGATTTCAGGCTCGCCCTGGCCTTTGTAGGTCATGGCATGACTGGAAAAAACCGGAACAGGGCTGCCGTCCCTGTGGCGCAGGGTGCATTCCGAGGAGGGAATGGTGACGCCCAGATCCAGCCAGCCGCTGATGGCGGCCACCATATCAAAACTGCTCTCTGGAGGAATGATCAGTTCCTCAAGATTGCGGCCCAGGGCCTCCTGCTGGCTGTAACCGTACAGCAGTTCACTCCCTTTATTCCAAAGGACAACCCGCCTCTGCTGGTCATAGCCGCGCACGGCGATATTGGGCAGATCGTGGACCAGCAGGCGGAAACGGGATTCGCTGGTGCGCAGGGCCTCTTCACTCTTTTTTCTTTCCTTGATCTCTCTAAGCAGAACGTCCATCACCTTGCTGAAATAAAAAGAGACCACAAAAAGGGTCATGGCCAGCAGCAAGGCGCTGAAAATAATCGATTGCAGGAGAAAGGTCTTTTTGGCAGCCAGGGTCTCGGTGATGTCCTGCAGCACCAGAATGCCGCCGATATTCTGCTGTTGAAAATCTTTAAAGATAGAGCGGCAATAAAGAATATAGCTGTGCCCCGCCATGGTCAGGCGCTGGGAAGGTTTGCTGCAGTTGATGGAGGCAGGGAGGTGGTGGAAGAGGTCTTCCCGGCTGTGGCTAAGCAACTGGAAGCGGCCAAGCTGGGGCAGGTCTTCCTGGTCAAAGAGCAGGGCCTTTGCCAAGACATCCTGGTCAAAATAGGTGGTGACGTGCAGTTCTTCTTCTCTTTCCAGCAGGTCCCGAATCTGGTTGGCGACAATGCCGAACTCAAGGGCCCCCAGATAGACGCCGTTATGGAAGATGGGCTCCACCACGCGGAAAAAAGGGCCGAACCGGCCCACTTCAAAGCCGGAGGTGGGTTTCTGGTGTTCATTGACCCAGGCGATCATGGGCCGGATCAGGGTAAGGTCGTCGTCGTAGAAATCAGGTTCGTGGGCGCGGAGGAAGGTTCTGCCGTTGGGGAGATGGAAATGCATGATCTTGAAAAACCTGTTCTCAAGCTGCATGGCCTCATATTTGGGTAAGACCGTGTTAAGGAGGAGTTGCCGGTCCCGGGTCGCAAAGGCCGCACCGATCTCCGGGTTAGTCTCCAGCAGATTTTTGATGCGTTTGCGATAGGGGGTAAAGGAAAAGGCCTCCATGGTGGAGATGGAGGCCTGCAGCTCAGCCTGGGCCGTCTCGATCTGGTTTTCCAGGAGCCGGGCGTGTTGCCGTGTCCCTTGCCAGACCAGGGAGATTGCCAGAAGGGTGATGATGAGACTGACGATGAGAGTCGCTTTCTGCTTTTCGTTCATAGGGCCCTGCACTTCGCCTTGACAGTGAGACTCAGCTAGCAAGGCGTCCCTGTTAACTGAGAAAAGAACTTCTGTACTCTTTGTATAAATACGCAGAGTTGTCAAGATATGCCTTGTTCTGCCCCGGAACAAGGCCCTTTTGTCAGCAAATTGTTAGAGAGAGGCCAGCCAGCGCTTGAGGCTCTGGAGGGCCAGGTGGCTGCGGAAGGCGGCCTTGTCTCTTTTGGAGATGCGGGAACGACGCCGGCCCTTTTGGGGGAGCGGCGGCAGTTCCGGCTGGCTGGCCCGGAAGGCCCCTTTGTCAAAGGGGGCAAAGAGGCTGTAGTTGACGTTGGAGGGCTGGAAATGCTTGCCCAGCGGCTCGGTGAGGTGGCGGATCAGGGCACCGTGGGCTGTGTCTGGGGGCGGCAGCAGGGGCGCTAGGCCCTGGTGGAGGCGGGCGGCGTTACGGCCGGCCAGCAGGCCCATGGCCGTGGATTCCACATACCCCTCCACGCCGCTGATCTGACCGGCCAGCAGGATATGGGGATGGTTTTTGAGCTGCAGGGAGGGCAGCAGTACCTCCGGAGCACAGACAAAGGTGTTGCGGTGGATGGAGCCGAGGCGGGCAAATTCGGCCTCTTCCATGCCGGGAATGAGGCGAAAGACCTCCTTCTGGGCCGGGTAGCTGAGCTTGGTCTGGAACCCCACCATATTATAATGACTGCCCTCCTTGTTTTCCAGGCGCAGCTGGACCACGGCGTAGGGATCACGCCCGGTGCGGGGGTCGGGCAGGCCCACTGGTTTCATGGGCCCAAAGCGCAGGGTGTCCACCCCGCGCTCAAGCATCACCTCAATGGGCAGACAGCCCTCAAAATATTTCTGGGCCTCAAAGCTCTTTAACGGCACCTTGTCAGCGGCGGCCAGGGCCTCGATGAAGCGTTGGTACTCTGCCGGGCTGAAGGGGCAGTTGAGGTAATCGCCGGGACCATCATCGTAGCGGGAGGCCTGATAGATGATGGTGCGGTCCAGGGAGTCGGCCGTGACAATGGGAGCAATGGCATCGTAGAAGGCCAGGTGTTCGGCCCCGGTGTGGCGGGCCAGATCCGCGGCCAGATCCGTGGCGGTTAAGGGGCCTGAGGCCAGGATGGTGATGCCGTCAGCAGGCAGTTCCTTTATCTCCTTACGGATAATTTCAATATTGGGATGGTCGGTAATGGCTCTGGTGATGGCGGCGGCAAATTTCTGGCGGTCCACTGCCAGGGCCTGGCCGGCTGGTACCCTGGTCTCTTCGGCCACGGCCATGAGCAGGGAGCCAAGGAGGCGCATTTCTTCTTTAAGAAGACCCACGGCAGAGGCGGGATCATTGGAACGAAAAGAGTTGGAACAGACAAGTTCCCCTAAATCCGGTGATTCATGGGCCGGACTGAAGACGTCCGGTTTCATGTCGTAGAGGGTGACCTGGGCGCCGTGATTTGCCGCCTGCCAGGCCGCCTCGCAACCGGCCAGGCCGCCGCCGATGATGGTGATAGGTGAATTGGTCATGGGTACCCTGCTTTAAAACCACAAAGGCACAAAGACACAAAGAAAAAACTCTGTGCCTTTGTGCCTTTGTGTTGAGAAAAAACGGTGAGCCTAATAGCGTCAGCCTTCAGCCTTTAAATTCCCAGCTCTTTCTTGATGCCGTTAACCACGGCGTCACTGGAGGTGCCGGTGATGGTCTTCAGCAGGCCTTTCTTCTCGTAGAAGCCGGCCAGGGGCGCGGTTTTCTCATTATAGGTGTCCAGGCGATGGGCAATGGCCTCTTGGGTCTCATCGGCCCGCTGCACAATGGGGCTGCCGCACTTGTCGCAGATACCCTCTTTCTTGGGGGGCATGCTCTTGACGTTGTAAATGGCCTGACACTTGGTGTTCTCGCAGGTGCGGCGGGTGCAGAGCCGGTCAAAGATGACGTCGCGGGGCACATCGATGTTGACCACCATGTCCAGGCTGATGTCCAGCTTGGCAAGGAGTTCTGTGAGGGCCTCGGCCTGGGGAATGGTGCGGGGGAAACCGTCGAGCAGAAAACCTTTTTCACAGTCATCTTCCTGCAGGCGTGCTTCCATGATCCCCATGATCAGGCTGTCTGGGACCAGGTCGCCGCGGTCCATGTAGCCTTTGGCCTCTTTACCGAGTTCACTGCCGGCCTGCACAGCGCCGCGCAGGATGTCGCCGGTGGAGATCTGGACGGAGCCGTCGAGTTGGGTGAGTTGTTTGGCCACAGTGCCTTTGCCGGCACCGGGGGCGCCTAAGAGAATAATTTTCATGGGGGTGTCCTCCGAATTATATTGATATTGCCTGAAGTTGCACGATTTTTCTGGACGGACCAGAGAAGGCGGAGAATATACCAGAAAAAATGAAAAGTGGCAAAAAAAGAGTCCCCTGCAGGCCCTTTTCCTTACATTCCCCCGGCGCTTTTTTTGGGCTCTGTTGTGAGGATGGCTGATGGGCACAAAAAAAGACCGATGCTTGGGAGGAGCATCGGTCTTTTCCACCTTCCTTGCAGAAGGTGAGGAGAGAAAAAAATGAAGAAAGGAGAGCATGCATTTGTATGCAGACTTAAAATAAAGAGTTCCCCCGGGCAAAGAGGTTCCGTGTTTTTTTCCATTGAGCCAAACTTTTCTCGCCGTCTAAAAGAGAGCGCCCCACAAGGGGGCCTGCTCTTGCTTCCGGCAGACGGCAGAGGCCTGCTGCTGGTGGCAAGATCGGTTTCAATAAGAAGGGCGCGGCCGCTGCGTGCTTAAAAGGCATAAAAAAAGGTCGATGCCAGGGAGGGGGCATCGACCTTTTCCACCTTCCTTGCAGAAGGTGAGAGGAGAAAAAAATGAAGAGAGGAGTACATGCATTTGTATGCAGTCTTAAAATAAAGAGTTCCCCTGGGCCAAGAGGTTCCGTGTTTTTTTATTTCAGGCAGAATTTTTCTCACCAGGGAAATAAAAGAGAGTGCCCCGCCAGGGGACCTGCCGGCGGAAGAAGGCCGGGGCAGGGGCACGGCGTTGTGGTGTCAAAAAAAAGGCCTCTTTGCAGAGGTGGCTGCTGCTTGGCTGAAAAGGCATAAAAAAAGACCGATGCTTGGGAGGAGCATCGGTCTTTTCCACCTTCCTGGCAGAAGGTGAAGAGGAGAAAAAAATGAAGAAAGGAGTGAATGCATTTTATTGCAGTCTTAAAATAAAGAGTTCCCTCTGGCCAAAGGGTTCCCGTTTTTTATTTTGCCCCGTTCTTTTCTTCGCCGCGGCCTCCCCGCCTGGGGCCTGGAGGGAATTTGGATCCGGGAGCTATGGCTTGTCCTATTGTTATAGATATTTCCTATTTGAATTATTGGTTAAATTCGATATTGTTTGGCGCGGTCATTATTAATTTGTGAAGGATATCCCATGCTATGTAGTCCAGGTAAGAGATACTGAGGAAGCTGTTTCGGTAACCGGCGAGATCAAACGGACCCGGTACGGAGAACTGCGTCGCCGTCATTGCCGGAAATGGCGGCCTCCTTTTGTCCTCAAGGTATCGCTGCTCTCGGCTTATGGCTTGGCCCCCTCTTTTTTTCCGCTTTTTCGGAATCGCAAAAAAGCGACTTCGTGTTCTCTGGTGGGGATTTTCCCGATAAATAATGGTGAAATCCCTAACGGATCCCCCCCCGCCATGCCCCTGTTCCCAAAAAAAAGGAAGCCTCCCTTGAATTTCCAGCCATAACAGCAGGCAAGACTCTTTCTTGCTGTTATGGCCCGGATCTTGCTCTCTAAAGGCGCAAGGATATTATTTTGATAAAAACTCGATCAAAATCATGGGAGGTCGCGCATGGATGTGGAAAGCATTACACCGGATCAAATCTTGGATACGAAAGGCTTGAGTTGCCCGATGCCGCTGCTCAAAACGAAAAAGGCAATCAATGATCTCAATTCAGGACAAATTTTAGAGGTTATGGGTACGGATCCAGGTTCCCAGAACGATCTGCCAAACTGGTGTGACCGTTGCGGCCATCTCTTTCTTGGCGATAAGAAGGGGGATGGTTTTTTCAGGTTTTTTATCCGCAAAGGCTAGTTGGAGAACCCGCAAGGTCTGGAAGGGCGTCTCAAAAACCCCAGACCGGAGAGGACCTCCTTTTTTGAGATCTTCTCCTTGGCTCCCCCTCTTGTCAGCCCCGATACTTTTCAGTAAGCCTGCTTTGCAGGAACCCAGACCCGTTATCGTTAACAAGCCGCCGTGAAGTTTTCAGCGGCTCGTGCCCCGTCCCGTGGCTGTTTTATGGGCTCTGGTCCCATTTTTGCCAGGGGAGATCCAGTGCCGCGTTAAGGGGCCAGGGTGAGGATGCTCTCGCCGTGGAGCAGCAGGGTGAAGGGCATCTCGTCGACGCTGAAATGCCAGCTGAGGCAGGGGGGGGCCGGGCAGGTGATGGGTCCTGCGGCGCCGGCCGGGATGCCGAGGCTGAAGCCCTGTTCCGGCGGCAGGATGGCGGCTAGAAAACGACCGGCAATGATGTTAAGCAACTCAGCCAGAAAATCTTCTTCAAGGCTGCTGTTGATCGCGGCGAAGGAGGGGCCGTAGACCAGAGTGCTTAGATGGGTCAGTAGTTCCTGGTCCATAAAGAGCAGAAATTCCCCCTGGACCGGGTCGTGGATCAGCAGTGAGACGCCCCGGGCTTCTTGGTGGTAAACCGGAGCAAGGGCACACCCCCGTACCTCGCTGAAGGCGGTGTCCTCAATGATCTCGGCCACCACCTGCAGCATCTCGTCTTGCCAGGGACGGTGGTGGGTCTCATTCTGGTCAGTCATGGCTTGGTTTCTCCGCAAAGGGTTGGTCTGTACAGCCCTCTGCCGGGGGCAGCAGGGCCTGGAGGACCTCGTTGAGCCTGGCCGGCGAAACCGGCTTGCTGATCACCGCCATGGCCCCCAGCTTAAGAAGTTCCCGTTCCCTGGCCGGGTTGCCGGTGCTGGTGATCACCAGCACCGGTAATTGGACAAATCTGGGGTTGGACTTGA
This sequence comes from Desulfobulbaceae bacterium, assembly GCA_024637145.1. Lineage (GTDB taxonomy): Bacteria > Desulfobacterota > Desulfobulbia > Desulfobulbales > SURF-16 > BM506. The sequence goes on from JAGXFQ010000034.1 coordinate 64,384, forward strand.
GCCACTTGAGCAGGGTCAGGCCGTCCATTACCGGCATGGTCAGATCGGTGAGCAGGAGATCCACGGGATGGAGACGGATCGCTTCCAGGGCCTCGCGGCCATTTTCGGCCTCGATGATCTCCGCCTCATGGAACCCGGCAATTTCCAGGCAGCGTCGGATAAACATCCGGGCCGTTCCTGAATCATCGACAATGGCTATCCGCATTTTTTTTCTCCCATGGTTGTTGGTGGGCATGGTGGCTGGGCCCGGCTGGTGGTTCATATCTCCCATTCCCCCTTGGTGGCACAGGAGAGGATAACCCTGCCGCTCTGCACGGCCACGGTGACGGTGCGGCTGAAGCTGCCCCCCACATCCTCCGCCACCGGGCCCATGCCCAGAGGCCAGAGGATTTTTTTCAGGGCCAGCACATTGCGCTTGCCGATGTTGAAGGTGTTGTTGGCATCCATCAGATTGGCGCCGCCGGCCATTTTGACCACCATGCCCTTGCTCAGACCGGCGCCGGCGCCGCTGCACTGGGCCAGGGCCTTGATGGTGGCGGCGATGCCGGTATCGGCAAAATAGGCGGGCCGCTCAGCTACCATGGCGGGGTTAATCCCGGAATCGGGCAGGGCGACATGGATCAGCGCCACCGAGCGGCTCGGTTGATGAAGAAAGATCACGGCAACGCAGGAACCCAGGGCAAAGGTCTTGATCACCTCATCCGGATTATTGGAAACAGCGAATTCGCCCACCCCCACCACCTTGATATGCGCCATGCTTGTGGCTCCTGAAAACATGCAGAATTTCCTTGTTGCTTATTGGCTGATCAGACCGATTTCGCGCAATTTGGCCAGCAGGGTGCCGCGCTGGATCGGTTTGACCAGATAGCCGTCACAGGAACCCTTGACCATGGCGGCCATGATGCTCTTGGGATCGTTGAGGGCGGTGGTCATGATCACCTTGACCATGTCGCTGCCGCCGATGCCATGCTCCTTTTCCAGGGCGCGGATGCGCAGCAGGGTCTCCTGGCCGTCCATATTGGGCATCATGATGTCGAGACAGATGAGATTGTAGGGATCGTTTTCCGCCAGGGCGCGGCGGTAGGCGCTTACGGCCTCCTTGCCGTCCATGGCCTGGTGGCAGACCCCGAGATGGGCCACTATCCCCTGTAGCACCGTGCGGCTGATAAAATCATCTTCGACAAGCAATATTTTCATGGAACAGCTCCTTTGTAGGGTTCGGCAATGGGTTGGCAGGGTGGAAAAGGTGTGGGTGGGCCCCTTTTTCAGAGGGCCACCGGGTCAATTTCCGCAAGGTTGCCGGCATCAAGGATCAGGCACACATCGCCGTTGCCGAGAATAGTGCAGCCGGAGACGCAGCGGACTTGGCCGATATGGCCGATATATTCAGAGAGTCCCTTGATCACGGTCTGCTGCTGGCCGATAATTTCATCCACCATGAGGCAGACATGACGGCCCTGGTTTTCCAGCAGGATAAGAATGGAGTTTTCCAGGGTCTCGCAGGCGGCAGAGATCTGGTGCAGGCGGTGGAGGCGCAACACCGGAAAGAGACGATCCCGTATCTTGACCATCTCTCGACCGTCCGGGGTCACGGTGATGCTCTGGGCCGTGGGGCGGAAGGATTCGCGGATGGCCAGAATGGGGATAATGTACCGGCTGCTGCCCACCTTGACCATCATGCCGTCGATAATCGCCATGGTCAGCGGAATCCGCAGGGTGATCAGGGTGCCCTGGCCGGGGCTGCTGTCAACGTCGATCTTGCCGTTGATCTGGTTGAGGTTCTGTTTGACCACGTCCATGCCCACCCCCCGGCCGGAAACATCGGTGACCTGGTCGGCCGTGGAAAAGCCGGGCAAGAAGATCAGGGCCGCCACATCCTTGTCGCTCAACTCGTCGCCATTGCCGGTGAGCAGACCTTTTTCCAGGGCCTTTTTGAGAATTTTGGCGCGATTGAGGCCGCGACCGTCATCCTCGATTCTGATCAGCACCTCGCCTTCCTGGTGGCTGGCGCTTAAGCGCAGAGTGCCGGTGGCCTCTTTGCCGGCTGCCAGCCGCTCCTCCGGGCCTTCCAGGCCGTGATCCATGGAGTTGCGGATCAGGTGGACCAGGGGGTCGGTGATTTTTTCAATCACCGTCTTGTCCACCTCTGTTTCCGTACCCAGGGTGAGCAGGTCGACTTTTTTGGCCGATTTTCGGGACAGATCGTGGACCAGACGGGTCATGCGGTTAAAAAGTCCTGCCACCGGGATCATGCGGATGGTCATGGTAACCTCCTGCAGCTCCTTGACGATTTTGCTCATCTGCTGGGAGGCCTTGCCGAAATTTTCCAGTTCCAATCCTTCCAGATCCGGGCTGTTGATCAACATGTTTTCGGCGATGACCATTTCGCCGATCAGGTTGATCAGGGTGTCGATCTTCTCCAGATCAACCCGCAGATCCTGGCGTTTCAGGGCAGCAACCGGGGTGGTGGCGGCTGGCTGGGCCAGCCCGGTGGAGCGGCGCTGGCAGTCCAGGGCCTCAGAAATTTTGTCTGCCGTCACGGAGCCGCTTTCCATCAGGATCTCACCAAGGGGTCTGGTCTGGGTGGCCAAGGCCTCATTGAGGGTTTCCTCGTCAACATCGCCCTGGCTGACCAGAATTTCCCCCAGCTGGGGGGGCCTGGGGGCTGGCGGGCTGTTGCCCCAGTCACTGGGAATCAGGTCTTCCAGCAATTCCAGGTAGAGCTCCAGGCCGTCGATGGTGCCGGGGCCGCCTTGGGAGATGCCGGCCAGGGCCTCTTTCAGGATGTCACAGAGATTAAGAAGGGCCTCGGCCGGTTTGGCCGTAGGTTTGCCGGCGCCTGCCTTGACGACATCCAGGACGGTTTCGATCCGATGGCTCAGGCGCTCCAGATCGGCCAGGCCGACAAAGCCGCAGTTGCCCTTGAAGCTGTGCATTTTGCGGAACAGTTCAGCGATCAGCTCCGGTTTTTCGCCGCCATCGCTCCAGGTCACCAGTCCCGCCTCCACCTCTTGGAGCTGCTCTTCGGCCTCCTGAACAAAGGCGGCGATCATGGCGGGGGTAACGGCAAGATCCAGGCTGCCGGATTGCATGGCCTCGGCCTGGGTAACGGCTGGCCCGGCCTCTGCTTCCAGATTCTGTTTCAGTCTGGCGGTAAGCTCGGCCGCAGGTTCGGCCATCAGCCCGTCGCTGAGATGGGTCGCCACCTGGTCCAGGGTGGCCCGCATGAAATCGCAGGTCCGGCACAGGAGGTCCACATCATCGGCGCTCATCTCCTTTTCGCCCTTGCGGATCTTGTCCAGCAGGTTTTCGGCGGCGTGGGCCGTGGTGGACATATGACTGAAATTAAGGAATCCGGCGCTGCCCTTGATGGAATGGAAGAGGCGGAAGACTTCATGGAGAATGGGCATGCTTTCGTCGGTGGGTGCAAAAGCGCTCTCCTTGGTGAATTCCCCGAAACCAACGATTGCCGGCTCCAGGCTGTCCAGCAGATCGGTGCACTCCTGGGTGAACTCCTGGATAATCATTACGTCTTCGGATATGGGCGTATTCATGTTTTTATTTCCTTTCAGGCCAGCAGGGCCAGTGAGGTTTCGGCAATCTTGGTGAGCACCACCAGCTGTTCGGCCCCGCCGTTGGCAAAGGCCTCCTTGGGCATGCCGAAGACCACGGAGCTTTGTTTGTCCTGGGCGATATTTCTGGCTCCGGCCTGGCGCATGGCCAGCATGCCGGCGGCCCCGTCCCTGCCCATGCCGGTGAGCATGATGCCCACGGCATTGCGCCCGGCGTGGGCGGCCACCGAATGCATCATCACATCCACCGAAGGGCAGTGGCCGGAGACCTTTTCTCCGGGCCGGCACTCCACCTCATACATGCCGCCGGAGCGGTGGACCCGCAGGTGTTTTTCCCCCGGGGCAATGAGGATCCGGCCCGGCATGACCCGATCGCCGCTCATCGCCTCCTTGACCTGCATGGCGCACAGGCCGTTGAGGCGTTCGGCGAACATCCTGGTGAAACCGGCGGGCATATGCTGGACCACCACCACTCCCGGCGTGTTGACGGGATAGCAGGTGACGATCTGGCGGATCGCTTCGGTGCCCCCGGTGGAGGCGCCTATGGCGATGATCTTGTCGGTGGATTCGGCCAGGGATTTGGGAGAAGTGAGTATCTTGCCGGCAAAGAGGGCGGTCCGCTGATTTTTCCAGTGGGAGACATTGGCGGTGGAGGCAATTTTGACCTTGGTGCGCAGCTCCATGAGCATGGCGGTCAGGCCCCGGGCCACATCCGTGCTCGGCTTGGTGACGAAATCCACGGCCCCGGCTTCCAGGGCCTCCAGGGTGATCTGCTGGCCCTTTTTGGTCAGGGCGCTGACCATCACCACCGGCAGGGGGAACTGCGGCATCAGGCGGCGCAGGAACTCCACCCCGTCCATTCGCGGCATCTCCACGTCCAGAGTCAGGACATCGGGCCGGAGCTCAACGATGCGGTCCCTGGCCACAAAGGGGTCGGGGGCGCTGCCCACCACCTCGATGCCGGGGTCCTGATTGAGACCCGCGGTGAGAATAGAGCGCACCAGGGAGGAGTCATCAACCACCAGTACCCGTATTTTGCGGTTGCCTTGCATGAGTTGTTTCCTTGTTATTGCCGCCGGTAAACAGCGGGCATGATGTATTTAAAAGCGCTCTGCTCCCGGCCCAGGGTTTCCGAGTGTCCCAAAAAGAGATACCCCCCCGGCTCCAGGGATTGATGGTATCGTTGGACCAGGGCATCTCTGGTTGGGGCATCAAAATAGATCATGACGTTGCGGCAAAAGATCACCTGTAGAGGCCTTTTAAAGGGGAAATGGCGGTTCATCAGATTGAAGCGCCGGAAGGTGACCTGGCTCTTGAGCTGCTCTTTCGCCTGCCAGTTGCCGTCCGTCTGGCGCTGGAAATATCTTGTCCGCAAGGGGCCGGCAAGCCGGCCTATCTTCTCCTCATCGTAGAGGCCCAGGCGGGCCCGGGAGAGGGCCTGGTCGGAGATGTCCGTGGCCAGCACCCCGGCGCTCCAGCCGCCATATTCCTCACCCAGGTAGTCCATCATCAGCATGGCCAGCATATAGGGTTCCTCCCCGGAGGAGCAACCGGCGCTCCAGATCCGTAGATCCTGCTTGTTGCAGCTGCGCAGGTGGCTGGTAAGGGGCGGCAGGACGCTATGAACAAAAAAATCAAAATGGGCCTGTTCGCGGTTGAAGTAGGTGTAGTTGGTGGAAATTCGGTTGATCAGTTTGTCCAGGGCCGCACCGCTGTTGTCGCGCACCACGGCCTGGTAATAATCCTTGAAGCTGGTAAAGCCTTGGTCCTTAAGCAGTTTCTGCAGGCGGCCCACCACCAGGGAACGTTTCTGGTCGGTAAGGTTGATGCCGAAACGCTGGGAGACCAGGGTGCGAATAAGATGGAATTCCTGATCATTGATAACAAGTTGGCTGGTGTTCATCTTCAGGCAGGGGCGGCCCGCAGGCCGCCCCTTGGCTCCTTGAGGTTAATATTTGCCGAGCTCCCGGTCATCCAGGGCGATCATCTCGCTGGGCCGGATTTTTTTGGCGGTTGCCCCCTGGCTGTCCCAGCCCTTGAACTCCGAGCCCCCTTGTTTTTTACCACTGGGGATGGAGGCGGGCAGGCTGCGTTGAGTGCCCCTGGAGCCGCCCCGGATCACGAAGGTGGCCATCAGGCTGCGCAGATGATCGGCCTGGCTGGAGAGTTCCTCGGCCGCGGCCGCACCTTCCTCGGCATTGGCGGTATTGGTCTGGGTGACCTGGTCGATCTGGCCCAGCCCCTCGTTGACCTGGGAGATGCCCTGGGCCTGCTCGCTGGAGGCGGCGGCGATCTCCCCCACCAGATCGGTGGTCTTGGTGATGGCCGTGACGATCTCCTGCAGGGAGGTGGCGGTGCGGCTGGCGATCTCCGTGCCGTTTTCGGTCTTGGCCACCGAGCCTTCGATGAGCTCGGCGGTCTCCTTGGCCGCCTTGGCGCTGCGGGCCGCCAGGTTGCGCACCTCTTCCGCCACCACGGCAAAGCCCTTGCCGTGGCGACCGGCCCGGGCCGCTTCCACGGCGGCGTTTAAGGCCAGCAGGTTGGTCTGGAAGGCGATC
>JAGXFQ010000035.1 GCA_024637145.1 Desulfobulbaceae bacterium
AAGGCATTCTTTTTAATACCCCCTTGAGGGGTACAAAAACACGAAGAGCTTCTTGTTTTTATGTTTTTCTTTGTGCCTTCGTGTCTTTGTGGTTCGAATGCAATAACGAAATTCTACACGTACATTTAAGTTTTACGGAGTACTAGAGGCGCTGGAAACTCCAGCTCTTTGGCTGGCCGTTCTGGTAGGGCATAGAGCCATGGAAGGGGCGCGGATCCCTGTCAAAGACCAGGGGGAGAAAGTGACGATCTCCCGGCCACATGGGTAGGGTGTCCAGGCTGGTAAGGGGGTGCCAGGCCAGGGTGCCCTCCGGGTTTGTCTTCTTGGGCTCTCCTGAAAAGGCGGTGATAAGAAAGATAAAGCCCAGCCAGTTTTCCCCTTGGGGGCCGAAATTGGGCCAGTTAACAGTGCCGCGCAACTGCATTGCCGTACATCGCAGAGCCGCTTCTTCATAGATTTCCCGGCGCATGCAGGTGACAACATCCTCACCCTCTTGCATTTTGCCTCCCAGGCCATTGTATTTGCCGAGATGGTGATCCTCCTTGCGGCCCTGGCGATGGACCAGGAGGATGTCGCCGCCATCAGGGGAGAGGATGTAGCCAAGGGTGCCGATTATGGGGGTATACATGGGGAACTTCCTCTGGGGGCGGCAGCCGTTGAAAAACGGCGCCCCTGGAATTTTTTTGTGCCTCAGCCGGTCTCGCCCCCTTTTTTCAACCGGGTTGAGGCGGCAAGGGGGGACTCTCTTTATGAAAGATACGGACTGGAATGCAAGATTTTTTTGGCGCCAGGGGCAATAACCTTTTCCCGCAATGGCTCATGGTCAAGATGCTGCTGACAAAGAAAAGGGGCCAGTCAAGGGCCAGGATGTTTGTTGACAGTGCAGCAAGAAGTTGGTATCCACAATTGGGTAAGAAATGTCTCTGTTTTGACAGCTTAAATGAAGGGTTCCCCGCTATTTCTGTCGACAACACCTATGCTGCTGATGAAATTCACCTCATCGGGGGCTCCAAGTCTCCAATTTTTTTTGTTATTTCAATTTGTTGCTTCTTGACAAGGTTTTTTTGGGGTAAATCTATGGAAGAGCAAACGGTAACCTGATCCTTAATATCACCTCTTTTACAGCAGTGGCTAAGATGCCGAAAATGGAGAAAGTTTCAAGTGATTTGTAAGGGATCTCGCATGGTAAGTTTTATTGCTTCTGATTTCAGGCCCCTGGTGGCTGAAAGAAGGAGATCTTATAAAAATAAGGAGGGGGAGAGTACGTGGCAGACATGATTTTGACAGCAGATGCTGTTGGTGGGGTAAAATCAATAATCAATGACAAGCTGATCAGTGAAAACGTTCAGACTGTCCTGGTTATTGATGGCGCCGGGAATATTTTGGCCCATTGCGGTCAAGATACTGATGGGGTGGATGCCCTTTCCTTGGCAGCCTTGACCGCCGCAAATTTCGGGGCAACCTCGCAGATCGCCAAGCTTATCGGTGAAAATGACTTTTCCCTTCTCTATCATAAGGGGGAAAAGGCCAATATTCATTTTGCCAGGCTGGGTGGCGAGATGATCTTAGTCAGTATCTTTGGGGATGATGTTTCCCTTGGCCTGGTTCGTGTCCGTGTTGACGAGCTGGCTGCGGATATCAATAGAATTTTTGAAGGGTAATCAATGGCCTTAATTGACCTGGGCAGGAAAGAAATACACTGTAAGATTGTTTATTATGGTGCGGGAAGATGTGGGAAGACCACGAATCTTCTCTATATTTATAATGCCATGAGCGACAATGATCGTGGCAAGATGTTGACCATTGACACCAAGGGTGATCGAACCCTCTTTTTTGATCTTCTCCCCCTTAACCTGGGCAAGATCAGTGGATTTGATATCCGTATTCAGCTCTACACCGTTCCAGGCCAGGTAATGTATGAGGCCACCCGGAAACTGGTTCTCAAGGGAGTGGATGGTCTTGTTTTTGTGGCAGATCCCCTCAAGGTACGACAGGAACGCAACATTGAAAGCCTTGATGATCTGCGCCGCAATATTGCCGATCATGGCCTGGATCTCAAGGAAATGCCTTTGGTGCTTCAGTATAACAAAAGGGATCTCTGTGATACCCCGGTACCTACCTTGTCCGTTGAAGAGCTCGAGCAGGACTTGAATCAGGTATACCAGGTGCCCGGATTCGAGGCCATTGCCACTAAAGGCCCCGGAGTGTTTGAGACCCTCAAGGAAATAAGCAAGCGCACGGTCAATTATGTGGCAAACAAGCATCTCTTTAATAAATAACGATGATTTTGTGAGGCTGCAGTAACTCGCAGGGTCGCCACGTTGATTTACAATCCTTTACAAGATGCAGGGCAAATTGCGTAAGGGATTACCAGATAAGGAGTAAGGGCTGATGGGCAGTGACGAACTAAGCGATCAGGGTGATTTCAAATCAAAAATATCAGATGCCGTAGATGATCTTTTCAATGCGGTGCGCCAGATTGAGATAGACCCGGCCACCAATGAGGTGAAGTACGTGGGCACGCCGGCTCCGCCTCCAGGAAAGGACGCCCCTGCCTTGGAACTTGAGAGCCGGCCTGGCAGCGAATCCCCCCCTGTGGCAAGTGCGGCTTCCCCGGCTGGCAAGGCCCAAAAGCCGGAGCTCCTGAGTAAGCTGGATCAGGCCCTGATGACCCTTGACTGGGAAGTGAGCCGTTCCAATGCCGGCAATATGCGGGATCTGCTGGATAAGGTGGCCCGGGAGTATGATCTGGGACCCTTGGTGGGTGAAGGCGGCATCATTGCTCTGATGCATAAGCTCCTCGCTATCATGAGTGATGCGCCGGAAAGTGTGCCCACCTCCGGACCCCTGGCCTTGAAAAGCAGCTTGACCGCCTTGACGGCGGCGGCCCTGGAGGGCCAACCCTACAGCGCCGAAACCAGAAAGCAGCTGGAGCAGGCCCAAAATGCCTTGTCGACAGTGCTTCCGGAGCAGGGGGGGGCGTTTATTGCTCCCCTGACGGCAAGTGCGGCCCCGCCACTGCCGCCGGCTTTTCAGACTGCCCTTAAAAATCATAGCAGCCGTCTGGAACAGCTTATTGATAAGCGCCTCATTCCTGTTGAGAATTTTTTCGGAAAAACGGCCAGCCTGGCCAAGCTCCATGTGGTGATAAAATCTGTCCGTAAGCAGCTTGCCGAGCAACAGGAACAGCTTAAAGGCGCCTTGGCTGGTCGGTATGGGACGGTCATGCCCGTCACAGATCCGGTATCCATCACCATTAAAGTGGGCAAAGAGTGCCAGATGCTGATGCAGTATCATCTGCAGGTCCTTAACCTTTGTGCCCGGCGCATTGCCCCCATTGAAAAAATGTTCGCGGATATGGAGGGCCAGCATAAACTACATGCCATTCATTTTGAGATACGGAGTGGTTTAATGGCTCAGCTTCACTATCTGGCGGCAGCCCTTGATGGCGATTTCGGCCCTCTGCCGCCCTTGCCGAAGTTTCTTGCCGCAACCGCACCCCTTTCCACGCCTCAGGCGGTTGGTGCCGCTGCTGCAGATGTCTCCTCTTCCTCTTCCTGTCCCTGGTCCTCCCTGTTGCTGGGGCGCTGGCGGGGGGAATATGTTGCCTTTATTCCTGAGCAGGTCTGTTTTGAAGGGCCGGCAGGATTTGGCAATGGCGGTATCGCCCGGCAGCAGTCGTTGAGATTAAAAAAACTGAAAACATGGCCCTGGACCGACTTGCAGGCCAAATTCCGTGGGGCCCTTGCCGAAAAGAGTAATAAAGAATTGGCCAATCTGGAGTTTCCTGTTCTGGAGCTGCCTCTGCCCGCTGCCGGTGGGGATGGCAAACATGTGGTGGTTCTTTTTCAGGTTGCCAAAGGTGGGGTTGTTGTGGGGGATTCTCCTCTTGAAATCCTTGAGATCGATGACCAGTATAGCTGGAGCGCCAGCTCTTCCCCGGCCGGAGATCTGGTGGGGGGGACGATTTCTTCTGATTTTGGCGTTGCCATCCCCGTCATTGATGTCCGCAGGCTCTAGTTTTATAGTGTTATTCGTGATTGGCGCCTGCCCCATGCCGCTTGAACTCTTCTGGAGTAGTTTTCAGCTCTTTTACCCATGATAATATCAATGTCGGAATCTAAAGACTATTTTGAAGATCGGCTCGCCGAAGCCGAGCTCTATAAGACCCATGGTCTTGATAAAGAGGCGTGCGCCATTTATGAGGAGCTCCTGGCCAAACTTGATGCCGAAAAGCATGCCACGCTTTTTGGCCAGATCAAGGAGCGTTTAGAGACCGCCCGTGGACCTGAAGAGGTCCATATCCAGGAAGTGTCAAAACAGGGCGGCGCCGCCGATGAGAATCGTCTGGAGAATTGCGAGGGCCTGGTTGAGGCAGGTTTCTTTCAGGAGGCCATCGAGGAACTGCATAAGCTTTTTGACTCTTCCATTAAGCCCGGGATCATCTGTTTTCACATTGGTCAATGTTATAACCGTCTTGAGAGGCCTTACGAAGCAGTTGATTATTTCGAAAAGGCCTTAAGCGACGGGGGGCTCGAAGACAAGGATCGGCTGGATATCCTGGATCGCCTGGCCGTGACCCAGGAACAAAACGGCAACATGAAGGAGACCATGCGCGCTTTGGAGGCGATCTGTTCTCTCGATTCCACCTATCGTGAAGCCGGAAAAAGGCTTGAGCATATCAAACAAAACGCCGAGAAATCAGGGCGTTTCTTCCGTCTCATCAGTGGTGGCTACCTGGTGGCCAGTGACCTTGAGCAGGCCCGGAAAAAAGCGCAGCAGCAGGCCAAATCCATCGAGGCGGTTCTTGTTGAAAGTTATAGTGTTGACAAGGGCGAGCTGGGTAAGTCGTTAAGTGAATATTATGGGTGCCCTTTTGTGGCCTATACCGAGGGTAGTGTTGGTCCTAAGCCCAATTGCGTTAAGGGGATCACCCAGAAATTCTTTCGCACCAATAAGTGCATTCCCCTCTACGACGAGGATCATAATCTCCTGCTGGCCATAGATAACCCCACGGACATTGTCCGGGCTGACAATGTCAAGATGTCCCTTAATATCAATGACCTTGAGCTTGCCGTAGCCCTGAAGGATGATATAGATAAGTTCATTGATGTCTATTATGGCATGGAAGAAGCCGTAGCAGATCTTGATGAAGGTGACGATCTTTTTGAACAGTTGGAACTTGTCGATGAGACTGAAGAAGAGGAGGAGCAGGTCCCGGATACCGGCGTAGTTGCCGAGGGTGTTGTCGTGCAGATGGTCAACAAGATTATTGAGGACGCCTATGCCAGAGATGCCTCTGATATCCATATTGAGGCCATGCCCGGCAAACGAGGTGTTCTTATCCGCTTTCGGATTGATGGTGAATGTATTCATTACAAGACCGTGCCCGCCCAGTTTAAAAAGCCGCTGGTGGCTCGTGTCAAGATCATCTCCAAACTCGATATTTCAGAACGGCGCATGCCCCAGGACGGCAAGATAAAGTTCAAGACCAAGGCCGGCAAGATTATTGAACTCAGGGTGGCAACCCTGCCCACGGTGGGCGGCAATGAGGACGCGGTTCTTCGTGTTCTGGCCGCCAGCGGCGCCATGCCTTTGGAAAAAATGGGTCTCCTCGATCATGTCTATGCCAAGTTCAGCCAGATTCTGGCTGTCCCCTACGGCCTCATTCTGGTGGTGGGCCCCACCGGTTCTGGTAAGACCACCACCCTGCATGCGGCCCTGGCCAAGGTAAACACCCCGCAAAGGAAGGTGTGGACCGCTGAGGATCCGGTGGAGATTGTCCAGGATGGTCTGCGTCAGGTGCAGATCCAACCCAAAATCAAGCTTGATTTCGGCAGGGTTTTGCGGGCCTTCCTGCGGGCCGACCCTGATGTTATCATGGTTGGTGAGACCCGCGATGAGGAAACAGCTGAAATCGTCGTAGAGGCGGCCTTGACAGGGCATCTTGTCTTTTCCACTCTGCATACAAATTCGGCCCCGGAGACGGTAACCCGTCTTCTCGGCATGGGTATTGATCCCTTCAATTTCGCTGATTCTCTTCTTGGTGTTCTGGCCCAACGTTTGGTGCGTCGACTCTGTGTCCATTGTAAGGAGAAATACCGGCCTGATCAGGAAGAAAAAGACCTTATTCTCACCCTCTATGGTCAGCATAAGGTGCATCCTTTGACGGATAAAGATCTCAATGTCGACCTGTATCGCAGCAAGGGGTGCCCAAAATGCCAACATGGCGGCTATAAGGGGCGTCTGGCCGTCCACGAACTCCTGGCCAACAATGACATCCTGCAACGTAAGATCGCCATCAACGCCCCTGTTGCTGACATTCGGGATGAGGCCATGGCAAACGGCATGTTGACCTTGATGCAGGACGGCATCTGGAAGGTACTTGAAGGCCAGACCGATCTGATGCAGATTCGTGCCACCTGTGCTAAATAAGAGCTTGAATCCAAGTAGTTTAAGGACAATGTATGAAGAAAATATTAATTGTGGATGATGAAAATAATTTTCTGCTGAGCCTGGAAGACGGTTTAAAGGAATTTAGTGACTCCTTTGCCATTGCCACTGCCCATAATGGCATAGAGGCTCTGGCTGTCATCGCCCAGGAAGAGGTGGATCTGGTTATTACGGATATCAAGATGCCTGATATGGATGGGTTCGAGTTGCTTGCCCAGTTAAGTATTGTGCATGCGGATATCCCGGTTATTGTCATGACCGCCTTTGGCTCTTCAGAGATAGAGGAGCGTCTTGATACCATGGGGGCCTTCCAGTACATTGAAAAACCTATTGATTTCGATGTGTTGATTGAAAAGGTGAAAGAGGGACTGGCGGCCGGGGAAAAGGGCCATATCTCCGGGGTTTCTCTCTCTTCCTTTATGCAGCTCCTCTCCCTTGATAAAAAAACATGCACCCTCCATGTCTCCTCAGGTCCACAGGTGGGGACGCTCTTTTTTCTCAACGGCGATTTGCTGAATGCCTTCACCGACACCTTGCAAGGGCAGGAGGCTGCTCTGGAAATAACCTGCTGGGATCCCGTGGAAATTACTATCCAGCAGCTGTGCCGGCAGCGGCAAAGGGTGATTGAGGCGCCCCTTGGTTTTATTCTCATCGAGTCGGCCCGCCTGAAGGATGAACGCCAAGAGCACGCTGCCGGTGGTAAAGGTGGGGCGGCAGAAAAGAAAAAAACCTCACCCGGCAAGGGTGTTGCCCGGGAGATAGATCCGGCTACTCTGGCTCAATCGCCGCAGACAGCAACAGAGATTGATCCTGCTTCTCTGGTCTCAGCACCTGAAGAACCAGCAATCCTGCCGACCATTGCTCCCATGTTTGAGGCCTTGAAATCCATGGAAGGCGTGACCGGGCTGACCATTTTGGATCGGGACGGCCTGCTCCTTGCCGAGTATAAAAACGACCAGGCCGTTGGGCCATATATTGCTATGCTGCTTTCTGAAACGGAAAAGCTCAATGTTGATCTGGGCATTTCTGTACCCCAGAGTTTAGTCGTTAACAAAAGGATGGGCAGTAAGATGCTCATCCTTCCTGGCCCTCAGGTTATTGTGGGTTTGGAACTTTCAAGTGATGCCTCAGTGGGTTCCTTGGCGGAGAGTCTGCGCCCCATGGTGCAAAGGGTTTCCCTGTAGGGTGAGCTTTTGCGTATTTGGTAGAGCAACTTTCAGGTCCAGCTGATTTTTTTTGAAAATGTGGGCCAAGACTTAGATTTGGAAAATAAATGAACGACTTGTTGAAAGAGATAAAAATGCTCAAGGGAGTGCTGGGGACATTCGTTTATACAGATACCTTTGGTCTGGTTGCCTGTGATCTGCCATTGTCCACCAATTTTACGGTTCCTGCCATGGAAAGAGTAGGAGCCTTTGTCAAACGGTTTTACAGTAATCCCCTTACCGTGGGACTGGATGTCATGAGTTACGAGATCAGGACTGAGGCCTCATTGATGTTACTGAAAAAAATTGATGATCATGCCACCCTGATAACCCTCTGTGATCCAGGGGTCAGCATGCCGCTGGTGAATATGACCACCAGCATGCTGGTGGCCGAGTTGAAGGCAGGGGTAGATTTAATTAATGAAAAGCCTGACCCTGCTACCCTGCAGAGCCAGCCAGAGCCGGCAAAAGCGACGGCTCCTTCCCCAGCGGCCAAACCTGCCCTGAGGCCCAAGGCAAAGGTTGTTGATGTTGATAAACTGATGAGCGAAGGACCCTTCGCTGCTATTGCCCGAAAAATTGAGGATTCCATGGCCCGGGCCATTGGGCCGGTGGGCATTATAGTGGTCCGCGACTGTGTGGAGAAATGGGTGGCAAATGGTTCGCCTGCCAAGGATCGCTTTGGCGAATTAATGGCGCTGTTGATCAAAGAGATAGGGGATAGCCGCCTGGAAGAGGAGTTCCGGCAGGAGGTTGGCTCATTGCTCAGATAATTTTCCCCCTGCGGAAAGAGTGGAGAATTGCTGCACAAAAAAAGCCTGACTGGTTATTGTAACCAGTCAGGCTTTTTTTGGTAAATAGGGGAAGAGCGCTTTGTCTAGTTGGCACCCATCAATTTGTCATCAAGGGAGCCGGTGACATCGGAGTGGCCTGCCTTGTCAAATTCCATTTGTTGCAGGCTCTCGGCCTGCACAGGATGAGCAGTGAGGGGATTCATGGTCTCGGGCTTCTGCATGATCAGGTTCCGGCCAGGCTCATAGGGTAGGGGATTTGCTGCGTCGGTGGCGAGGCTCTTGCCAGCGTTGGTGTCGGCTTTTTGTTCTCTTTTTTCAGGGGCCAGAGGATTAACAAAGGGAGCAATATCGGCTTTGCCTCCTGATTGTTTTTTTGACTTGCTCTGGGCCTCGGCAAGGGAGTTTTGGGCCCTCTTGTTGTCCGGTTCCAGCGAGAGCCCCGCCTGATAGGCCTTGGCCGCCTCCCCCGGGCTTTCCAGGTTCATATACATGTCACCCATGCCAAAATAACTTTTTGCATATTTGGGCGCCAGCTTGGCAGCGACTTGATAATATTTGAGGGCCTCTCTGTATTTTCGAAAACGCTCCATGGAATAGGCGTATTCAAAATTAAGGATGGGGTCATTGGGGCAATCGCTGATCCCTGAGTGAGCCAGCTCCTTCAGCTTGAGGATGTCTGTTTCCGCCTCAATCTGCTTACGAATGGCCAGGCAATCGGCAGCAAGAGTCTGGTTGCCAAAGGGCTGAAAAGCCAGCAGACCGAGAAAAAGACCTGAAGTGATAAAGAGGGTTCTTTTCATTTTAGCGCCTTGTAAGCATGCGGGCTACGCTGATTCGGAGCCGGTCAATAGCTCTTGAAAGAGAGCCGATCTCATCATTTGAATTGATAACCACAGGTTGGTCAAGGCCTTTGCCCAGACTGATTTCTTCGGTGCGATTGTTGAGTCTTATGAGGGGTTGCACAACACCTCTTTCCAGGAAGAGGCTGATGACAAAGAGGGTGAAGAGCAGACAGCCGGCGCCGATACCAAGGAGTTTCAAGGCGGTTTGCTTGGCCTGGGCAATGGCCTCAGAGATGGGGATGTAGACCATGAGGTTTGCCACAATTTCATCCATCTGCCAGTTGTAGCCGCTTTCTGAACCATATATGGCAACCTGATCCTTAGGGGCGATGGCCGGGTCAGAGTGACACTCCAGGCAATTTTGGTTGTCTACCTTGAGGGGGACGGCCTGGTAAAAGAAATTGATGCCGTTCTTGGCAATCGTTCCGGAGACCTCTTTACGGTCGGGATCTGCTTTGAACTGGTTTAAGATCTTTGTCTCAAAGGCATCAGCCCTATTATTTTCCTTAAGGGGGTTGCTGGCTGCATATTTGATCATGAAGCCGGGCATGCGCTGGTGAAAATATTCAAAGGTTGTGGTGCTGGCGGCAAATCCGGACATTAAGTTAGGGTAAAAGCGGTCTTTTTCAATGAGTTCGGAGATGAGTGGGGTTTGGTTTTTTCTGAAAAACTGCCGCTGGGCCTGCAGATAGTTAAGGATAATTTCACCCTTGCTTGCGGCTTCTTTGAGTGCGGCTCGCCGGCTGAATTCATAACTTGCCCAGCCCAGCGCAACCAGGATAAGAAGACTAAGAATTCCCATAATAATCATAAAGCGTGTTCGAATACCCACTTAGATTCACCTTGTTGGATAAAAATTGTTCGAAAAAAAGTCTAGGTCCTTAAAATAACATTGTTTGTTATATTAGAAAACAGGAAAAAGGAGAAAATTAAGGCCTTTAGCCTGGATGTCCAAAATGAAATTGCCAAAAAGAGAAAGAAGCCTGGTGAGCTTTTTTGAGAGAACAACCCCTATAAAAAGAAGGTTAGGCTAATAAGCCTTGTTTGTACTCCGCTATCTCACGGGAACGCGCCATGGGAATGGTGATGGTAACAGTGGTCCCTTCGCCTTCAACGCTGACAATATCCATGGTGCAACTCATTTGGGCAAGCATTTTTTTGGATAGGGCGAGACCAAGTCCGGTCCCCTTTTCCTTGGTGGTGTAGAAAGGTTTGCAAACATCATCAAGGGCGGCGGCCGGGATTCCGCAGCCGTTATCTTTAATCTTCAATAATATACTCTGCTCCTGGGAGTGGGCGGAGATGATCAGCCGTGCTTCCTTGTTGTTTTGCATGGCATCCATGGCGTTGGCCAGGATGTTCATGGTGACCTGCTGCAGGGCGCGTCGATCTGCCTTTACCATCTCCGCCCCAGGTTCAACCTCAACGCTGATACTGATAAGGGTATCTTTGACACTGGAATACGCAGTGATAAGTTGCGTATTGTGCATGATAAAATCGGCAAGATCCATCACCGTGGTCTGCGGTTGTTCATACATGTTAAAGTTCTTGAAGGACTTCAACAGATGCTCGATCCTTGATATTTCTTCCGAGACGCGAATAAAATAGACCTCGATCTCATCAGGCGAGAAACGGTCTATGTTCTTTTGCAGAACCGTCAGGGCCATTTTGATGGAGTTGAGAGGATTGCCTATTTCGTGCCGGATGCCTGAAAAAATATAGCCGACATTATTCATGGTGACCACGGCTTCGGCAATGGAATCCATCCTCTTCTGGTCAGTAATGTCCTGGAGGATAATGGAGACAAGATGACGGGATTTTGCTGGGGCATCAAGGGTATAGCGAATCAAACGCTCGCCATGCTTTTTGACGATCTTTACCTTTTTGGCGGTTGTCGAGGCCTGCAGTGTGCTTATTGTTGGGGCGATGGTCGGATAGAAAGATTCAAAATCAGGGGAAAGGGTGATAAGGCCCAAGATTTCGGAAGCCTGCTGGTTGTAATAGGTGACAACCTCTTTTTTCAGATCAACGATGACAATGCCGATATTTATCTCGTGCAGGATGTTGCGGAAAATCTGACAGTCGCACTCGTCTGAAGATGGGGTCATGGTGTTGGGCAGAGTATCAGGTTTAGCAGAAGGAATTCGTATATGGTCAGAGGCATTATTGTGCGCATTTTTTATTTGTCAAGTACGGGTTGCTGTTGTCTCATTAAAACAAAGAGTTAATATGTCATCATGTGATCTGTTGGGCCCTGGGAAGGGGGAAATATGGTTGCATTAATCAATCAGGCGGGATAGTCGTAAAGAGGATAAAAGCTGGTAGTGTGGTAAAGGGCTGGTATGGTACTCTTTTCGAGCATTTTTTTGCACCTTTTGTCTGCAGGTCTGGCGCTTTTCCGGGTGGCTGCCGGGTTTTTTTGAAGCAAAAGATGTTCTGCGGGCGCACCGGCCACCATTAGGATATCGCGGGTTTTATTATTGCACGGGGAAAAAGGGGCATGGCAAAGCGAGTACGGGTAAATAGGAGCGATCTGGCGGCAATCACCTGTCCCCATTGTTCGAGCATGAAACTTATCTCTGTCAATAAATTCAAGGGTGTCAAGCATACCCTGAAGGTCAAATGCACCTGTGCGAACAGTTTTTCGGTTTCTTTGGATTTTCGAGGCCGCTATAGGAAGTCAACAAATATCCCCGCCAAATATGTCAAACTTGACAAAAATATGAAAAAAATGGGGCAACAGTTGGCGCCCCACCTGAAATGCAAGGTGGCGGATCTGTCGCTGAGCGGTCTGGCCTTAACCATAAGCGGCTCTCATGATCTGCAGGTGGGTGATGAACTTCTGGTGGATTTTTTCCTGGATGATACCGCAAAGACCTATCTGAAGCGAAAGACCATTGTCCGGGTGCTTGGTGCGGGCTTTGTCGGCTGTCAATTTGATGAGGTGGATTCACCGGCCTATGACAAGGCCCTTGGTTTTTATTTGATGCCTTGACCCTCCTCTTTTTTTCCTCTTTGTTTTCGGGCCGCGCTTTTTTTTAAAAAGGGTGGCTTTTTTTATGGTTTCAGCCGTTGCCCTGATGCTTTTGCCAGCCTGGGCAACGAATTGAGGTGCGGCAGTGGTTACTCTCCTTAAAGTCTGCTATGGTGGGACTTTACCAAAAGGAACATTGACAAGACCTCTCTTTGATATTTCTTGAACAGGCCGGGGGTGGGGATGAAGAGCTGAGGTTGAAAAAAAAACGGCGACACCCTTTTTTTACAGGTGAGCTGAGCCAGGGGGAGTCAAGAGAGCTGTGAGTATAATGGACATCATCCTTATGTTGTGGCAGGGGCTGGCCTTGCCTTTGCTGAAGTTGATTTTTTATATCTCTCTGGGGTTGGCTTTTGCCAATTTCATTGAATCACTCAACTGGACCCATAAGATTGCCCTTGTTGCCAGGCCCCTCATTCGACTGGGCCATCTTTCCAGCGTCACAGGGGCGAGTTTTTCCATGGCGTTTTTCTCCGGAATTGCCGCTAATACCATGCTGGCCGAGGCCTTTGACCAACAACGTATTGATAAAAAAGAGCTTGTTTGCGCGAATCTCTTTAACTCGCTGCCCACTTATTTTCTCCACCTGCCCACCATGTTCTTCATCTCTGTGCCCCTTATTAAAGGCGCGGCCCTGATTTATGTGGCCATCACCTTTTTGGCCGCTCTGCTTCGGACCCTCATTATCCTGGTGGTGGGTCGTTTTTTCCTCGAAGAAAAAAAATATACGGAGTTGGGTCTGGCCGCAGAAAAACGTCTGACCCTGCGTCAAGCCCTGGTCAAAACAGGCAAGCGGTTTCGTAAGCGTTTGAAAAAAATAGTTTTATTTACGGTGCCCATTTACACGGTTATCTTCGTCATTAATAAGGCCGGGGGCTTTGACTTGCTGGAAGCCTTTATGGCCGATCATCTTGGTATTCTTTCCTGGCTTCATCCGCAAAGCCTTGGTATTATTGTCCTGCATCTCACCGCTGAATTCACAGCCGGCCTTGCTGTGGCAGGCGCCTTGCTTGAGGCGGGAACCATGAGCTATCGAGAGATTGTCCTGGCTTTACTGGTGGGGAATATTCTTTCCTCCCCTGTGCGTGCCGTTCGTCATCAGCTCCCTTATTATGCCGGGATCTTTTCTTCTCGCATTGCCATAGAACTGATAGTGTACAACCAGTGTTTCCGAGTAGGCTCCCTCGTGGCGGTGAGTCTTGTCTATTACTTGTTCTTCTGAGAATATCTGAATTTATGTGTCGAATCCTTTTCATCTTCCTGGCGTCTCTTTTGGTGGCAGGGCCTGCGGGTCCAGCATTGGCAACAACCGGCAGTGATCCGTTTCCGGTTCATGCCTCCATGCGGCCTAATGTGGAATTTTGGGAAAAGGTTTATTCAGCATACCCTTCCACCAAAGGTGTGCTCCATGACAGTAAGAATTTGGCGATTATTTATGAAGTTATAGATCTTGCTCCTCATGGTCATGGCAGCAGGCAGGTGAACAGAAGGCGGGTTGAGCAGGCCAAGGAACGGTATCAGGCCATGCTTGCCAGGTTCGCCCAGGGAACATCGCCAACAACAAAGATTGAATGCCGTGTTTACGGGATGTTTGGACCCAGTCCCACCAGGGATGCGTTCCGTCAGGCGCGGGACGATATACGCTGTCAGACCGGCCAAAAGGATAAGTTTCTGGCGGGCTTGAAGCGCTCCGGTAAGTATCTTGAGCGGCTGCAGGATATTTTTAGAAATCAGGGCCTCCCTGAGGATCTTGCCTATCTGCCCCATGTTGAGTCTTCTTATAATTATGAGGCCTATTCCAAATTCGGTGCCGCCGGTATCTGGCAATTCACCCGGGCCACCGGGAAACGCTTTATGCAGGTTGATTACGCTGTTGATGAGCGCCGTGACCCCATTGTCGCTTCGCACGCTGCTGCCAGGTTCCTGGCGGCAAATCATGAACTTCTGGGTAATTGGCCCCTGGCCCTCACTGCCTATAATCATGGCCCCACTGGTATGGTTCGCGCTCTTAAGGAAAAGGGGAGTTATGCCCGGATATTTGATGAATATGACGGCAAAAGGTTCGGCTTTGCCTCGCGGAATTTTTATGCAGAATTTATTGCAGCCCGTCAAGTCGCCAAAAATTATAAGAGATATTTCGGTAATATAAGTCTTGATAAACCGGTTTTGTATCATACCATTGAGATGGCCGGCTATGCCCCGGTGGCCACAATCGCCGATTTTTTCCATGTCGGGGTAGATGAGGTCAGGAGGGTTAATCCTGCCTTGCGCCCCCCTGTTTTTGATGGCCAAAAGCATATTCCCAAAGGTTACAGGCTCCGTTTGCCGGGACAGGCCCAAAAAATGGCCAGGATGTCAACGGCCTTACCCTCCTCGCTCTTTGAACAGAGCCAGAAGAAATCGCAGTTTTACCGGGTTCAACGGGGTGATACGGCCGGCAAGATCGCCAGGCGCCATAAAGTCAGTATTAATGAACTGGCGGCGGCCAACGGCTTGAGCCGCAAGGCCACGATTTATGTGGGCCAGAATCTTAACATCCCCGGGCCGGGAAGAAAGGCCACCATGGTGGCCTCAGCAGCCCCCAGCCGGAGGCAGAATCAGGAGGTGCCTACTTTGGCCACCTTAAAGGGCAAGGTAATGGCCACGGCCCTTGTGGCGGAGAGGAGTGATGCCGCGCCGGTGGGCAGCCTTGCCAAGTGGCGGCCGCAGGGTAATCCCCAGGGAATGATCGCGGCTCGGGAGGAAGAGAGACCTTTTGTGCCCTTGGTGGCCCGGACCGCCAAAAAGCGAGTGGTGGCAACAAAAATGCCGACGGTGGCTGATGTCCCAAGGCTTTCCCCTGTGGTGGTTGCGGACCTCTCCGAAAGTATCCTTTCTCTCAGTGTCCCCCAGGATGGATCTGAACTCCTCATCCCGCCGGTGGAGGTTGAGCCGCCCACCCCCTTGGCGGCGGAGCAGCAGGGGCGCCGCCTGATTGCGGAGACAGCAGACCTTGGCCGGAAAGAAGAGATGGTGGTGGCGGAAGAAACCGCCGTGGTGGTGGCTGAAGCCGGGGAAGCCAGTGGCGAGATCAATCCGCTGGTCTTGGTTGGTAATTTCGATGTCGCCAGGCTGAAAACCGTCAAGGGCAGCCCCACCGGCACCATTCAGGTCGAGGTTGAAGAGACCCTGGGCCATTATGCCGACTGGCTTGAGATTCCTACCCATAAAATAAGGACACTTAACCACTATCGTTTCGGCAGGGCTATTCGTTACGGTCAGGAGTTGCAGCTGCCCTTTGCCAAGGTTTCCAAGGAAAATTTTGAAGAGCGGCGGTATCTTTATCACAAGGAGCTGGTGGAAGACTTTTTTGTGGCCTACCGGGTGGAGAGCGAGACGAGCTATCGGGTAAAGAAGGGTGATACGCTCTGGAGCTTATGCCACGATGAGTTTGAGCTGCCCTTCTGGCTCATCAAGCAGTATAATGCCGGCTTTGATTTCCACGCCATGCGTCTGGGCTCGGAAATTAAAGTGCCCGTGGTCACCGAGATCGATGCGGACAGCCAGGTTGCGGAGGTGATTCCCGTGCCTCCGGCCGGTAAATCCCTGGCAAAAAAAGATGCCCCCCCTGCAGCTGGCCTGGCACGAGAAAATCTGATTTCTGATAACTTGTTAATATAATTAAAATTAAAAAATAATCATTTACTCTGCAAGAGGGCGCATATCTTTGTTCTTTCTTCCACTCCGTGCTGGAATTGAACCCCGCTCTTGAGGTAAGGGCTCCAAGTTTCCTGTGGCCAAAGAGGAAAAGATGCCTCTTGTCTGCCCTTGTGGTTTGACGCCTTATCTCTAGAAGTGGCGTTCTCTTCTCAGGCGCTTCTCCCTTTGCTAACGGTCCGGGCGGCACATAGCTGTTGCCTGTTTCCAGGTCTGAATTTTTATGAAATTGTCTGATCCGCACACCGTTTATCTCCGTGACTACCAGCCCCCTGAGTTTTTTATTGATACCGTTGACCTTTCCTTGTCGTTGTTTGCCGACCACGCCCTTGTTACCTCGGTAATGAGCCTGCGCCGGTCCACAGAGGCCAGCGAGCAGGCGCCCCTTGTCCTGGACGGCGAGGGGCTTTCCCTCCAGGAAGTGGCTGTTGATGGGGTGGTTCTTGATCCCGCTCAATATGAGGTGGGGGAGCAGTGCCTTACGCTCTTTAAAGTCCCGGCCTCCTTCACCCTGCGCTGCCTCACCGTGATTTATCCCCAGAAAAATACCGCTCTGGAAGGTCTCTATCAATCAAATGGTAATTTCTGCACCCAGTGCGAGGCCCAGGGCTTTCGCAAGATAACTTATTATCTTGACCGGCCCGATGTCATGGCCCGTTTCACCACCACCATAGAGGCGGATAACAGTATCCCTCTCCTCCTTGCCAACGGTAATCTTATTGAAGAGGGCAAGGTGGGCCAGCAGCGCCATTTTGCCCGCTGGCAGGATCCTTTTCCCAAGCCCTGTTATCTCTTTGCCATGGTGGCCGGGGATCTGGTGGCCATTACGGATAGCTTTACCACCAGAAGTGGCCGGCTGGTTGACCTCCATATCTATGTCCAGGCCCATAACAAGGAGCGGTGTGGCCATGCCATGGTCTCTTTGCAGAAGGCTATGAGGTGGGATGAAGAGGTCTTTGGTCTTGAGTATGATCTTGATCTCTATATGATCGTGGCCGTGGATGATTTCAATATGGGGGCCATGGAGAATAAGGGGCTCAATATCTTTAACTCCAAATATGTGCTGGCCGAACCGGCCACAGCCACGGATGACGATTATGAGGGGATTGAAGCGGTCATCGCCCATGAATATTTCCATAACTGGACCGGCAACCGGGTGACATGCCGGGACTGGTTTCAGCTCAGCCTCAAGGAAGGCCTTACCGTCTTTCGCGATCAGCAGTTTACCGCGGCCATGACCTCTTCTGCTGTAAAGCGCATCAATGACGTGCAGATGCTCCGTAATGTCCAGTTCCCCGAAGACAGCGGCCCCATGGCCCATCCCATCCGGCCGGATCATTATATGGAGATTAATAATTTTTATACGGTCACCATCTATGAAAAAGGGGCGGAGGTGATCCGGATGCTCCATACCCTGCTCGGACCCGTGGGCTTCCGGCAGGGAATGGATATCTATTTTGACCGCCATGACGGCCAGGCCGTTACCTGTGATGATTTTATTGCTGCCATGGCTGCCGGAGGCGACAGGGATCTTACTCAGTTTAAGAACTGGTACAGCCAGGCCGGCACCCCCGAGCTGCAGGTGGAGGGGCATTATGATGAGCGGCAAAAAACCTATACCCTCTCTGTGGAGCAGTCCTGCCCGGCCACTCCGGGTCAAAAGAGCAAAAAGCCGTATCATCTGCCCCTCAAGGTGGGGCTTCTCGCTGCAGATGGCACCTCCCTGCCCATGGGCCTGCCCCATGATGCAACAGGAGCCGGCACTTTGAAAATTCTGGAGGTGCGAAAGCGCCAGCAGGAGTTTGTGTTCAGCAATATTCCGGCACAGCCTATTCCTTCACTGCTTGGGTCCTTCAGCGCCCCGGTAAAGCTTTCTTATCCCTATAGTGAAGAAGAACTCCGCTTTCTCATGGTCCATGATCCGGATGCCTTTAACCGCTGGGAGGCCGGGCAGCGCTTGGCCTGCCGGGTACTCCTGGCGCTGGTGGCCGATTTCCGGGCCGGCCGGCCGCTGGTGCTGGCTGCTGAATTTGTTGCGGTGTATGCCACTCTCCTGCAGGAGGCAGCTGATCCTGCCCTGCTGGCCCGTCTCCTGGTCTTGCCCACGGAAAAATATCTGGGGGAACAGATGACGGTTATTGATGTGGATGCCATTTTTGCGGCCCGGCAATTTGTCCGCACCGCCTTGGCTGAGCAACTCTTTTTGCCGTTTCGGGCGTTGTATGAGGCGATGTCTTCTGATCTCCCCTACCGCTATGATCCCGCCTTGACTGGCCAACGGCTTCTGAAAAACACCGCCCTGGCCTATCTGATGATGACGGGCAGGCCGGAGGTGGTCGCCCTTTGTGGCCAGCAGTTTGAGCAGGCCGATAATATGACCGACGCCCTCGCTGCCTTCCGAGCCATCATGCACGGCCCCAAGAGCAGCCAGCGTCAGGCGGTCCAGGAGGCCTTTTTCAGGCAATGGCAGCAGGACAGTCTGGTCATGGATAAATGGTTCTCCGTGCAGGCCACAGCGCCTCTGGCCACCACCCTGGCCCATGTCAAGGAGCTGACCTGCCATCCCTCCTTTTCCCTGGCCCAACCCAATAAGGTGCGCGCCCTGATCGGTGCTTTTAGTGCCGGCAACCAGGTCTGTTTTCATGAGAGTTCCGGCGCGGGCTATCGCTTTTTGACAGATCAGGTGCTGGCCCTGGACAGGACCAATCCGCAGATAGCGGCCCGCCTTTTGGGGCCCTTGAGCCGTTGGCACCGTTATGATGAGAAGAGGCAGATCCTGATGAAGGCTGAACTGGCGCGTATTCTTGGCCAAGAGTCCCTCTCCACGGATGTCTATGAGATCGCCGCCCGGAGTCTGGGCGACGCCTAACTTTTTTAAAGAGGAAGATGCTATGGATATTTCACAGGCTATTACTGTCATGAAAAAGAATCCGGAATTTACCCAAAATGTCGGGATGATTCTGGTGCATAACGGCGTGGTGCGGGCCTGGTCACGCCAGAGCCATGACCAGGTGGCATATCTGGAGGTGACTCCTGACCAGCAGAAGGTGGAGGAGATCAGGCAGGAGTTCCTGCAAAGGGAAGGCATCTTCGATATTGTTATCGAGGCCAAAGAGGGCCGCTTCCAGCCCGGCGACGATTTGCTCTATATCATTGTGGCCGGTGATATCAGGGAAAATGTCAAGCCCGCCCTTGCTGATCTCCTGGATCGTATTAAGGGGGAGGCCATCATCAAGAAAGAGGTGGTAACCGCTTGATTCCAAGAGGCAAGTGGGGTACATATCTGCTTGTTTCTTTGTTGCTGAGATAAAAAATAACCGAAAGTGATTTTATGTATACCGCTTCAGATTTGCGCAAAGGCCTGAAAATCGAGATCGACGGCGAGCCCTATATCATTACCAATTTCGAATTTTCCAAGCCCGGCAAGGGCCAGTCCCTCTATCGCTGCCGTTTGAAAAATATGGTGACCGGCAACGCCTTTGATAAGACGTATCGCTCCAATGAAAAGTTCAAAAAGGCGCCCCTGGATGAGCGGAAAATGCAGTTTCTCTACCAGCAGGGTGATGAGTATCATTTCATGGATACCAAGAGCTTTGAGCAGTACATGATCACCAGGGAACACCTGGAGGATGTCACGCCGTTCATGGTGGACAACATGGAGGTGGATGTGCTGCTCTTCCATGGCAACCCCATAGGCGTTACTCTCCCTAATTTCGTCAATCTTACTGTCACCAAGTCAGATCCCTGGGTAAAGGGAGATACCTCCGGTACCGATACCAAGCCGGTAACCGTGGAGACCGGCTATGAACTGCAGGTCCCCCCCTTTGTGGTGGAAGGGGAGAAGATTCAGATAGATACCCGTACCGGTGCCTATATGACCCGGGTGAAAGAATAGGTTGTCTCTACAATGATTTTGCAACGTCTTCAGCAGCGGGCTGCCCTTATCCAGGCAGCCCGCTTTTTTTTTATTGCCCATGACTATCTTGAAGTGGAGACCCCCATCCGTCTGCCCGCCCTTATTCCGGAGGCCCATATCCGTCCCCTGGCCTCGGCATCCTGGTTTCTGCAGACCTCTCCTGAGCTCTGCATGAAACGGCTGCTGGCTGCCGGGGCGCCCCGGCTCTTCCAGATCTGCAAGTGTTTTCGGGAGGGGGAGAGGGGCAGTCGTCATCTGCCGGAATTTACCATGCTGGAGTGGTATCGACTGGATGGCCACTATCAGGACCTGATGACGGAAACCCAGGCCTTCCTTCAGGATCTGGCGGCCGGGGTTCAGCAGGAGAGGGGTTATGACCAGGAAATCATCGGCCTCCTCTTGCAGCCTCAGTGGCAGAGATGGACACTCCATGAGGCCTTTGCTTGCCACGCCCCCATCTCCCTGGAAAAGGCCCTGGCCGACGACTGTTTCGAGGAGATCCTTGTGGAGCATGTCGAGCCGCAGCTGGGCCTTGAGCGCCCCTGTTTCCTTTATGACTATCCCACGGCCCTGGGCTCCCTGGCCAAAACCAGTGCCGAGAACCCGGAGGTTGCCGAGCGTTTTGAGCTCTATATCCAGGGGGTGGAACTTGCCAACGGTTTTTCAGAGCTCACGGATGTTGTGGAGCAGAGGCGCCGCTTTGCGCAGGAGGCAACTCTGGCCCGGGCGCAAGGGATTTGGTTCGGGGAGGTGCCGGAAAAATTTCTTACTGATCTGGCCACCATTGAGGCGGCCTGTGGTATTGCCCTGGGCCTGGACCGGCTGGTCATGCTCCTCACCGGGGCCTTGATCATCGATGAGGTGGTCAGTTTTACGCCGGAGCATCTCTAGACTCCCCTGTCCCCATGAGCAGCTGTCTGTCAGCTCTTTTGCACTTGTTTGAGCTTATGCTGGATGAGCTGCAGGTCATACCAGGCCGCCTTCTTGAGATCAGGCACCTGGAGTAACTGCCTGGGGTGATAGGTGGCCATCAGCGGCAGCTCCTGGAATTGGTGAAAACGGCCGCGCAGGGCAATGAGCTTGTTGTGGGTGGCCAGCAGGGTCTGGCTGGCCACCTGTCCCATGGTGCAGATGAGCAGAGGCTGAAAGAGGGTGATCTGTTCCAGAAGATGGGGCCGGCAGTTGCTGAGCTGGGTGGCCAGGGGGAGCTTGCTGCCCTCCAGGGTACAGCGGAGGATGTTGACCTGGAAAACATCGTCCACGCTGAGATTGATGGCCCCCAGCATCTTGGCCAGCAGGTCGCCTTCCGGCCCCGGGAAGGTGCTGCCCTGGGCCACTCCCTCCGGGCTGGCCGTATCGCCGATAATAAGCAGGGCAGGTCTCTGCTCTCTTCCCGTGCCAAAAAGCGGGGGCAGCCGTTTCGCCTCTGCCCCACAGCGTTCGCAACGGCTGATGGTCTCTTTGAGGTCGGCAATGTCGGGTCCGGCAACAGCAGGGGCCGCTGTTTTTTGGGTTGGCACCACCGGGGCAGGAGAGGGCAAGGGTTGCCGGCTCACCGGCCTCTGTCTGGCGGTGGCCTGGCCGGAAAGGGCGGCTGGAGCTGCTCTTTTCGGGTATGCCAGGCCCAGGTCGCCGTGCAGCTTGCAGAGCCTGCGGGTAGCGTCGGTGAGGGCTGCCAGCTCCTGGGCCAGCTGTGTGGTGCTCGGGTTTGTCATCTCTTCTCCTCTGTCTTCCTCGCCGCGGGTACTTTCTCCAGAGGTTTACTGGCCTGGTGAACGCCTCCAGGTCGGTCAAGGTGTTCATCCCCCCAGGGGGGAGGAAATTTTTGCCGGGCAGGGTGGTCCTGCTGCTGAAAATTATTCCTCTGCCGCCAGCGCCTCTAAAGGGACGTCCTGCCGGTTGGAATCCGGACCCTGCGCTGAAGGGCAACCGGGTTTGCGTCTGCTTTTTGGGCAATGGTCTGGATTATAGCTTCGGGAATGCATAGTGTGCTCCAGAAGCGGCAAAAAATGAGGGATGACACCAAGCTCTAACCGGCCATGTTCAGCCGGTGGAATCTATACTACCCAACTGCTGGGGATGCGCAAGAATGATTTTGGCTGAACAGAAAAACAGAGAGGGCCTGGCGGCCATTCCTGCCCCCGATGCCGCCACTCTGCGCCTCTGGTCCCTGGTGTTGAGCGCCGTGGCAATCCCCCATGTTGTGGGGGAGGCGCCGGATGATTATGCCATCTGGGTAGCGCCTGCCACCATCCATGCTGCCCAGCACCAGATCTTCCTCTATGAAGAAGAAAATAGACCGCAACCGGATGTTCAGGAGCGCTATCAGGACAAGGGTTATTTCAACCCGCCTACTTTGCTGATTATGGGGCTTTTTGTCCTCTTTTTTCTGGAGACCGGCCCCTGGCAGGATCATTCCCTCTGGTTTGCACGGGGCGCGGTGAACAGAGAGGCAATACTTTCCGGGCACCAGTGGTGGCGTTTGGTAACCGCCCTGACTCTCCATGCCGATGTGGTTCATCTGACTGGCAATGTTGTGCTGGGCGGGGTCATTATCCACCTGCTCTGCAAGGTTCTGGGCACGGGCCTGGGCTGGGCCCTTATTGTCATGACCGGCGTCAGCGGTAACCTGTTGAATGTGGTGCTGCACCGCGGTCAGCACCTGTCGGTGGGTTTTTCCACCGCTGTTTTCGGCGCGGTGGGTCTTTTATGCGGGCTGGAGATGGTGCGGCGGCGCCGGTGGCAGGGGGTGTTGCTTGCCTTGGGTGCCGGTCTCGGCCTCCTGGCCATGCTGGGGACCGGGGGGGAACGGGTTGATTTGGGTGCCCACTTCTGGGGATTTGTGGTGGGGGTGGCAATGGGGGGAGTCACTTCGTTCGGCCGGCAGTGGGCCGGCGGCTATCCCGGCTTTTGGCTTCAAGCCGCCTTGTTTTGGTCAGTGCTTGCTCTGGTGTGGCAGGCGTGGCGTCATGGTCTGGGTTTTGGTTGAAAAATAAGGATAAATAGGTGATACTGCAAAATCCCCTCTTTGATACCTCCAGGCCATCTGCTTCTGGAAAAGGCTCAAGGTGTGGAGTTTCTCTCTGCTGCCTCTGTTTATTTTAGGAACAGCTTTTGGGCAGCACGATATTTATAAAAAAATTAGGAGAACATTTATGTCCTGGCAAGATGAGCAGCCCCAATGGGGCAAGAAAAAAGGGCCATCCTCTCCGGAGGATTTCATTGCTGCCCTGCTCAAAAAGATTAAAGACAGTTTTGAGGGTGGCGGCAATAAAGGGGGCGGTTCTGCTCCGGGTTCAGGTGGTAATACGCCCAGTCTCAAGGGAGGCCTTGGGGTCTTTGGTCTTATTATTGTGGTCATTGTCGGCATTATTGTCCTCCGTTCTTCTTTTTACACCCTTGATGAGGCCCAAGGCGAAAGGGGCGTGGTTCTGCGTTTGGGTAAGTTTTATACCTTGACCGAGCCGGGCCCCCATTTGAAGGTCCCCTTTATTGACGAGGTCTTTAAGGTCTCGGTCTCTGAGGTGCGCAAGGAGGAGTTTGGTTTCCGTTCCCGTTCCCAGAATCAGAAATCCGTCTTTGCCAAATCGGGCTACACCAGCGAATCCCTGATGCTTACCGGTGACAAGAATGTCATTGATGTGGAGTGGATTGTTCAATACCGGGTTCAGGATCCCTATAAGTTCGCCTTTAATGTCCGGAACGTTCCCCAGGCCGTCCGCGACGTCTCTGAGATGGTAATGCGCCGGATGGTGGGTAACCACAGTTTCGATTATGTCCTTAATAACCGGGAGATGATGGGTTCTGATGTGGCCCGCGAACTCCAGAAGACCTTGCGGGACTATAACAGCGGTGTGACTATCGGTGAGGTGCGTTTCAAGGACGCCACCCCCCCGGATGAAGTGAAGCCCGCCTTTAATGAGGTTAATGAGGCGGATCAGGATATGAAGCGGTTGGTCAATGAAGCAGAGCAGCAGTACAATAATGTTATTCCCAAGGCCCGCGGTGAGGCCAAAGGCATGATCGAAGGGGCCTATGGCTATGCCATTGAGCGGACCAATATTGCCAAGGGTGATACTTCCCGCTTTCTCTCCGTACTGGCGGAATATGAGAAGGCCAAGGCGGTCACCCGCAAAAGGCTCTATCTGGAAACCATGGAAGCGGTGCTGCCCAAACTCAGCGAGATCTATGTCATCGACAAGGAGCAACGCTCCCTCTTGCCGCTGCTCAATGTCAGCCCTGCCCAGAAATAGGCGGCTGGCTGCAGAGTTGATTTCATTTCATCTATCAGGCGGCCTTTTTGGGGCCGCTTAAACATAAAGAGGAATTTTCATGAAAGTCGGTAAATTAGCACTTCTCTTTCTCGTCCTGGTGGCGGCCGTGGTCGTCTGGGATGGTTTTTACATCCTGCCCGAGGGGCAGCAGGCCGTGGTCACCCAGCTGGGTGCCCCGGTTGGGGAGCCGGTCACCACTGCCGGCCCCCATTTTAAGATGCCTGTTCTGCAGAAGGTCCGCTATCTGGAAAAGAGAATTCTTATCTGGGACGGCAAGCCCAATCAGGTGCCCACCCATGACAAGACCTTCATTTATATAGATACCACGGCCCGCTGGCGGATCAGTGATGCCATGGTCTTCATGCAGGCGGTCCGGGATTACGCCGGAGCCCAGGCAGTTCTTGACGATATCATCGACTCTTCTGTCCGGGACATTGTTAATAAGAATAATCTGGTGGAAATTATCAGGAGTTCTGACTGGGATGTCTCTCTGGCGGGGGATAAGGGCCAGAATTTCCCGGAAATCGTGGCCCTTGGCCGCGACAAAATTGCTGAACGTATTTTTCAGAATGCCGGCAAGATCACCCCCAAATATGGCATTGAGCTTGTGGATGTCATGTTCAAGAGGGTGAATTATATTGATTCCGTGCGCAGCAAGGTCTACGGACGCATGATCTCCGAGCGCAAGCGTATTGCCGCGGAGAAACGATCTGTGGGTGAGGGGCAGAAATCTGAGATTCTTGGTAAGCTTGAGCGTGAATTAAAGGATATCACCTCGGGTGCCCGGCGTGAGAGTGAAGAGATCAAGGGGCGGG
The DNA here is from genome assembly GCA_024637145.1 of Desulfobulbaceae bacterium. Classification (GTDB taxonomy): domain Bacteria; phylum Desulfobacterota; class Desulfobulbia; order Desulfobulbales; family SURF-16; genus BM506. Next base: position 25,030 of record JAGXFQ010000035.1, read on the forward strand.
CTGATGCGGCAGCGGCCAAGATTTATGCCGATGCCTACAGCAAGGACCCTGAGTTCTACTCTTTTTCCAAGAGCCTCCAGAGTTATGAGAAAATAGTGGACGCCAATACCAAATTCATCATTTCCTCGGATTCCGAGTTCTATAAATACTTTGACAAGCAGTAGGAGGCTCTTCTCCTACTGAGTTTCTGTAGATTCGTCGCCGGCTGTTGGATAGGCCGGGCGCTGAGAGGCCGCATCAAAAACGATGCGGCCTTTTTTATGGGCGAGTTCCTGCAGGCGGGCCAGCTGCGCCTCGGTGCTTATTTCATTCACCCCCAGTTGCCTGAAACGGCAAGGGCAGCTGATAAGCTGCCCCTCGCACCAGGGGCAGACCTCAAGGGGACATCCAAATTCATGAAGTTCCCCCTCAAGACAATAGCAGACCGGGCAGACCTTGCTGGTAATAAAGTCCGGGGCATAGGGCGCAAGGCCCGTGAAGTCGCCATGTTTCTTCTCAAAACTTTTCTGGGCAGCAAAGCCGTAAAAATGGAGAATGTCTTCCCGCAGCCCCTCCCGTGGTGAGCCGCCATATTCGGCATGGTCGTGGTTGGCCAGATAAAAGTAGGAAGAGCGGCTGGTCGTCACCAGAAAGAGCATCTGGCCCTGATGACGCTCCAGGAGCACAAGGCCGGTGATGCAATCTTCTACCGCCTCGGGCAGACTGCTGTAAAAGCTGTGGAAGATATTGATGGCAAGGGGGTCATGGCCAAAGGTATGCGCCAGCTCCCGGGCCTGTTTCTGCTCCTTCTGGGGCACGCCATACTCGATAAGGAGATCCAGCTCTGCAAACTTCTCTGCAATCATTTTTTGTCTTCCCTTAAGCCCCGCGTAATTGCCTCATGCCAGAAGCGGGTCTCCTGGCCAATGTCCGGGGCGGCGGTCAGCGCCGTAACCACGGCCAATCTTCTGGCCCCCAAGGCGGTGAGTTCAGCGATATGCCCCTTTTTTATGCCGCCCATAACGGTGAAGGGGAGGTCGGAGTGGGCTGAGTAGGTGGTAATGGCCTGGGGACCAATAAAGGTGTGTAGGCCGGTTTTGGTTGTGGTGGCATAGAGGGGGCCGATGTTGTAATAGGATGCGCCGTTTTCCTGGGCCGTGGCGGCCTCTTCCTGCGTATTTGCGGAGATGCCGATGAGAAGATCCGGGGCCACTTTGCGGGCCTCCCGGGCCGGGATGTCCTGGTTGCCCAGGTGGAGCCCGTCGGCCCCGGCCAGAAGGGCGATGTCAAGGCGGTTATTGACGATGAAGAGGGCGCCGGCCTCGGCTGTCCTCTTCCTGAATTCCTTGGCTTTGGCAAGGAGGGTCCGGTCGTCGGAGGTCTTATCGCGAAGCTGCACGATCTTAGCGCCGCCGGCCAGCACCCCGGCCAGCCATTCAAGATCCGTGCGGCCGCAGGCCAGTTTTTCGCAGGAAACCGGATAGACGGTGACCTGCTCTGTAAAATATTGAACTCGCTGGCTATATGTCTTGGGCAATGGTGTCATGGCTCTCAGCTCTTTTTCTTGTAAGTGCTTGAAATAGTATGATAAAAATTGTTACTACTTGAAATTTTACACCGTTTCTTTTAAGGTGTTCCGTCGAGAAGAAAAAGAATAAAGACAAAATACCTATTTTAAAGGTAAAGCTCGTCATCGTCAAGGGCGGTGACCTCGTTCCGAAGATGGACCTTGGAATTGATTGATCTTGGTGCCGCAACTATACCGAGTCTACTCAGGAATATTTAGGAAAAAAATAAGGGTGCCGGTGAGGTGACCTTAAGATAAGTCGTGAGGCGGAATTATGTTGTTGGATTGCATATCTGATAAAAAAGCAGAACTTACCCTGGAGGGGAAGACGTATCAGCTTCCCATTATTGAGGGAACAATGGGCGAAAGGGCCATTGATATCCGTTCCCTGCGGGCCGAAACAGGCTACATTACCATTGATTCAGGGTATATGAATACGGGCTCTTGCGCCAGTGAGATCACCTTCCTTGATGGCGAGAAAGGAGTTTTAAACTATCGCGGCTATTCCATTGAGAATCTCGCGGACAATTGTTCCTTTGTGGAGGTGGCCTATCTCCTCTTGCACGGCACTTTGCCCACCAGGAACGAATTAAATAGTTTCAGTGTGTTGTTGAACTGTTATTCCCTTATTCATGAGGATATGGTCCATTTCTTTGACCATTTCCCGCCCAATGCCGCCCCCATGTCCATTCTCTCTTCCATGGTCAATTCACTCTCCACCTTCTATCCGGAGATGAACGAGAATCCCATGGATGATATCGATAATATGTCGGCCCGCCTTATTTCTAAGGTGCGCACCATTGCGGCCTTCAGTTACCGGAAGAGTCTGGGCTCTCCCTTGGTCATGCCCCGACATGATTACAGTTATTGCGCCAATTTCCTCAACATGATGTTCGATTCGCCGGTCAACCCCTATACGGTGAATGCCGAAATTGTGGCCGCCTTGAATAAGTTGCTCATTCTCCATGCCGATCATGAACAGAATTGCTCCACCTCAACGGTCAGACTGGTGGGCAGTGCCCGGGTGAATCTCTATGCCTCCATTTCCGCGGGGATTAATGCCCTGTGGGGCCCTTTGCACGGCGGGGCCAATCAGGCTGTTATCGAGATGCTTGAGGAGATTCATAAAAACGGTGATAATTTAAAAAAATATATTGATAAGGCCAAGGATCGCAATGACCCCTTCCGCCTGGTGGGCTTTGGCCACAGGGTTTACAAGAGCCATGATCCCCGGGCCCGCATTATCAAAGAGGCCTGTGACCAGGTGCTTACCGCCTTGGGAATCGTGAATGATCCCCTGCTGGCCCTGGCCAAGGAATTGGAGCAGGTGGCACTGAAAGATGAATACTTTATTGAGCGTAATCTCTACCCCAATGTTGATTTCTATTCCGGCATTATCTATCAGGCCCTGGGGATTCCGCAGAACATGTTCACCGTCATGTTTGCCTTGGGCCGTCTCCCTGGCTGGATTTCTCACTGGACGGAGATGTGGGGTGATCCCAACTGGCGGATCGGCCGACCGCGGCAGATCTATGTCGGGCCCAAACAACGTGAATTTATCCACCTGGATGACCGGCGGTAATTAAACACAGCCGGTCCGTTTTTTTCAGGTTCCCGGCTTGCTTGCGCATACCGTTTTCAGGGTAGATTCCCCCCTCTCTTCCCCGTCAATACCTCCCTAAACCAGTGTCATGGTCAGCCTGCTGTCAGGCAAACTCCAAAAAGGTGAGGAGTTTGTTGACGGAGCAGGGGGCGTGTGGTAAGAAAAACAGTTTTCTTGGTGATATCAGGGCAAAGTGTATGCCTTGGCAATCACGTTTTTTTCTTTGCCGGCCCACCCTTGGCGGCGGCTTATTTAATGTCTTTTTGGGCGGAGTATATATTTCATGCGTACTGATATTGTTCATATTGGAGCTGGAGAACTTACCTACGAAATCCGTAATATTGTCAAAGTCGCCCAGAGACTTCAGGAGCTGGGCATTGATACCCACTGGGAAAATATCGGTGACCCCGTGGCCAAGGGTGAGCAGATCCCCCTTTGGATGAAGGAGATTGTCGCTGGTTATGCCATGGAGGATCTCTCTTACGGCTATTGTCCCACCCGTGGTCTGCTGGCCACCAGAGAGTTTATTGCCAAGCGGGTCAATGACCGGGGTGGGGTGCAGATAGGGCCTGAAGATATCCTCTTTTTTAATGGTCTTGGGGATGCAATCAGTAAGGTTTTTGGTTTTCTGCGCCGCACGGCCCGTGTGGTGGTGCCCACCCCCAGTTATACCACCCATTCATCGGCAGAGGCCGCCCATGCCGGCGATCGACCCGTTACCTATATCCTTGATCCTGACAACAACTGGTATCCAGACCTCGATGACCTGGAGAAGAGGATCAAATATAATCCGGCCGTGGCCGGTATTCTGATTATTAATCCGGATAATCCCACGGGTGCTGTCTATCCTGAAGCGATTTTGCAGGGCATGATCGATCTGGCCAGAAAATATGATTTGTTTGTCATCTGTGACGAGGTCTATCACCACATCGTCTATAATGGCAAGAAGACCGTGCCCATCTCCGATATCATCGGCGATGTGCCTGCCATTGCCATGCGCGGCATCTCCAAGGAAATGCCCTGGCCCGGTTCCCGGTGTGGTTGGATCGAGGTCTATAACTCGGACAAGGATCCCATGTTCAAGCAATATGTGGATTCCATCTTGAATGCCAAGATGACAGAGGTCTGCTCCACTACCCTGCCGCAGATGGCCTTTCCTGCCGTGGTAAGCCATCCGGAATATCCGATTTACCTCCAGAAGCGCATTGACCGTTATGAGCGCTGTTCCAACATTGCCTATGATTGTTTGAAGAAAGTTGCCGGTATTAAGGTGAATCGCACCAACGGTGCCTTTTATATGAGTGTCGCTTTTGAAGAGGGTCTTCTCAATCATCAGCAGACCCTGCCCATCGACAATGTTGCCGTGGCCGAGCATATTGAAAAATTGGTGAGTGGTGACAATGTTTCCCTTGATAAACGCTTTGTCTATTATCTGCTGGGGGCCACAGGTATCTGCGTCGTTCCCCTCTCCTCCTTCGCCACCGAGCTGCAGGGATTTCGGACAACTCTGCTGGAACCTGATGAGAAGACCTTTAGGATGATCTTTGCGACCTTGGCTGCGAACATTAAGCTCTATCTTGACTCTGCTTAAAAGACAAGGGGCCGGGGGCAAAAAAAAGGGCTGGATGATTTTTCATCCAGCCCTTTTTTTTTGCTGATGGTTGTCAGGGCGTAGGTTTTCTGCCCAGAGATTTTTTCAGTTCTGGCCGGAGATTGTTGGTGAGGGGTAGGCGCTGGAGGAAGTGGTCACGCCTTTCTCCATTAATATTAATGATAAGCAGTCTGTTGACACCCTTGCCATAGTGGTTGGTAAGGTCAAGGACAGCACCAATAACGACAAGACGGCCGTCACGGATACGGTCTTGGTAGCGTACCATGGCCGTGTCTACCTGGTGATCGATATTGTTTTCAACAACCATGTGCACCTGTTCGGCCAAGGAACGCTCCTTCTTCTCTTTTTTGGCAACAGCTTCTCTGGCCGGTAAAACGAGATGGTCCAAGTCGGCCCGGGTTGCAGGGGGCAGGGTCTTATAACCGCTCAGAAAAAGCGTGATGGCCTCACTGTCGGTGTTGCCGGTTATCAGCAAAATCGGGGAATGTAAAGAGAGAATCCCGTAATCAATGGCCCCCTGGGAGGTCACCATTTGGTTGGCTAAATTCCGCACACTGTGGATCTGACCATGAGGCGTGGCGAGAATAAAATGGGGCTCAACCCTGGCGTCTGAATCGGCGAGCCAGGTGATGTGGGGAGCCTGGTTAGGCATGGGGGGCTGGTTTTGCCTAATATCCCGGCCGGGTGACAGGTTTGTTTCCAGAATCTCTTGCAGGACGTCAAAGGGGGGGATGCCTACCCGATGCTTCAGAACGGGACGCATCTCGGCATGACCAACGGTGTGGATGCCCATGAGCATAGAGATGAAAAAGATAACATGGGAGGGAAACTTCATCATGGCAGGCCTTTGGCTTGAATTTATGGGCACGCATCTCCATGAGGCACTGCGCCGTTGGAAAGGGCTTGGTGGAAACGGAGGTTTGCCGGTCAGAGACCAAGGAATTGCCCGGTAAGCGGCCTCCTCTGTGTGGTCTGGTGCTGCCTCGCGTTTACACTCATCGGTATGTTCGGCCATGGTCATAACTCTTTTCTTGGCATCACAATTTTAAAAAGCCCTGCCTTGACAAAGAAAATAGCCATACTTATTGTTGGCTTCAAGTTCGAATTTCTGGAGGGCTATACTTTATCACAGTGTGATCCTTACGGAAATTGAATTAAAGAGTCTCTATGTTATCTGCGTTATCTTGCCAGTTGTCGATCGGAGATGATCTGTATGGCAACCTTCTTGTCCGTGACCTGAAAGTGGGACGGGCAGGGTCGGCCGGAAAGCGATTGATCATAATTTTATTGCGCCATGTATCATAGGAGGATTTAGTGCCAGACAAAGAGAAAAATATTCAGGAGCCTGCCGAGCTGATGCCGGAGGTGGATGAATCCGGGGTGCCGACAGAGACAGAGCAGGAGCCTGCAGAGCTCGTTGAGGTTGATGAGCTGACCACGGCTCTTCAGGAAAAGCAGGACGTCAAAGACCAGCTGCTCCGGCTTGCCGCGGAGTTTGAAAATTATAGGAAGCGTATGGAACGGGACCGGTTACGGGACCTGAAGTATGCTGAAGAAAATCTCCTTAAAGAACTGTTGCCGGCCGTGGATAATCTTGAGCGGGCCATTGAGCAGGGTAAGAAATCCGATAATAACACCGAGCTGTTGCAGGGTGTAGAGATGACCCTGAAAGGACTTATTGCCACCCTGGAAAAATTTCAGGTCATCCCCCTGGAGTCCCTTGGCCAGCCCTTTGATCCCAATCTCCATGAGGCCCTGGCCATGGATCAGAGTGATCTGGTTCCTGAAAACCATGTCCTTGTGGAGTTTGAGAAAGGATACTACTATAAAGATAAGCTCCTCAGGCCAGCCAAAGTGGTTGTCTCCAAAGGGGCTGCTGCTGAGTAATACAAGCACAGGGGTCGATGAATACCTTGTGGTCACAACGACAACATTTGCATTGAACTATATTTATTAAGGAGTCTACCAGTCATGGGAAAAACAATTGGCATTGATCTTGGAACAACAAATTCCTGTGTTGCTGTAATGGAGGGCGGTGAAGCCATCGTTATTACCAACGCAGAGGGTAACAGAACAACACCGTCCGTGGTGGCCTTTTCAGACAGCGGCGAGCGCCTCGTAGGTCAGGTGGCAAGGCGGCAGGCGGTAACGAATCCTTCCCGCACTATCTTTGCCATGAAGCGCCTCATCGGTCGTAAATTCTCAGACCCTGAGGTTAAAAAATCCATTGAGCTGAGCCCCTTTAAGATTGTTGATTCTAATGGGGAGCCTGCTGTTGAGGTGGAAGGGCAGGTCTATACCGCGGCAGAACTTTCTGCCATGGTTCTCGGCAAGATGAAGAAGACTGCTGAGGAATATCTGGGCGAGTCCGTCACTGATGCTGTTATTACGGTTCCTGCCTATTTTAATGACAGCCAGCGCCAGGCCACCAAGGATGCCGGCAAGATCGCCGGGCTTAATGTGCAGCGTATTATCAACGAGCCTACAGCGGCCTCCCTGGCCTATGGCCTTGATAAAAAAGGGGAAGAGACCATTGTTGTTTTTGACCTTGGTGGCGGCACCTTTGATGTTTCCATTCTGGAAATCGGTGACGGCGTCTTTGAGGTTAAATCCACCCATGGCGATACCTTCCTGGGCGGTGAAGATTTTGACATGCGCATAGTCAACTGGCTGGCCGATGAGTTTAAGCGCGACCAGGGTATTGATCTGCGCAGTGATAAGATGGCCTTGCAGCGTCTGAAGGAAGAGGCGGAAAAGGCCAAGAAAGAGTTGTCCTCGGTGATGGAGACAGAGATTAATCTGCCTTTTATTACTGCAGACGCCTCCGGACCTAAACATCTTAATATCAAACTCTCTCGTGCCAAGCTGGAATCTCTGGTTGATGATCTTATTGGACGGACCGTTGATCCCTGCCTCACCGCGCTCAAGGACGCCGGTCTTAGTGCCAGTGACATTGATGAGGTTATCCTTGTTGGCGGTATGACCCGCATGCCCAAGGTGCAGGCCAAGGTGAAGGAAATATTCGGCAAGGAGCCCAATAAGAGCGTTAATCCTGACGAGGTTGTCGCCATTGGCGCCGCCATTCAGGGCGGTGTCCTCAAGGGTGATGTCAAGGATGTCCTTCTTCTTGATGTGACCCCGCTTTCTCTTGGTATTGAGACCCTGGGCGGCGTGACCACTAAACTCATTGAGAAAAATACCACCGTACCCACCAAGAAGAGTCAGGTCTTCTCCACAGCTGCTGATAATCAGCCGGCTGTATCGATCCATGTGCTGCAGGGGGAGCGTGAGATGGCCCGGGATAATAAGTCCATTGGTCGTTTCGAGCTTACTGATATCCCCCCCGCTCCCCGTGGCGTTCCGCAGGTTGAAGTTACCTTTGATCTCGATGCCAATGGCATCCTGCACGTTTCTGCCAAGGATATGGGAACGGGCAAGGAGCAATCCATTAAGATCACGGCTTCAAGTGGCCTCTCCAAGGAAGAGATTGAGCGCATGACGCGGGATGCCGAGGCCCATGCTGAGGAAGATAAGAAGCGCAAGGCCCTGGTTGAGGCTAAGAATAACGCCGACTCCCTGATCTACGGTACAGAGAAGAGCCTTAAAGAGGTTGGCGATAAGGTGGATGACGAGACCAAGACAAAGGTCGAGAGTGCCATTGAGGCCGTCAAGAAAAGTATAGAAGGTGATGATGTGGAGGCTATTAAGGCCGCCACTGAGGAATTGACCCAGGCCTCGCATAAACTTGCCGAGATTATGTATGCCAAGGCCTCTGAGGGGCAATCCGGACCAGAAGGACCAGCTGCCGGGGGTTCTGAGAAGGGCGGCGACGAGGATGTCGTTGATGCAGACTATGAAGAGGTCAAATAACGACTCCTTCAAAAATAAGTGAAGTGGAAAAGGGGTGGGGAGATATTATCCTCCACCCCTTTTTTTATGAAAAACACTTTATAAGTCGCACACTTTGTGGTCTATGGGGGGCATCATTGATCTTGTCTGTGCACTAATAATCTGAAAATAAAGAATGAAATGAAAATATTGTCAGGGATCCAGCCTTCTGGAAAACTTCATATCGGCAATTATTTCGGCATGATGAAGCCGATGATTGAAAATATGGACAAGGCTGAACTCTATGCCTTTATCGTAAATCTTCATGCCCTCACTTCGGTACAGGATAAAGAGGCTTTGCAGCGTGATACCCTGGGGGCGGCTGCTGATTTTCTGGCCCTGGGCCTGGATCCTGAGCGCTGTGTCTTCTGGGTCCAGTCTGACGTGCCGGAGGTGACTGAGCTCATGTGGTATCTTTCCACCATGACCCCCATGGGTCTTTTGGAGCGGTGCCACTCTTATAAGGACAAGGTGAGCAGGGGTATCGCCTCCTCCCATGGCCTTTTTTCTTATCCTGTTCTCATGGCGGCTGATATCCTGCTCTTTCAGGCCGATATTGTGCCGGTGGGCAAAGACCAGAAGCAGCACCTGGAGGTGGCCCGCGATATCGCCATCAAGTTTAATAATACCTTTGGCGACACCTTTGTGGTACCGGAACCGCAGATCTCTGAGACCTTGGCCACGGTCCCTGGCACGGATGGGCAGAAGATGTCCAAGTCCTACGGGAATACCATCGGTATTTTTTTAAGCCGGCAGGAGTTGAAGAAGCGGGTCATGGCCATTGTTACAGATTCATCTCCTGTTGAGGAACCGAAGGATCCGGAGGCGTGTAATCTTTATAATATATTAAAACTTTTTGCCCCGCCAGAGCGCCTTGTGGAGATTCACGATCTCTATGTGCAGGGGGGAGCTGCCTACGGCTATCTGAAGCTTGAGCTGGTTGATATCCTCTGGGATTATTTTCATGAGGCCCGACAGAAGAGGGAGGCCCTGGCGGCTGATCCCGGCTATCTCCGCGAGATCCTGGCCAAGGGGGCCGATAAGGCCCGGCAGAAGGCGAGTCTCACTCTTGACCTGGTTCGTGAGCGTATTGGCATCTGTTATTGATCAGCGGCATGTCCGGCGCCTCCGGGCAATGTGAACATGGACCTGGATTTGTTTTATGGGCCGTCTCCTTTTTTGGGAGGCGGCTTTTTTTATGTCATTATTTTGACCATTTGCCGGCTCCGCAACTCATGATCGGGAAAAAAATGCCTATTACTATGGCTGCCGAAGATTTTTGGCAAGAATTTCCCGGGGTAAGGGGAATTTGTTTAATCTTAAAGAGATGATTTCTCAAGGGGTTAATCGTCGCCGGTGGTGGTGGGGGATTTTTTTTGGCGTTATGGCATGAAAATAGCTTCTTTATCTAGGTGTCAATTGTCCATAGGGGGAAGATATCTATAAGGAATGTGCGCATGGGAAATGAAATAACAAATAGTCGTTATAAAGAAACAACGGAGAGGGAAAGGGGGCTTGATGACCTGCTGGCTGAGTTGCAGCAACTCAAGGAGAAGTCGGACCGGCTGGTACTTCTTAATGATCTCCATGTGAGATTGGCCAGCGCCGTTGATTTGCCAAGTGTAATTGATGCCTTCTCGCTCTGGCTGATGCCTCTGGTTTCCCATGAATTAATGGCCTTCGATGCCCCGGGGAATAAGCGGCGTCATGTCTGCTGTTCCTGCCATGGTCCGGAAAGATTGCACCTGGTTGGGCTGACTGAGAGGCTGTTCTGCGATGCCCGTCATCTGGCGGTCCTCAGCAAATGGAAGGAGGGCGATTTCTTTATTCATAATTGGTCTGTGGATTTTGAAAGTGCAAGCGGCATTGTCCTGGTGATGCGTCAGGAGCAACAATTGACCGACGCTGAACAGGAAATGATCGTTGCTGCCCTTACTGTTCTTTCTGAACCCCTGCAGCGGGTTCTGGCTTATGAGGAGCTTTTTGTGCAGGCCAAAAGTGATGCCCTTACGGGGCTGGCAAACCGCCGGGTTTTTGAAGATCGCCTTGGGCCCCTCATTGACAGCGCCCGCCGGTATGGTCATGCCTTGACCCTGGTCAGTATGGATCTTGATTATTTTAAACAGCTTAATGACAATCTTGGCCATTCCACCGGTGATGAGGTTCTCAAAAAGGTGGCCACTACTTTTGCTGCCATGATCCGTACTTCCGATATTCTGGTGCGGATGGGCGGTGATGAGTTCATGCTGGTCTTGCCAGATACGGATCTTGCTTCTGCCCGGATCCTTGCTGAGCGCCTCTGCAAGGCGGTGGATAATCTGCAGATTTATTCCACTGTCGACCTGAAACTGGGAGTGAGCATCGGCCTGAGTCAGTGGCAGCCCGGGATGACGGAGGATGAGTGGCTGGAGAAGGTGGACGAGCTCCTTTATAAGGCGAAGGGCCATGGCCGCAACCAGGTATATGGTGAGCCCAACATGGCTTAAAAAAAGGCTGGATTTATGAGAGGAAAATAGGGGAAGATGGCAGATGTCATCTTCCCCTATTTTTATTATCTCCAGGACGTATGATGCGTATCAGGGTTATTGATAAAATCGCCCCAGAGGGGCTCGATCTTTTCCCGGAGACCTACCGGGTCGGCCCGGCAATGGCAAACCCGGATGCCATTGTGGTGCGGAGCTCACCGGTGAATGTGGAGGCCTATCCTGCCCTGCTTGCCGTGGCCCGGGCCGGGGCCGGTGTCAATAACATCACCGTGGCGCGGGCCACGGAACTGGGAATCCCTGTTTTTAATACCCCAGGGGCCAATGCCAATGCCGTGGCCGAGCTTGTCATGGTGATGGCTGGCATGGGGGCCCGCAATATCAACCAGGCGATTCATTTTTGCCAGGGGCTTGCCGGCCGGCCGGAAGAAGAAATGCAGCGGGCGGTGGAAGAGCGCAAGAGCGCCTTTCGCGGTACCGAACTGGCGGGCAAGACCCTGGGGGTGTTGGGCCTTGGCCAGATCGGGGTGCTGGTTGCCAATAAAGGGGTCAGGCAGCAGATGCCAACCCTTGCCTATGACCCGGCCCCAACCCTGGAGAACATGCATCGTCTTTCCGCCAGGGTCAGCCTCTGCCGTTCTCTGTCAGCACTTCTTGCAGCTGCCCATGTTTTGTCTGTGCATGTCCCCCTCACTGAAAAGACAAAAGGGATGATCAATAGCAAAATTCTGGATCAGCTTCCCCATGGCGCCATGCTTATCAACTATGCCCGCGGACCGGTGGTGGTCGAGGAGGATGTGAGGCAGGCCCTTGATTCCGGCAGATTGGCCCTCTATATTACTGATTTTCCTTCTGAAAAAATGCTGGGTCATCCCCAAGTCCTGACCACGCCCCATCTGGGTGCCTCCACCGAAGAATCAGAAGAGCAATGTGCCACCATGGCGGTGCAGGAACTCGTTGATTATCTGCAGTTCGGCTCTGTGCTGCGCAGTGTCAATTTCCCAACGGCGGCATCTGTGCCCGGCAGTCAGGTCCATACCCGGCTGATTATGATTAACCGCGATCGCCCTGGAATGATTGGTTTTGCCTCGCAGACCTTGGGGGAGGCAGGCATTAATATTGCCAGTTACCTCAATGAGAGTAATGGGGTAATCGGCTATAATATCATCGATCTGGAATCCCCTGTTCTTGCTGAGACCCTCGCTCAGATCCAAGGCCATGAAGATGTGATTCGGCTGCGGACCATCATTTTTTAAGACCTTCTGAACTCTCCTGACGCTGCTTTTCGGCTTTTCGGGTGAGAGAAAAGGCAAGATCTTGACAACTTTCAACACCATTCTTACCTGTCTAAGGAGCCGCTTTCCGGCGCCCTTTTTCTAGGTAGTTTTTTGCGCAGGCCCTCAGGGCAGCAGTGGCTAAGCGCCAGGCTTAGGCGTACTATTTTGTCCATCTATGGAAATTGGAGGATGTCATGCAGTTTGATAAATTCACCCTGAAATCCCAGGAGGCCCTGGAAGGGGCAGGGCAACTTGCTACCGCCAAGGGCCATCAGGAGATGGTTCCTGAGCATCTCTTTAAGATTATTCTGGAGCAGAAAGATGGTCTGCTCAGGTCAAGTATCCAGAAGATTGGCTGCGAGCTGCATAGTATTATTGCCGGCACCGAGGAGCTTATTAACAAGATACCCCAGGTGAGTGGTTCCGGGTTTGGTCAGGTTCATGGTTCAGCACGGCTGAGTAGGGTCTTGGACCAGGCCTTGAAAGAGGCCGAGGCCATGCATGATGAGTATATCAGCCTTGAGCATCTGGTGCTGGCTATCCTTGCTGAAAAAAACTCTGATCTGGCCCGGATGTGTTTGGTGAACGGCCTGACCAGGGAGGCCTTTTTCAAGGCCCTGGTGGAGATCAGGGGCTCTCATCGGGTCACTGACCAAAATCCGGAAGAGAAGTATCAGGCCCTGGAGAAATATTCGTCAAATCTCACCGATCTTGCCCGGCGCGGCAAGCTCGATCCGGTTATCGGCCGCGATGACGAAGTGCGCAGGGTGGTTCAGGTCTTAAGCCGCCGCACCAAGAATAATCCGGTGTTGATCGGCGAGCCCGGGGTGGGAAAAACAGCGATTGTCGAGGGACTGGCCCAGCGCATTGTCATGGGGGATGTTCCTGACACCTTGCGTAACAAGGAAGTGGTGGCCCTGGATCTGGGAGCCCTGATCGCCGGGGCCAAATATCGGGGGGAATTTGAGGACCGGCTCAAGGCGGTGCTGAAGGAGGTGGAGGAACGTCAGGGCGAAATCATCCTCTTTATTGATGAAATTCATACCCTGGTGGGTGCCGGCGCCTCAGAGGGCGCCATGGATGCCTCCAATATGCTTAAACCCGCCCTGGCCCGCGGTGAGCTCCACTGTGTGGGGGCCACCACCCTCAATGAATATCGCACCATTGAAAAGGATGCGGCCCTGGAACGTCGTTTTCAGAAGGTGCTGGTGGAGGAGCCCTCAGTGGAGGATTCCATTGCCATCCTGCGCGGCATCAAGGAGAAATATGAGGTCCATCACGGGGTGCGTATCCGCGATAGCGCCACTGTGGCAGCGGTCATTCTGTCAAGACGCTATATCACCGACCGTTTTCTGCCTGATAAGGCCATTGATCTCATTGATGAGGCTGCCTCGCGGATTCGTATTGAGATTGACTCCATGCCCACGGAAATTGATGAGGTGGATCGAAGGAGGATTAAGCTTGAGATCGAGCGCGAGGCCCTGAAAAAGGAAAAGGACGCCCCTTCCAGGCAACGGCTGGAAAAGCTGGAGGCGGAGCTCGCCAATGTCAATGAGCAGCTTAACTCCATGAAGAGCCACTGGCAGCTTGAGCGTGATATTATTCAAAATATCCGCAAGATTAAGAGCGATATTGATGAGGCCAAGATCAATGAGCAGCAGGCCGAGCGCATCCAGGATCTGAGCCGGGTGGCGGAGATTCGCCATGGTCTGCTGGTGGAGCTCAGGCGCAAGCTGGAAGAGGAAAACAGCAAGCTGCAGGCCATCCAGACGGATCGGCAGATGCTGAAGGAAGAGGTGTCAGAAGAGGATATCGCCGCGGTGGTGGCGATGTGGACCAATATTCCTATGGATAAATTGCTGGAGGGTGAAAAGGAACGGTTGGTGGGGGCCGAAATCCAGCTCGGCAAAAGGGTCATCGGCCAGAAGCCTGCTATTGCTGCTGTTGCCAATGCCGTCCGCCGGGCCAGGGCAGGTCTCCAGGATCCCAACCGGCCCTTGGGCTCCTTTATTTTTCTGGGTCCCACCGGGGTGGGCAAGACCGAGCTGGCCCGGGCCCTGGCCGAATTTCTCTTTGACAGCGAACAGTCCATGGTCCGCCTCGACATGTCGGAATTCATGGAAAAGCATTCGGTGGCCCGCTTGATTGGCGCGCCTCCAGGCTATATCGGCTATGAACAGGGGGGCTATCTCACCGAAGCGGTGCGCCGCAAGCCCTACTCCGTCATCCTCTTTGACGAGATTGAAAAGGCCCATCCTGATGTCTTCAATGTTTTGTTGCAGATTCTTGATGACGGTCGGATGACGGATGGTCAGGGGAGGACGGTGGATTTTAAAAACTGTATCCTGATCATGACCTCTAATCTCGGCAGCCAGATTATCCAGGATCATGGCGCTGACAATCCCGAACAGATGGCAAGGGAACTGGACGACATCCTCAAGCATACCTTTAAGCCTGAGTTTTTAAACAGGGTGGATGATATTATCACCTTCAAATCCCTCACTCGCCCGGAGCTCAGCCAGATTGTCGATATCCAGCTTGGCTATCTCAAGAACAGAATGGCGGAGCAAGGCTACGGCTTAGAGTTGACGGAAGCGGCCAGACAATTTATTGTCGATATCGGTTATGATCCCGTCTTTGGTGCCCGACCCTTGAAAAGGGCAATCCAGAGGTATCTGCAGGATCAGCTGGCCATGGAAATCCTTGCCGGCCATTTCGGCGAAACGGGCACCGTGGTGGTGGACCATAAGCCGGGGGCTGATGGCCTCAGTTTTACTCTTAAATAAGTTGTGAGAGGGAGTCCTTGAGTCTCCCCTGTGGAGATATATGGAAGGCGAGGTCACCACCCCATCAGTGCCGGAGATTGTCGACCTGGTGGTGGAGCGGGTCAGCAATTGTTATCAAAAGCATGATCTCTGCTGTGCAGAGGCAATCAGCTTTGTTTTGAGTCAGGCCTTTGCCAGCGGCCTGAGCGCCCGGGAAGTCGTACAGATGGGGGCTGGTTTTTGTCATGGCATGGGGGGGCGCCGGGTGCAGTTGCGGGGCCTTGACCGGCTCGGTGGTCATTCTTTCTTATTATCTGGGGCCCCATGGCCGTCCGGGCTTGCCGAAGAAGGAATTTCGCAGCTGCATCAGGGAGCTGCACCACCAGTTTCAAGGGCGTTTTGGCTCCACTTGTTGCCGTGTTCTTGCCAAAAAGGCGGCAGGTGACAAGGAAAGTCGCCGGGTGAGCTGTCTGGAGCTGACCCGAGGGGGGGGCGAGATTGCCGCCACTCTTCTCCTTGAGGCCAGACCGGAACTGCTGTCTGCCGCGGACCTGATTTTCTTGCACAGTAGTCAGCCACCTTTGTAAAAAGATACTTTTCAGGCCCCCCTTTCAGTCGCGCGCATTTTTCTCCGGCGCAAATTTCCCTTTTCTCCTGGGGCCCACCTTGTCCACTACGCCTTCTGCTGCAGTTCTATGAAGGGCCTGAAAAATATCCGTGAAGAAAAAAGGGATGGCGTCACATGCCGATTGCTTGGGCCGTCTACTGCCGCTGCCGCCGGGAAAAATGGAAGCAGCCGGTCTCTCTATACCCAATAGCAGGAAACCCCCACTTGAGATCAGGCCCGAATGTATCATCCAAAAAGAGGCATGCTCCCAGGCGGGCGGCAGCAAAAGAGCAGGTGGGGTGAGCTGCAACGGTGAAAAGAGCGGGGCACAATTTCATAAAAGTATGCCTGGCCCGGGATGGTCTCTCTGTCTCAAAGGTCTGGAGAAGACCGTGCAAAAAGGCGGAAAAAAGATTCCCTTTTCACCAAGGTTGTTTATAGTCGTTATCATTAAGAGGATGCCTTTGAGTATCTTTTTCAGGGGCCCGGGCGTTGTCTGCTCTTTTCGGGCAGGAAACTAAGTATCCCTGAAGCCGTTTATAACAGCCACCACTTTAGCGAACGATAACGTGCAAGTTTATTATTATGAATGATGATGATAACCGTCTTGAAAAAGAATTAACAGAAGTTCAGCACCACTTTGCCAACCATCCCTCCATCGCCATTGTCGCCACAGAAGGGGTCCCGGTTACTCAATATGTTGTCGAGTACCGGCTCAACGGTCTTGTCGGTCTGGAAGGTGGTGAACTTTCCAGGTCAGACCAGCATCGTGTGGAGATAACTCTTTCCTTTGGATTCCCCCATTTTCCTCCCAATTGTAAGCCCTTAACCCCTATTTTTCATCCGGATATTGATCCTGCCGCTATTAAGATAGCTGATTTTTGGAAAGCGGATGAAAGCCTGGTCTCGCTTATTGTCTATATTGGCCAGATGATTTGCTGGCAGGTCTATTCTGAAGAAAATGTCTTCAATCAGGAAGCAGCATCCTGGTTGGCGGCACACAGCGAGGCCGTGCCGCTGGACCGCGTTGATCTGGCCGGCCTTCCGCAAGGGCAAGAGCGCAATGGGGCGGTGAGTCAGGATAGGGGTGGGCCCCCGCCAGAGGATTTTGCTCTGGATTTGGAGCTCGGCGCTGAATCGCTGCCGGAATTGGCCTTTGAGACCATTGACCTTGGGGCCTTGGAGGAGGTCTCTGCCGCGGAACCGGTCCCGGCAAGAGCAGAGGGGGAGCTGCTTTTTACCGGTGAGGAGCATGAGGCCGCGCCGCTGCCTACTTTTACCGACCTGAAGGATGTTGCCAAGGATCTTGATTTCGGCTTTAAGTCACCTGAGATGCCCATAGAAGAGGAGGCGCCGGCTCCCATAGTGGTTGAGGAGATTGATCTCGACATCAATGAAGAGCTGGCGGGCATGGCGGCTGATGAGGTCGAGGGCGAGGTGGATCTTGATTTCGCTACGGTTGATGTTGATTATGATATCTTGTGCGGCATGATGGATCAGGGCAATTTTTTTGCGGCCCAGAAAAAAATAAATTCCATGGCCCCGGAAAATCTGAGTATGGCCGCGGCTGGTCTGCGTCTGGAAATTGAAAACAATATTCGCGATGCCGAGAAAATTTTCCAGGAGGCAACAAAGCTGGAGGGGCAGGGTCTGCTGGAAGAGGCGGCCCGGAAATTTGAAGGAGTCCTTAATGCGGTGAGGGATTACCCCGCCCTGGGCGAGAACATGAAAAGGGTGCGGAATGCCTGGATGGCCGCCCTGGGGGAAGAATCTGGAGCAGATGCTGACCCGCTGCAATATCAAGAGGTTTCTCTGGGCACTTTCCCCTCGGAGATGGAGGCCCCTGAAGAGATTTCCCTCTCTCTGGAGAAGGCGGATGAAGAAGCGGTGGCCGTGGCTGCCGGAATCCCGGCGCCGCACTTTTCAGACAGCTTCTCTCCGGCGCCAACCGGTTCCGCCCCTTCCGCACCGCCGCCTAGTTCCGGACCGTCTCCGCGGCCAAAGATAACGGCCAAGAAGGCCAGCCCCGTCCCTAAGACCCCGGCCAAGGTCGTCAAGTCAAGGAAACCTCTTTTTATGGTGGGGGCTCTGCTTTTTCTTGTGGTGGCCCTTTCGGGTTGGGTTTTTATGGAATGGAGCGCCTTTAACCAGGCCCAGCAGAAATGGGCAACTATTCAGCCCTTGCTTGCCAAGGGCCAGTATGCGCAGGTTAGTCAGCGCTGTACGGAAATAACGCAGTTATTGGGCCGGGTTCACGTGGTCATGGTTTCCGGCAAGAAGAAGATCCTGGCCCAGATTGAGGACATTGTCGGTTCTGACCATTTTCAGGAGGCCATTGGCGGCAAGGTATATTACCAGGCGGAATATATCTCCCCCCAGGCCCATGCCGCCTATCTGGAGATCGGCAAGCTTGTTGCTGAAGGAGAAAAGCAGGGTTCTCTTCCTGACTGGCCGGGTGCCCTGCTCAGTTATGAGGCCGCCCTTGCGCTGGCGGAGAAAAACCGGCAGCGTCTTGATGAAGATTTTTATAACCAGGTACTTCTCAAGGTCAAAAAAGCCCAGTTTGCCAGCCATGTCGCCCAGGGCAAAAGGGCCTTTGTCGCTAAAGAGTGGCTTACGGCCGTGGGTCATCTTGATCAGGCCATGCATCTGGCTGCGAGCAAAGAGGTTGCCGCTGCCGCTGCCCGTCATGATGTGGAGAGGTATCTCCAACTGGCCCGGTTTTCACAGATTCTTGTTGATGGCGATGCCCTTTTGCAAAAAGGGGAGTGGCAAGAGGCCTTGCGCAATTATCAGGAGGCTGCTGATCTTGCTCAACAAGGAGATGTTGTTGGCCAGGGGAGTCGGCAAGCCGTTACCGTGAAGCTCCAGCAGACCAGCTTGCTGAAAGGCCTTGCCGAAGGTGATACCTATGCAGAGGCCAAAAAATGGGCTCAGGCAGTGGCCGCTTATGAGAAGGTCGGCACTGATTTCCCCCCTGAGGTGACCATTCCCGGCCACAATATTGCCACCACCCGGGAAAGGGTGGCCCAGTCCCTGCTCAACGCCCTCTATCATCGCGACCAGGAAGAGGCTCGGGCCTTTTTTGCCAAAAAGGAGTATGATCAGGCCGCCAGCGTCCTGCAACGACTCATCCTGGCCATTGATTCCTCATCCCTGCAGGATAAGGGCAAATGGCAGCTCATAAAGAAACAGGCCGTGGAGGATCAGAAGAAGGCAAACCTGCAGGCCGCTATCGAGGCCAAGATAGCCTATCTTCAGGCGCACTATGCGGCTATTTTTATCGAGAATTTTGTCGGGGTGCGGGCCCAGGCCCTAGATCAACCCCGGATCAAATTTCTGGAGGAAAACGGCACGGCCCTTGTCTTTAGTGTGCGCTGCCGGGAACTGAGGGACCAGAAGTATTACACCCTGGAACTGATCTATCAGTATGATATGGCCCGCAACCAATGGGGATTCCCGGGCAGCAGCTGAGAGCTTCCGGGCTACTTGCCCTGCTCGACTTTCTGGCAGCCCCTCTGTTAGAGTTGGCTGAAGGTGTAGCCCTGTTGTTCCAGAAATTTCAAAAGGCTGTGCGGGCCCACCAGGTGTCCGGCACCCACCACCACCAACACGGTTTGATGCTGTTCTAGAAGCTGCTCAATCTCGGGCAGCCATCTCTTATTTCTCTTGACGATCAGTTTTTCATAAAGGCCGGGAAAGTCGCTGAAACTTGCAGTCAGAAGTTCGTGCAGCTTGCTGCTTTCGCCTTGTTCCCAGGCCCGGCTCATAGCCTCTGCTTCCCCGGCAAAGGTGTCGAGCTCACGCAAGGTCTGCTGGAGAAATTTTTCCTGATCCTGGGGGGCCATGTTGAAAAAAAGATTGATCTGGAATTCGGCACTTTCCAGGGCTGTTGTCTTTTTGCCCTGGCGCCTGGCCTTGTCGGCAAAATAGTGGTCCAGCCCATACCTGGGTTCAAAACCCAGGCGCTGAAATTCCATCATGGTTATGACCAGGGCGCAGTAAGCCGGCCGCATGGGTTGGAAAATGGCCATGGGCAGCTTGAGACGGGCCACATGGTCAGCCAAGGCCTGAAAGGTGGCGGGGGCAATATTCTGCTGCAGCGATGCACCTTTCGGGTAGAGGCCTTTTTGGGAAAAAAGTTGCTGGCTGGCCGGGCTCTCCATTTCCCCTTGATCCATTTCAAAGACAATAAGATCACTTTGGGCAAAGGCCTCTTCCATCACGACTGGCAGGGGATAATGGTCTTCCTGCAAGACATGAATGGAACCCATGAGATAGAGGGTTTTGCCGGGGGATTGACTGCGCCACAATGTGGATTGGCCCCAGGCCTGATCAAGTCCCAGGAGAAGGAAAAGAGTGCAGCAGACAAGATATCTGCCGCCCCGAAAGGCTGGCAAGAGGCCCTTGCGGTCTACTCGTTGTTCGGTGGTGGTGGCTGCTGCTGCCATTGGGCCTCCTTGGCAAAGAAGTGGTCGATGAGAGCACAATAGGTCTCTATCTTTTTGGTTTTTTGAATATTTTTTAAAAGCTTTTTGCTGTTTTTGAGGCTGGCGGCCAGATAAAACCAGACCCCCTTCATCCGGCCCAGGTGGTGACTGCCGCCGTCTAGGCGCTGACCATACAGGGTGAAGAGCTCGTCATGGAAGGCCTTGAGCTGGACAAGGGGGTGTGACGGCAGCGGCACGCCCTTGATCTGGCCCGGCAGGAAGGGGTCGCACAGGGCGCCGCGGCCAATCATCCACCTCTGCACCTCTGGAAAACGGCGGCTCAACCGCTGGAAGTCGGCAAAGGTGCACAGGTCGCCGTTGTAGGCCACGGGGTTTGTCGAATGCGCCAGGCAAAAGGCAAAGGCCTCCAGGTCCACTTTGCCCTTGTAGAGCTGGATGCCCAAGCGGGGGTGGATGATCAGTTCCTGCAGGGGAAAGGCGTTGAAAATGGGGAGCAGCTCCCTGATCTCAGCGCTGCTTTGTCTGCCCAGTCTGGTCTTGATGGAGAGCCGGCAGGGCATGTCCGCAATGGTCTCCAGGAAGGAGGTGATCTTGTCCGGTTCCGGCAGCAGGCCGGAACCGCGACCCTTGTTGGCCACCATGGGGTAGGGGCAGCCCAGGTTCCAGTTCACTGTTTCATAGCCAAGATCAAAAAGCATGGTGGCAAGGATCTTGAACTGATGGGCGTCCTTGGAGAGAATCTGCGGAACCAGGGGAAGATCCTTGTTGTTTTCCGGCAGCAGGTCGGCAAGCCGGGCGGACTTGACCTTGCTGCCCTCAAAGGTGGTGAGAAACGGGGCCATGGCCAGGTCAAAGCCGGGGAAATGCCGGGCAAAGGTATTGCGGTAGATGGCATCGGTGAGTCCCCGTAAAGGGGCCAGGCTGAGAAAGGTCATATCTTAGAGGGCTGCTGAGCCCGGGGTACGCGGAAAGGGGATGACATCCCGAATATTGCTGAGGCCGGTAATAAAAAGGACAAGGCGTTCAAAACCGAGGCCGAAACCGGCATGGGGTACGGTGCCGAAGCGGCGCAGATCAATGTACCATTGATACTCTTCTTCAGCCACTCCCCCGTCTGCCATGCGCTGCTGGAGGATATCCAGGCGCTCCTCCCGCTGACTGCCGCCGATGATCTCGCCAATGCCCGGGATAAGCACGTCCATGGCTGCCACGGTTTTGCAGTCATCATTGAGCCGCATGTAGAAGGGCTTAATCCCTTTCGGGTAATTGCTCACCATCACCGGGCCATGAAAGAGGCTGTCTGTCAGGTATTTTTCATGCTCGGAGTGGAGGTCTATCCCCCAGGATACCGGATATTCAAAGGGCTGCTTGCTGGCCAGGAGATGGTCGATGGCCTCGCTGTAGGTGAGGCGCTGAAAGGGTTCCTGCATTGTGGCCAGGCGCGCCAGCAGGCCCTTGTCCACAAAACTATTGAACAGACCAAGATCCTCCGGGCACGAGGCCAGGATGTCGGCCACCAGGTATTGCAGCAGCTCCTCGGCCAGATCCATATCCCCCTCGAGATCACAAAAGGCCATCTCCGGCTCCACCATCCAGAATTCGGCGAGATGGCGGCTGGTATTTGAGTTTTCCGCCCGGAAGGTGGGGCCGAAGGTGTAGACATTCCCCACGGCCTGGGCATAGGTCTCCGCCTCCAGCTGGCCGCTCACCGTCAGACCCGCCTTCTGGCCGAAGAAATCCTTGCTGAAATCCACCTGTTGGGCCGGTGAGGCCATGAGCTGATCAAGATCCAAGGAGGTGACCGTGAACATTTCGCCGGCCCCCTCACAGTCGCTGGTGGTGATGACCGGGGTGTGGATCTGATGAAAGCCGCGCTCCTGGAAAAAGTGGTGGATGGCATAGGAGAGCCGGCTGCGGATACGGATCATGGCCCCCATGCTGTTGGTGCGGCCGCGCAGATGGGGCAGGGTGCGGAGAAACTCAAAGGATTGTCTTTTTTTCTGCAGGGGATAGTGGTCCGGGTCTGCCCAGCCATAGACGGAGATAGCCTGGGCGATAAGCTCGGCACTCTGGCCCTTGGCCGGCGATTTCTGGAGAACACCGACAATGCGCAGGCTGCAGCCGCTGGTCAGTTTTTTGATTTCACTCTGGTAATTGGCCAGGGAGCTGTCGGCAATGACCTGGAGTCCCTGCACACAGGAGCCGTCCCCCACATCAAGGAAGGAAAAGTCTTTGGCGTCCCGTTTGGACTTGAGCCAGCCCTTTATTTCCAGGGTGGCGCCCCAAGGTGGGTTTGAAATTATTTTATTAAGGCGTTGCGAGCTGATGTCTGTCATGGCAAGGTTGGGGAGGCTGGAATTTTTTTCTGATTTGCCCTAGGTCTTATCAGTACCGGCGGAATTGTCAATTGTTATGATGGCTGGCTTGTCAATTTGAGGAGGGTTTTTTGATGATGACCATAAAATCACTGGATCCCGGGCGGTGTGGCCTTTTGGTGGTGGATATCCAGGAGCGGATGATGCGGGTTGTTGCCGGCAGAGAAGAGGTGGTGCGCAACGCTGTGCTGCTCATTAAAACCGCCAGGGAGCTGGGCCTGCCCATGGTGGCCACCACCCAGTATGCGGCCCGCATCGGGGCACTTCTGCCGGAAATAGTCGCTGAGATGGCTGAGGTGAAACCCCTGGATAAGCTGGAGTTCGGCTGTTTTAATAATGAGGCTGCTGCTGCTTCAGTGAAATCCTATCCAGCTATAGATACCTGGATTGTCTGCGGGGTGGAAACCCATATCTGCATTTACCAGACCATCATGGGCGGCATCAATGCCGGCTACGCCATGTGGCTGCCGGCCGATGCTGCTTCCTCTCGGGCAACCACAAACCATGAAACAGGGCTGGCCCGGATCCGGCAGATCGGCGGCGTGGTCGCCAATACAGAGATGATCATCTACGAACTGCTGGGTAAGGCCGGGACGCCGACCTTTAAGACTCTGCTGCCCTTCTTGAAGTGAAATATCACCACCCTGCACCGTTCCCCAGGGGAGCTGCTAGGGGGCGGCACGCCGGCAATTAAAAAAAATATCAAGATTTCAAAATGTTGTGCCGATAGGTTCGCCTAAGGGCTTTCCTTTTTTTGCACAGGGAGAGCTGCCCAAGGTGAACTAACCAGGCTGTAGAGGCTTTTCATCCCCTCCTGAATATGTCCAGAAGGGGAGAATATTGACAAAGGGGGCGTGTTGTGGCGGAAAAACCGGAGATTTTTCTGGAAATAGGGGCAGGGTATTTTCGTATACCGACAGCTGAGGTCAACTACAATATTACCATGATCGGTGAATCATCGCCCGCTACCACCGGCCGGCCCTCTTTGCCTGCCGGGGGGCATCAGGCCTTTGCTGCGGCCAGTGCAGAGGGAGGCAGCGGCGATGACTACTATCAATTGGTCTCAGAGGATCTCTATCATGATATAGGGCAGCTGGCCAAATCTCTTAGTTCCACCATCATGGAAATCCCGGCCGAAGATCGCCGCCAGCAAAGGGTTACCCTGGATGAGGCGGGCGACAAGTTGGAAAGCGCCAAGACCCAGTTGAAAGATATTGTTGCCATGACGGAAAGGGCGGCCATGGAGATCATGGACAATGTCGAGAAGGTCCAGGGTGGGACGGGTGATGTGCAGACCCTTCTCTCCCAGTTGAAGAACCATCCCGCTTTTGGCTTAAACAGCATGGGTGAAAATGACGGCGCTGAAGAGGAGTCCCCGCTGGCGTCTGAGGTTGAAGTGGTCAGCGCTGAGATCAACAAGGCCCTTGCTCTCCTGGCGGCGATCAAGGAGAGTGGCCAGCCAGCCGCTCCAGCCGCCCCTTCGAAAACAGCTGAGAAAAAACAACGGTACCTCTTTGATCTCGATATCATTTTCCAGACCCTCTATGAGTTGTGCACCAATGAAACGGTAAAGGAGCACATCTCCGGTGCCCGGGAAAAAGCAGGGGAGATTTTTGATCTCCCTCTTTTTCAGGATGCTCTCAGTGCCAAGCTTGCCGGCCAGGAGGCAGACGAAGATAATTATTTTAATGTGCCCATGTCTGATGTTTTTCAAGCCCTCTTTGCGGCCTGCAGTGACAAGAGCATCAAGAATCTCCTGAAAAAAATGGATAGTGGCCAGGCCACTATTTTTCTTGATCAGACCATTCCCCTGGAGGCTCCTGACCTTGAAGAGGTGGAAGGCCTCAGCTCAGAGGAGACAGAGGAGGCAGAAACTGCGGCCGCCCCTGATCCCCGGTTAGATGAAGTGGTCGCCTCTCTGCAGAAATCTCAAGAAACCTTGAGCGGGCTGCCCAAGTTGGCCAGCCAGGGGGCGGCGGCGGCGGCGGCCGGCAGTGCCATGACCCTTGCAGATCAACGTGATATTTTTGCTAAAATTGAATCGGCCTTTGGGGTTTCCACCTCTATAACAGCGGATGTCTCGAAAATAACAGAGGCCTTGAGTTTTCAAGATCTCTCGGGGCAGCAGATTATGAAGATTCTTAAGATGCTCAGTGACTTCCAGATCCAGCTTTTGGCCATTGTGGTCAGCTTCGGCTCTCAGCTGAAAATGAAAAAGAATCAGGCGGATATCACCATTGAAGAGAGTAAGAGTCTGGCCCAGCATGATGTGGACAAATATCTGACCTCCATATCGGGTGAAGGAAAGGAGGATGACGGCATGCTTGATCAGAGTACCGTCAACGAGATGCTGGAAGAGTTTGGTTTTTAGCGGCCTGGTTGGCGGGGAAAAAAGTCGGTGTGCTGAAAAAAAGGTGGCTGGGGAAATATTCCCTGCCGCCTTTTTTTATGGCTTAGGGGATAAAAGACCCGCCTGCTGCGCCGGGAGCAGAAGAGGCAGTGAGATAAAAAAAAGGGCTTGAAGAGAAAATCTTCAAGCCCTTACCTAAAAATGGAGGCGGCACCCAGAGTCGAACTGGGGAATAATGGTTTTGCAGACCACTGCCTTAGCCACTTGGCTATGCCGCCTCAAATCTCTTATCGCACAAGAGGCGCAATAATATACGCTGACCTGAAATTTGACAAGAGAAAAGGTGGAATTGTTTGCGGATATCTTCTTTGGTATTGGAAAAAAAAGAAGTAGAGCAAAATGGGCAGGAAAGGTAAGTTCCTTGAAATAGATTGAAAAAAAAGATCAGAGCGGAGCAATGGTTACTTGGAGGGGCTTTCTTTTTCCAATCAATTGCGAAGGGGAGCAGCGGCCATGAGAGGAGCCTGCCCACTTGCCGGGGCAGCCAGCAACCGCGCCAACGGACGGCCTGCGGATTGGCGCAGATTTTGGCGGCAGAAACTTTTCTGGCGTTATGGTGGTTGCTGTGGCGGGCCACCTCTCTTTCCATGATTTCATTTAAAAAAAAGTTGTTGTAGGAGTTCTGTCATGCCTGTCCACTATTCTGCTCAGAGTGTTAAGCTTCTTGAAAAGCTGCAGTCGGCAATTCTCAACATAAACCGGCAAAGCACGGATGCGAATATCTTGGTTTTAAATCACGAGCTCGCCCTCCTGCGCAGTGAATGGCAGGGGCAAAAGGTACCTCTGATTTATCTACAGATCGTAGGAGGCCTGAGTCAATATATTGCCGCCACCAAAGAGCAGGCAGATCCCGGCGTCTTTTCCATGATGGGTACGGTTTTTGACAGCCTCGCTGACATGGTTGCGCATCCCACGGCTGAAGAAGCGCAGACCAAAAAGGTCATGGTGCAGGTGGAGGCCTATAATCAGCTGAAAAATGCCCTGGCCAGTGACCAAGCCGCCCCCCTTGCTGATCCGGAGATTGCCGGGAGCAAACAGGAAGCAGGCCCTGATCAGGATGTGCCTTCATGCCCTGCAGCTGGGGCCGGGCAGGCCGCCTCTTATCCAGATGAGGATGCAGAGATGGAGGTGGATCCCTCTCGGGCGGAGAGGTTTGTGGAGGCAGAAAAGGAGCTTGTGCCTACCCCCTTCGGGGATGATGTGGCTGCTTCTGGTGCCGCTGCTCTACAAAAAGAAGATGCCTTTGACTTGGATGGCGTTCTGGAGAGAGATCTTCCTGGGCTGGACCAGGACGCCTCGGATCAGAAAGAGGTCAGCGGCCTAGGGGCAGGCCTTCAGATCAGCCTGGCGGCTGGGGGCGATGCTGAAGAGGAGATTTCCGGACTTGCAGATATGGAAGATCCACATCTCGATATCTTTAAGGTTGGGGAAGCAGAGGGCGGTGAGCCTGGGGCAGCAGGAGGCTTTGCTGACCTGGGATCCGCCCTGGATGATTTCTTTGCCGAGGAAGAAGCCGGGGCGGCCCCTGTAGCACGCTCTGAGGGGCCAGAATCTCGGGGGCTGGAAGTGATATCTGCAACCGGACCCGCCGCTCACAGTGACGTGCTCCGTGGGGTTGCCGAACTCAAGGACCTGCTTGTGTTAACGGCCGGGGGGATTGATGACCAGCTCCTGGGCCGTCTGGATGCCAACCTGGCTGCCCTGGTGGAGGGCCTGGCCGGCCAGGAGGTGGCCCTTGCCCATCTCCGTTTGGTGGAGGAGGTTGTCCATTATGTGGCCAGCCATCAAGGGCAGGTGCTTGCAGAGGCCATGGCGTGCCTGCAAAAGGTGATGGCAGGTTTTGCAGAGCTCCTGGCTGATAACGATGCAGACAGGTCTCTGTGGGCGGTGAGGGCGCTTGCCGCTTTTATGCATTGGCACCAATGGCTGGTTGCTGACCTGGAAAAGCGTTTGGAGGCGGCCCAGGGCCAGGACAATGATTGGGTGGGGCAGCACGCGGAGAGCCCCGGGGCAGCAGGAGCAATTTCCCAGCCCCAGAAGCTGAAACAAGAAATTCTCTCTGAGGTGCGGCAGATGCTTGCCCTGGAGATGCAGAGCCTGCGCCGGGAAGTGGTAGTCAGAGACTAAAGGGGGATGATGCCTGTTGTTGTTCGTCCGTACCGGTGATCGCCAAAAACAAAAACCGCCGCCCCTCCAAAGGGGCGGCGGTTTTTGTTGCTTCTTTAACAGCCTTCAATGGCTTTTTTTGTTTTGGAGCTCTGGATTGTCACCTCCTGGCCAATCTTGAAGTCCTCGGCAGAGGTGGGGCAGGTAAGGGTGATGTTCTTTTCATCCACCGCTTTTACCGTACATTTTGCCCGTGCTGCCAGGGCATTGCCGGAGGCAGCGGCAAGGGTCAGGGCCAGGGCTAAAGTCAATATTTTTTTCATGATCATCTTCTCCATATACTCGGGTTTTATTCTTTGGCCTGTCCCAGAGGTCAGACCGGTGGGTACTTTGATTATGCGGGGTTATGACATCCTCGGCAGGAGGTGGGGCCGGTGGCCAGCTCCGCCTTCTTCATGCTCTTGTGGCAATCCAGGCAGAGGGCGTGCATATACTTTTTGACGCTCCCGGCACTCTCTACCTCCTCGACCTGTTTCTGCTGGGCGGCTGCAGAGTGCACAGTCTCGTTACTCTCCGCTCCAGGGTGGCAGGCGGTACAGCTGAACTGCTCGTCATAGCTCCTGCTGACATGGCTGCTGTTATTCTGGAGAATGGTTCCGGCGTGCTTGGCATGGCTAAAGGCCGGCACGGTTTTACTATCCTCACCCATGGTCTGTAATGAGGGATTTGAGGACTGGAGATTGATATCCACCTGTTCCGGGATATCAAAGGCCAGGGAGCTGGTGCTGCATCCCAGAAGCAGGATGGCAGCGCTTAAAAATGATGTGGACACGGTGCGTTTCATGACCTCTCCTTTTTTTAATGGTTGTTGGTTGATGGAAAATCCCTTCTCGATGTCCATACTTTAAGGGGCGACACCCAAAAGAAAAAGATGACATGGGGTCATGTGGAGAGGGGGATGGGGCCATGTCAGGTGGAGATCTTGTTAAAACAAGGGGTTGTGGATAGCCATGTGGGGTGGCAGGGCCGCCAGGGAGGAGAAATCCTGCTTGAAAAAAGCTCGGGAAGGCTTACAATGTGGTCATCTTCTCAATCTTAAAATGAAAAAATATCCTTGAAAGAAAAAATTCTCCCTTCAGGTCTGGTCATGGTGCGTATTGACGGCCGCCTTGTACGCCAATTGCGCGAAGAAAAGGGGCTGACGCAGCTCTACCTGGCCACGGCTGTGGGGGTAACCACGGATACGGTTTCCAGATGGGAAAACAGGCATTATCAATCCGTCAAAATGGAAAATGCCCAGAAAGTGGCTGAAGCCCTTGACGTCGAACTTGCCGCCATTCTGGAGGTTAAGGAGAGGGGGGAGCAGTCAGAAAAAACCGAACCTGGCCAGCCTCCGCCGGTCAGGGGCAACCTCCAGAAGTTTTTGGCGCTGTGGCCCGCCTTCCTGGCCCTTGTTTTTATGATTGCGGCCTTGGTTGTGTACAGTCGCTTCCAGGAACCTGTGCCGGAAATTATCCTGACGGCAACCAGAAAAACTCCCACGCATGCCTTGCCCGGCAGCCCCTTTCCCGTGGTGATCACCGTGGAAACCAGGAGCACGCCCCTTTCCGTGGTGATTCGTGAAGCCCTGCCTCCAGGGGTACGGGTAACCTCTTCCTTTGCTCCCCCCCAGCCGGAGGCCAAAAGCGAGTGGAAGTGGGTGATCAGGCATATGAGTGGTCAGCAGCATTTCGGCTATATGGCCACGGCGCCCGGCCCTGAGGATCTCCATTTTCACGGCTCCGTGACCACCAGGGAGGGCCGGCAAAAAGAGGTGGTTATCGGCGGCAGCCAAGCCCTGATCATGGCGCCCTTTCACTGGGCAGACAGCAATCGAGACGGCATGATCAGCGATGAGGAGATTCTGGTGGTCTATGATGATTTTGCTGAAGTTCCCGGCCTTAGCGTGGATGTGGAACTGGTGGAAGAGATGTGGATGGGGAGCGGTTATCGCTGGCAGTCGGAGAAGGGGGTTTTTGAGGTCACTCCTTGGGAGTGAAGAGGTGGCATTCCATGCCTGAATTGAGGCGGACAACCAGGGCGGGCAACTGCCTGGCCTTGAACCGCATGGCCTGACAGCCATAGGGATGGCTCGGCTCATGGGTAATGTAAAAATGGCGGCATTGGAAACAGTTCGGACCTTTGCTGTTCATGGTTGTCCCTTGAGCTTCTTTGCCATCACCGCCAGTCCCTTGAGCAGGACAAAACGACCCATGGGAATCACCTCGCCCGGAAAACTTTTTACAAAGAGGGGATTGTCGCACAGGCCGCCGGAGAGATGGATCCGGGCCGGTTCACCGGCAAAGCGGAAGGCGTTAATGGCAATGGATTTGACAAAACTGGCCACTGCCTGTTCTTCACCGCTGCCGGCGCTGATCTCATCAAAGATCTGGCTCATCCCCAGGACACCGCAGGTCACGGAGAAGGATTTTTTGGGTACGGGCACCTGGTGATAGTCAAGATTGTAATAGCGCCCCAGGAGCTCAATGGTAAAGCCCATCGATGCCCCGCATTCGGCATTCCAGCCCATGTCAGCCAGAACCCCTTTTTCATAGCGCACAAATTTGATATCCCGGCTGCCGCAGTCAAGAAGGGTGAAATCTTCGTCACTGATGAGCTGTTCGCCCCCCCGGGCCAGGGCGATCAGCTCGTTGACGTAATAATCTGTGAAGCGCTTGCCGTTATGGCCGGTGGCCATATCCACCCGCAACTCCGGGCTGATGTTTTTTGCCGGTTCCAGATAGGGGAGAGGCTTGGCTGCGGCCAGATCGATAAATTTGGCGTAGGTGGTGCCGAAATCAGCAAGAAGCATCATAGACCCCCGAAAGTTCGAGAAAGGCCTGGATCTTGGCCCGCACAGAGCTGCCGGCGGTGACATCGCAGTCAACAAAAAGGGCTCTGGGGTGCTGGCTGGCCAGATGCTTGGCCAGAGCGGTCTTGGCGCAAAAGGACTGGGCAAAAAAGACAGTGGGGAAGTGGGGATTGAAGTGGTTTTCCAGGGCCAGGTCTGCCGGGGTCTTATTTTCCATGCAGCGGCTCCAGCCGTAGACGTGGGTGGTGGCCGGAAAGAGGGCCAGCAGGGAAAAATCCCGGGGCGGCACCCCCCAGAAGCCGGCGGTAGCCTGGCAGGCCGGTAGGGGGCGATGGCGGCCGGTGGTCTGGATGGACGTGCAGATCCGGGCCATTTTTTCGGGCAGGGCCATCTCTGTTTTGCACAGAGGGGTGGCAAAGGGGGTGGTATCGAGATTGCGGGTTGTTATAACCGGGATTGCCAGGCGGTCTGCCAGGATGGTGGCCACATGGAGGGCGCAGTCGCATTTGCCCGGACCCACGTCAATGATAATGGCCTGGAGGTCAAGATGCAGGCTGTTTATCACCACGGTGCGCAGGATGGCGCAATAAACCCTGGGCAGATAGAGGATGGTCTCTTCCATGTCCTGTTTCACCAGGCTTTCGTCAAGGTCAAAAATGGTTGCCGCACCCTTTTCCAGGATGGCCATCACCGCCAGGGGGGGGACGCCGACAATGCCCACGGCGGCGCCGGCAGGTAAGGTTTTGAGGAAGGAAATGTCAATGGGGCTGGAGACCATTATTCAACCCCCTCGGTTCATGCGAAGAATCCAGCTGATACCGATAAAAGCGAGGAGGGCATGAATGGACCAGGCCGCACTGAGAGGATGCATTACCTGGGCCCGGGCCATGGATTGCAGGGTTGACCAGATCCCCCAGAAGACAAAGGCCAGGCCGGTACCCAGGGGAATGGCAACCGTAAGATCACGGCCCCAGCGCTGATGGACGTAGATGGTGAGGGGAATGGCAAAGAGCAGCAGCGGCACGCCAAGAAAGATGAAGGAAAGGCGGGCGTAAAAGTCAACTATGCCGGTTGTAAGGCCCCTGGCCTTCTCCTTTTGGGCCTTGTGCCAGAGGTCGGTCAGTGAATGCTCTTCGGGCCGGAAAATGGGAGCGAAAAATTGCTCCGGCCCCTCCTTGAGCTCAAATTCTCCCTTATCAAAGGTGGTAATATGATAAGTCCCTGCCGGGCCCAGGGTTTTTTTGAGCCCCTTTTCCAGGTGCCAGCTGCCGTTATATTCCCCCTCGGCTACGGTAAGGAAGTTTGTCAGGGTATATTGGTCATCCCAGGCGGTATAGATAAGGTCATGGTAGGTGGTGTTGTCTGTGCCGAGTTTGAAGCAGTAAATGCCCTCTGAACCGCGGTAAAAAACACGCTCCCCCTGCACAACGCCGCTGATGTCGGGCTGCTTGATAACCGTGTACCAGATCTTGTTGGTTTTGCTGGTGGTAAGGGGCAGCAGCCATTGATTCATGGCCAGAGTGAGGAGGGTAAGAAGCAGAGAGGCCAGAATCACCGGGGTAATAATGCGCAACAGACTGATGCCGGCCGCCTTGAGGGCCATGGCCTCCTGGTTGTGATTAAGGATGCCCAGGGTAATGATGCCGGCCAAGAGGATGGAGACCGGTGAGATCTGATAATATATGCTGGGAATCTTTATGAGAAAAAAGCGGAGGGCAAAGCCGATGGTCTGGCCTTTGTCCGTGAAACGCTCAATCTGCTCAAAAAAATCGATGAGCAGATAGAGGGACAGCAGCCCCCCCAGGACCAGAAGCAGGTTCCAGAAAAACTGCCTGAAGATATAGCGGTCAAGGAGGTGCACCTTCTCAGCCCACCGATTCTATCAGGTACTGGGCGACAAGATAGCCGGCAAAGACAAGCAACACCCCGAGAATATTACTGGTCAAGGCGTAGACCATAACCGTCTTCATGTCCCCTACCTTGAGAAGCTCCGCCTTTTCTCTGGCAAAGGTGGAAAAGGTGGTGAATGAGCCGAAAAAACCGGTGAGTACAAAGAGACGGTATTGAGCTGCAACCTTGTAATGTTCAAGCAGGGCACCGCACAGGCCGATGAAAAAGCAGCCGACCATGTTGACGGTAATGGTCCCCACCGGGAGATTGCCCACGTTGAAACGATGGACAAAGACATTGACGCCGTGGCGGCTGGTGGCGCCCAGACCGCCGCCGAGCATGATGGCAAGTATTTCTTTCATGGCTGATCAGCGTGAAATTTGGTACGTTAAGCGATTAAAAGTATTGGTTGCATGAGAATTATTTGAGGGAGAAGGGGAAAAAACGATTCGCTCAACAGGGGCGGCCAAGGCCTGCTTTGCAGAAAGCACGCAACTGGGGATTTCCCTTTTCTGCCCTCCCGAAATATCCGCAGGAAACAGAAAGAAACCTATGCCTTCCCTTGTCCAGCTTATCACCGTTGATTGCCCTAAGCCAAGCCTGCAAGATAACACAGGTGATATAGATAGACTAAAAAAAAATGTCACGGGAAAATGTGGGGGTTCTCTGGTTGTGCCCTACGGGGCCATGGTCAGGGTCGCCAAGTCATGCCGCCAGGCAGATTTTGCCGGGTTTGCCGTGGTTAATGACTGTAAGAGTCATTTTGAGCTCGTTGATTTTCTGGCCACGAAACCCGCCATCCTGCCTGCTGTTGCCCTTGATCTCGGCACCACCCACCTAGAGGCCTCCCTGCTTGATCTCTGCACCGGAGATGTGGTGGCCCAGGCCACTATCGCCAATGGCCAGATAGAGTATGGAACCGATATTCTCAGCCGTATTCATTTTGCCGCCACCGCTGGCGGGCTGCAGATCCTGCAGCAGGCGGTTGTTGCCGGGATTAATACCCTTTTTCAGGAGTTAAGTCAGCAGGTGGGCATCTCACCGGCTGATATCCGCGCCCTGGCTGTTTCCGGCAACACCACCATGGTCCATTTTCTGTTGCAGGCCGATCCCGCCACCCTCTGCCGGGAGCCCTATATTCCTCTGATTAACAGCCCCGATATCTGTCATGGTGCGGAGCTGGGTCTTGCCATGCATGGCTGGGCCCCGGTCTGGATCATGCCCAGTGTGGGGAGCTATCTGGGAGGTGATCTCATCTCCGGGATCCTTGCCAGCGGCCTTGATGAGCGACCTGGAACAGCCATGCTCATCGATGTGGGTACCAATGCCGAGGTGGTTCTCGGCAACAGGGACTGGCTCATGGCCTGCGCCGGAGCTGCCGGGCCGGCCCTGGAGGGCGGCATTGCCAGGATGGGCATGCGCGCCGGGCCGGGGGCCATTGATAAGGTTCGTATTGAGCCCGCCACCGGCCGGCTCTCCTATGAAACCCTGGGGGGCGGCAGGCCCAAGGGACTCTGTGGGTCAGGGATTATCGATCTGGTGGCCGGCCTCTATCTGGCCCGGATGATTGATGTGCGCGGCAGGTTGCAGAAGAGGTATGCCGGCGCCCGTTTCATTGAGGGCCCTGATGGCCCGGCATTTCTGGTGGTCCCGGCGGCAGAGGGCGCCCATGGCCAGCCCGTTATCTTTGCCCAGGTGGATCTTGATGCCATGATGCGTTCCAAGGCGGCCATGTACTCTATTTTGACCACCCTCATGGCCCAGGTGGGCCTTGATTTCAAGGAGTTGGAACAGATTTTCGTGGCAGGCTCCTTTGGCAAACATATTGATCCCCGCCAGGCCATTACCTTGGGTATGCTGCCTGATCTGCCCCTGGAGGTGTTTAAGCCCATCGGCAACAGCTCTCTGGCCGGTGCTGAAATGGTGCTGCGCCACCGGGAGCTGAGGGTGCGCTGCCAGGCCCTGCCGGCCAAGATTACCTATCTGGAACTTAACGTCAATCAGGAGTTTATGATCCGCTTTTCCGGCTGCAGGTTTATTCCTCACACCGATCCCTCACTTTTCCCTTCTGTGCCCGTTTTTTCAGAGTAAATATCTTGTTACCCCGCCGCGAAGGGGTTTTCGCCTGGTCGGACCCCACATCGTGGCGCATCTTTTTGCGGGCCACCCCTTGTGTTGCGCCTTGGAAGGGGATATGTTTTTTATATCTTTACAGTTGCCTTCTTGTTTTGGCGATTTGTATGGTATGGTTGCCCGCAATGGTTTGATTGCGGGTTTGGCTCCATGTTATTTTGAAGTTAATGCGCTTTGGCTGCCACCTGGGTTTTAGGGTCTCGGTGTGGCCGCCTTTTTTTGTCCCGGGCGTCTTGGTACGCGTGAGATATTGTTTGATTCATCATGTTTGAACGAGAGGGATTCGGCTGCAATGACTGAAGAAAAACCAAGTTTGATAACCTGTGTTGTCCAGCGGGGCGAGGCTGATAAGGTGGTTGATGCAGCTTTGGATGCGGGGGCTGAAGGGGCAACAATCTATTTTGGGCGGGGCCGTGGCGTGAGAGAACGGATGGGCTTTCTTGGCCGCTTTATCAAGCCGGAGAAAGAAGTCGTCCTTATTATCACCCGGCAAGATCAGACTGATGCCGTCTTTGAGGCAGTCCAGCAGACGGCCCGCCTCACCGAGCAGGGGACAGGCTTTGCCTTCCTCCATAAGATTGATCGGGCCATTGGCTTTTTGCCCTGACCATCACCTGCCAAAGAGCTGATAGATACTATGTGGATTCATCTCCTGATATTCGGCATTACCTTGGGGTTTAGTGCTGCCTATAATATTGATTTAGCAGGTTGGTATGAGATGTCTGCCCGCTCTCTGGCAGAGGCCCAGGGAGAAATATTGGTGCAGGCCCTGATAGGTGCCTCTCTCTTGATACTTCTGGCCCTGGTTATGGCCCAGATGAATGCCTACTCCCTGATGCTTCCCTTGGCTAAATTGCTTTTAGAAATCAGTTTATTCGGGGTCAGTTTCCTGTCTTTTGGCAGTCTCTATTTTTCCCTGCTGTTATCTGAAAATGTCTGGTTTGATCTGGGGCTTGTTGCCATGGTCCCCTTTGTGGGGGTTGTCACCGCCATAAGTGCCCTGCAACTCTTTGATTTCAACTATCCTTATCAGCAGAAATTTTTCGGCTGTTTCCTCTTGAGCGCCCTCTCTTTTAGCCTGGTTCTGCTCCTGGTCCGGTTCCTCTAGCAGCCCGTTGAAAAACTACTGCGCTTGCTGATGCGGCGTCAAAATTCGGCTCAAAATGCTCATTTACCACATATAAACTGCGCTTTTTCGCCTCATTTTTCCTTGCCTCAGCTGCGCTCGCTACCTTTTTCAACAGGCTGCTAGTCCTTTGGCTGCCGCGGGTCTTGGGCGTTAGATCGTCTCCCCGGAAGGGAGGATGATCGTGGGAAAATCTTCGATCCTGGTCCGGGGCTGGATAATACAGTTGCGGCCGATTTGAGCAAGAGCCGGGATGGTGGCTTCTTTGCCGATGAGGGTAATGCCGGTGTAGAGATGAGAAGGGTATTTCTTGTTAATGGTCTCCGTATCCTTGCCATGCCCCACAATTGCCTTGGTGCCCACCTGCACCCGTTTATCGAGGATGGCGAGGTCGATAACGGCATTCACTCCCACGGAGACATCGTGAAAGAGAATGGAGTCACGGACTATTGCCCCCTTGGCCACCCGGACGCCGGGAGAAAGCACCGAATTGTATACTTCGCCTTCGATAACACATCCTGCTGAGATCATGGATTTCTGGACCGTGGAACCCCTGGCAAAGCGGGCTGGCGGCCGGTCTGCACTGCCTTTGACACTGGATTCCACATTGGGCCTGATTCCCCATTTTTCAGGGGATATGCCTGACTTCACATCCAGAAGGTCCATGTTGGCCTGCCAGTAGGACTGGATGGTCCCCACATCACGCCAGTAGTCATGGAAGGGATAGGCAAAGATATCGTCGCGGCCAATGGCCTTGGGGATAAGGTGGATGCCAAAGTCGACCTCTTCACGGTCTTCTTCCAGAAGATCGAGCAGATACTTGGTGTCAAAGACGTAAATGCCCATGGATGCCAGATCGGTGCGCGGCACCTCTGGTTTTTCCTCCCACTCGATGATCCGTCCTTCCTCATTGGTGATGCCTGTCCCAAACTGATGGATATCCTCCTTGGGCACCACCATCATGGCAATGGTGATATCCGCCTCTTTGCGGCGGTGAAAAGCAAGCATGTCGTCAAGGTCCATGCGGTAGATATGGTCGCCGGAAAGGATGACGATCTCTTTGGAGGGGTGGGCCTTGATGAAATCAATATTCTGGCGCACCGCATCTGCTGTGCCCTTGTACCAGTCGGAATCCTGGGAGCCTGTGCGGGGCGGCAGGATCTTGATCCCACGCCTACGGCCGATGAAGTCCCAGGCCTCACCACCGCCCAGATGACGCATGAGGCTGAGGGGTTTATACTGGGTCAGAACGCCGATCTGTGACAGGCCGGAGTTCATGACATTGGAGATGCTGAAATCAATAATCCGGTAGATGCCGCCAAAGGGCACTGCTGGTTTGGCGCGGGTCTGGACCAGGGTGTTAAGACGACTACCCACTCCTCCGGCAAGAAGAAGAACCAGCGTGTTGTCGCACTCTGTCATCGTATGACCTCTCCGTCTTTAATATTTCTGTTGAGTTTGTTCAACTCGAGGTGGGGGTAGATGGTGCAGTCGGCACCAATGACGATTTTATCAGGGAAAGCATTGTTCCAGCCTAAAATGGTGACATTGTCGCCGCCCTCACCGCCGCCTTTGCCGATCCGCACGCCGTTGCCCATGGTGACATTGACATCGCTGATGATCTTTTCGATATGGGAATCCCGGCCCACCACATTATTGAAGAAGAGAACCGAGTCCTTTACCACGGCCCCTTTCTGGACATGGACGCCGGGAAAGATGATGGAGTGTTCCACCTCCCCCTCAATGACGCAGCCGTTGTAGATGAGGCTGTCCTGGATTCTGGCCTGGCTCCCCACCTTCAGGGGCTGGAGGTCGCGGATATTGCGGTGTTCAAGATTGGTGCGCACCCCCCATCTATCCAGTTCTATTTTGGGTTCCGGGCCCAGCAGGTCCATGCTGGTCTGCCAATATTCGGCAATGGTCCGGCTGTAGCCCCAGTAATCATGGAATTTATAGCCGTAGATTTTTCGTTTCTCAGAGAGTAGCCGCGGGATGATATCACGGCCGAACTCAAAAGAGTTATCCTCCCGGGCATTGGTGGTGAGAACCTCATGGAGGACCTTGGGCTTAAAGCAGAAAATGGTCATGGAGGCCCAGTTGAACTTGGGATCCACGGGTTTTTCTTCATATTTATGAAGACGGCCTCCCCGCGCCTGGTCCTCATCATCGATATCAGCAACCCCGAAGCGCTGGGCCTTGTCAGGGGGAACCTGGACGCAGGCAATGGTAAGATCAGCGTCTTTTTCCCGGTGATAGGCAATCATGTCCCGGTAATCCATCTGATAGATATGGTCACCGGAGAGAATGAGCACCTCGTCGGGATCATGATAGTTGATGAAATCTGCATTCTGGAAGACAGCGTCTGCTGTTCCCTTGTACCAGGAACTGGTGCCAAACCCCGTGGAGGGCGGCAGGATGGAGACGCCCCGGTATTTGCCGATCATGTCCCAGGCGGCACCAATGCCGATATGGTTGATGAGGGAAAAACTGCGAAACTGGCTGAGAATGGCAACCTGTTCCAGACCGGAGTTCATCAGGTTGCTGAGGGGGAAATCAATAACTCTGGCAAAACCGCCAAAGGGAACCGCCGATTTTGGGCGGTAGTGGGTAAGGACGTTGAGTTCGTCGACCCGGCCGCCGGCCAAAATCATGGCCAGCGTTCTTGGCTTCAGTTTCATAGAAACCTCTGGTTTTAAAGGAAAGAAAAAAATAAGACCGGCGAGATGGATTCTGCCGGGCTCAATGTTGTATCTCTGCCTTAACTACAGATAATGGCACTAGTACTCCGTAAAACGTAAATGTCCGTGTAGAATTTCGTTATTGCCTACGAACCACAAAGACACGAAGGCACAAAGAAAAACATAAAAACAAGAAGCTCTTCGTGTTTTTGTACCCCTCAAGGGGGTATTAAAAAGAATGCCTTTGTGGTTAAAGGCATAGTTGTATAAATATACGAAGCTTTAAGTGAAATACGGCACTAGAGATGACGCCTGATCACTCTTCTGAGCACCTGGGTGTTAAACTCCTGATCATGTTTGTCGAGCTTTTTCAGGGGTACCTCGGCCCGGGCCGCCTGGCGGTGACCGCCGGCCGATCCTATCTCGCCGAAGGCCTTCTTGGCCAGGGTGCCGGCATTCTTGCGATAGCCGTCACAACGGAAGATGACCACCAGACGTTCCCCGTGAATGCCCGAGATTACCACCCAGGAAACCGGATGAACCCGGTTGAAAAAATCAGCAATGATGACCAGGATGTCGGGGTTGAAAACCCGGCCCACATGGGCATAGAGTCTGTTGTTGCTGACCTTCATGGTCTCAAAGGCTGTTTTGAAATAGTTTAACTCAGAAAGACGCAATTCTGAAAGCTCAATTTTGCGCACCAGGTTCTGGTTGGCAATATTAA
This sequence comes from Desulfobulbaceae bacterium, assembly GCA_024637145.1. GTDB lineage: Bacteria > Desulfobacterota > Desulfobulbia > Desulfobulbales > SURF-16 > BM506. The sequence goes on from JAGXFQ010000035.1 coordinate 63,555, forward strand.
ACAGATATCGAAAGGAGATGGCATCGGCCAGATTTGCTTTTTTTTCAAAATTATTAGTGTCGACCTTGATGGCATAGAAGAGGCCCGTGGCCTGGTTCACCGATGGTTTAATGCCGGCGGCCCGCAGATATTCCACCATCATGGAGGCGGTGGCCCCATAGGCAGGGCGGATATCGATAAAAGTGCTCTGCCACTCCCCGGAGACGGGATGGTGGTCAATAATCACATCAAAATTGATATTGTCAAAAAAATGATTATGGGAGGGCTGGGAATCAAGGAGGATGAATTTTGAATATCCTTCCTGACGTATGGTCTTGACCCGCTGTGCTTTTATCTTCAGCAGGTCCACCATGGCAATATTGCTTAACCTTCTTATCTCATTAGGATAAACGATAGAGACCTTTTTGACCCGGGAGCGCAGGAGACGTTTGGCGGCCATGGCGCTGGCCAGGGAATCCGGATCTGCGGAGACAGCTATAAGAACGGTATCTTCCTTGGAGAAGAGAGCCCAAAAATCGTGGAGACGATCCTTGGCTGTTTTCTTGAGGCTTTGATGATTTTTTTTGAAATCGTCAGCACTTATTGCTTCAGTCAATACATTCACCATGCAGGATCTGCCTGCAATTCCTTTTTGCTCATCAGTCAGTCGCCGGGTCTTAGCCGGGTGTACAAAATAAAAAATGGTAAAAAATTCGTTTGTGGAAAGCAAAACGAATTATCACCATTTTTTAATCAAACTGCTTTTACCACAGACAAAACAAAAGATGCAAGGATAAGCAGTAGAAAACAATTCCTCTTTTAAAACGGAATTTTAGCCCTGGAAATGCTGTTTCGCAGAGGAGATCTGCTCTTTTTTGGCAGTTAAGCGGTGCAGTTTGGCTGGGACGAGAGATCAAGAGCGGGAACCCTGCTCAGCGCAGGCCCGCAATAAAAGGACCCACCGCCTCAGGACCCTGGGCGTCCACCAGGTTGATGGTGGCTGTGCCGATGACGCCGATATCAGCATGGCCGGTGAGAAAGGTGATATCCTCGCGGCAGCTGATGCCGAAGCCCACAGCCAGGGGCAGGGTGGTACTGCGCCGACAGCGAGCCATATAGTCGGCAAAGGAGGCGTCAAAATCAGTCTGTTTCCCCGTCACCCCCTTCCGGGCCACGCAATAGATGAAACCCTCAGCACTGGCTGCCAGTTCCTGCATGCGTTGTGCCGTGGAGGTGGGGGCATAGATGAGAATGGGGGGGATTTCATATTGGCGCGCCAGTTGCCAGAACTCCTCCTCTTCTTCAGGGGGCAGGTCAGGGATGATAAAACCCTTGATGCCGATCTCTTTGGCCTTCCTGAAGAAGGCCTCCACCCCATATCTGTAGAGGATGTTGAAATAGGTCATAAAGAGAAAGGTGGTGTCATGCTCCCGGGCCATCTCGGCGGCAAAGGCCAGACACTCTTTCACCGTGGTGCCAGCCTCAAGGGCCTCCTGATTGGCCCGGACAATGGTGGGGCCGTCGGCCATGGGCTCGGAAAAAGGGATCTGCATCTCAATGAGTTCCACCCCGTTTGCCACCATCTGCTTGATCACCTGGCGGTTGACGGCCAGCGAGGGGTAGCCGAGCACGATATGGGTCATGAGCAGGATATCTTTGCCCGGTTGCGCCAGTTCTGCCCTGATCGTCTGTTCAAGCTGCATATTCAGCCCCCTTCGTGATGATAAAATCTTTCCAGGACGGATCATTAAAGGCCTGGGCTATGGTGAAGATGTCTTTGTCGCCCCGGCCGCTCATGTTGATGATGAGGGCCTCATCCGGCTGCATGTGCGGGGCCTCTTTGTAGGCCTGGACAAAGGCGTGGCTCGACTCCAGGGCCGGGATGATGCCTTCCCGTTTCATGGTGAGCTCCAGGGCGGCCATGACTTCCTTGTCGGTGGCCGCTTCAAAGCGGACTCTGCCCTGTTCCCATAGGTCGGTGAGGATGGGGGAGACCCCCACATAGTCGAGGCCGGCGGCCACGGAATAGGTGTCCATCATCTGCCCCTCCTGGTTCTGGAGAAACATGGTGTGATAGCCCTGGGCCACGCCGGGGGAGGCATCTTGCGAGGCCAGGCGCGCGGCATGCCGGCCGCTGTCTAGGCCATGGCCTCCCGCCTCCACACCGATCAACTCCACTTGGGGCTCATCGAGAAAACCCTGGAAAATGCCCATGGCATTGGAGCCGCCGCCCACGCAGGCATAGACCCTGGAGGGCAGTTTGCCGAATTGTTTGCTGATCTGGGCCCGGGCCTCGATGCCGATAATGGACTGAAACCAGGCTACCATCTCCGGAAAGGGGTGGGGGCCGCACACCGTGCCCATGACGTAATGGGTATCATCCATGCGGCTGACCCAGTCGCGGAAGGCCTCATTGATGGCATCCTTCAGGGTCTTGGAGCCGGAGGTCACTGTTACCACGGTGGCCCCCAGTTTTTCCATCCAGAAAACATTGGGGCGCTGGCGCCTGACATCCTCTTCCCCCATGTAGATGGTGCACTCCAGGCCGAATTTAGCGGCCATGGTGGCGGTGGCCACCCCGTGCTGGCCGGCGCCGGTTTCGGCAATCACCCTGGTCTTGCCCATCCGTTTGACCAGCAGTCCCTGGCCCATGACGTTGTTGGCTTTGTGGGCCCCGGTATGGTTGAGATCCTCCCGCTTGACGAAGATCTGGGCGCCGCCAAAATCCCTGGAGAGGTTGGCGGCGTGGGTAAGGGGGGTGGGCCGGCAGGAATAGGTGGCCATGAGGTCTACAAATTCCTGCCAGAAGGTGGGGTCTGCCTTGGCAGCCGCAAAGGCGGCATTAAGATCTTTGAAGGTCTCATAGAGGACTTCAGGGATATAGGCCCCGCCCCATTTTCCGTAATAACCTGGTTTTTGCATCAATTCCACCTGAAGATGTTAAGGCCGGCCCTCAAAAACGGCAAGCGCACGCGCCAACCTGAAGGGCGTCAAAAAAAGACCCATATCATAACCCCAAAGGGCCAAAGACACAAAGGGAAAAAGAGCAGGCAGCAGGGCCCTGGGCCCGGAAGCAGAGGTCTTCGCCAGGGGCAGGCCGGCTCCTTTGCCGCCTTTGTCGCTGCTGGCCGCGGCAGCCCAGACGCGGTCAGCCTGCCTGCTCCCTCTGCTCCAGGTCTTGCGCCCGTATCTGCCGGCCCTTGCTCACCGCTGTCGCCCAGAAACACCTTGTGCTGGCCCCTGGTGTCAGGTAGAGCAGTAAAGGCTGTGGAAATTGCCCCCGGCACAAGGCCCGTTTCAACCCCTGTTCATGATAAGGCGGGCTGTCACTCAATAAAAAGGAAAGCAGATGAAAGATGTGTTGTTTTTTGAAAAAATGATTACCCCGAAGATCATCACCTTTGTCTATTGGCTGCTGCTTCTGGGGGCCGTGGTGGCTGCCTTGGGAACCATGTTTGGCGGCTACCAAGGGTTCACCCCGGGGAAATTCCTGTTGGGAATTGTCTGCGCTGTCAGTGGGGCGGTGGGGGCGAGAATATGGTGTGAGCTTCTCATTGTTTTGTTTAAAATGAATGAAGCCCTCCAGGAAATAAAAAAGAAATAAAGGGAGCCGGCATCCTCCTGGCTTGACGGGGAGCGGTTAGCTCATCGCATAGTTCTTCATCTTTTCCCAGAGATTTTTACGACTGATGCCCAGCAGGGCGGCGGCCTCGCTTTTTTTGCCGGCACTCTGCTGCAGGGCCTGGCGGATGCACGCTTTTTCCGCCTGCACCACGGCTGTGGCCAGAAGCAGGCTGCTGTTGCCGGAGCCGGGGGTGGCACGGCTGGCCAGATCCGCTGGCAGGTGCCAGGGGTAAATTATTTCATCGGGGTGCAGAACCAGCAGTCGCTCAATGATATTGTGGAGTTCCCTGATATTGCCGGGGTAGTCATAGGCCAGCAGGGCCTCCATGGCCTCCGTGCTCAAGCTCAGGGATCGTTCGCCCTGGCCCAGTTCAAGAATGAAATTGTCGCAGAGTTCCGGGATATCTTCCTGGCGGTGGCGGAGGGGGGGCACCTCCAGATCGATCACCTTGAGGCGGAAGAAGAGATCCTCCCGGAAATGACCCTTGTGTACCTGGGCGCCCAGATCTTTTGCCGTGGCGCAGAGAATACGGACATCCACTTTGATGCTCTTGGTGCCGCCCACCCTTTCAATCTCCTTTTCCTGAAGAACGCGCAACAATTTGGCCTGCAGGCCCAGAGGCATTTCCCCCACCTCGTCCAGGAGGAGGGTGCCGTTGTTTGCCATCTCAAAGCGCCCCATTTTCCTGGTCTCGGCGCCGGTAAAGGCCCCTTTCTCATGGCCGAAGAGTTCTGACTCGATGAGCCCCTCGGGAATGGCGGCGCAATTGAGGCGGATATAGGGGCCATTGGCCCGGGGGCTGGTGTAATGGATGGCAGAGGCCACCAGCTCCTTGCCGGTGCCTGACTCGCCGGTAATAAGGACAGTGGCGTCAGAGACGGCAACCTGATTGATCAGGGCAAGCATCTCCTGGACTACTCTGCTGCTGCCGATGATGGGTTTGCGCAGTTGACGGCAGCACTCCTGCAGGCTGATATAGCGCGCCTTCACCCTCTGCATCTCAAGTATTCTCTCGATGCGGATGATGAGGTCATCCATGTCAAAGGGCTTGAGGAGATAATCAGAGGCCCCTCTTTTCAGGCACTCCACGGCATCCTCAACGCTGCCATAGGCGGTCATGAAAATGATATCCGTGGGTACGGCGGCTTTTTGGAGCGCTGCCAGGATGTCAAAACCCGTGGCGTAGGGCATGCGGATGTCGGAGATGATCACCTGGTATTGTTTGGTCTTGATTTTATCCAGGGCCTGGCGGCCATCCACGGCCTCATCCACCTGCCAGCCTTTCTGTTGCAGGCGGTCAAGGAGGGTGATCCGCATGATTTCATCATCTTCGGCGAGTAAAATAGGGGCAGAAATCATCTGGTTGTCTCATCTGTTTTGGGGTTGAGGGGCAGGCGGACAATAAAGGCGGTGCCCTGGCCGGCGCTGCTTTCCACCAGGATGCTGCCGTCTAGTCGCTGCACCAGGGCATAGGTCACGGCCAGGCCCAGGCCGGTGCCTTCACCCACATCCTTGGTGGTGAAAAAAGGGTCAAATATGCGGGGCAGATTCTCTTCGGCAATCCCCTGGCCCTGGTCTTTGAAGGTCAGAACAGCCATCTCATCCTGGAGCCTGGTGGCAACCGAAAAAGAGCCGCCTTCAGGCATGGCCTGCAGGGCATTCAGGGTGATATTGACAATGATCTGCTGCAGGGCCGCCGCCTCAATGGGGTAGGGGGCGGGGAGGGCCAGATCGAGCTGGAGATCTATTTTTTTCAGGCCATATTCAAGAAGCACAAAGGATTCTTTGATCAGTTCGTCAATGGAGGCCAGCCTGTACCGCAGGGGTTCTTGCCGTCCGAAATTCAAGAGCTGCTGGACGATTGTGCCGATCCGTTTCAACCCCTTGTCCATGAGCTGGAGGTAGCGGCGGTGCAGGGCCTGGTCGTCGGGATTTTCGCTCATGGATTTGACACAGTTGAGCATGCCGCCCAGGGGGTTGTTGACCTCATGGGCCACCCCGGCGGCCAGCCGGCCCAGGGCCGCCAGTTTTTCACTCTGAAAGACCTGTTGTCTGGTGCGCTCCAGTTCGGTCTGGGAGGTGTCGAGCCGCTGGCAGAAATCATTGAATTTGCCGGCCAGCCGGCCGATTTCATCACTGCCCTCAGGAAGATGGGCCGGGGCAGGTTTCTGGGCAGGATAATTCTCCATGGCCTTTTCCAGGATGCCCAGGCGGCGGACCACCAGTAGGTCAATGAGGAGATAGATGGTGAGCCCCACCACAAAGATGGTGATAGTGGCGATGAAGAGCAGCATGCGGTTATTGCGGGCAATGGATGCATAGGCCCAGTCCACCGGGATGGTGACGCTGAGACCGCCGCGGATATCCCCCAGCTGGTAGCCTTGAAAGGCATGGCACTCCAGGCACGACTCTTCCACGGGCAAGGGCGCCATATAGCGCAAGATGCGCTGGTTATTTTTTTGAGCGAACTCGAGGACTTCTTCCACCCCCTGTTCAAAGAGCAGGAGACCTTTTTCCTCCCAGGGGTCAGGGGCATTGGCTGGATTAATCGTCTTTAAGGTGGTAACCCGGTAGTCGCAAAAGCCGGCCTTGCCGGCATAGGCTGAAAGTTCTCTGGTGACCATGGCCGGGTTTCTTTTGACGTATCTGTTGCCCTGGGCATCTATGATCTCAGGCTCGGTGAGGAAGGGATTGACGTCCACCCCGGCCTGGCGGAGAAAAAAGAGGCCGTTATGATCGGCCACCCACTGGCGGGTCATGAGGATCTGGGTGTGGAGCATGCGGGCCTGGCGGGCGGCCTGGGAAAGAACCAGCTCGTTTTGGAACTGGGAGGTCCGGTAAAAGGTGATGCCGTACGAGATGACCACCACAATGCCGATCAGGAAGATGAATTTGATTCTCAGGCTCATTTTGCTCCACCGCACTTTAGTCATACCTGCTCTCTTCTCCCCTGGGCATTATGCACAATGTATTCCTGAAAGATGATGGAGAGCCCTGGTTTGGTCCCTGGCCTAGTACCATGTAACATTTAAAGTTTCGTATATTTATGCAACTATGCCTTTAATCACAAAGGCATTCTTTTTAATACCCCCTTGAGGGGTACAAAAACACGAAGAGCTTCTTGTTTTTATGTTTTTCTTTGTGCCTTCGTGTCTTTGTGGTTCGTAGGCAATAACGAAATTCTACACATACATTTAAGTTTTACGGAGTACTAG
>JAGXFQ010000036.1 GCA_024637145.1 Desulfobulbaceae bacterium
ATTCTTTTTAATACCCCCTTGAGGGGTACAAAAACACGAAGAGCTTCTTGTTTTTATGTTTTTCTTTGTGCCTTCGTGTCTTTGTGGTTCGTAGGCAATAACGAAATTCTACACATACATTTAAGTTTTACGGAGTACTAGCCCCTATAGCGGGCATCACCCCAGGCCAGGATGGGGAAAAAGACAAAGCCCAGCAGGGCCAGACCGACCCCAAAAAAGGCGTCCTTACCAAACTTCCTGGCCAGGGAGATGGTGGTGAGCACTCCGAAGATGATATTGACCAGGGGAATCAGCAAGAGCAGCAGCCACCAGCCTGGTTTGCCGGCAATGACCAGCATGAGATATATATTGTAAAAGGGGATGAGCGCCGCCCAGCCCGGCTGGCCCGCCTTTTCGAAAATCTTCCAGGTGGCCGCCATCATCACAAGAGTAATAGCCAGTTGCAAAAGCAGGACCAGGCCGTCATTGCTCCCTTCCATAATCTCTTCTCCTTTGCAGCCCTGAGCCGCGTTGCTGAAATTTTCCCCTGCCCCAACCAGCAGCAATCGTGAGCAATACCCTACGAAAGGCGCTCTCACTTTGTCAAGCAGGGGGAATCCGCTGAAAGTTCTTGACAGCAGAAGAGAGCTCCCTTAAAGTAAGTAATCAATTACTAACTTCACTGAGGGGAGGCTTTATGGCCGCACCTGGTAAACATCTCCCGGCCGCCGAGCGCCGGGCGGAAGCAGTGGCGGCGATGGTGGCCCTGGCCGCGGAGCAGAACCCCGGCGACATCACCACCTCAGCCATTGCCCAGCGCATGGGCCTGACCCAGGGCGCCCTTTTCCGCCATTTCCCCAACAAAGACGCCCTATTACAGAGCGTGATGACCTGGGTGGCCCGCCGGCTGCTGGATCGGGTGGCAAAGGCGGTGCAGGGTGCGGCCTCCCCCCTTCGCGCCCTGGAGGCCATGTTCATGGCCCATGTGCACTTTGTCATGGAGCATCCCGGGGTGCCCCGTATTCTGTTTGGGGAGCTGCAGCGGCGAGAACAGACCGCAGCCAAACAGATGGTCCAGACCCTGATCCGCCATTACGGGGAGCGACTGCATCTGCTCCTTGAGCAAGGCAAGGCCGGCGGCGAACTCGATAGCGACCTGGACACGGAAGCCGCCGCCACCCTCTTCATCGGCACCATCCAGGGCCTGGTGATGCAGGCCCTGCTGGCCGGCGACGTTGAGCAGATCCGCAGGGACGCCCCCAAGGTCTTCACCATTTATCAGCGCGGCATCAGGAGCAGATCATGAAACCTTTCCCTTTGCAAAAGAGCACCCTGGCCATCCTGGCGATACTCATCCCCCTGCTGGCACTTTTCGTCTATGTGGCCCTGCGCTCCGGACCGCTGGCCCCGGTGCCCGTGATCCTGACCACGGTGGAGGACAAGGCCATCAGCCCGGCGTTGTTTGGCATCGGCACGGTGGAGGCGCGCTACACCTATAAGATCGGCCCCACCTTTTCCGGACGCCTCCAGCGACTGGATGTCCAGGTGGGGGACCAGGTCAAGGCCGGCCAGCTCCTGGGCGACATGGATCCGGTTGATCTTGACCAGCGGATCCGCGCCCAGGATGCGGCCCGGCAACGGGCAAAGGCGCAATTAGAGGAAGCAAAGGCCCGTCATTCCTATGCCCGGAAAGAGGCGCAGCGTTACCAGGAGCTGCTGGCCGCCCGCTCCACCAGTGAAGAAGTGGCCTCTGCCAAAGAACAGGAGCTGCAGATTACCGCGGCCGGCCTGCAGGCGGCACAAGAGGAATTGAGCCGGGCGACCGCCGAGGGCCGGGCCCTGGTGGCCCAGCGCACCAATCTGCAGCTGGTGGCACCGGTTGCCGGCCTGGTGGCGGCGCGCCATGCCGATCCCGGCACCACCCTGGTGGCCGGCCAGGCCGTGGTGGAGATCATCGACCCCCTGACCCTGTGGGTCAATGTCCGCATTGATCAGACCCAGGCCCAGGGACTGGCCGCTGATCTGCCGGCCCAGATCGTCTTGCGCTCCCAGAGGGGCACCTCAAGGGCCGGCCGGGTCCTGCGCATAGAGCCCCTGGCCGACGTGGTCACCGAGGAAATGCTCGCCAAGGTGGTCTTTACAGAGCTGCCAGAGCCGCTGCCCCCTGTTGGCGAACTGGCCGAGGTCACCATTGCCCTGCCGCCGCTGGCCCCCGGCCCGGTCCTCCCCAATGCCGCCATCCAGCGCCGCCAGGGCAGCCTGGGGGTCTGGCAGGTCATAAAGGGGGAGCTCCACTTCAGCAAAGTCACCCTGGGCACCGCGGATCTGGATGGCCTGGTCCAGGTGCGGGAAGGAGTGCAAACAGGGGATCAGGTGATCCTCTACAGCACCAATGCCCTGCACGACCGCAGCCGCATTGACGTGGTTGAAGAGCTGCCGGGGATCGAACCATGATCAGCCTGGCCGGACGCGACATCATGCACGCCTGGGGCAAATTTGTCTTTACCGGCGTGGGCCTGGGACTGCTCATCGGAGTCACCCTCTCCATGGCCGGCATCTACCGCGGCATGGTGGATGACGCCAAGGTCCTGCTGGACAACAGCGGCGCTGATCTGTGGGTGGTGCAGCAAGACACCCTGGGCCCCTATGCGGAACCGTCCAGCATCTACGAGGATACCTGGCGCTCCATTGCCGGCATGGCGGGGGTGGCACGGGTGGCAAATGTCACCTACCTCACCATGCAGGTGCGCCAGGGCCAGCGTGACGTGCGCACCATGGTCACCGGGATCACGGCCGGCCAGCCGGGCACGCCGGGCTGGCCGCCCTACCTGGTGGCCGGCCGCCAGATCACCCGGGGCCACTACGAGGCCGTGGCGGACATAGCTGCCGGCTTTGCCCTGGGGGACCGTCTGCAGATCCGCCGCAACCACTACACCGTGGTGGGGCTGACCCGGCGCATGGTCTCTTCCGGCGGTGACCCCATGATCTTCATCCCCCTCAAGGATGCCCAGGAGGCCCAGTTTCTCAAAGACAACGATGCCATCCACCAGCAGCGCCGGCGCACCACTGCCAACCCCGCCTTCAACCGGCCGGGAAGCCCGGATCTGCTTGCCGCGGTCATCGCCTCCCAGAGCAGCAACCCCTATGTCAACGCGGTGCTGGTGCAGGTCAAAAAAGGTCATGACCACGAGAAAGTGGCAGCAGAAATCCGCCGCTGGCAACGCCTCACCGTCTACACCCGCAGCCAGATGGAGGAGATCCTGGTGGGCAAGCTTATCGCCACCTCGGCCAAGCAGATCGGCATGTTCCTGGTGATCCTCTCCATTGTCAGCGCCGCCATTGTCGCCTTCATCATCTACACCCTAACCCTGGGCAAGATCCGGGAGATCGCGGTGCTGAAGCTGATCGGCACCAGAAACCGCACCATTGCCGGGCTGATCATGCAGCAGGCCATTGCCCTGGGGGTGATCGGCTTTGTGGTGGGGAAGATCACCGCCACCCTCTTGATGGCCCCCATTTTCCCCAAATATGTGCTGCTGGAGCCCATGGATTCGGTAAAGGGATTCGTCGCCGTGGTGGTGATCTGCATCCTGGCGAGCCTTGTGGCCATTCGCGCCGCCCTCAAGGTCGATCCGGCCGAGGCCATAGGAGGTTGAGATGACAGAATACGGTATCCTCATTGAAGGTCTCCGGAAACAATACGGCAGCGGCGACACCGCTGTTGAGGCCCTGAAGGATGTCAACATGCAGGTGGCCCCGGGTGAGGTAGTGGGCCTGATCGGGCCGTCCGGCTCCGGCAAGAGCACCCTGCTCAAGGCCCTGGGGGCGGTGATCGAGCCCACGGCCGGGCGCATGACCCTGGGGGGCCAGGTGATCTATGACAACGGCTGGCTGGTCAAGGACCTGCGGGCCCTGCGCCGGGACAAAATAGGTTTTGTCTTCCAGGCGCCCTATCTCATCCCCTTCCTCAATGTCACGGACAACGTGGCCCTGCTGTCCATGCTGGCCGGGACACCCAATGCCGCGGCCCGTGAGCGGGCCCTGGAGCTCTTTAAGGCCCTGGATGTGGAGCACCGCGCCCAGGCCATGCCCTCGCAGCTTTCCGGCGGCGAGCAGCAGCGGGTGGCCATTGCCCGGGGCCTGGTCAATCGGCCGCCGGTGATCCTGGCCGATGAACCCACCGCGCCCTTAGACAGTGTCCGCGCCCTGGCCGTGATCCGGATCTTAAACGATATGGCCCGCCAACTGGAAACCGCCATCATCGTGGTCACCCACGACGAAAAGATCATTCCCACCTTCAAGCGCATCTACCACATCCGCGATGGCGTCACCTATGAAGAGGCGGGAGAGGGACAAGGTTTCACCTGAAGCTTCCCCCTGCTGCCGCCAAATCTTCTGCACGCCTTTTTAGAGGAGCATTTCCATGGCCCATATGACAACAACACCCCGTCTGCTTGTTTCGGCGCTCATCCTCACCGCCCTGCTGACGGGCTGCACTGTGGGCCCCGATTTCAAGCGCCCGCTTCCCCCTGAGGTGGCGGGCTATGGCGCCTCCACTGCTGCCAGCCCCGCCGGCAGCGGCGCTCCCCAGCATATCGTTGCCGGCGGCCAGGTCTACCGGCAGTGGTGGCAGGAATTTGGTTCCGCCCCACTAAACGCCCTCATCGAAGAGGGACTGCAGGCCAGCCCCACCCTGGCTGCGGCCCGGGCCACCCTGCGCCAGGCCGGGGAGGTGTATAGCGCCCAGGCCGGCTCCAGCCTCTATCCCCAGGTGGATGGCCAGCTCAGCGGCCAGCGCCAGCGCCTCAACCCCAGCGCCCTGGGCCAGACGGGTGCGCCCCGGGAATTCAGTCTCTACAACGCCGGGGTGGGGGTGCGCTATAATCTGGATCTGGCCGGCGGCAACCGCCGGGCCCTGGAGGCCCTGGCCGCCCGCGTCGACTATCAAGACTACCAGCTGGCCGGCAGCCGCCTGACCCTGGCCGCCAATATCGTCACCACGGCCATCACCCGGGCCAGGCTGGCCAGGCAGATCCAGGTGACAGAAACCATCCTCCTCTCCCATGAAGAACAGCTGCAGCTGACCCGGGAACGGGTGCGCCTGGGCCAGGCCGCTGAAGATGAGGCCTTGATCCTGGCGATCCAGGTGGAACAGAGCCGCGCCACCATTCCCCTGCTGCGCAAAGGGCTGCAGCAGAGCAACCACCTGCTGCTGGTGCTCACCGGCCAGGCCCCGGGCAGCGGCGTCCTGCCCGCCATTCCCCTGGAGGCCTTCACTCTGCCTTCTGCCCTGCCCCTGATGGTGCCCTCTGCTCTGGTCCGGGCCCGCCCCGACATCCAGGCGGCAGAGGCCCTGCTGCATGAGGCCAATGCCGAATATGGCGTGGCCATCGCCAACCTCTATCCCCAGCTCAACCTCAGCGGTGATCTGGCCACCCGGGCCTTGACCACCGGAGCCCTGTTCGGCAGCGGTTCAGAGGTGTGGAGCCTGGTGGGCCAATTGACCCAACCCCTGTTCAACCCCGGCCTGCCGGCCCGGAAGCGGGCCGCCCTGGCCGCCTTTGAGGCGGCAGCGGCAAATTACCAAACCGTTGTTTTAGAAGCCCTGCGCAATGTGGCCGATGTCCTGGCCGCCCTGGACAACGATACCCAGCGCCTGGCCGCCCTGTCGGCAGCCAGCAAGGCCGCCCACCAGTCCCAGGAGTCCATGCAGCGCCGCTACGGCCTGGGAGCGGCCAGCTACATCGAACTGCTCACGGCCCAGCAGCAGGCGCAACAGACCCGCATCGACCTGATAGAGGCCCAGGCCCAGCGCCTGGCCAATAGCGCTGCCCTCTATCAGGCCATGGGTGGCGGCGTCCTGACCACCAAGAGCAAGGCCGACCCTGTCGCAGACAGTGAGTAAGAGGAGCGCCAGGCACCTGTTGCGCCAGGACCAACCCTTCTTCTCAACGCCCCAATGGGGCTTCCTTTTCTCTGCACCTTCCGCCGCTAAGAATAAAGCCTTGCACTGCCATAGTTTGTCAGGTAGAGAAAGAACAGGCACCCAGGGCGCCACTGCCGCCTGCTTCGTTTTCAGGCCGGCACCAGAGTGAAAATCGCCCCTCCCTGACCTCCGTACCCATGATGGTCAGCTTGAGCAGCAGAGAGAAAAACATCCGGAGGAGACATGAAAAACATACCTGCAAGCATCTTCTTATTTTTTATATTTTTCCTACCGGCCACTACCTATGGTGAAGAAAAAACAATCAGCAAGGATGGCTATCAAACGAGAATATATTGGTTTAAAAAAGGCAATGACCTGATAGTTTCCGGAGAAGTGAAAGGGAAACAGCAGGCCTGTGCCAACCTGAACATGCGGATATATTTTGCCAACACCAGAATACACACTTCAGAGAAGCTGTATGCAACTATTGAAGATTATAGAGGAAAAAGGCATAACAGCTTTTACACAACCAAAATAACCCGCATCAGCAGAGGAAATACCAGCGACTGGTCACTGCAAAATATCTCCTACAACTGTCTCAACTAGTACTCCGTAAAACTTAAATGTACGTGTAGAATTTCGTTATTGTATTCGAACCACAAAGACACGAAGGCACAAAGAAAAACATAAAAACAAGAAGCTCTTCGTGTTTTTGTACCCCTCAATGGGGTATTAAAAAGAATGCCTTTGTGGTTAAAGGCAGAGTTGCATAAATATACGAAACTTTAAGTGATATACTGCACTAATTTTTCCTCCATAAAGGGCGGCCTATTTCAGCAAAACAACCGCTGCAGGCCTTGGCCGGAGAGAGCCATCCCGGCTCAGGGCAGGGGGGAGCGGCGGACGAGAAAGTCGAGGTGGCTGGCCAGGAAAGATAACTGGCCGGCTTCAAGCTGCCGGCGGCGGCTGGCGACCCAGGGGGCCAGGCAGGCAGGCGGCCTCTTTGCTGATGACAGCTGCCCTTCCACCGTGGCCAGGATGGCGTGCAGAAAGAAGGCCTCATCCCGGCAGTAACTCCCTTTACGGGGATGGATGAGCCAATCTGAACTGCCGGCGGCCAGAAGTTCCAGGCCGGGACGCTGCAGAAAGGCAAGCAGCCTTCGCCCAGTGTGGCTGGCGCCCCGCAGTCGCGCCTCCATGGAGGCGTGGTAGATCCTGCCAATCTCTTTGTCCCCCTCACAGGCCGGCAGCCAGAGGGTCTTGCCATCGAAATTACAGGTGAGATAGGCCAGACCGTGAGCCGTAAGCCGCCCCAGCAGGGGCGGCAGCCAGAGCGGAAAATCGAGCAGATCAAGCACGGCATGGGCGATGAGCAGCTGAAAGGGACCCGGCATGGTGGCCTGGTCCGCAAGCTCCTCGGCCCGGACAGGGCCTAGCACCAGTGAGATCTCTGCTTTTTGGGTGCTCAGCAGGCCGCGATGGGGGCCGGACCAAGAGAGGGCATGACCCTCTTTTGCCGCCCAGTGCGAAAGGTATGGGCGGGCCGCCCTGAGCTGGCCCGGGTCGCTGTCCGTGGCCACATAGGTGACAGGGCCCTGCAACAGACCATGCTGCACCAGGCGTTGCAGCATGGTGCCGAGGCCGGCGCCGATCTCCAGGATATGCAGAGGCCCGTCCGCGGCCGCCGCCAGCAGGGCCTGGCGCAGGGTCTCCCAGACGTGGTGATTGCGGGCCCGGTCATCAATGCCTTTTTTGGCGGCAAGATAGCGGGGATCAAAGCCCTGGCCGGTTTCAGCCGCCACTTTCCGTCCCCTGGGTGCCCTTTATAAAATCAGCCGCTGCCCTGGGCCCGGGTGTGGTTTGCGGTGCGGGGGTTGGAGGGAGGCCGGCGGCAGTGGCCCCGGCCTGCGGCAGCTCCTGCATCTGCCGCAGGAAACCAGCAATGGCTGTCACCCCCTCCTGCCAGCCGGGACGGCCATTATAGGTGGCCCGGGCGGCCAGGGCCAGTTCCTGCAGGCCCAGACGATCCTGGTGCAGCTCTGTGATCAGCGTTGCCAGGGCCCCATGATCGCCGGGGGCCAGCAGAAAGCCGTTGCTGCCATGGCTGATGATCTCCCCGGCGGCGCCCTGGCAAGAGCCCAGGGCCGGCAGACCAAAGGCCATGGCCTCCAGGATGGCAATGCCGAAACCCTCATAGGCATAGGGCATACAGAAGATATGGCTGGCCCGCAGCAGCGCAACCAGTTGCCCATCCAGCAGAGGACCCAGGAAGCGGACCGAAGCCGCCAGGCCATGGTGGCGCACCAGCTGTCGCGCCTTGGCTGCATGGGCAGCATCCACATCAAGGCCCCCCACCACCGAGAGCCGCCACCGGTCCGGCTCCACCCCGGCCAGGGCCTCAAGCAACGGCAGCAGACCTTTGCGCGGAATCACATTGCCTACAAAAAGCAGCTGCAAGGGGCCGCCGGCCAGGGCCCGTTTGGCAATGACGTCACCACCAAGAGGGGGCCCCAATCGGTCGCCGGCCGGAGAGGCGACAATCTGCGGCCGGTTGTGTTCCACCAGGGATGCCACGTTCTGCAGGGTGGTCTTTGAATTGTGGATAAAGCCGTGCACTGAGGCGAGATAACGTCGTTCAGCCAAGGCCAGAAACATATTAGAGAGGCCCTGGCGGGGTTCCTGGCAGAGAAGATGGTGCACCAGGGCCACCAGGGGCGGCCCGGACTGGCGGCGCAGCCAGCTATTCACCAGAAAAAGGGAGGGATGGCAGAGTTCGTCTTCAATAAGGACATCAAAGCCGCCGGCCAGCAACCGCCGGCCCAGCCGGGTGGAGAACCCCTGCCCCAGCCGGCGGAGATAGGAGCCGGGGGGCAGGCTGATTACTTCCACCTGGTGGCCCAGCCGGGTCAGCCCCTGGACCACGATGCGGTCATAGAGGTAGCCGCCGCTCAGGGCGTCCAGAGTGCCGTAGATGATGAAGCCGATGCGCATCAGAGAGGGCCACGGTAAGAGGTCCAGGCCACCTCATCTTCCCAGATGGTGACCGCCAGACCAGCCAGGCCGCAATGAGCAAGCCGCTCCCTGAACAGGTCATGGATGACGGTGGCCAGCCGTTCAATGCTGGGGTTGACGTCTTTGAAGGGGGCAAGGACGTTTAAGGTCCGGCCCTCAAAGACCGCAGTCACCTCATCCAGATGCTGATTCAGCTCGGTAATATCAACCAGAAAGCCGTGTTGATCCAGGGCCTTTGTCTCCAGGACCAGCTCCAACCGATAATGGTGGGGATGCTCGATGTTCTCCTTTCCCCAGTCGTTGCCGATCAGATAATGGCGGGCCCTGAATTGACGCCCCACTCCCAGTGCGTACATTTTTTTACTCCTTGGTGGCTTGCAGCTCCTGTTTTTCGGGTCGGTGCTCAAAGATAACCTGAATGGTCTCTCCGGGCCGGCAATCAATGAGGTCATAGGCCAGGGCCGCTGCCGACAGGGAGAAGCGGTGGGTGATGCAGGCAGCAGGGCGCACCAGGCGCAGCATCTCCCAGGCCAGATCCAGGCGCCGCCTGGTGTGCCAGCGACCGGTGAGCTCTGGGGCCAGGCTGCTCACCTGGGAACTGATAAGGGAAACACGGCCCCGGTGAAAGAAAGAGCCCAGGTCCAGATGGACTTTTTTGGCGCCATACCAGGAGCCCACCACGATCCGGCCGCTGAATCGACTCAGCCCCAGAGCGGTTTCCAGGCCGGCCGGATTTCCAGAGAGTTCATAGACCAGATCCGCCTGACCGCCCTGGCCCGGCGGCCCGCCCCAATCGGCCAGAAAGGCCGGATCCTGAGGATCAAAGCAGGCGCCGGCCCCGAGCCGGAGCGATGCCTGCCGCCGCAGGGGATGCCTGTCAAGAGTGGCCAGGGCGCCCAGGGGGAAACGGGCCAACAGGGCAGAGGTGAGGAGACCGATGACGCCCTGGCCCACCACCATCACCTTTTCGCCGAGGCGGGGAGAGCCGTCCAGCAGGAGGTTCACCGCTGTTTCCATACTGGGCAGAAAAAGAGCTGTTTCATCATCGATATCATCAGGAATGAGATGCAGAGTGGCGGGGTCAGCGCAGAAGAGGTCTTGGTGGGGCTGAAAGGCGAAGACCCGACGACCCAGCCAAGCGGCTGCCGCCGACCCGGCGGCAATCACCTTTCCCACCAGGCAATAACCATAGGCAACGGGATAAGAAAAGGCCCCGGCCAGGGCGTCTATGGTGGTATCCAGCATGACCCCGGCCGGCCACTGGCCCCGGTAGACCAACATCTCGGTGCCCGGGCTGATCGCCGAATAATGGCTCTGCACCAGGACCTGATCAGCAGCAGGCGGCGCCACGGTCCCGGTCTTAATCACCACCCGGCCCGGCTCGACAATTTCCAGGCGCTGCTGTCTCATGGCTCCTGCCAGCGCGGCTGGGCCCAGAGGATAATATCAGGGCCGCAGGCCTGATAGGAGATGGCCTGGAGACGCAGCAGGGAACCGGGCGCCCCGGTGGGCCGAGCCAATACCGCGAGGCCTCCCACCAGGTGGGGGGCGATGGTGATGATCATCTGGTCCACCAGACGGGCCTCAATGAAACTGCTGATAACCTGGCTCCCCCCTTCCACCATGACGCTCCGGATACCTCTCTTGCCAAGCTGGGCCAGGAGATCGGCCAGATCCACCCTGCCCCGGCCATCACGCCCACAGCGGATGATCTCTGCCCCCCGCTCTTGCAAGGCCGTTTCCCGCCGGGAAGGGGTGGCAGCGGTACAGGCCAACCAGCAACCATGATCCGGGCGCTCCAGCAGCCGGGCCTCGACAGGGGTGCGCAGATTGCTGTCCAGAACCAGGGGCTGGGGGCTTGGGCCGGCGCTGTGCCGGACCGTGAGCTGGGGATTGTCCACCAGCAGGGTGTTGATGCCGATGACCACGCAGTCACAGGCGGCGCGGATACGATGGGTCAAGACCATGGACTGGGGGCCGCTCAACTGCAGCTGCTGCCGATCACGGCTGGCGATGCAGCCATCAACGCTCTGGGCGTAGGAAACCGTGACCAGGGGCCGCTGATGACGGTCCAGAAATTCCTCGGACAACAGGGGCAGCCGCGCAAACCATTCCTCCTGGGGGCAGACAGGGTCGGAGTTGGCAATTGCCGGGTTCTGGGGGTCAGGATAAAACGTGGTCACCTGCGGGTATGCCTCGTTCATGGGTATCCTCTGGTGGTCTCACAATAAACGATCCGGGGCAGAGACACGCCTTCCGCACCGGCACAGACCCCGGGGCTCTCTTGCTGTTCAAGAGTTGGGGCCGGCCAGAGTGTTGACCGCCGCCCAGGGCGCGGCAACGGGCAGAAAGGGCACAGAAATGGCGGTCCAGGCCCTGCCCATCTCTTTATTCAGCACCAGCCGTATTGCAGCTCCAGCGTGTTAGTCAAGAGACCCCTGGTGCCTGCTCTGCCTGACTTATTTTTAATGATACTGACCGCCCCCGGGCAAGTCAAACAGTTCATCCCCCACCCCGGTGATGCCCCTGGCGCACACAGCCGCGTCGCCCCGTTCACCGGTGCTGATCCGCACCGCCTCTTCAATGGCCGTCACCTAGAAACCGGTATGGGCGAATTTTTCCACGGCCGCCACCACCTGCTCCACCAGATCATCCCGGCAGACCACCTCCACCCTGACCCCGGGTCATCACCGGGCTCACCTCGGGAAAGGTGGCCATAAGCCTTTTTTTCAAAGCATTTCTGGAGGGAGTGCCCTTAAAAAGGCGTAGAGGGGGGAGCAAACAAGAAGAACAACGGGGCGCAGTGAGGCGAGATGGCCAGGCGGGAGGGCGGGGCGGTTGAAGAGGGCCAGGGGATCATGGGGCGATGGTTGCTCCGGCGCCTCTGTCTTGCAGGTTCAGCATCAGCAGAGACAGAAACAGCTGCAGCCTCCGGTCAAGGCTTTCCTGATAGTTTGCCGGTAGGCCGATACGCAAAAAATATCTTGCCTAGGACAAGGCGGCTCTCTATGGTCAGTCATATTCTTTTTATAATCAGCAACCGCTTTATTTAAGATGAGGACCACCTATGTTTTTTTCCACCGCCGGCATCGAAGTCGCTCTCTGGATTCCACCCTTGGTGGCGTTCGTGGTGTCGTTTTTCACCTCCATGGCCGGTGTTTCCGGGGCCTTTCTGCTCTTGCCGTTCCAGATGTCTTTTCTGGGCTACACCAACCCCTCGGTGAGTGCCACCAACCAGGTATTCAATATCGTGGCCATCCCCAGCGGCGTCTATCGCTACTGGCGCGAAGGACGGATGGTGTGGCCCCTCACCTGGATGGTCATCGCCGGCACCCTGCCCGGGGTGTTCATCGGCGCCCTGGTGCGGGTGACCTATCTCCCCGACCCCAAGCATTTCAAGCTCTTTGTCGCCGCTGTCCTGCTTTATATCGGGCTGAAAATGGTGCGAGACGTCCAGGGTAAAAAAGGGGCCGACAACGGCAAAAGCAGCGGGGAAAAGCGCTTTCAGGAAATGGTGAAGAGCGCCGGCGCCAAGGGGAGCACGGAAAAAGATTTTCAGCCGGTAAGAGTTACCCACTTCAATATGCGCCGCCTGGGTTTCACCTTCTACGACGAAGCGTTTGACGTTTCCTTCTGGGGCATCTTCCTGCTCAGCTTCGTAGTCGGCATTATCGGCGGCATCTACGGTATCGGCGGCGGCGCCATTATCGCCCCTTTCTTCATCACCTTCTTCGGACTGCCGGTTTATATCGTCGCCGGTGCGGCGCTGATGGGCACCTTTGTCACCTCCGTGGCCGGGGTCATCTTTTATCAGGCCATGGCCCCCTTTTACCCCCACCTCTCCGTGGCTCCTGACTGGCTGCTGGGCATCCTCTTTGGCCTCGGCGGCATGGCAGGGATGTATCTCGGCGCCCGTTCTCAGAAATTCATGCCGGCCAGGGCCATCAAGGGGATGCTGGCGGCCATCATGCTCCTCACCGCCGCGAAATACATCCTGGAGTATTTCAGCTCGTAAAAGGCCTCCTCAGCCCCTCTTGGCACCAGGCTTTAAATGGCCTTTTTCCGTGGCCCGATTCGCCAGCACCCGGGCATAGACCTGAGCGATATTCTTGCCGAATTGTTCGATCCGGTATCTTCTGGCGCCCTTCCTGGCATTCCTGGAGAGACGTGCGTAGAGGGCGCCATCGGTGAGAAGCTCCACCACATGCCCACACCAGTGAGCCGCATCCGGGGGGGTTTTGAAACCATTGACATTATCCTGAACGATATCGTCGATCCCACTGGAGCGCACCGCCACAACGGGCAGGCCGGCGGCCATGGCCTCCAGGATCACCATGCCCTGGGTCTCGGAACGGGAGGCAAAGAGAAAAATATCGCTTAGCCGGCAGTAGGTCGGAATCTCCTCGGGCGGCACCGCGCCCACCAGCAGCACCTGGCCGGCCAGGCCCTCCGCCTCAAGGCGGGCCTGCAGGCGCTGCTGTTCCGCACCTGCCCCGATCAGCAGAAAGCGGAACGGCACAGGACAGAGGCGCGCCAAATCGGCAACGGCATCGAGCATGAAATCGATGTTCTTTTCCTTGCTGAGCCTGGAGATGCTGATCAGGATCTTTTCCTCTCCCAGGCCGAGTTTGGCCCGCAGTTGCTGGACCTCCTTCTGGGGCACATCCTGAAAACGGTCATAATCGATACCCGTGGGTTGCACAAAAAGGGGCCGCTTGACCCCTATCATCCGCAGATACTCCTCGGCCGACTCGGTGGGCACCACCACGCCGTCACAACGGTTGGCAAAACGGCGCACCAGGGTATGGGAAACCAGATTGCGGAACAGGGGCCCTGGCAGCGGCACATAATGGGCGTAATGTTCCAGCCGCGTGTGATAGGTGTAGACCACGGGTATGCTCAGCCACCGCGCCACAAGTATACCGATGCTGCCGAGCCAGAACGGATGGTGCACATGGATGAGATCGGGGCGGAACCGGCTAAGCCGCCTATAGAGTTTAAAGGAGAATATATTGGCCAGGCGAAATTCCCCCTGCCTGCCCACCGGCAGCAGCGGGGCCAGCCGTAGGATATCCGCCTCGCCAACCATGTTTTCCTGGTACGAGGGTGCCACAATCAAAACCTGGTGGCCCTGCTGCCGCAAGCCCCGGCGCAGCCGCTCAATGGAAATGGGGACCCCGCCGATAAACGGCAGGTAGTTGTTGGTGAACATCGCCACCTTGAGAGGCTGCTGCCGGAAGAGCTCCGGGTCGGCATCGAAGTTGGGGTAATAATCCCGCTCCATGAAAATCTGCCTGTATAACCAGATGGCCGCCACAATCAGCGCACTGACCAGCAGCAGAAAGTTGAGGTAGCCCACATAAAAAAGCGAATGGATGAAGAACCAGAGGCTTTCCAAGGTTCGCCAAAGGGGGTGCTGGCCAATATCCAGACGCCTGGCGGTTATCTCGAGCTGACCGTTGTCCACCATGACCTCAACATAATGATAAAAGCCGTGTTCGCTGTCAGGGACGAAACCGCCGGCGCCGCCGGTCAGCACATAGTGGGTATGGTGATGCTGCTGATCAAAAAAGAGGGGCAGATTGGCGGAAAAAACCGCATCCACACCAGATTGCTCGATACGCCTTACAAATTGCTGCCGGGCCTTTTGGGAAAAGAGGTATTCCTCCTCATCGAAATCAAAGAGTCCTTCCGCAGACACCGGCTTGAAGGGATGACCACTAAAGAGAAAAACCTGCTCCGGGCCCCTGGCGGCCAGCTCCTCCTCCAGCCACCGCAGTTGCCATTGGTAGTCGGTCTTGCCGGTACTGTCCAGAAAGAGCCAACGGCTGTTGCCGGCGGAGAAGGAAAAGAGATAGGGCCCGAAATGATCATAAAACCGAAAGCCGCCCAGCCGACTCGCCTCGTTCTCTCCGAAGGTGAGGAGATAGGGCATGTGGAGATGGGACAAGGTGCGGTAGAGGGCCCGGTATTTGTCCTCGCCGCCACTGCTGACCGCATTGCCGGCGGAAACAACAAAATCAACACCGCTTTGGTTGAGCAGGGGAATGATTTTCCGCTCAAAAACCCCCACGGAATTGTTGATATTGCCCAGCACAGCGAAGCTATAGGTGGAGCGCCCGGCAAGGGCGGCCTCAATGCGTTGGAGCTGAACGGTGTGCACTGCCGTAAATTGCTGTTCAAAGAAGTTGAGATAGATTTTGTAGCTGATCAGGACAATAACCAGCAGGACATTCACATAAAAGATCAGGGTGACCTTGGTGCTGGCCTTACGCATGACGCGACTCCCGGCCGAACATGGCACGCAAGGTGAGGGGCACGCCGATGATCATTCCCAGATGGATAGTGAGAAAACGCCAGCCGACAATGGCCAGCAGCAGGTCGGCCGGCTGCACAAGGCCTGCAAAGAAGAGCCCGAATACCCCTTCCGCGATTCCCGCAGCGCCCGGGGTGGGCGAAAAATACATGATGCAGGTGGTGACCACCAACAGCCCCACTGAGGTGAGATAATCGACTGGGTAGCCCAGCCCCCACAGCAACAGGGCCGGGAAAGAGAACAAGGTCAAGAGAAAGAGCGCCGTAAAGAACAAGGCCAGGAAGATGTCGGCAGGCGCTCCTTTAAAAAAGGCCCGGGACGCCCGCGAAAAGCGTAGCATTTCCCGGCGGATCCCAAAATGCCAACGCCGCAGCCGTCCTGCTTCAAGCAGATGAAAGCGGCCCAAGAGGCGGAGAAGGGCGTCAACCAAGGCCATGAGCCAAGGCATGCGCACCATAACCACGATAAAAAAACCGCTATAGAACAGGGCAAAAAGCGCAAGATAGAGCCCCACCAGATTGCCCAGCGGCTGGTCCTGCAGGGGCGTCATAAACAGCAAGAGAAAAGGGGTGGGCAGGAAAATAAAGGCCACGGCCTGCAGCGTCCGCAAGGTGGTGGCTGCCGTGGCGGCGCCGATATGGACGCCATGCCGCCGCAGGTACCAGATTTGCGCAAAGCCGCCCCCCGTGGCCATGGGGGTGATATTGGAGACCAGGATGTTGATGAAGACAAGGGGGCCAAGATCACGCAGGGGTATGCGGTTGCCCAGGGCCTTCAGGGTATAAAAGAGTCGCAGGCCGTCTGTGCTGAAATAGAGGCTGAGCAGCGCCGCACAGGCCCCGAGAAAGGGCCAGGAAAGCCAGCGGTGGTCAAGGGCCGGCAGGTGCGCATCCGTTTGCAGGTAGATCGCATAGGGAACAGCAGCACTGAGCAGAACAAACAGCGCAATAAAGAGCGCCACCCGAAACGGCCCCAGGTGGAGGATGGCCGCCAAAGATGGGCCTTTAACGGTCATGGGATCCACAGGGTTCTGGTCGACGATATTCTTTCGACACATCTTCATCTCCGCACCATCACCCGAAAACCGTGCTGACCAGGTAGGCGGTGTAGCCGAGATAGCAGGCCAGCAAGACCGCACCCTCCAGGCGGTTGATCCGCCCCGGCCCCCGGATCCCATAGCCGACAACAAAGAGCGACACCGTCAGGGCCGCCATGACCATAATGTCCCGGGAGAAGACCTCCGGCCCCACGGTCATGGGCTGGATGGTGCCGGCGATCCCCACCACGGCCAGGGTGTTGAAGAGATTGGAACCGAGGATATTGCCCAGGGCAATGTCATGCTCGCCCTTGCGGGTGGCGATGAGGGATGAGGCAAGCTCCGGCAGCGAGGTGCCGATGGCCACAATGGTGAGGCCGATGACCATATCACCCACCCCGAAGGCGTGGGCGATTTCCACCGCCCCCCAGACCAGAATACGGGAACTGGCCACCAGAAAGAAAAGGCCGACCCCCAACCAGACCACGGCCCGGCGCAGGGGCATGGCGCGGAGTGCCAGTTCCTGCGCCATCTCCCCGGCCAGGGCATCGGCTTTTTTCTGCATGCCCTGCCAGATGGTCCAGGCCAGCAGCCCGGCAAAAAGCCCCAAGAGCACCAGGGCATCCAGGCGGCTGATTTCCCCGTCCCAGACCTGCCAGGCGGCCAGGGCCGTGATGGCGGTGAGGATGGGCAACTCCTTGCGCAAGACCTGGGAATGGACGGCAATGGGGCTAATCAGCGCCGTCAGACCCAGGATGAGGGCGATATTGGTGATATTGGAGCCGTAGGCATTGCCAAGGGCAATGCCTGGATTGCCTTGTGAGGCCGAGATGGCGGAGACCACCATCTCCGGGGCGGAAGTGCCGAAGCCGACCACCACCATGCCGATCAAAAGCGGCGGCATGCCGAAATAACGGGCAGTGACGGCGGAGCCCTCGACAAAGCGGTCAGCGCTCCAGACCAGAAGTGCCAGACCGAAGAGCACGGCGACAAACGGCAAGATCATAGTAATCATCCTTCACTATTTAAGAGCTAGAGTTACCAGGCGGCGCCGCCGCTTGGTTTTGCAGTTTTGGGCAGGGCTGAGGCGGCCGCTGCTGATAGGGGCCTGACGCCTGCTCACCGGTGGTCTCTGCGATGACCTGCGTGAAGAGACATAAGGGGCCAGAGTATCCTTTGTCGCATCATCGCCGCAGAGCTGTGCGCAAATTCTACCATGCCCCGGCGGAGCTGAAAATGACTATAATGCCTATGATGTAAAGAAGATGGAGTGTGACTGGAATTCCGGGAATTCGCTCCGGCAGAGGAGAGAGGGAGCAACAGACTCTCCCGTTGCTGGGAGGAACGGCGCAACGGGAGAACCAAGAGCCGGGCAAGAAAGGCAACTTGTTAAAATGATATGACAAAATGAGAAAACCTGGCCAAAATCGCCCTGAGAAAGCGGCTCTTGCTGCCGCCCTTTTCTTCTTTCTGAAGGCTGTTTTTTATTTCATGGTGGTAAGAAGCTTGCTACCTTCTGCTAATTATGGCTAATATGTCAACCGCTTATCATTCATCAGACAATTGCGCGGGGTAAAATAGATGCGGATCGAGATTGGGCCTGTGACCAGGATTGAGGGGCACCTCAATGTCCTGACCACCATAGAAGATAACACCATTGTCGAGGCCAAGTGCGTCGGCGAGATGTTCCGCGGTTTTGAGATGATCCTCAAGGGCCGCGACCCCCTGGACGCCCAACAGATCACCCAGCGCATCTGCGGAGTGTGTCCCTACGCCCATGCCATTGCCTCCTCCTATGCCCAGGAACAGGCCTACGGCCTGCAACCGCCGGCCAACGGCCGCATACTCCACAACCTCATCCAGGGCGCCAACCACCTCTACGACTATCTCCTGCATTTTTACCAACTGGCGGCCCTTGATTTTGTGGATATCACCGCTGTCCTCAAATACCAGGGCAAGGATGCCTCCCTGGTCAAGGTGCGGGAATGGGTGAAGGCGGAACTTGCCTCCGGCAAGAAATATCCGGCCGCCCCCTTTCTGCCGCGCCAGGACGGCCGCTACCTGGAGGATACCGAAGCCAACATCAGCGCCATCAAAAATTACCTTGAGGCCATGGAGATGCAGATCATCGGCAACCAGGCCGCCGCCATCTTCGGCGGCAAATTTCCGCACGCCACCGCCATCTTCCCCGGCGGCTGCACCCAGGAGGCCCGCATTGACCTCATTGCCGCCTATCGCAGCAAGATCAAAAAGGTCCGGAACTTCATCCATGAAAAATATCTGGGCGACATCCTGGCCGTGGCCGGCGCCTTCCCCGACTATTGGCAGATCGGTGTCAGCCCGGGGAACATGCTTTCTTACGGTATGCTCCCCCTTGGTCCAGCACCTGACAGCGACCGGCTCATGGCCGGCGGTGTCCTCATGGGCAACCAGATGACGCCGGTGGATTTCGATGCCATCACCCAGGATGTGGGCCATTCTAAATACAGCTCAGCCAGCGGCCAGTCCGTCCGCCACTCGGCCATTACCCCGGCTCCGCACAAAAAGGCGGGCTACAGCTGGATCAAGGCACCGCGCTACCATGACCAGGTAATGGAGGTGGGGCCGGCGGCCCGGGTCCTGGTTGATTATCACCAGAGCCACAATCCCCAGATCAGACAACTGGTTGACCACTTTGCCGGCCAGGCAGGCATCAAACCGGCCCAGCTCAACTCCGTGCTGGGCCGTCATCTCAGCCGGGGTATCTGTGCCGTGGTGATTGCCGACTTTTTGCTGGCGGAGACCGAGCGCCTGGAACCGGGCGCCCCCACCATGGCGGAACTCAATATCCCGGCAGAGGCCGAGGGTTTTGGTGCCACCGAGGCCTCGCGGGGTGCCCTGCTCCATTACCTGCGGCTGGAAGATCACAAGATCGCCACCTACGAATGTGTGGTGCCCACCACCTGGAACAGCTCACCCCAGGATGACCAGGGCAGACCAGGAGCCATGGAATCAGCCCTGGTGGGCACCAAGGTGGCTGATCCCCAGCAACAGATTGAGGCCAATCGCATAATCCGTTCCTTTGACCCGTGCATGGCCTGCTCGGTCCACTAATCCCAGGAGACAAGAGCATGCAGCGAAGAATGTTTCTGAAAATGGCCGCCACCCTGGTGGGTGCCTTTGGCGTCACCGGTCTGCCGCTGCCTGTGCAGGCGGCCTTAAAGCGGCTTGATCCCCGAACCATCCCCAAGCTCATCTATCTGCAGGGGTTATCCTGCTCCGGCTGTTCCATTTCCCTGCTCCAGTCCACCAGCACCTCGCCCCTGGAGATGATCACCGACTATTCCCAACTCGTCTTTCATACCGACCTGTCCGCCACCTCCGGCCAGCAGGCCATGGCCCTCATTGACGATTATATCAATGGCAATGCCGGAGATTATTTTCTGGCCCTGGAGGGCTCCATTCCGGCGGCCATGCCCGAGGCCTGCATCATCGGCCATCGGCCCATTGCCGACATCATTGCCCAAGCCGCAAAGACCATGAGCGGCGCCGTGGCCGTGGGCACCTGTGCCTGCGACGGCGGCATACCGGCGGCCGAGGGCAATCCCACCGGCGCCGTGGGACTTGCCGAGTTCCTGGCCACAAAAAAGATCAACAAACCGCTCATCCAGATCCCCGGCTGTTCCGTCCATCCGGACTGGCTCTGGCAGACCATTGTGCACCTGGTCCGGGTGGGCATGCCGGAGCTGGTGAACGGCGCGCCCAAGCTCTTTTTCCAACGCACGGTCCATGAGCAGTGCCCCCGCTACCATGATTTCCAACAGGAGATCTATGCCAAAAAGCTGGGGGACAAGGGGTGTCTCTTTAAACTCGGCTGCCTGGGACCGGTTGCCCGGGGTGACTGTCCCACCCGCGGCTGGAACGGCGGCCAGACCTGGTGCATTGATTGCAATGCCCCCTGTATCGCCTGCACCTCCCCCTCCTTTGCCCGCCAGAAATCGCAGCCCTTCTACCGTCTGACTGAACTTAACAGCCAGGAGTCCTCCAGATGATCCGCCTTTTGCAAAAATCTTCGGTGACCACTCGGGTCCTTGTGTCAGTGGGAGTTGTGCTCTGCCTGGCCTTTATCATTGCCACGGTCTCTATCCGGGGCTATGTCAAAAGCAAGATGACCAGCAACTACCAGGAGGCGGTAACCAATCTTTTCGGCACCTTTGAAGAAGGGGTAAAGGGCTCCCTGGAGCGGGGCCAGATGAAGAATTTTCAGCTCCTGCTGCAAGAGCAGAAAAATATCACAGGAGTTCTCAACGCCTCCCTGTACGACCGGCACGGCGATCTGGATATGTCCTCAAATGGCGCTGAGACCATGGCCGGAAAACTCCCTGACAAGCTTTTCAGGAACCTCAACAAGCAAATGGCAAGGATTGTCGAGATAGAGGACAACCAGATCAACATCTATGCCCCGCAGGCCATCACCCCGGACTGTGTACGTTGCCATCCCGGCTGGCAGGTGGGCGGCCAGGGCGGCATTCTTTATTTCGCCTATGATATTTTGCCCCTCACCAAGACCCTGGGGCAATTACAGCTGGTGCTCTTGGCCGGCAGCCTCTTGCTGCTGATAACAACCATGGCTCTCATCTATTTTATCATGCAGCGCCAGATCAGCAAGCCGGTGACCCACATCGTAGGCGGCCTGACCCGCAGTTGCGACGAGGTATCAACCGGCTCCAGGAGCACGGCGGATTCAAGCCGTCTGCTGGCCGATCACGCCGCCCAACAGGCGGCATCGCTGCAAGAGGTGAGTTCCACCATCGAAGAGATGTCAGCCATGACCCGTCAGAATGCCGAGCACGCCAAACAGGCCAATAATTTAATGGAAGAGACGGTAACCGTCCTGCAAAAGGCCAACGAAGTCATGACCCGGCTGACAGGGGCCATGGCCGAAATCAGCGAAGGCAATAAGGCCACCTCCAAAATCATCAAAACCATTGACGAAATCGCCTTTCAGACCAATCTTCTGGCCCTCAATGCCGCCGTTGAGGCGGCCCGGGCCGGAGAGGCAGGGGCAGGCTTTGCCGTGGTGGCCGACGAGGTGCGTAATCTGGCCATGCGTTCGGCTGAAGCGGCCCGCGGCACCACCGCCCTCCTGGAAGGTGCCAGCGCCAAAATCGACAACGGTGTCAGCCTGGTGACCAGCACGGATGAGACCTTTCAGAACTCCATTGCCAAGGCGCGGGAGACCCGCGACCTCATTGAAGAGATCACCGCGGCCTCAGCGGAGCAGTCAAGCGGCATCCATCAGATGACCCAGACAATCCATGCTCTGGATGACCTGACCCAGAAAAACGCCCTGGCTGCTGACCAATCCTCCCAGGTTGTAGCCAGCCTTGAGGCCCAGATCACCATCCTCCACAACGATATTGAGGCCCTGGAATACCTTGTCCAGGGTGAACGGTCCCAGCGTCAGCCGGCAGACGAAGATCCTCAATTGCCCCTGACCCGAAAATAGGGGCCGCCACCCTTGCAGCCCCGACGGCGCCAACCTGGGAATCACCAAAAAATGGGGTATTCCGCTTAGGGTAGGGGGCAGGTTTCTCCCTCACCGCAGACGAGACAGGTCAGAAAAGCCCCTGGCCCCGTGCCTGCCCATGAGTGCCATTTCCTCCCTTTCCATGACCCGGGCTATCTGCTCGGTGGCCTCCCTGAGGCCGGGGCCTTCACCTCCAATGCCCGTGGCAATTGCCGCGCCGATGTTGCCCTTTCAGTCTCCACCCAGAAGAGGCGACATGCCTTGTGCACAAAAAAGTGGTCCATATATAAAAGATGTGCCATCCGTACCCTGATTTCCTCTACTTTCAGTTAACCTTCTTAAAAAAAGGGTGCGCAGATATAATCCCCGCTTGAAAAAAGCCATTGAACAATAGTTAGATATACTGTCCCCTGCCGCACAAGATATACTGTCCCCTGCCGCACAATATTGATTGCAGAGGGCAGGAGCGCATGAACGCTAGACGCCAATCAACAACCGATCCCGCTGAACCGCCGCCGGATGGCGGAAAACCGTTTCATTTGGGCTTCAAGACTCCAGCAAGGATCAAAAAAACCGTTTCCAGGGACAATAAGGCTAACTCTCGGTGCGTTGTTGGCCTGTCGATAACAAACCCCTACCAGGAGTAGCAGGACATGGAAAACGAAGAGAGCGTCAAAGATTGGTTTCATCTGGATGTCCACCCCTGGGTTTTTTTTACATCCGTCGGTCTGATCACCCTCTTTGTGACGCTAACCCTGCTCTTCGGGGCCCATGTCGATGACTTTTTCACTTCCGTCCAGACGGTTATCAGCAAATATGCCGGCTGGTTTTTTGTCTGGACCGTGAATATCATTCTGGTTTACGTCGTTTCCCTGCTCCTGGGCCGCTTTTCCGGTATTCGACTGGGCGGTGCTGAAGCGGTGCCTGAATTTACGACTCTCAGCTGGTTTTCCATGTTGTTTTCGGCCGGCATGGGCATCGGGCTGCTCTTTTACGGCGTGGCAGAACCGATGTTTCACTTCATTGCTTCACCTCTGGCCGAGCCAGGCACGGTGGAGGCGGCGCGGATCGGCATGGACCTGACCTTTCTGCACTGGGGGCTGCATCCCTGGGCAATCTATGCCCTGGTGGGGCTATCCCTTGCCTTTTTTTCTTATAACAAGGGATTGCCGCTCTCTATCCGCTCGGTTTTCTACCCCATTTTCGGCGAAAAAATCTACGGGCCCATCGGCAACGTGATCGATATCATGGCCACCGTGGCAACGCTGTTCGGTGTCGCAACGTCCCTTGGTCTGGGCGTGCAACAGGTCAATGCCGGCCTCAATCATCTTTTCGGCATTCCTCAGAGCATAAACGTGCAGGTGCTGCTCATTTGCGGCATTACCGCCATTGCCACCTGGTCCGTGGTCCGGGGAATCAGTAGCGGCATAAAACTGCTCAGCCAGATCAATGTCTATCTGGCCGGCGGCTTGATGCTTTTTGTGCTGCTGCTTGGCCCGACCCTCTTCATCATGAAGGCCTTGATGGAGAACATCGGTTTTTATCTGCAGAACCTGCCGCAGTTGGCCACCTGGAATGAAACCTATGAGGCCACCGACTGGCAGCAGGCCTGGACCATTTTCTACTGGGGCTGGTGGATTTCCTGGTCACCCTTTGTCGGCATGTTTATCGCCCGGGTTTCCTATGGCCGCACCATCGGCGAGTTTATCAAGGGCGTTCTCTTTATTCCGACGTTCATCACCTTTATCTGGATCACCGTTTTCGGCAACAGCGCCATCAATATCGAGATGTTCGGCGCGGGTGATATTGGCAAGGCCGTTCAGGAGAATGTGCCCGTTGCCATCTTCAAGTTGCTGGAACACTTCCCGTTGCAATCCTTAACCTCGATGCTGGCCATAGTCGTCGTTATCACCTTTTTTGTGACCTCTTCCGACTCTGGGTCCCTGGTTATCGACATTATTACCGCCGGGGGCAACCCTGATCCCCCTATGATTCAGCGCATTTTCTGGGCCGTGACGGAAGGGGTGGTGGCGGCAGTGCTGCTGTTCGGCGGTGGCCTGGTAGCTCTGCAGACGGCAGCCATTTCTACCGGGCTGCCCTTTTCCGTTATCCTACTCGGCATGTGCTTTGCGCTGCACAAAGGGCTGGCTGAGTACAAAGAGGGTCAAAGTTTTGACCTCTCCGTTAAAGATGTCAAAACGCGGAAATTCAAGACCAAACCCACCGACAAGTTACCGACCTTCGGACGCCGCCGTTTCTGGTAAGGTGTTTCGGGAACAGGTACTTGACGGCGCAGCCGTTGAAACAGAATGTACAACGTACGTATGGAGGGATATATGCTCGGTAATGTTTTTCAAAAATTCAGCGGCGGCTGCATGATGGTCTTCCGCCGTCATGGCGATACCGTCCAGTTTCTTGGCTCCGCTTTTCTGGTGCATGAGAGTGGCTACCTGTTGTCGGTTTCCCACATCCTGCCTGATGAAGGCCAGCTGATGGTTGTTGCCGTGGATACCGGTACGGAATTCGTGCCCATCAACCAGGAGACGGTGACCTCCATCCCGGTGCAGGTGGTCAGGCGCAATCTTGACAGGGACATAGCCCTGTTGAAAATGGATCAGGATATCTCTATGCAGATGCCCGACCATTTTATGGGAACCGCCGAGAGCACCATGGTCGGCAACACGGTCATGGCCCTGGGCTTCGCCTTCGGCCATCAGACTCTGCATACCCTGGTCTCCATGAATGCCGTGGTCAGCGCCAAGGTCCTTTCCAATAACCAGACCAAAATGCTGCTCTTCGACAGCATGATTCATGACGGTGACCGCGGCGGCCCCTTGGTGAGTGTGGAAGACGAAGTGGTTATCGGTATCATCAATGGCCGCTTTGATCCCTTGGCCGCCTCAAAAGATTACACCGACGGCCGCAGCACAGTGGGGGCGAACACCAACATATCCTATGCCGTGGCCATCGACTATGGGGTGGAACTCATGGCGGCAGAGGGCATCAAGCCACATTGACATGATTCCCCTTTTAGTGATCTGGCCAGGATACGTCATGGCAACTGGGCGGAAGGCGCCGGGGATTATCCCGGACAAGAGGTGAAGGGCAAAGGAAACCTGGCTTCAGCAAAAAATCAAGCCCTCTTCCCCTCTTGTTTGTGTCTTTATGGGTTCAGGGCACTGTAATCGGATAACGGCGTGCTTGCCAATCGGGGAAACCCGCCCGGCAGGTGAAGACATTCTGGTAACCAGCTTGCTGAGCCGCGACCGCGGCATCGGGGGCCAGCCCTCAGGAGTAGCCCCGGCAGTAGAAGACCAGGGGGATACTCTTATCCGCCGGCAGAAAATCGGCGATCTGGCTGTAACGGTTGCTGGCCGGCGAGCTGATGTTGATCGCCCCGCTGATATGCCCCTGGCGGTATTCCTGCTCAGTTCTGGCATCGACCACCACCAGGCGGGAGGATTGCTCCATGCCAGACTTCAATGTTTCACTGCTCAGGTCGCGGGCCCCCTGGGCGCCGGCTGAGCCGGCGGCCACCAGCAGCAGGCCGACCACCAGGACCAATAAGGTCATTTGGCGATACATGATTTTTTTCCTTGGCTCCATTTTAAGCGCGATGGCGCGGTGGGGATTCGTGGCGCGATGATCCGTCACCGGGCCCGGTGGGAAAGGCTATTCAATTGCGGCGCGGCTGTCAATCAGAAAAGCCGCCGGAAAAGCCGGACGCCCTGTGGAAACCCCTGGCGCAATAGCGATGCTGGCAGACGAGGACCAAAGGGGCCTTGAAAAGCAGCGACACAGGGGAGAATGGTGGCTGGGCGCAAGGCCGCAGAGTTCCTCGGCCCATGGCCCCCCCTACCTGGTCCGGGACGTTCCGGCAAAAGTCTATTTACATCCAGCCTTTTTGACGGTATCTATGACGGCACAAGCAGGATTTACCTGGGAATAACAGCAAAAGGTCACCCCTTAAAACTTGCACAGAGCCCCCCCCCTTTTAAGTTGGTTGTATTGCCTACAAGAGGCGCGTTAAGATGCTTTTTCTCTGAGAGGCCACCTTGTTCATCACCGTTACCTTCATACTCCTCTTTATCCTGTGGGTTCTCTTTTCCGGCAAATTTGACCTCTTTCACCTGACCCTGGGCGCCATCTCCTGCGCCATGGTGGCCAAATTCTGCAGCGGCCTGCTCTTTCAGGAAAAGAGCAGGCATCTCGGTAGGCGCCTGGCCGAGGCAGGTCGCTTTCTGCTTTACCTGGCCTGGCTCCTGGTCCAGATAGTCTACGCCAACTTCCATGTCATCGGCCTGGCCCTCTCCGGTCGCCGCCTGCGGCGCGACCTGGATCCCCATATCTTCCATTTCAAAACTGTTCTGCGCCATAATTTTTCCAGATTTGTGCTGGCCAACTCCATCACCCTGACTCCCGGCACCGTTACCATCCGCATCCATGGCGACACCCTCTATATCCACGCCATCAGCAAAAAAGCGGCCGGCGACCTGGCCAACCAGGACTCCATCAGCGAGATGGAACGACGGGTGGGCCATGTCTTTGAACGGCACAATCTCTGCTTTATCGCAGACAAGGATGACCAGGCATGACACACTTTTTTATCAGCAGCGGCATTATCATTCTCCTTTTGATGTTCGTCATCCTCTACCGGGTGGTCAAGGGCCCGACGCCGCTGGACCGCATTCTGGGGGTAAACGTCATCGGCACCAAGACCATGGTGCTTATTGTCCTGATCGGCACCCTCTATGGGCGGGTGGAGATGTTTGTCGATATCGCCTTGACCTATGCCCTGCTCAATTTCATTGCCTCGCTGGCTGCGGCCCGCTTTTTCCAGCGCCATAAAAAAATTAATCTTGAAGAGGATGAACGAGGTGAGGGGGCAGCATGCTAGACATCCTTGTTATTCTGTGCATGGCCGCGGGCCTCTTCTTTTTTTTCGGCACCACCGTCGGCATCATCCGTTTTCCCGACTTCTACACCCGCACCCATGCCGCCGGCAAGGGCGATACCTTGAGCGTCATGCTCATGCTTGCCGGCCTGGCCCTCTATAACCTGCACCATCTGTCGCTGGCAACCCTGCTGGTCAGCGGCAAGATCGGCATTATCTGCGTGGTGGTTTTTATAGCCAGCCCCACCGCCACCCATGCCATTATGGATGCCGGCTACGAGGCCAAGGTGCGCTCCTGGTCCCGCCCCGGGGCCCCGAAAGACCCGGATGACGACGGGCAAGACAACAGTGGAGAGAAACTATGACCTGGGATGCGAGCCTGCTCTGGCAATTTGACCTGCTGATTCTGCCCATGGTAATTATCTGCGCCATTGCCGCCCTGGCCTTAAAGGACCTGGTGAGCTGTGCCGTGATCAGCGGCGCCTTCAGCTTTCTCATGTGCCTGCTCTGGACCGAGATGCTGGCCGTTGATGTGGCCTTTACCGAGGCGGCCGTGGGGGCCGGGGTCAGCACGGTGCTGCTGCTGGGCACGGCCCTGCATGTCAAACGCAAATCAAAAGACTGATGGCGTCGCAAAAAATCGTCAACTGCTTTGTTGCTGCAAATTATCTCGTCACTACGGCGTACCCAAGTACGCCTCATTCCTCGAAATTTGCGCGCCTCGCATTTTACGATTTTTGCTTAGCCATCACCAAAATTAGCTTTTTTACGAATCTATCAAGACGCGTGAGTGATCCTCAACTTTCTGACTTGATTAATATCCTGAAATTTCGGTTTTTTTTGCAGTATTTTTCGTTTGATTCAGCGGTCGAGAGGGTGAGGAGAGAGATGTAAGACGTCAGGGGAATCAAAAAATACGCTGAGCGAGCGCTTTTTTGCTCCTCACTCATAACGCCTCACCCTTCACCGGCAAAACAAAAGGGCGGTGCTGCACAAAACTATTACGCTATTACGGCATAATAAAATAACTCAGAAAGTTGAGAAGGTAGTTGTGTCGTGAAAAAAACAGCCTTGATCATTATAGCGGTTCTGGGAATCCTGCTGCTGCGGGCCGCCGAAGATCTGCCCTCCTGGGGGGATCCGCAATCGCCGGCCTCTGTACATCTCTCCAATTATTATCTGGAAGAATCGTATGAGGAGACCTCGGTCCCCAATATTGTCACCGCGGTGCTGGCGGACTACCGTAGTTATGACACCCTGTTTGAAACCGTGGTCATCTTTTGTGCCGGCATCACCGTGCTCCTTATCCTGCGCCGCACCCCGCGCCGCTGGCCCAAGGTGATCAGCCCGCGCCCTAACCGCCCCGGCGCCGATATCATTCTGCAGACCGCTGCCCGTCTGCTGGTGCCCATGATGCAGCTCTTTGCCCTGTATGTCGTGGCCCATGGCCACCATAGCCCGGGCGGCGGCTTTCAAGGCGGTGTTATTTTAGGGGCCAGTCTTATTCTGCTGGCGCTCTCCTATGATATTGAAATGGCGCTGCACCGCTTCAAAGAGAAATTTGTCCTGCTTTTTTCCGCTGGCGGCGTTCTTCTTTACGCGGCCATCGGCCTGGTCTGCCTCTACCTGGGGCGCAACTTCCTGGCCTATGGCGCCTGGGCCGATCTTTTGGGCATCTCCGAGCTTGCGGCCCATTCCCACGGCATGCTGGGCGTGGAGATCGGAGTGGCCATCACCGTGCTCTGCATCATGTTTTCACTCTATATCGACCTGGCTTCGGGCGGCGATCTGGACGAGGGACTCTAACGGTTATGGAAGATCTTTTTAACTATATCATCGGCAGATATAATTACTGGGCCGCCATCATCCTGCTGCTCATCGGCCTCTACGGCATGATCGCCAAGAACAACCTCTTAAAAAAGGTGATCGGCATGACGATCTTTCAGGCCGCCATCATCCTCTTTTATGTCTCCATAGGGGATAAACGGGGCGCCACCATCCCCATTCTGGACCACGGCCACGGGACCCACCAGGCCATTGAGGCCGCCGCCTACGCCAATCCCCTGCCCCATGTTCTCATGCTCACCGCTATTGTGGTGGGGGTCAGCACCCTGGGGGTGGCCCTGGCCATCCTGCAGAAGATTTATCGGGTGCACGGCACCATTGAAGAGGACGAAATATTGGAGACCATCGACCAATGAGCCTGGAGCAGCACGCCATTATCATCATCCTGGCCCCCCTGCTGGGCGCTCTTGTTATCAGCCTCATCGGCGGCCTGCACCGCCGGGTGGCCTACCTGACCCTGGTGGCTGCCCTGGCCGTCTCCTTCTCCTCCACCATCGCCACCCTGTCTCAGGTGGCAGCCCGGGCCGCAGAAGGGCCACTCCATTATTTTCTGGGGGACTGGCAGCCGCCCTACGGCATTGAGCTGGTCATCGACCCCTTGAACGCCCTGGTGCTGACCATGGTAGCCGGCGTCTCCCTGCTGGTGGCCATCTATTCCAAGGAAACAGTGCGCCGGGAAAGCCCCGACCGCCTGCACCATTACTACACCCTTTTTGCCCTGCTGGTGGCCGGCCTCCTCGGCATCACCGCCACCGGCGACATCTTCAACCTCTACGTCCTCACCGAGATTGCGGCCCTGGCCAGCTATGCCCTGTTGGCCAGCGGCCGGGGCTTTGCCTATTACGCCACCTTTAAATACATCATCATGGGCACCATCGGCGCCTGCTTCTACCTGCTGGGCGTCGGCTATCTCTATATCAAGACCGGCACCCTGAACATGGCCGAAATGCAGGCCTTCATGACCCGTCCCGCCCTGCTCCACTCCGAAAGCATCCGGGTCGCCTTCATTCTCATCATGGTGGGGCTGTGGATCAAGATGGCCTTTTTCCCCCTGCACGGCTGGCTGCCCAACGCCTATACCCGGACCTCCACCACCACCAGCTGCCTGGTGGCGCCGCTGATGACCAAGGTCAGTGTCTATGTCATGATCCGGGTGATGTTCGGTGTCTTCACCCTGCCCTATGCCTACCACGTCATGGGCTGGAACACGGCGGTGGTCTGGCTGGCCAGTCTGGCCATTGTGGCCGGCTCCATCGGCGCCCTGGCCCAGACCAACCTCAAACGGATGCTCACCTATATCATCGTGGCCGAGGTGGGCTACATGGTGGGCGGCGCCTGGCTGGGCAACGCCGCCGGCCTCACCGGCGCCATCTATCATATTATCAGCGACGGCCTGATGACCGCCTGCCTCTTCATGGCCGTGGGGGCCATTACCTTTAAGACCGGCGAGATCAACCTGGAGGCCATGCGGGGCGTCTTTCGCCGGATGCCCGTCACCGCGGCGATTTTCGTGGTGGGCGGCCTGGCCATGATCGGCATCCCGCCCACCTGCGGCTTCTTCTCCAAATGGTACCTGCTCAGCGGCGGCCTCGCTGCCGGCCACTATGGTTTTGTCGTTGCCCTGCTCTTTTCCAGCCTGGTGAACGCCGTGCTCTTCTTCCGTCTCTTTGAGATCGGCTATTACCCCCTCTTCGACGCCCAGAGCGAGGCCGGCCAGCACGACAAGGTGGTGGTGGCGGAAGCGCCGCTCTCCATGCTCGTGCCCATGCTGATAACCGCGGCCATGATCCTCGTGGTGGGCCTCTACACCAGCCGCATTGTCAGCGGCCTCATTGAATATGCACTGCCGGCAGGATTAAAACTATGATGGACACCGCCCCCTTCCTCGCCGCCACACCGGCCCTGGCCGTGGCCACCAGCCTGGTGGCCGTGCCGCTTATTGCCATCAGCGGCAGATGGCCCAACCTGAGAGAGGGCTGGACCTTCCTGGCCGGCGCCGTCAAGCTGCTGCTGGTGCTCTCCATGGCCGGCTGGATCCTGGCCGGCCACACCCACACCTATGACCTGTGGGAGGTCCTGCCCGGCCTGATGATCCGTTTCAAGGTGGACGGCTTCGGCATGCTCTTTGCCCTGGTGGCCTCACCCCTGTGGCTGATCACCTCCATCTACTCCGTGGGCTACATGCGCAGCCTGGACGAACATGCCCAGACCCGCTACTTCTGCTTCTTTGCCGTGGCCCTCTCCGCCACCATAGGGGTGGCCTTCAGCGGCAACCTCTTCACCCTCTATCTCTTTTATGAGATGCTGTCGCTCTCCACCTATCCCCTGGTCACCCATCACCAGGACAAGGAGGCCCGCGGCGGCGGCCGCAAATATCTGACCTACCTGCTCGGCACCTCCATTGCCTTTGCCCTGCCGGCCATGATCATCACCTATATGACCGCAGGCAGCCTGGAGTTCAGCGCCGCCGGAGTCTTTCCGGCCGGCACCTCGCCGGCCCCGCTCACCACCCTGCTGCTGCTCTTTCTGTTTGGTTTTGCCAAGGCCGGCATCATGCCTTTCCACTCCTGGCTGCCCGGCGCCATGGTGGCGCCGACGCCGGTCTCCGCCCTGCTCCATGCCGTGGCCGTGGTCAAGGTGGGAGTCTTTTCCATTGTTCGGGTCTTTACCGGTATTTTCGGCCTTGAGCTGCTGGCCGATCTGCACCTCAATACCCTCATCTGCAGCATTGCCGGCTGCACGGTGCTGGTCTCGTCGCTCATGGCCCTGTCCCAGGATAACCTCAAGCGCCGCCTGGCCTTTTCCACCATTGGTCAGCTCTCCTATATCATCCTGGGGGTGGGCCTGGCCTCCAAACTTGGCGCCCAGGGCGGCATGCTGCATATTGCCATGCACGCCTTCGGCAAGATCACCCTCTTCTTCTGCGCCGGCGCCATCTTTGTGGCCACCGG
This sequence comes from Desulfobulbaceae bacterium, assembly GCA_024637145.1. GTDB lineage: Bacteria > Desulfobacterota > Desulfobulbia > Desulfobulbales > SURF-16 > BM506. Next base: position 31,469 of record JAGXFQ010000036.1, read on the forward strand.
CAAAAAATATATCAGTGAGATGGGCGGGATCGGCCGACAGATGCCCATTACCATGACCGCTTTTTTTGTCGGTTCGCTCAGTGTTATCGGCCTGCCGCCGGCCGGCGGCCTGATCAGTAAGCTTTTTATGGTGCAGGGCGCCCTGCAGGCCGAGCTTGCCTGGGTGCTGGTTATCTACCTGATCAGTTCCCTGCTCAATGCCGCCTATTTTTTTCCCATTGTCTACCAGGCCTTTTTCGGCAGCAGCCAAGAGGCCCAGCACCAGGGGCCCAGGCAGGAGGCCCCCTTCTGCGCCGTGCTGCCGCCTGTCCTCACGGCAACGGCCTCGGTGGTCCTCTTCTTTTTCCCGGGGATTTTTCTGGATTTTATCACTGTCTTTCTGGCCAGTTAGGGGAGGGGATCTATGCCCGCACAAAAGAAAATCAGCGCCACAACTCCGGCGGCCCGCACCGGCTTTGCCAGGGCCCTGGCCATACTCTTTGCCCTGGCCTGCCTCTATCTCGCCACCATCCTGCTGCTCTCCTTTGCCCAGCTCCGGGATGACCCCAAGCCGCCGCCTGAGGCAGCCACCACCGACCATGTCGTAGACCTTGACCGGGAGGATTCCCATGCCCACTGATGACCAAAAAGAAAGGCGCCAGGCCGGGCAGCAGGGCAAGGCGCTGCTCATACTTTTCTTTGCCTGCTGCCTGGCCCTTTTTGCCATTGATTTCGTGGTAAAGAGACCGGCCCATATGGTCTGGGAGGAGTGGCCCGGCTTTTATGCCCTCTTTGGTTTTGTGGGCTGCGTGCTTATCGTCCTCATGGCCAGATACCTCCTGCGCCCCCTCGTTAAACGGGAGGAAGATTATTATGATTGAAGTGATGCCACCGGCCGCAATCTTCATTATCGGCGCCCTGCTGATTCCCCTGGTGCCCGGTCGCCTGAAAAGCGTCTATATTTTGGCCCTGCCCGTCATCGGCATGTGGAATCTCCTCAACCTGCCCCTGGGCAGCCACTATCCCGTGGCCTTCCATGGCTATGATCTCCTGATTATGGAGGTGGATCGGCTGTCGCGCGTCTTTGCCATTGTCTTCCACCTTATTGCCTTTATCGGCATGCTCTATATCCTCAACTTCAAAAACAATCTCGAATATGTGACGGCCCTCTGCTATGCCGGTTGCGCCTTGGGCGTGGTCTTTGCCGGCGATCTGCTGACCCTCTTTTTCTTCTGGGAAGGCCTCACCGTCACCTCCATGTTTCTCATCCTGGCCCGGCAGACCAGCTCTGCCACGGCAGCGGCCCTGCGCTACAGCCTTGTCCATGCCGCCGGGGGCCTGCTGCTGCTGGCCGGGATTGTCATGCACCACCACGCCACCGGCTCCCTGGCCTTTGGCCACCTCGGCCTGGGATCCCTGGGCACCATCCTCATCTTTCTGGGATTCGGGGTGAACTGTGCCTGGCCTCTGCTGCACGGCTGGCTGGTGGACGCCTACCCGGAGGCCTCCATCGGCGGCACCGTCTTTCTGGCCGCCTTTACCACCAAAACAGCCGTCTATGTTCTGGCCCGGGCCTTTGCCGGCGAACCAAGCCTCATCTGGATCGGCACTATCATGGCCATCTTTCCGCTCTTTTTTGCAATTATTGAAAACGATCTCAGACGGGTGCTGGCCTACTGCCTGATTAACCAGATCGGTTTCATGGTGGTGGGCATCGGCATCGGCACGGAGTTGGCCATCAACGGTATTGTGGCCCAGGCCTTTGCCCACATACTTTACAAGGGCCTGCTCTTCATGGCCATCGGCGCTGTCCTCTATCGCACCGGCACGGCCAAGGCCACGGAACTGGGCGGCCTTGCCAAGAGCATGCCGTGGACCTGCTTCTTCTACCTGATGGGCGCCGCCGCTATTGCCGCGCCGCTTTTTGCCGGTTTTGTCTCCAAATCCCTGGTGCTCTCCGCCGCGGCCCACGAACAGCTGTGGCTGGTCTGGTTCGCACTGCTCTTGGCGGCCGTGGGGGTCTTTATCAGTGCCGGTCTCAAGGTGCCTTTTTTCGCCTTTTTTGGCAATGACGGCGGCCACCGGGTCAAAGAAGCGCCGCTCAACATGCTGCTGGCCATGGGGGGAGCCGCCTTTCTCTGTCTCTTTATCGGCGTCTTTCCCCACTATCTCTATGACCTGCTGCCGTATGATGTCGCCTATCAGCCCTACACCTATAACCATGTCATGGGCCAGCTCCAACTCCTCTTCTTTGCGGGTCTGGCCTTTAGCCTGCTGCTCTTGAGCGGGGTCTATCCGGCCGAGGTGCGGGCCATCAACCTTGACTTTGACTGGACCTACCGCATGGCAAGCCGGCTTCTTTATCGCGGCCTGGATCTGAGTCTTAACGGCATAAACAGCCTGATTAATCGTCTGGTGGCCGTTGAGTTCACGGCCCGACTCAGCACCTTTTTCCAGGATGGCCCGGCCCGCTTCGTCCTTGCCCTCTCCAGGCCCATCTGTCTCCTGCGTCAGATGGACGCAAAGCAGTTGGCCCGCTCCGAAGAGAAGGTCTTGCGCACCTATCGCCTGGGCAACTTTTCGGTGGCCTGCACCGCCATTTTCAGCGTCGGCTTTCTGGTACTGCTCTTTTTTCTCTAACCCCCAATTCTCACCAAGATCGTAGCGAAAAGCCGGGAAGTGCTGTGTAAACGACAGGCGGTCAATTCCGCTTGCGCCGACAGACTTTTAAGGGACACTTTCTGCCAGGGCGAATGAAAATCGCTCAAGAAGGTGTTCCGTGCAACGAAAATAAAGACGGTCGCGCCGGAGAAGGGATCTCCCGCCCTGACAATGCGGAAACATAATGAGACAAAAGAATGTTAGGTGTCGGAGCTTTTTCCAGAGCCCCTTAACCGTTGGTGGAGGGTATAGTGCTGCAGGTGGCGGCTGAAAAAGAGCAGCGGCAGGGCAATAAGGACATTGCGCAGGATGAGAACAAGGGCGGGGGTGGCGGTGTCGCTGTCGCCAAAGCAGCCGCAATCTATAGGCAACAGGAGATAGCCCTGGGAGGCCAGGGCGATGGCGCCGCTAAAGAGAAGGTAGATGCCGGCCAGCAACCAGGCCATCTTTTGGGCCTGCCAGCCATAGAAGGCAATAGCGCCGATGGTGAGCTCAACAGGGACCTGCCAGCGGTCAATGGCCAACACGGCCTGGAAGGGCAGTATTTCCAGCTCATAGAGGCTGAGCAGCAGTTCGCTGAGCTCAGGTCTGCTCCACAGTTTCAGCAGGGCGGCGACCAGAAGCAGGAGGCCAGCCAGATAATAATCCGCTACCAGCAGGCGCTCATACCAGGTAAGGCGCCCGCCTGCTCTCATGAATGCTCCGGCAGCAGTGCCGCTCCCTGCCGATGGGCAGGGAGCTTGCCTTCCCAGAAGATGATGAGTTGATCCACCAAGCTGTTGAGGGCGGCCACCTGATCGGTGATCTCATGGACCGTGGCAGCCCCTTCTTCCGACATAGCGGCCAGGGATTGCACGGAAGAGTCAATGGTGGCAATGGCCTGGTTGACCTGATCAAGGTTCTCCGACTGTTCGCTGGAGTTCGTGATGATTTTCACCATCTGCGCAGCCACGGCACTACTGGCTTCATGCACCCGCGGAAAGGTATTTTCCAGGGCTGTGACCACCTTCTCACCCTGGTGGATCTTGTTGTCCAGACGACCGATCAGGTCGCCGACATTTTGAGCGGCCACAGTGGCACGACCGGCCAGGCTGCGCACCTCATCAGCCACCACGGCAAAGCCGGCCCCGGCCTCGCCGGCCCGGGCCGCCTCCACGGCGGCATTTAAGGCGAGCAGGTTGGTCTGAAAGGCGATTTCTTCAATGTCGCGGACCAGCGATGAAATCTGTTTGTCCGCCTCAATCATCTCCGCCATGGCGGCCACCACATCCTTAATGGCCTTATCGGACTCGGCGGCGGTCTGCAAAACCTCTTTGGTGGAATTCTCGGCGCTGCGAGCCACATCCAGGTTGTCCTTGGCCCTGTCTGCCATGTGGCCGGAGGTGGAGCTTATCTCGTCAAGGTTGCCGGCTGACGAGGAAGAGGCAATGCTCAGTTGATTGGTCATATCGTTAATGTAGCTCATGGAGGTGAGCAGCGAGGTGGCCACGGTGGCTGATTCTTCAGACATATTGGCCAGGTGCCGGGACATGTTGGAGATCAGCAAGAAACAGGTGATGCCGATGGCGGACAGCAGGATAAAAGCAATGGTCATAATGGTGGTCAGCCGACCGAAGACGTGGAGAATATGGCCCATGCTGCTCTGGTGGAGATTGGAGCTGCTCTCCACCATCTCCTCCAAAGTGGTACGCATCAAGAGGTTGTGGGCGTCAAACTCCTGGCTGAGATCGCCCTCCATGGCAAAGTCCATGTCAATGGAGGCCCTGACCATCTGCATTCCCGTCTTATATGAGGCCTGGTATGCTTTTTGGAGCAGCGGGGCGCTCTCGACTATCTTCTTGTCGGCACTGGCCTGGCACAGGGGGGCAAGTTCGGCCAGCAACTCTTCCACCCGTTTGTTGAGGGGATCGATCTCACTGAGACGGGAGGTGCTGGCCGCGGCCTTGGCGACATTGAACTTTTCCACCACCTGGCCGATGAGACCCTCCATCTCAATAGCAAGCTTGGTGAGGGGATAGAGCTGATGGCTCACCGTTTCCACGTCCTTTTTGAGGGAATGAACGGAGTAGAGGGCAAAGAGGATCAGAAACGAAGATAGCGCCCCCAACATGAGAAAAGTGAGGTAGAGGCGGTACTTGTTCCCCAGGCTTTTGATGGCGGAAGTATTCATATGAAGCTCAATGTTATAGAAAAAGCAGACCCTTTGGTGTGCCGATTGCAGGAGGAGGTGGCGATGCGTTATTTAGTCACCGGCAGGCCGGCCCGAATCCAGGCAGCCATGCCGCCGTCCATAACCACAACATCGTTATACCCTTTCATGGTCAGAAATTTGGCAGTAACCACCACCTGTTTGGCGGCATGGTCGACAATGACGATTTTTTTGTCGCCGGGCAAGGCGGTATACTTTTCCTGAAGGATGTCCAAGACGATTTCCGTGGCACCATCGATCTTGCCCAACTGTTTATGCTTGGTACCGCGGATGTCGAGGATAACGATGGAGTCCTTCATGTCATGCACCTGGCTCGGGGAAAGACGGGGTACCTCAATGGCGGGATATGCCACCTTCTTTTCCAGGGGATAGCGGTGTTGGGCCCAGGCCGGCAGGCCTTCATTGTAGACCATGACATTGGTGTAACCAAGTTTTATGGCCTTTCCCGCGGCGATGCGGCTCTTGCCGCACTTGGGGCCCTTGCAGTAGAAAATAAGCAGGGTGTCCTTGTCCGCCGGCAGGTTGGCGTTATCCGCCACCTGGCTGGCCGGAATATTGACTGACCCCTGAATGGAGAGTTCATTATGCTCAATGGGGCTAAGGGCATCGGCCAGGACAAACTGCTGGCCTGCATCCATTTTTGCCTTGAGGTCGGCGGTGGAGATAAAGGGAATATCTCCGGCCAGGACCGGGCTGCCGGTGAAGCTCAGGAGCAAGCCGAAAAGGATAAGGCGAGACAGGGCAGTGGCTTGTTTGAACATGTGGTTCTCCTCTCTGAGGGTATGGGGTTGACAGGGGAATGGGTGGGGTAACGCCTGGTAATGAGTTTAGGATTGAATCACCCAGGATGCAAGCATTAATGTCTGTTAATATTGATAAAATTTGCCGAAACATTCCCTTTGTCAGGAACTGTTCCGACAGGAACGGAAAAGAACAGAGGGAGAGATTGAACTTTTCCAACCTAAAGGACCTTTTTACGCATTGGAGTCCATACGCCTGACAAATGAAGCAGACGACGATGGGCCAAGTGAGGGAGGATGCCATGGATAACTTATGAGAATAACAAGAGTGTCAAAGCGCCAAAAACATGCATTTCTGAGATATTTATCCTGCCACCACAAAAAGCCAGCATGGCCGGGGCTCAGGCAAAGTCCGGCCATGCCGACCTTCAGTTGCGGGAAAAAAATGGCCTCCTATCGTGCCGTTTTGGATGGCAGAAAAAGAGGATATAGGGCCTTAAACAGTTACTTCTTGGATACTATTTATTGAATTTCAGATATTTAACATGGCCCGACCCCAAAACATGAGACCAAAACCTGGCAGTTTAAGAAAGCGAAACCGGCATACGCCATTAATCAAGGCCTCGTCAGTATTGGCAATCTTTACAGCCACCAGGGACCGTCATATATGGCGCATATGCGCCATATATGACGGTCCCTGGTGAGAGCTTTTCTTCATCTTCATTTTGTTTATGCCGCATTATCAAAACTTTACATCTCAGGTGTCTTTTTTGATTCCCCGGCATGCTCTTTGCTATTATTCTTCGGTTGAGGACCAGCGTTGACATGGCACTCTTAAAAGCGGCCATTATCCTGGAACCATAAGACAGCAAAGACAATTTTCGAAATTACGAGAACAAATTGAAACTGTCCTGCAACAATCAGAAAGGTATAGAGATGAAAAAATTACATTTGAATACGTTGGTCATTTTGCTCCTGACCATGGCAATGCTGTCAGGTTGCATGGTGTTGCCGGTACCTGTTGGTGGGCATGACAATGGTCGGCATAATGGTCATAATAAAGGTCATTAAAAAAGGTCATCACGGCCATGGCGATCATGACCTTGATTAAGGTCAATAGCATTTTCGCGAAGAACATCGTGAGAAATGAGCTGGAAGTACAATTTGCTGCCACTTAACTAAGGAAAAATTATGAAATCATTCATTGCCGCGGGCATCATTGTCCTTGCTGTCAGCATGACCATGATGTTCACCGCTTGCGACACAAAAGGTCCCGCTGAAAAGGCCGGGGAAAAGATCGATCAGACCGTGGAAAAAACAACGGCTACGCTCAAAGACGCCGGAGAAAAAATCGAAGCAGGCCTGAAACAATAACCCTCAACAGGAGCCCCTCATCATGTATGTACAATTGCAACCTGTCTTGTCAATTGCGGCCGGAATCTTGATCCTGGCAATCCCCAAGGCACTGAATTATATCGTCGCCGGCTACCTTATTCTGATTGGAATCTCCGGCTTGCTTCACTGAAATCTTAGCACTCGATCTTGATGATGATTGTCCGGCCGGAAGTTCGGCCGGACAATCAGGATATTTGGAGAGGGTGAGAAACGATAGAAACGACGAACCAGGTCTTCTTCGGCCTTAGCCCTGCTGTTACATTTGGAACTTGAAGCCGCGCCGAGTATGCGGCATGATTAGTGAAACAACCACACGCTAAGCTCGGTTTCACCGCCACATGGTCAATGACCGGGGATAGATGATGGGCAGCGGCATTGCGAAGTCACCTTTCCTTAGCTACCTGCGCAGACAACAACTTTGCCGGATCATCTTGAGGGAAATAAAGCATCCTGGTCAAATACCAATCCCACCTGCTGGCTTTATTTTCGGAGAATATCCAGTTTACGCATCCGGGCGCGCAGCGTACTGGGATTGAGACCAAGGAGTATTGCCGCGCCATTTTTCCCCTCAATTCGGCCCGCGGTTTTCTGGAGCAACAGGAGAATGTGATCATGCTCCAATTCGGCCAGGGTCTGGTCCTCCCGACCTGCCGCTTCCTCTTTGTGCAAATTGGCAGGGCATTGGTCCAAGACCTCCAGCGTGGACCCCCGGCTGATGATCACCGACCGCTCCATGACGCTTGCCAACTCCCGCACGTTGCCTGGCCAGTGGTATCCCTGCAGAAGATCCAGGGTTTCTGGCGACACGCTCTTAATCTTCTTGCCCATTTTCATGTTGAATTTGGCAAGAAAATAATTGACCAGCAGCGGGATGTCTGCCTTGCGCTGGCGCAGGGGCGGCACCGTGATCGGAAAAACATTGAGCCGGTAGAACAGGTCTTCTCTGAACCTGCCGTCGCGGACCTCTTCTGCCAGATTGCGATTGCTGGCCGCGATGATCCGCACATCGGTCTTAATGGTGCGGGGACTGCCCAGGCGCTCAAACTCGCCGTCCTGAATGACCCGGAGCAGCTTGGCTTGCAGCTCCAGCGGCATCTCGCCGATTTCGTCAAGGAAAATGGTGCCGCCGTCGGCCAGTTCGAAACGGCCGATCTGCCGGGCAGTGGAGCCGGTGAAGGCGCCCTTCTCGCGCCCGAACAGTTCGCTTTCAATGAGATTCGCCGGCAGAGACGCGCAGTTAACCGTGATCAGCGCCCGGTCCTTGCGGGTACTGCTGCTATGGATGGCTTGGGCGATGACGCCCTTGCCGGTGCCGGTCTCCCCCATGAGCAGGACCGTGGCCTTCATGGGCGCGACCTGTTCAACCAATAAGAAGATCCGGGCCAGGGCTTTACTTTGACCAATGATCTCACCGAAGTTGTGCCGCTGGTCAACCTCATGCCGCAGGTAGGTATTCTCAGCCTGGAGTCGGTTTTTAAGCTCTTTTATTTCCGCATAGGCACCCTGGAGTGACTCCTCTGCCTTCTTGCGTTCACCTACTTCCTGGGTGAGTTGCGCATTTGCCTTGAGCAGATCGCCGGTCCGCTCCTGCACCTTCTGCTCCAGCACCGTATTGTAGGTATCGAGTTTTTTATAGAGTAGCCGCACTTCCAGCAGGTTGCGGATCCGCGTCTTGACTTCAAGCAGAGCAAACGGCTTGCTGATAAAGTCCTTGGCGCCGGCCTGCAGGGCGCGCAGCTCATGGCTTGGATGGGCGGTAATCACCAGGATCGGCAGATAGCCGTCCGTGCCCATTGCCTTGAGATCTTCCATGAGCTGAAAGCCATCTATGTCGGGCATCTGCAGATCGAGCAGGAGCAGATCGTAGTGATTTTTACGGTACAAGGCGCACACCTCCTGCGGATTCCGCGTTGAGGCAACAGAGGTGTAGCCGGCTTCAGCCAGCAATTGCTCCAGCAGCAGGACATTGGCCTCTTGATCATCAACAATCAGGATATTGGCCTTGCGGATATCGGCTTCGGTAATAATCATTTCTTTTCCTTGGGCGGACGGCTGACAGTAATTTTGTGTACGCATTGCTTATTCGGGCTTTCTTTCTTCTTCGTCTTCAGACTCATCTTTTCACCATATTTCAAGGCCTCATCCAGCGTTTCCATGAACTCAGTGACCCTGATCGGTTTGGTGAGATAATGGAAGAATCCAGCCTCCAGACCTATCTTGATATCGCGCGGCATGGCATTGGCACTGATGGCAACCACGGGAATATGAGCGGTAACAGGGTCTTCTCGCAGAATTTTCAGCGCCTGAATACCGCTGATGCCGGGCAGATTGATATCCATCAGGATGACCGCCGGCTGGTGGATATTCGCCAGGGCGATCCCTTGGGTGCCATCCGTGGCACCAACCAGGCGCAAATCGGCCCGTAGCTCGACGAGTCGCTCCACCAGCTGCATGTTGGCCTTGTTGTCTTCTATATACAACAGGGTACGCAGTGCAGAGTCGGGCGGAACAGGGGCTTGGTTCGCCACCCCCTCGTCGCCCTCGTTAACGCCAATTTGTGGCTCATCCTCCGTATTCAGTTCGATCCACAGCACACTCCCCACCCCGACGGTGCTTTCCACACCGATTTCGCCCCCCATCAGTTCGATGAGCCGTTTGCTCACCACCAGACCGATGCCGGTACCTTCCTTGGGGCCGTCCTCTTGCCCAAGACGATTGAAGGGCTGAAAAAGCTCTTCGATTTTTTCAGGCGACAGCCCCTCACCGGTATCCCGTACGCTGATACGGATTCGGCCCGGGGCGGTGGCTTGGCAGGTCACCTCCACCTCTCCCTGCGGGCGGTTGTATTTGATGGCGTTGGAAAGCAGGTTGATCAGCACCTGCTTGACCCTGGTCTGATCGGCATGCACAAAACAAGGGCATTCGAATTGGGGAAAATGTAAATGAATGTCGTTTTTTTGGGCCTCAGGTTCAATCATGGCGTGGCACTCGAGCATAACATCCACCAGCGACATCGGTTCCATTGACATAGACAACTTTCCCGACTCGATCAACGCCAGATCGAGAATTTCGTTAATTAGTTTCAATAAATACCAGCCCGCCTTGAGAATCTGATCGATGCTGGACTTTTCTTTGGGCGACGGCGAACCACTCTCCAGTAATTGGGCGAAACCGAGGATTGCATTGAGCGGGGAGCGCAATTCGTGGCTCATGCTGGAAAGAAATTCCGACTTGGCGCGGTTGGCAATTTCCGCGGCGGTCTTGGCATTATCCAACTCAACGTAATTTTCTTTCAGTACCTGTTCGAAACGTTTGAGCTCCGTAACATCGCGAGCGGCGGCGAAAATGCCCTGTAGTCTCCGGTCTCGATCATAGAAGGTGGCCGCGTTGTAGGAGACCACGGTTTCCTTGCCGTTCCTGGCGCGCGCGGTGAGCTCGTAGTTGGTCACCTTTTTGTTGCGTAGCACCAGCTTGATGGCCGCTGCCGCCCGGTCCGGCTCGGTAAAATAATTCTTGAACGGCGCGCCGATCAGTTCATCGCGCGTGCAGCCGGTAAGGGCCTCCATCTGCTTGTTGACGTCGCTGATGATTCCGGCCGGATCGCTGGTCATAAGCGCGTCGATGTTGGATTCGATCAGCGAGCGGGTATAAAAATGCTGGTCGCGCAGGGCCTGATCGAGCAGCATCTGTTCCGCCTCGATCTTCTTGCGGGCGGTGTTGTCGGTGCCGATCAGCAGGTAGCCGATAATGGCCTCCTGCTGGTCGCGCAGGGCGGTGACCGAGACCACCGCCGGAAAGCGACTGCCGTCTTTACGGATATAGGTCAGCTCGTAGATGTCCTCAATGCCGCGTAAGGCCTTGAACATCAGGGCCTCGAAGCCGGGAGTAATCGTGGTCTCGAGTTCAGCGCTGAGTTCGTTGGCCCGGGCCACCAGCTCCAACGGATCGGAGATATCGGCCGGGGTGATCTTATTCATCACCTCGGCCGCCGTGTAGCCCAGCATGCGCTCGGCGCCGACGTTGAAGATCTGGATGACACCCTTGGCATCGGTGGCGATGCTCGAGAAGTTGGCGCTGTTGAAAATGGCCCTCTGCAGGGCTCCGGCCTTGAGCAGCGCCTCTTCGGCCTCCTTGCGGGCAGTGTTGTCGGTGCCGATCAGCAGGTAGCCGATGATGGCTTCCTGCTCGTCGCGCAGAGCGGTGACCGAAACCACCGCCGGGAAGCGGCTGCCATCCTTGCGGATATAGGTCAGCTCGTAGATATCCTCAATGCCGCGTGAGGCCTTGAACACTAAGGCCTCGAAGCCGGGAGTAATCGTGGTCTCGAGTTCAGCGCTGAGTTCGTTGGCCCGGGCGATCAACTCCTGCGGATCAGAGATGTCGGCCGGGGTGATCTTATTCATCACCTCGGCTGCCGTGTAACCCAGCATGCGCTCGGCGCCGACGTTGAAGATCTGGATGACGCCCTTGGAGTCGGTGGCGATGCTCGAGAAGTTGGCGCTGTTGAAGATGGCGTTCTGCAGGGCCCCTCCCTTAACCAACACAGCTTCCGCATCTCGACTCATTTCTTGTACTGCCAACAGACCCTTGTCCAAAGTATCACTCATTACTTCCTCTTCAAGTCAGGATATCCACCTGAATACGTTTTTTGCCTGTGGCCTTTGCCAGGCGTAGGAACTGCTCCAGGGCCTCAAGCCAGCCACCAGAGGCGCCGATGTCGACAACGGGAAACAGGCGCTCTCGCGATTTGTCCGGGTGTAAGTCGGGAAGTCAGCGTTTGATTTGACTGCAGACTGTTTTTAATACGTTATCCTTATACCCTGATCCACCAAATATAACCGATTTGTTTTCTAGCCCTGGAAATCGGCGCCACCCACTCCCTAAATTTGCCCTCGCCGCAGCCCAGCCTAAGCGCGGCACGTACGCCTGGTAGAGGAAAACAAGGCCACAGATTAAGCCGGCCTGCATGTCACCATTCCCTTTGACCAGAACGTCTCCAGGTTTTCCCTGCCTCCTCTCAGGAGCGTGTGCACATAAAAAGCGCCGGCGCCAACAACCTCTTTCTCGGGCCAGCCCGCAACATGTTGCAGTTCCGCCAAATGTCACGGCCGGATGGATTTCCAGCTGCTCGACACGCCCTCTTTGCCTTGACATAACCTACCGATATTGCAAGAATTTTTAAGCTATATCTCCTGCCGAAGACCAGTTGGAATGATGTGTGCAAGAATAAGGGTACAAGATTCTGATTAGCCCGCCCAAAGACGCTCTCTTTGGGAAAATGGGATCAGGCTTGCGGGCAGACAGGTACCAGCACGCTGGTTACACCCTGTGTAGATTTTAAAACTCATAGAAGCAAAAGGAAACTGAATGAAAAAATTAAAACTGCAGCACGCCTATCTGCCATTGGCGTTACTGCTCACTCTCTTTGTAGCTGGTTGCAGCAGCGGCAGCAGCAGCGACAGCACCCCTGTGCCCACCGCCACCCCAGACAGCACCGATACCACTGCACCCACGGTGACGCTCACCGCCCCGGCTGCTGACACCACAGGTGTTGCAACCAACACGAAAATCGGTGCAACCTTCAGTGAGGCGATGGATCCTCTGACGATCACCGACCTGACTTTTAACTTGAAAGCTGGAACAGCTGTCGTTACTGGCTCTGTGGCTTACCTTGAAAAAAACGCGGTCTTCACCCCGGAAAGCGCTCTAGCAACCGACACCCTCTATACCGCCACGATTACTACCGGAGCCAAGGATTCAGCCGGCAACCAGCTGGACGCCGCCAAGGAGTGGAACTTTACCACTGCTATTAATACGGACACGGAGGACATCACCGCACCAGAAGTTGTAACTGTTGACCCTGCTGATGGAATCGGAAATGTGATTCTCAGTAAGAAAGTCCAGGCAACCTTCAGTGAAGCAATGAATCCGTTGACGATTACCTCGGCAATATTTACCTTAACGGATTCGGATGAGGTAACTGTTCCAGGCACGGTGTCCTATGTTGGCCTCGTTGCGACCTTCACACCAACAAGCTCTCTCACAGCCAACATAAACTATAAGGCCACGATTACTGAGGCGGCCCAAGATATGGCCGGCAATCCACTGGCAGCCGAAATCTGGACCTTCACAACAGTTACAGCTGAAGCGGAAGGCCCGTTGCCAGTAGACCTTGGAACGTCCGAAGATTTTGTGCTGCTGACAAAAACAGGAATCACTACCACGGGAACCACCTCAATTACTGGAAATATTGGCGCGAGTCCGATTGGCGCGAGTGGCATTACTGGATTTGGTCTAACATTAGATGCCTTGGGTACCCCCCCCGGTCAGTTTGCAACCTCGAGTCTCGTGACCGGCAAGGTATATGCAGCCGACTATGCAGTTCCAACTCCAGCGAAAATGACCACTGCTATAAGCGACATGGAAACTGCATACGCCGATGCCGCCGGGCGGTCATTGCCTGATTTTACGGAACTGGGCGCTGGAAATATCAGTGGAATGACCCTCGTTCCCGGTCTCTACAAGTGGGGCACCGGAGTATTAATAGATCTTAATGGTGTTACTCTCGAGGGTGGCGCCAATGACGTCTGGATCTTCCAGATAGCAGACAACCTCACCGTGAATAATGGTGCCATTGTTACTCTGGCGGGCGAGGCACAGGCCAAGAACGTATTCTGGCAGGTCGGCGGCGGTACCGGAGTATCTCTCGGAACGACGGTTCAGTTTAAGGGAATTATATTGGCAACAAAAGCTATTACTTTCGACACTGGAGCAAAGCTGAACGGCAGGGCGTTGGCACAAACCAATGTTACCTTAAACGCCAATGCCATTACTGTCCCGTAAGGCATAGCAGAAGAGAAGTACATGCTGTATAGAGAAAGGGGAGACCGGCCGAATTATCCACAATGGCCGGTCTCCCCCTTTTTGTTTTCTCTCCAGCCAAGGGGGACAAATTGGTATGGCGTTGGTTTAAAGCCTTTTTTTAGTAAAAAACTACCTGAAAACAGTGGCTGGTTTATGGTATAGTAGTGTCGTGATCCTTATGCCTGAACAAAAGAGTTATCGCCGCTGGCAACAGCGCCTCAAAGAACAAGGCTCGCTGCGTTTGATTGCGCTTCTCTCCCTACTCCTCATTCTGCTGGCAACCCAGAGTGCGGCGCGCTTGAGCTGGCGTCTCCTTGATTTCACCACCCCGCAGCCGACCAATCTTGGCGCCGGAACGAACTCGGCCAGCCAAGTCGCCCCTTCCCAACCAGCCGCCCTCAGTTCTGGGCTGGCGGATCTCCACCTCTTTGGCCTGGCCGGCCGGACGCAGGTGGCCGCCCTCACCGATGCCAGCGACTTGCCTGCCACCACCCTCAATCTTGCCCTGATTGGGGTGATCTTCAGCACCTCTCCTGGCAAATCGGTGGCCATTATCGGGACAAAGGGTAAGACCACGGAAAATCAGATCTACGGCATAGATGACAAGCTGCCCGGGTCCGCGGTGCTCAGCGAAATCCATCCCGACCGGGTTATTCTGCGCCGGGCCGGACTCTATGAAACCTTGGCCATTGAAGAAGAAAGCGGCCTCTTAACCCGCCCGCCGCCCAAAAAAAGGGACCTGCCGCCAAAGGCTCGTTCCAGCCAGATCAAGCCCCGCGGTGACGGAGTTAACTGGAGTATTGACCGCAGCTATCTCGATCAGCGCCTGGCCAATATGAACTCTCTAGCCAGCGAGGTGGCTGCCGAGATCTATGAGGAGGATGGTGTCCAGCAAGGGTTCCAGCTCCGCACCAGCAATCAGAGTCGCCTCCTGGACGAGTTGGGCCTGCAGAGCGGCGACATCGTGACCGAGGTCAATGGCATGCCTCTGCGCAGCCCCAGCGACGCCATGCAGGCCTTTGCCAAGACTAAAAATGCCGAAAAGGTGAGGGTGGAAATTATCAGGGACGGCACGCGCCAGACCAGGGAATACACCATCGGCCAGCTGTAGTCTCACCCTTTCACTTGCGATCTTTCATCTCAATCTTGTGTAATATATGTACTCTACAACCCCCACCATCAAACGCCTGACCCTGGTTATCCTCTTCCTGGTTACGATTTCCAGCCTGCCTTCCTCAGCCGGGGCGGAGGCGGAGGAGAATATTGCCTTTAATTTCAATAATGCTGATATCCGCTCGGTGATTAAGAGTGTGGCCCGCCTCACCGGCAAAAACTTCATTATTGATCCCAGGGTAACAGGGGAAGTGACCATCGTCAGTTCGCAAAATATGGCCGCTGAGGATCTCTACTCCGTCTTCCTGTCGGTTCTCCAGGTCCACGGCTATACCGCTATTGAAGCGGGCAATATTGTCAAAATCCTGCCCGATGCCCTGGCCCGGCAAGAGCTGTCTGCTGCCCCTATTGACCAAGCCGGGGCGGCACCGGGCGACCAGGCGATCACCAAAATCCATAAATTACGCTATGTGCCTGCTGACCAGATGATCGGCATCCTCAGGCCCCTGGTCGCCAGCACCAGCTATCTGGCCGCCCATAAACAGAGTAATATGTTGATCATGGTGGATCGGGCCGGCAACATCAATCGCCTGGTCAAGATTATTGAGCGCATTGATCAGGCCACCACGGGTGAGACGGAGATTGTCCAGCTTCGGCATGCCGCTGCCGCCGAGCTGGTCTCGGTGATTGCCGCCCTGGAAGGGAAGGCAGACCCCAAGGCCGGCGACACTCTCCGCCTCATTGCCGATGAACGGAGCAACAGCATCCTGCTCAGCGGTGACGCGCATGATGTCCTCAGGGCGAAGGCCCTGATTGCCCATCTTGATACGGCCATCGAGAATGAGGGGAGCACCCAGGTCATCTTTCTGCGCTATGCCAAGGCCACGGATATGGTGCCCATCCTCACCGGGATCATCAAGGGGGAAAGTTCGGCGGCTAAAACCCCGCCAAGCGGACCGGACGGGGTCACCATCCAGGCCGATGAGGGTAATAACGCCCTCATTATTACCGCCTCCCCCCTCCAGATGAAATCGTTGCGTTCGGTGGTCAGCCAGCTTGACATCCGCCGGGCCCAGCTGATGATCGAAGCGGTTATCGCCGAGGTCTCCATGGACAATTCCGCGGAACTGGGCGTCCAATGGCGCTCCACCAGTGATGTCGGCGAGGACCACACCTCGGTTATCGGCGGCACCAACTTCAACGCCGCCGGCTCCGGGATAAACCAAGCCACCATCAACCCCCTGGGCATTGGTGATGGCTTAAGTCTCGGCTTCTTGAACGGCACCACCGAGATCCTGGGCCAAAAGATTCTTAATCTTGGGGCCCTGCTCCGGGTTTTGTCCCAGACCGGGGACGCCAATATTCTCTCCACCCCCAGTCTGATGACCCTGGACAATGAGGAGGCAGAGATCGTGGTGGGCCAGAATGTCCCCTTTCCCACCGGCAGCTACACCTCCACCGGCAGCACGACCTCGTCGGTAAACCCCTTCACCACCTATGAACGGCACGATGTCGGCATCAAACTGAAGGTAAAGCCCCAGATCAACGAAGGCGACACCATCCGTCTCACCATCACCCAGGAGGTTTCCAGTGTCGCCTCCATGGATCAGAGCGCCGGGCCCACCACCAACACCAGGTCGATAAAGACCTCGGTGCTGGTGGATGACGGCAGGCTTCTCGTGCTGGGTGGTCTGATCAGCGATGATATTCAGGAAATTGAACAGCGGGTGCCCTTGCTCGGCAGTATTCCCCTGCTGGGCCTGCTCTTTCGCTACAACAGCCGTCAGCATGTCAAACGCAACCTCATGGTATTTTTGCGGCCGGTGATTATCCGCGATACCGGGGTCAGCTCCAGGATAACCTATGACAAATATGATTATATGCGCGGCCTGCAGCAGGATTATGGGGAGAAACGACGCCCCTTGATGGCGGATGAGCAGGGCCCGATCCTGCCGCCTGGTGGCCCGGAAGATGGAGCTGTAAACCTTGAATAACCTTGCCTTCAACCGCCCCTCCTTTTCCTTTGCCAAACGCCATGGCCTTTTGGTGCACGGCGTTGACAAGGGCCGCGCCCGGGTGGAGTGTCGTCCAGGTTTTACCGCTCTGGCTCTGGCCGAACTCCGCCGTTATCTCGGCCTGCCCTTGGATCTCAACCCTGTGGAAAGGGAGAAATTCGATCTGTTGCTGCAGGCGGCCTATGAAGGTGGGGTGGAAGATATGGAACTCACCGGCGAGCTTGAAAATGGCCTTGACGATGACCTTGATCTCCACAGTATTGCCCGGCTCCTGGCCGAACCGGAAGATTTGCTGGAAAGCCAGGATGATGCGCCCATCATTCGCCTGATCAACGGCCTGCTCACCGAGGCAATCAAAGAAAATGCCTCGGATATCCATATTGAGCCCTTTGAGAAGCAACTGCGCGTCCGCTTCCGGGTGGACGGCATGTTACGCGACAAGCTCCACCCCCCCCAAGCCCTGGCCCAACTTATCACCTCCCGCATCAAGGTCATGGCCAAGCTGGATATCGCTGAAAAACGGCTGCCGCAGGATGGGCGCATATCCCTGCGCCTGGCTGGCCGTCCTGTTGATGTCCGCGTCTCCACCATGCCTTGCGGCCATGGGGAACGCGTTGTCCTCCGCCTCCTGGACAAACAGGCCGGTCGCCTCGACCTTGAACAGCTGGGCATGGACCAGGCCGGTTTGGCGCTGATGGATCGGCTGATCCATCGCCCCCATGGCATTCTGTTGGTCACCGGCCCCACCGGTTCCGGTAAAACCACCACCCTCTACGCCGTTCTCAGCCGCCTAAACGAGATTAACCGCAACATCATGACCGTGGAAGATCCCATCGAATACTTCCTTAACGGCATCAGCCAGACCCAGGTCAACACCAAGGTGGCGATGACCTTTGCCAAGGGGTTGCGGGCCATCCTGCGCCAGGATCCGGATGTAGTGATGGTGGGAGAGATTCGCGACCTGGAAACGGCCGAGACCGCGGTGCAGGCCAGTCTCACCGGCCACCTCGTGCTCTCCACCCTCCATACCAACACGGCGGTGAGTGCGGTGACCCGTCTGCGCGACATGGGGGTGGAGCCTTTTCTCCTCTCTTCGTCGGTGATCGGCGTGGTGGCCCAGCGCCTGGTGCGTCTCCTGTGCCCCCATTGTAAGGTTCCAGGCGCCGCCAGCCCCTCCGAGTGTGCAGAGTTTGGTTTCTCTGTAGCAAACCCACCGCAGATATTCAGGGCCGGCAGCTGCGAAAAATGCAACGCTCTCGGCTATCAGGGCCGAACCAGTATCTACGAGGTGGTGGAAGTCGATGAGACCCTTCAGGCCATGATTCATGACGGGGCGCCGGAATATGCCCTGGAGGCCCAGGCCCGCCTTAACTCCCCCAATATCCGTCAGGATGGGCTGCGGCGCATCTTAGCCGGCGATACCACCATTGAAGAGGTTATCCGCGTCACCAGAAAAGATCTGGAAGAGGTGTAGCCGGTGGCTGCCTTTAACTACACCGCCTTAAATCAGCAGGGTCAACTCCGGCATGGCGTGATGGAGGGCGATACCCCCCGCCAGGTCAGGCAGCTTATCCGGGACAAAGAGTTAACGCCTCTCACGGTAGAGGAGATCAGCCGGAAAGAATCCTCCGGTCCTTTTCGCTTCCAGCTGCGCCGCCAGATGAGCGCCTCGGAGCTGGCCCTGGTCACCCGGCAACTGGCCACCCTGATCCGTTCCGGTACGGCCCTTGAAGAAGCGCTGAAGGCCGTGGCCGAGCAAAGTGATCAGGACAGGATTAAATCTATTCTCCTGGCCGTGCGGGCCAAGGTTTTAGAAGGACATTCCCTGGCCGTGGCCCTGGCCAAATTTCCTGCGGTTTTCCAGGATCTCTATCGGGCCACCATTGCCGCCGGTGAACAGACCGGCTTCCTGGATCTCGTTCTTGAGCGACTGGCAGACTACACCGAGTTCAGCCAGCAGTTGCGCCAAAAAATGATGCTGGCCCTGCTCTATCCCGTCCTGCTCACCGGGGTGGCCTTTGCCGTGGTTGCCGCCCTGATGGTCTATGTGGTGCCCCAGGTGGTCAAGGTCTTTGAAAATATGGGCCAGGAATTACCGCTGCTGACCAGGGGGCTGATTATGGCCAGTGCTTTTTTGAAATCATACGGTCTCTTCCTGGTCATAATCGGTGCCGGCCTGCTTATGTTCTTGCGCTTCACCCTCCGCAATGAAGGATCGCGCTACCGTTTCCACCACCTGCTCCTGAAACTGCCCCTGGTGGCAAAACCGATCAAGACCGTCAACGCCGCCCGCTTCGCCCGCACCTTTAGTATCTTAACGGCCAGTGGGGTGTCTATTCTGGAAGGGATGCATATCTCCGCCCAGGTGCTGGGCAATCTAGTTATCCGCCAGGCCGTACAAGAGGCGGCTAACCGGGTGCGCGAAGGGGCAAGCCTGCACAAGAGTCTGGCCCAATGCGGCTTTTTCCCGCCCATCACCATTCATATGATTGCCAGCGGCGAGGCGAGCTCCAAGTTGGAAGAGATGCTGGAACGCGCCGCCACCATCCATGAGCGGGAAATCGAGACCATGCTGAGTGCTACCCTGGGTATTTTTGAGCCCGTGCTTATTCTGCTCATGGGTGGGGTTGTCCTGATGATTGTCCTCGCCATCCTGATGCCCATCTTTGATCTGAACCAGTTGGTGCGCTGATGCAGGGCGGCAAAACGAACAAGGGCTTCACCCTGTTGGAAATCCTGGTGGCCCTGGCTTTTCTCAGCATTGCCCTGGTGGCCGGTCTGAAAACCAGCGGCACGGCAGTGCGTAATGCCACGGGCCTCAAGGAACGGACCCTGGCCCATTGGGTGACGACCAATCGCGCTGCCGAGCTGGAACTGGACAGGGATTGGCTGCCCCTGGGGACCAGCCATGGCCAGATGTTGATGGCCGATCATCTCTGGTATTGGACGGTGCAGACCAAAAAAACCCCGGATCCCGATATCCGCCAGGCTGAGGTCTCTGCCGGACTGGAAGAAAAGGGTGAAGGGCTGGCCTCCATGGTAATCTACCTTGCGCGCCCCTAGATTGTCAGAAAAGCAGGGCTTTACCCTGCTGGAGCTGCTGGTGGCCATGGCTATCTTTGCGCTGATCTCGGTCATGACCTTTCAGGGGCTGCAGAGTATGATTAAAAGCCGGGAAATCATGGGTGCAGAAACAGAGCGCCTTGCCGCACTCCAAGGGGCCATGGCCCTGATGGCGCGGGATTTTCAGCAGATAATCGCCCGCCCCATTCGTGATGAATTCGGCGATATGCAGCCCGCCGTGATCAGCACTGCCGGGGACGGGACCGCGGTGGAGTTCAGCCGGGGCGGCTGGCGCAATCCCGCCGCCCTGGCCCGCAGCAATATGCAGCGGGTGGCCTACCGTCTCAAGGATAGCAAGCTGCTCAGAGAGACCTGGCCCGTCCTCGACCGGGCGGCAACAACGAAGTCGGTAAGTCGAGAGC
Source organism: Desulfobulbaceae bacterium (assembly GCA_024637145.1). Taxonomy (GTDB): domain Bacteria; phylum Desulfobacterota; class Desulfobulbia; order Desulfobulbales; family SURF-16; genus BM506. The sequence continues at coordinate 51,930 of JAGXFQ010000036.1, forward strand.
TGGTGACGGATGTTCTTGATTTTCGCCTGCGCTTCCAGGACAACAACGATCATTGGCAGCCATCCTGGCCACCACCGGCAGAGACAATAGCTGCCGCTGCACAGAAGCAGCTGCCCAAAGCCGTGGAAATGACCCTTGAACTTGCAGAGTGGGGCACGCTTACCCGGCTCTTTGTGGTGGCGTGGCAGGGGGGAGAGTGATGGTGGCGATGGCAGTCGTTTTATCCCGGCCCGTGTGCTCCTCGCGCCGCTCGAATCAGGATGGTGTCGCTTTACTTACCGTGCTGCTGGTGACAGGGCTGATCACCATTATGGCGGTGGCCATGCTCAACCGCCAACAAATCGATATCAGGCGTACGGGGAATGTCATTGCAGCCGATCAGGCCCTGGCCCTGGCCCGGGGTGGGGAGAGTTGGGCCATCCGCCTGCTGGCCCGGGATCAAAAAAACAGCGACTCCGACCACTTGGCCGAGGAATGGGCGCAGGGCTTGCCGCCCATCCCTGTTGAGGGGGGCGCGGTCTCCGGGTATATTATTGATTTGCAGGGCCGTTTTAATATCAACAATCTGCTGGCGGCCGACAGCGGCTTGCGGGAAAAGAGCCGTGGCCAGTTTCAACGGTTGCTGCGCCTATGTCAAATTGAGCCGGAGTCCCTGGAGGGTGTTGTTGACTGGCTGGATGCTGATGGCGAAGAGGGTTGGGCCGAGGATTGGGCCTATGCCAACCTGGATACGCCCTACCGCACCGCTAATCAGCCAATGCAAAGCCCCAGTGAACTCCGCCAGGTCCAGGGGATCAGCGCCCAGGGTTTTCACTGTCTGGAGCCGCTGATCTCTGCCCTGCCGGCGGGAACAGCGCTCAATATCAATACTGCCCCAGCGGCAATAGTGGCATCTCTGGCCGAGGAGCTGTCGCTGGTCCAGGCCCAAAATATCGTGGCGGCACGGCCCCTTGCCGGCTATGCAGAAATTGCCGAATTCCTGACCGGGCCAGAGTTTGCCGGCACGGGTCTGACGGCAGATGGTTTAACATTGCGCAGTGATTTCTTCCTGGTCCAGAGCAGGGCAACCATGGGGCGGGGCAAAAGTACGCTCTTGAGTATCCTGCAGCGCCATGAAGAGGGGATAAAGGTGTTACAACGCACCATGGGAACCTATTAATACTTATGAAAACTGTAATTCTGAGACTGGGTGCCGGAGCCCCGGCTGCTATCAGCTGGCTGAGCACCGATACGGATTCTCTCCTGCATAAGGGCTCTCTTGCCCAGGCAGCCGCAGCCTGCAAAGATGCGCTCTTAATTGTACTGGTGCCGGGCCTTGATGTTTTGCTGATCAAGGCCACCACCCCGGGGCGTAACCGCAAACGGGCGATGCAGGCGGCCCCCTATGCCCTGGAAGCGTCCCTGGCCGCTGATGTGGAAAAATTACATTTTGCCTTTGGCCCCCGTAACCCGGACGGCAGCATGGATACAGCGGTGGTGGAGAGGGAATGTCTGGACCAGTGGCTGGCACTGCTGCGTGAGGCGGGCCTGGAGCCCGACTATATGACCCCTGAAACCTTGGCAGTACCCTATGGGGCTGACGGCTGGTCTGTGCTGCTGGATGGTGAGGTGGCCCTGGTGCGTTGCGGTCTGCGGGCCGGCTTTGCCGTGGATAGGCAGAACCTGAACGAGGCCTTACAGGCCGCCCTTAAAGCAGCTCCTGCATCTCTGCCCCGGCATCTCCAAATCTATCAGGAAGAGGAGATCGCTCTCCGCCTGGATCTTGACCTGGACATGCTGCCTATAATCAAAAAGCCGGCCTTGGCTCTGTTGGGGCAAGGCGTTACCAAAAAATCTGGTATTGATCTCCTCCAGGGAGAATATGGCCGGAATACCGATTGGGATAAAATCAGAGAGTTGTGGAGAGTGCCCTTTGTTCTGGTTCTTATCCTGATTGCCCTGAAGGGGGCGCTCTTTGGCATCGACTTCAACCAGGCCAAGAAGGAGAGTCAGGCCCTGGAAAGACGCGTTGAAGAAATCTACCGGGCCACCTTTCCCCAGGCCAAACAGGTGGTAAATCCCCGGGCCCAGATGGAACAAGGTCTGTCCCTGCTGACCGGTGGCCAGCAGTCACAAAACAACTTTCTCGCCCTCCTGGCCCGGATCGGCCCGCAGCTGCAAAAGACCCAGGGCTATAACCTGCAGCGCCTCCGCTATCACGGCAGCGCTCTTGAACTGGAGCTGACGCTGGCCACCCTTGATGACCTCAATGATCTGAAAGAACGTCTCCTGGTTAATGATGACCTGAGCGTGGATATCCGCACCGCCACCACTGCCAATAACCTGGTTTCCGCCCGCCTGGAAATAAAGGGGAGAAAATAATGAAAAACGTCTTTGTTCATCTCAGCCGGCGGGAAAAACTCATGGTGATCATATCTGCCCTTTGTGTCTTTGTTTTTCTGGCCCATACCTTTATTGCCCGTCCTCTTACTGAGCGCCTCCAGTTCTATCAGAACCGGCTCCCGGCCCAGCAGGAGTTGCTGGCCTGGATGGAGCAGGCCAGCCGGGAAGTCCAAAGAGTTCGCGTAACCAGCCAGGGTCTGAGCGGGGCTGCGGGTAGTGATTCGCCCCTGTCCATTATCAGTAAAAGTGCCAAAGAACAGAGGATCAGCAAGAGCATTAAACGGATCGAGCCCGGGGAAAAAGAAGAGGTCAGGCTGTGGCTTGATGGGGTGATCTTTGCAGATATGGTAGCCTGGCTCGCCATGCTGCAGGAACAGTTCGCCCTCACGGTGGGCGACATCTCTGTGGAACGTGACAAGGAGCCGGGCTTTGTCAATGCCAGGATAACCTTCCGGGGAGGCCCCTCGTGAAAAGTCGCAAAGGACTCATTGTCGTCGCTCTGGTTGCCTATGCCTTTTTTCTGCTCTGGTATATGCCGGCCAACCGCGCCTTTGCTTTTCTCCACCAGGGGATGGCAACCCCCTTAGGTCCGCTCAAGTGCAGCAGCCTGCAGGGCACATGGCATCACGGGGTTGCCCGGAACGGTCAGCTCGGCACCCTGCCTCTGCAGGAAATCCAGTGGCAGCTCAAGCCGTGGGCCCTCTTGACGGGCCGGCTCAGCGTCGCTGTTTCTGTGCAGGCAGAGCAAGGTGTTGTGACGGCCGTTATCAGCAAGGGGCTCAATACGGTTTCCGTGCAGAACATGGAGGGGCGCCTGGCCCTGCCGGCCTTAAGACCCCTGCTGGCCACTTTTGGCCTGCAGCTCGAGGGGAGTGTCTCGGCCTCTCTGGACCAGTTTGCCATCCGCCAGGGCAGGATAACCACGGCCCGGGGCAGCCTGGTCTGGAATGATGCCGCAATTTTCTCACCCCAAAAAGCGCACCTGGGAACCCTGCTGGTTGAACTTGTCACCCAGAAGGAGGGAGTAAAGGCAACCCTGGCCGATAGCGGCGGTCCTCTCCAGGCTGAAGGGGCCTTGCTCCTGGAAAATGATGGCCATTACACCACAACCACCACCCTGAAGGGCCGCACCCCGGAGATGGAAAAACAGCTGGACAGCATGGCCCTTTTTGGAAAAAAGCAGGGTGATGGAGCACTGCTCTTTTCCTTCAGCGGGGAACTGGAGCCCCTGGCGCTTTAAGACTGGCGGAAATTGCGCTCTCTGTCCTTGATATAATCAAACCTGATGTGTGCGCCTAAAGTCTTTACCTCTGATTCCTGGTACTGCCAAGTCATTGATTTTAAGCACTGTACGTCGTGTGAAAAGGCTTTTTTGCGAGACCAACAAACCTAAGCAAGCGAGAATATTGTGAAGAATACCAAAAAGAAAGCAGACAATCCTGGTCACGCCGCCAATCAGGCCGGTTTCACCCTGATCGAAATCATGGTGGTGGTGGTCATCCTCAGCATCCTGGCCGCCTTCGTGGTTCCCAAGATCATGGATCGGCCCGAGCAGGCCAGACTTATCAAGGCCCAGCAGGACATCCGCACCCTGGAGAATGCCCTGCGCATGTACAAGCTGGACAATCTCTACTATCCCTCCACCGACCAGGGCCTTCAGGCCTTGGTCGAAAAACCGGACACCGAGCCCCTTCCCCGGAAATGGGCAAAGGAGGGTTATATTGACAGGCTGGCCGATGACCCCTGGGGGAATCCCTATCTCTATCTCCAGCCCGGCGTCCACGGCAGCTTTGACATCTTTTCCCTGGGCCCGGATGGTCAGTCCGACACGGACGATGATCTGGGTAACTGGAACCTTGACTAGCAGCCCGCTGAAAAAGGTAGCGAGCGCAGCTGAGGCAAGGAAAAATGAGGCGAAAAAGCGCAGTTTACATGTGGTAAATGAGCATTTCGGAGTCTCGCAGGCTCGCTTACCTAAGCCGAATTTTGACACCGCATCAGCAAGCGCAGTAGTTTTTCACCGGGCTGCTAAGGCCCCTCCCTCATCCTTTGGCTTTACCCTGCTCGAGGTGATGGTGGTGCTCCTGATCATCGGGGTGAGCATCGGCTTCATCTCGCTGAATGTGGGGCCACGCCGGCAGGTGGTGGAGGAAGAGGCCAAACGTCTGGCCGCCCTCCTCAATCTGGCCCAGGAAGAGGCCATCCTCACCGGCAATGAGTATGCCCTGGAGCTTCGCCTCAGTGCATACCGTTTTGTGCGACTTGCCGAGGAGCGTTGGCAGGAATTCCCCGATGATGAGGTGTTCCGGCCGCGGACTTTGCCCGCGGAACTGCGCCTGGAGTTGACCATTGGCGGCGAACGGATTCCGCCGGCCGCCCTGACGGCAGAATATCACGACGACGACTCCCAGCCGCGCATCTATCTCCTCTCCAGCGGCGAGGTCACCCCCTTCAGCGTTGAACTTCTAGACCTGACCAGCGGCGAGACGTACAGCCTCACCGCTGGCCCCAACGGCATGATCATGGTTGAAGTCGGGGACGATTCATGACAGATTTATTTGAATTACCTCAGACCCATGCACTTGCACTTGATAGCTCTTTAATGAGTAGAATTTAGTTGTCCACATGCTGCTAACACATCATCGCCTTTAGCACTTCTTATTAAAGTTGGAATTTTAAAATTATCTAAAATTTCTTTAAACTTTTCAATTTTATCCAAATTCGAACGTTTGTAATGTGATCCTGGGTATGAGTTGAAAGGTATTAAATTTATATAAGCACTTTTACCAGCCAGTATCGTTCCCAATTTTTTAGCGTCCTCTGCAGAATCATTAAAATCTTTTATCAGAAGATATTCATAAGTAATAAACTGTTTTTTACTTAATGGTATCTTGTCAATATATGTCAATACTTCATGCAGTGGATATTTTCTATTTATGGGAATAAGTTCATTTCTCTTTTCTTCAAATGGTGAATGAAGAGATAGCGCCAGGTTAACTCCTAGAATTTCCTTGATCCATCTCTTAAGTCCAGGAATATAACCAGAAGTTGAAATAGTTATTTTTTGAACACCAATTGAAGCTCCGTATTTTGATAAAAAAATCTCGCACGCTTTTTTTACAGCATCAAAATTATGTAACGGTTCGCCTTGTCCCATAAAAACAATATTTAAAATCCTCTCTTCTCCAGGCCTATTTTCCATTAACCAACGCCAAGCCTGCAGAAACTGGCCAACAATCTCACTTGTATTTAAATTTCTTTTAAGTCCTTGTTCTCCGGTAAAACAAAAAGAACAATTCATTGCACAGCCAACCTGTGACGAAAGACAAATAGAATATTTATTATGAAACGGAATAAGGACTGTTTCAATTTTATGATTGTCTTTAAGATTAAAAAGAAACTTTACGGTTCTATCTTTTGATTCACTAACCGTATAGATTTCTGGCAGAGAAAAGTCGAGATTATTTTCAATAAATGCCAATGAACATTTGGCAATTTTCTCACAGCATTGTGTATTTTCTTTTTTCTTATAATGCCAATTAAAAAGAATTGCCGCTGCTGAGCGGTTTAAGTTGTTCTGAGTTAGAACCATTTCTAAATCAGAATGACTTAGATCATAAAATGATTTTTTCAAAAAAATGCCTCTTGTAATATCAATATTTCAGATCGGGGGGGGCACCAGACTTGATTACTCCCAATTTGATCCAAAGTTTAAGACTCGAATGGCAAGGTTAAGGTGAATTTAAATTGCAAGTGCACCACGAGCCTCTTTCCAGAATATTTCACATGGAGTCCAGTAGCCAAGACATTTACGAGGTCGATTGTTTAACCTTTTAACGACCAGAATAACGTCTTCTTCTGTTACCTTTTTAAAATCAGTTCCTTTGGGGAAATACTGTCTCAAGAGCCCATTGGTGTTTTCATTGGCGCCCCTTTGCCAAGGAGAGGTGGCCCCAGGAAATCGGACAGTGTGTTAAGGTGGACAGCCACACATTGACGATGGAGGAACACCTCTTTTTTACTATAAAAAACACCCTGTTAATTGGATAAATACCATTTTTAAACTCTCTCAATGAACAACAAAACGAACGCACGTACATCTTTACAGCCGTAAATACGGGTGCATTTTTTCTCCCAAAATCCCAACAAATCCTTGACCTTTACCTCATTATAAATTAGGTAGGCCCCTAACTTTCTAAGCAAAAATAACAGAATAGGAATTATTCTCAACAGAGGGGCTCCCTAGCTCCTCTGTGACACCAATTCTTTTGTTTTCAGTTAAATGAAGAAATGGAGAAGATTTGCTTAATACATATCTTTTATCTACTTGCCAATGGCTTGATTGCAACTTCGGCATATGCAAATTGTGAAGTTGGAAACTATATGACCGAATGTACACTAAGTATAAAGAAATTCCCCCAAAAGCAGTCTTTGACATCTACCCCTGCTCGGGCCATATGTCACGATGTTCTTTTGTTTCTTTACTAGGAAAAGTGCCGATGTCTTTAAATCAATGTTTCACTTGTCTTCCTTTTTCAAAATGCGCCTTGTAGCAACCTGCCTAACTTTTATTTTATTTTTATTGCTGGTTTGCTATGGTAAATAAATTTTTGCTGGAACTTATTTCACCGCATCAGGCGGTTACTTGGCTAAAGTTACAAATATTGTTCGCCTACCTACACAATGTGTTATTGATTATGGTAAATTCAACCAGCCATGTGAGATTCAGCCATCGTCTCCAGTAGCGACTACTACTTAGGAATATGAAGTTAGGTTCCCAGAATATACGGATGGTGCCCACAAAGTATATATAAATAGTGTTTATTTCGTTCCTGCTGAATCCTGTGAAAAATTACGCATTCAATGCGCTGAGTCTCCTGATGGTATGTAGTATTTTAGTTGTGATGGTAATCATTACCAAGCCCTCTGCTACCAGTAGGCCACTAACGATAACCATGGAATTTTCTTTACAAAAAACTTTCGATTTTTGGAGGCCCAAAGCACCTTTTTTGTTTGTCACCATTTTATGGTTCGCGAGCATTTTCCCTTCACCCACCTTTGCAATAAACGATTCTGTTGAAATAGGGGGCGTTTACATTGCAGATAATGATGGGGCTAAAGTGAAAATCCTAAGTTACTTTGCCGGTCTCTCTGCAACATGTTTTGACCCATCAAAAGCAAATACGATTTTTCATAACAAATATCGTCAGTGCTCTTTTTATAAGGATGGTGGAAGAATGTGCACGCCGTCAGCACCTGGCCGTAGGTTTGGCCCTTGGACCAAGTATATGTGCGAAGTAACGGATGAACCCCTGACTCGCCAAATTGAAGACCCCAACACCGACCCTGGTAAAAACTGCCCAATGATACCAGTAGGTCGATAAGGATTAGTAAATGGACTCTTCTTCACTTAAAGTCCTAGCATTCTGGAAGCCCAAAGCGCCATTTTCGGGTCTGAGCACGTTTTTCTCCTCGGTTTTTTGCTGCGCTACTGCCCGTAAATGGAAATGGCAGTGGGATGCCTCCAGTTGCCCAGACTATGCTTTCCAACCAAACCAAGACACCGGCAAACCCTGCCCTTTGGTGCCAGCCGACTAATTCTGTCACGCGGAGAACGCTATGCTCACAAATAGACCCGATCTTTTTTTTCAGAATCGAACTAACAAACTAGCTTTTCTTTTCATCGTGCTTTTATTTTTTAATGTGCCTAATCTTCTGGCGGCTTCGGGATCAATATCAATTACATCCCATGATGTTAGCCAGCAACCATGTGTCACGGGAAATTTTGCCGTATCTGGCTCATTCATTGTCACTGAGGACAACACTCCTAATGAAACAGTCCTTGACTCACCGTACTGTAATACCGGCTCGAAGCCTGATCGCTACATCCCGTTTATTGTTTTGCCAATGAGTAACCGAACGCATGCCAATCTTTACTATCAAATAGATAGCTTGCCATCGCGACATCTTAAAAGAGTGGAGTCAAGCTACCTCACCGGTTGGACCCATATCGGCCAAGCAAGATGGTTTTCATTTACTGTTCCGGTCTCCACGCTGAGCCCGGGTTTTCATACACTAAAAGTCTATCTAGAAGATATGTTTGGAGTTTATTGCTATAGATATAGCTATGCAAGAGGTTATTCGGGCGAAATTTTTGCCAACCAAATTTTAAGCTTTTACGTCTCTAACGAAACAAAACGTGGATGTGGTCAAACTCAGGACGAAGCCAACCAAGACCCCGGCAAACCCTGCCCTCTGGTTTTATTGAACGAGAAATAAAGTTAAAAAAATTTAAGTACCAAAAAAATATTCGGAGAAAAAGAATGCATCGAATCTGCACAAAAGTACTGTTAGTGATGCTTTTCAGCCTATGTATGATCCAGCCCCTGCATGCAGCATCCGTCAATATTGCCAACGGCAATCTCTATGACGAGATTGAAATCTCACCCTTGGCCAAGCTGCCCATCACCATCGCTTATAACTCGCGTTCAGCGCGGGAGAGTGTCGTTGGTTATGGTTGGAATGCAAACTTTGATATCCGCCTGCTCATTAACTCGGATAGCTCTTGTGTGCTCATTGATTCAGATGGCTCCGAAGATCTGTTTACTGCCAATAGCAACGGCACCTTCACAAGCCCTGCCGACATACACGACAGTCTGGAAAAGATTGGCGCCAGCTATCGTCTCAATCGCAAGTCCGGTGGTTATGTGGCCTTTGATTCAAATGGTCTTGCCCTGGAGGTTGCCGACAAGAATGGTAATGCCATTATCCTCACCTACAGCGCCGACAAACTCATTTCTCTCCACGGCCCCTACGGTGAAGAAATCTCCATCATTACCGATGCCAACGGTCTGATCACCAGTCTTGATTCAGCTGGCCAAACCACCTCTCTTTCCTACGATGCCGACAAGAACCTGACCGCCATCATTGATCCGGCAGGCCTTAGCGAGCAGTTCAGCTATGATGCCGACCATAACAGGACTAGCCACACCTCCCCCCTTAACAGCACCAACAACTACTACTATGACGCAGATGACCGGATAACCTCCACCCAGAACAGCGAAGGCGCCATCCGCACCATCGAATATCTTGGCGGCAACGTGGTGCGCTTCACCGATCCAGAAGGTAATCGCACCGAATACACCACCGACGAAAACCAGAAAGTCACCCAGCTCAAAGACCCTATCGGCAATATCAGCCAGTCAACCTGGGACGCAGCCGGTAACAAAATCTCCTCCACCGATGCCACCGGCACAGTGACCATGACCTATGACGAGCAGGGCAACAGACTCTCCCGTACTGACCAGCTCGGCAACACCACCACCTACACCTACGATCAACTTGGTCATGTCCTGACCAGCACCGATTCCCAGGACCAGGTAACTTCGTACACCTATGATGGCATGGGCAATCTGGCCACCATCACCAATGCCCTGGGTCAGACAACCGCCTTAACCTATGACGGCCAAGGCAATATCCTCACCGTCACCGATCCCGTCAGTCAGGTAACCACCTATGCCTATGATGCGGCAGGCAACAGAATCAGCACCACCAATGCCCTGGGCCAGGCCAGCACCTATACCTACGATGATCAGGGTCGGGTCATCACCCTCACCGACCCGGCCGGCCGTACCACCACCCTGGCCTACGATGTGGCCGGCAATCTGGTACAAACCATTGATGCCATCGGCGCTGTTACAACCATGGCCTACGACGCAGCCGGTAATATGATCAATATCACCGTCCCGGACGGCACCACCAGCACCTTGACCTATGATATCCAGAGCCGCCTGGTGGCTGTCACCGATGCCCTCGGCACTGTCACTGCCTATAGCTATGACTTCTTGGGTAACCGTATCTCATCCGTTGATGGTAACGGAAACCAGACCACCGTTGTCTATGACCACTTGGGCCGGGTTATCCAGTCCATTGATGCCATGGGCCAAGCCACCATCATGGCTTACGATGCCAAGGGCAATCTCCTTACCCTCACCGATGCCAAGGGCCAGGTAACCAGCTTTAGCTATGATAGCCTTGGTCAGCTTGTCTACGAGTCCACCAACCTGGGTAAAGAGACTTCCTATACCTACGACAGCAAGGGTAATCTTGTTTCTAAAACAGATGCCAATGGCGTTATCACCACCTATAGCTACGATGCAGCAAGACGCCTGCTGGGCAAAGTGTTTCCTGACCAGAGTCAGGTGACCTATAGCTATGATGCGGCCGGACGCCTCAGTCAGATTGCCAACGAGCATATCGGCTATGCCATGACCTATGATGCCATGGGAAGGGTTACTGAAGTTCGTGACTCCAATGATCGGGTGATCAACTATGCCTTTGACGCCACAGGCAACCGCAGTAAAATGGTACTGCCTGATGGTAGCGAGGTTGGCTATTCATATGATGAGGACAACCGGCTTATCGGCCTAGCCAGCTTTGCCGGAGATTTTAACTTCAGCTATGACAGCATTGGCCGCCGTACTGGTCTTGCCTATCCAAACGGCATCCAGACCAGCTATAGCTACAATGCCCTGGGCCTACTTACCAATATCATCACCAAGAACAGCCGAGACAAGCTTGCAAGCGCCTTTTCCTACAGCCATGATGCAGTGGGTAACCGCCTCTCCAAGACGGTGGAGAACGACAAGGGCCATCACTCAGGTGCCACCCGTTATGACTACACCTACGATGCGATCTATCACCTTCTTGAGTCTCTACCCACCAAGATCAACAAGCGCCGGGAAAAGACCAGTGATCACAGGGCCGAGATCTTTGAGTATGATGAGGTGGGTAACCGCCTGATTGGTCCCAAGACTGAGAATTTTTATACCTATAATGAAGACAACGAGCTCATGGAGAGCCAGCAATTTCTCTACGACCATGATGCCAAGGGTAATACCATCAGCAAGCAGAAGCTTGGCAATGATGAGAATTGGAGCTATGAGTATAATTATGAGAACCGTCTGATCAAAGCCACCAAGGTGGATGATGATGACGAGGTGACCATTGTCAGTTTTAAGTACGACCCCTTTGGCAGACGGATTGAAAAGAGTGTGCAGAAGGGTAGTAAGTATAAGTATAACGCCAGTTCCACAACCACCAGCTATGTCTATGACGGCACCAACATGATCATGGAGATCAATTCACAACCCGGCAAGGCCAAAGGCCATACCGAGCGCCACCATCACAAGTCCGAGCGCGGACACTGGCAGCATGATGATGTCTCCACCTTTGTCTACGGGGCAGGCACCATCGAGCCTTTAGCAGAGGTCAGAGGTCGCGATATCTCTTATCTGCATGCCGATGGTCTGGGCGCTGTGAGCAACGTTACCGATGAGCGTGCCCGTGTGGTGGAGACCCTTGAGTACACTGCCTATGGCATGGTCAAGGAAAGGGGCGGCGAGGTGAAAACCAAGTTCCGCTTCCCGGGCCAGTATTATGATGCGGAGACGGGGTTGCATTATAACTGGCACAGATATTATGATCCGGCTATCGGCAGGTATATGACTCCGGACCCGATTGGGTTACGTGGTGGGATAAATCTGTATGGGTATGTTGGGGGAAATCCAGTGAATTGGTCTGACCCTAGGGGGCTTGATATGCCGGGGTATGATGGCATTCCAAACATAATAGAAACAAAATGCCGACGAGACTGTTGTGATGAACATGATGCTTGTTTCGCAAAAAATATATGTACTGCGGCAGAATCTTGGAAAGATTGGGCATGTAACAAGGATGATAATTGTACTGAATGCAATCAAGAAGTTTGGGATTGCTTTACTGGCTGTGCTAATGAAGATACTATTGGAAATGGAGATACTACTGTTCCAATAGTAGTTGAATTTAAATTCTAAACAAATAAGTAGTAATTATAAATTTTATATTTATAATTACTACTTATTTTAATCTAAAATTTTAAGAGATAAAAATGAGATTAAAACTCTATTTACAAATTATTTTGAGCTTATTTTTTTCATTAGCAACTTATTGCCAAGCTAATGAGTTAATCATTGGCAAATGGGTACAGACGGAACGAACAAAAGGAGATCTAGGGGGAATTTTTATTTTTTACGAAGATGGAAAATCCACTGTTATTTTTGGAGCCATAGTTGAGTCAAAATATATAATTGAAGGTGATAACTTAATTGAAATTTACCAAGGGAATCGTTCAAAAAACGAAACAATAAAGTACTCATTCTTAGTCGACAATGAAAATTTGACCATAAAGAAACTTGACTCTAGACATCCAAAAGATTGTAACGTGGAATTAAAAATGGATCGCATCAATGGTTCAAAAGAAATCCACAAATCAATTATTGGAAAATGGACTTATGAACATTGCACTGGAGGAAAGGCTTTAGTACAATATACAACTGATGGCAGAAAGTTACTATGCGTACCTATGGTTTATGAAACAGGACATTATATTTTAGAAGACGAAAATCTCACAATTAAAATGGAAAATGGAAGATCTTATACACGTCAAGTCAAAATAGAAAAAGAAAAACTAACCTTATTAAAGACAAAGGACAAAAAAGAAGAGATTTACGACAGATTTTAGAGTAGAAATCTGGGAAAGACTGAACCTTCCCGTTTTAAAAGACACTTTTAATCAGAGGCAAACGTAAGCCTCCCTGTCAAGTAGACAGTTGAAAAATAGATTTTCCCGGCCTGCACCGGACAAAGAAAAACCCCGAAAGCCTTACTGGCCTCGGGGTTTTAACTTTTACCGGATGTTACCGGACTATGAAATGGTGGAGGTGGGGGGAGTTGAACCCCCGTCCGAGAATACTCCCCTGCAGGTGTCTACATGTTTATTCCCGCTTAGCTGCTTATCGTGCCTGTTCTCCACCGGGACGAGGAGGCTTCGGCACTATCAGATGTTTTGTTTCGCCCATTGACCCATCCAAAAAATCAGGGGCTATCCCGCTAGTCGATGTTCTACCCCCGTCCGCAGGAATAACAGGGGAGAACAGTGGCTTATTTATGCTGCCACAGCATATGCATAGTCATCTGCGACTATATTTATAGTTCTATCAATGTTTACGAGAAAGATAGAATTCTCGACATGCAACCTGAGCTTTTATATCCCCGTCGAACCCGTTTCACCCCCATATTTTTTAAAATTCAACATATATGATGTTTGTAATATATATGATCCATAAACCAGTTATAAGTTCCATCTCATCTCAAGATAAGTGGTTAAAGACCAGTAGGCAAACTCTTTTATCGCCCCCTTATACCATACCCCGTCCCCTAAGGCGCTGTTTTGTTTTGAGATGAGCCACTCTCTCCTTTCTTTTGGCGGACTGAAAAATATCAGGGATTTTTCAAGGAAGCAGGGTCCTCTTTTCCCTCCTGGAGATGGCGCTCCAGAAGCAGCTCCACCTCCATGATCAGCCGGGCCAGAGGGGGAAGGGGCAGGGGGGCGGTCTGCACCAGGGAAATCTCCAGGCAGCGGCTCTTCTCCTCCTCCATCAGGGGAAAGCGCAGGCGCAGGTAGGCCCGCTCAAAGCCCGGGGGCAGGGGCAGCATCGCGGCCGACCCGTTCTTTTTGCGCACTTCAGCGCTCTCCAGGGATGATTCGGGCAGGTCGAGGAAATCCTCATAAGGGGCCAGGGCCTCCTCATTGCTGCCGTAAAAAAGGTCCACCAGGGGATCTATTTCCGGCACCAGTTGCTCCAGCTCCTTGGCGTGGCCCGGGCGGCCGGGCTCGTCAAGCCCTCCCTCCTCATCATCAAGCAGAATGGTGGCCAGATCAATGATGCTGAGCCTGTAATAGCCTCTGTGCATGGATGTTGCCGCCTCGCTCATGGTCTAAAACCTCCCCGGACACCCTCTGTGCTGTCAGCGATAATCCTTGCGGATGCGGTCCATCTCCCGGGACGCTTCCTTCTTCTTCAGGGTATCACGCTTGTCATACTCGGTCTTGCCCTTGGCCAGGCCGATAACCACCTTGACCTTGCCATTGGGGGCGAAATACATTTTCAGGGGGATCAGGGAAAACCCCTTCTCCTGGACCTTGCCGGCCAGTTTGGCGATCTCATTCTTGTGGAGGAGGAGCTTTCTGAGCCGCAGGGGCTCGGGTGAGGCGTGGAGGGCCGCGTGTTTATAGGGAGAGATATGGAGATTATGCACCCAGATCTCGCCATCTTTGATCCGGGCATAGCAGTCGCGCAGGTTGACCCGGCCGGCCCGCAGGGACTTGACCTCCGGCCCCACCAGGACGATGCCCGCCTCAATCTCTTTTTCAATATGAAAATCGTGGTATGCCTTTTTATTAGTGGCAACGATCTTAATGGTCATTTTCCCGCCTTCCTTCACAAAAACACCTCATTATAGGAACCTGGCCGCGGCTCCTGATGGAGCCGCGGCCAGATATTTTTTTAGCCCCCAAGAGACGGGAAAAAAATTCCGCTGGGTTTTCCATGCTACCGGGGCCGCTTTTTTTACACCGTACCCGTGACCCGTACCGCCTCGCTGAAGGTGGTGATGCCGCGCCGCACCTTGTCCCAGGCATCCTCCTTGAGGGTGGTCATGCCCTCGGCCGTGGCCACCTTGTGGAGCTGGGAGGCGGGCACCGACAGGGCAACCTGGGCCTTGATGGCATCGGACATGGGAAAGATCTCAAAGATCCCGCAGCGGCCGTAATAGCCGGTGCCCCGGCATTTAGGGCAGCCCTTGCCCTGGTGGAGGACGATCTCATGGCTGTCGGGCAGGGGAAAGCCAAAGCCCTGCAGGTCGGTGATGGGCATGGCCACCTCCTCCCGACAGTCAGGGCAGATGGTGCGCACCAGGCGCTGGGCCATGGCCCCCAGCAGGGTGGAGCTCACCAGAAAAGGCTGCACCCCCAGTTCTGCCAGGCGGGTGATGGAGGTCACCGCATCATTGGTGTGCAGGGTGGAAAAGACCAGATGGCCGGTGAGGGCGGCCTGGACCGCATGGGCCGCGGTCTCATAGTCGCGGATCTCACCGATCATGATGATGTCCGGGTCCTGGCGGAGGATATTGCGCAGGATGGTGGAGAAGGTGACGTCGATCTGATTCTGGACCGAGATCTGATTAAACTCCTCATAGACCATCTCCACCGGATCCTCCACAGTGGTGATATTGATCTCCGGAGTGGAGACGTGATGGAGGGTGGAATAGAGGGTGGTGGACTTGCCTGAACCGGTGGGGCCGGTGACCAGCACAATGCCGTGCGGCGCCTCCACAAAGGATGTATAGACCGCCAGATCCCGCTCATTAAAGCCGATATGGCTGATATCCTTGAAGAGCACCTCAGCATTCAAGATACGCAGCACCGCCTTTTCGCCAAAGGCCACGGGGATGGTGGAGACCCTGACCTCCGCCTCCTGGCCGTGGTGCTGGACCTTGATGCGGCCATCCTGGGGCCGCCTCTTTTCGGCAATATCGAGGCGGGCCAGGTATTTGATGCGGCTGACCATGGCGGCATGGACCACCTTGGGCAGCTCGTAAATGGTATGGAGGACGCCGTCGATGCGGAAGCGGACCATGCATTTTTCCCGCTTCGGTTCGATATGGATATCAGAGGCCCGCTCGTCAAAGGCGTAGTTGAACATATGGTTGACCGCGGCCTTGATATTCTTGTCAGAGGCGCTGATCTCCCGGGCCGTGCCGATCTTCACCAACTGTTCGAGATTGCTGATATCGACACCGGGCCCGGCCAGATGGACCTCAGCCGCGGAAATAGAGCTCTGGAAGCCATAAAATTCGGAAAGGACGCGGGTTATTTCGCTCTTGGTGGCCAGATGGGGATTGATTTTGACCTGATTGGCCCGGGTGATATCCTCCAGGATACCCAGCTCCCCGGGCTCATAGAGGGCCATTTCCAGCACGCCGTTTCTGATCTCAAAAGGGACCAGGAGGTGGCTCATGGCAAAATTCTGGGGAATGGTCTTGGTGACCACCTCCATGTCAAGCTCCAGGGGATCGAGCTTCTTGAAGGGCAGCTTCTGGTCGGCCGCCACGGTGCGGATTATCTCCTCTTCCGTGAGAAGATCGCCGGCTCTAGCCGGGATTTCCAGATTAAAGGAGAGGATAACATCCACCAGGTCCAGCCGCTGTTCATCCTTGTCAATGCCGCGGTCACGCAGCTTGTGCATGAGATTCTGGCGCTGCAGCTCTTTTTTCAGGGAAATCATCTGGCGCTGTTCACTGCTGATGAGTTTGTGGCGAAAAAGCAGGTCGAGCAGGTATTGTTCGTTTTTAAGAAGCTGCATGGTGATCTTTTTCCGGCATCCGGTGGAGAAAAATGGGAAACAACATTCCAAAATGGAGGCTGATTTAGTATACAGATGTTGTCATGGTTCCGCGGCTGAAAAAAACAAAGGCCCGGGAACCGCCAGAGTCAGCAATCATGCCGATTCATACTCGTAGTTGTAACGTAAAAAGAAGAAAGTCTCAAAGAAGTATGTTATTTTCCTTGAACTTTATGGTTTTTCGGGCCGCCTGCTCTCCCCTGTGCCCGGCCCGGCTTTTTCCCCAATAATCTGTCTGTCTGTAACAAGGATAGAGGAGTCATTCCCATGCTCGCACGCATTCAGGTCGGCCTGAAACCCGCCTTTCGTGATTCATTCGGCGAAACCACCGCCAGCCGCCTCAAACATGATCTGGGCCTGCCTGTGGATTCGGTCCGCACCATCAAGGTCTTTACCGTGGAGGCGGCGATCACCGACCAGCAGCTGCTTGCTGCCGCCCAGGGCCCCTATTCTGACCCGGTTATCCAGGATTATTCCCTGGGACCCCTGGCCCTGGAGTGGGACTATGCCTTTGACTGGCTCATTGAAGTGGGCTTCCGGCCCGGGGTCACCGACAACGAGGGGCGCACTGCCGCCGCCGCCCTGGAGCTCATGCTGGGCCGCAGGTTTGACCGCAACGAGGCGGTTTACACCTCCACCCAGTTTCTCATCCGCGGCAGCCTGAGCAAGACGGAAGCAGAGACCATTGCCAAAAAGGCCCTGGCCAACGAACTGATCCAGCGCTTCACCATCATCAACCATGACGACTTTGTCCGGGCAGGCGGCCTCAAGCCCTATGCGCCCAAGGTGGTTGCCGAGACCAAGGCGGTGACCAACCAGATCGACCTGGACGTCTCCGATGCCGAGCTGATACGGATCAGCAAGGAGGGCGTCCTAGCCCTGACCCTGGACGAGATGATCTTCATCCGCACCTACCTGGCCCGGCCCGAGATCATTGAACAGCGCCGGGCCCATGGCCTGGGCGCCAAGGTCTCAGACGTGGAGCTGGAGGCTCTGGCCCAGACCTGGTCCGAGCATTGCAAGCACAAGATCTTTGCCGGCAATATCGAGTATCAGGATCTCGATAACGGCACCGTGGAGCATATCCAGAGCCTCTTTGACACCTGCATCCGCACCCCCACCGCCGAGATCCGCGCCAAGATGGGCAAGGATGACTGGTGCCTCTCGGTGTTTAAAGACAATGCCGGGGTGATCAGCTTTGACAACGAGTGGAACGTGGTCTTCAAGGTGGAGACCCACAACAGCCCCTCTGCCCTGGACCCTTACGGCGGCGCCCTCACCGGCATCGTCGGCGTCAACCGCGACCCCTTTGGCACGGGCATGGGCGCCAAGCTGCTCTGCAACACCAACATGTTCTGCTTTGCCACCCCCTTTTACGACAAGGAGATCCCGGCCCGGCTGCTGCATCCCAAGCGCATCTTTGAAGGGGTGCGCACCGGTGTCGAGCATGGCGGCAACAAGAGCGGCATTCCCACGGTGAACGGCTCTCTCTATTTTGACGACCGTTTTGCCGGCAAGCCCCTGGTCTTCTGCGGCACGGTGGGCATCATGCCCAAGCTGGTGGGCGGCAAGCCCTCCCACGAAAAGACGGCCCTGCCCGGTGACCTGATGGTCATGACCGGCGGCCGCATCGGCAAGGATGGTATCCATGGCGCCACCTTCTCCTCCGAGGAGTTGAACGAAACCTCGCCGGCCACTGCCGTGCAGATCGGCGACCCCATCACCCAGAAAAAGATGTTCGACTGCCTGCTCAAGGCCCGCGACCTCGGTCTCTACCGCTGCATCACCGATAACGGCGCCGGCGGCCTCTCCTCCTCGGTGGGCGAGATGGCCGAGTTCACCGGCGGTTTTGAGATCCATCTGGAGCGCGCCCCCCTCAAATACGCCGGCCTGCAGCCCTGGGAGATCTTCCTCTCCGAGGCCCAGGAGCGCATGACCCTGGCCATCCAGCCGGAAAAGATCGACGCCTTCCTGGCCCTGTGCGCCAAGATGGATGTGGAGGCCACCGTTCTCGGCACCTTCACCGATTCGGGCAAATTCCACTGCCTCTACGACGGCAAGACCGTGGCCTACCTGGACATGGATTTTGTCTACAAGGCCCTGCCCCCCATGGAGATGGTGGCCAAGTGGCAGCAGAAGACCTTTGCCGAACCCCAGCTGCCCGCCGCCCCCGACCTGGGTGCGGAGTTGCAGAAACTGCTGGCCAGCCTCAACATCTGCTCCAAGGAGTATGTGGTGCGCCAGTACGACCATGAGGTGCAGGGCATCTCGGTGGTCAAGCCCCTCACCGGCATCCAGAACGACGGCCCTTCTGATGCCGCGGTGGTGCGGCCCCTCTTTGACTCCTATGCCGGTCTGGTCATCTCCCACGGGGTCTGCCCGCGCTACTCCGACATCGACACCTACCACATGGCGGCCTGCGCCATTGACGAGGCGGTGCGCAACGCCATCTGCGTGGGCGGCTCCCTGGAGAAAATGGCCGGCCTCGACAACTTCTGCTGGTGCGACCCCATCCAGTCGGACAAGACCCCGGACGGCCACTATAAGCTGGCCCAGCTGGTGCGGGCCAACCGCGCCCTGGCCCATTACGCCAAGGCCTACGGCGTGCCGCCCATCTCCGGCAAGGACTCCATGAAGAACGACTACATGGTGGGGGGCACCAAGATCTCCATTCCGCCCACCCTGCTCTTCTCGGTGGTGGCCAAGATCGACGACGTCCGCCAGGCCGTGACCATGGACGCCAAGCGGGCCGGCGACCTGGTCTATGTCCTGGGCACCACCTATGACGAGCTGGGCGCCTCCGAGTATGCCGTGCTGCACGGCGCCATCGGCAATAAGGTGCCCAAGGTGCGGGAGGCGGACTCCCTGCCCCGCTACCGGGCCCTGGCAGCGGCCATCAAGGACGGCCTGGTGGCCTCCTGCCATGACTGCTCTGACGGCGGCCTGGGCGTGGCCCTGGCTGAAACCGCCTTCAGCGGCGATCTGGGCATGCATCTCGAGCTGAGTGAGGCCCCCCAAGAAGGCATTGACCGCGACGATGTCCTGCTCTTTTCCGAGTCCCAGAGCCGCTTTGTGGTGACCGTGGCCCCGGACAAGGCCGATGCCTTTGAGATGGCCATGGCCGGCACCAGCCTGGGCCACCTGGGCGTGGTCACCGCCGAGACCGTCCTGCGGGTCAAGGGCCTGGGCGGCGAGACGGTGCTTGCTGCCGACCTGGCCCAGCTCAAGGCATCCTGGCAGGCCACCCTCGACTTTTAGGGCAAAAGGGCGGCAGAGGTCTGAAGGCTCAAAGTAGTGCTTTTGCCTTCACACCTCTGTCGCCATCCTCAACCATCCACCCTCTTCACCCCTCTTTACTCATGAAATCTCTCTTTATCAGCGACATCACCGACGGCCAGGCCGTTGAAGGCCTGTTCATGGTCCAGGAGGCCAACATGGCCGAGACCAAGACGGGCAAGCCCTATCTCTCCCTGAAACTGATGGACAAATCCGGGGAGATCATGGCCAAGGTGTGGGATCGGGCCGAGCAGCTCCAGCCCCAATGCCCGGCCGGGGCGGTGATCGCCATCAAGGCCAGATGCTCCTCCTTTCGTAATAGTCTGCAGCTCTCCATCTCGGAGATAAAACGGCTCCCTGACCAGGAGGTGGACTTCGCCGCCTTTGTTCCCACTTCTCCCTGTGATATTGACGAGATGGCCGCCGAATTTCTGGCCCTGGCTGCAGGGGTCAGCGACCCTTTTATCCAGAAACTGCTGCTCAGCTTCTTTCAGGATGAAGATTTCTTCGCCCTCTTTACGAAGGCGCCTGCCGCCAAAATGATGCACCACGCCTACCTGGGCGGCCTGCTGGAACACACCCTGGGGGTGGCCCGGCTGGCCGAGGCGGTGAGCCGGCTCTACCCCTCCCTGGACCGCTCCCTGCTCATGGCCGGGGCCATGCTGCACGATATCGGCAAGACCAAGGAATTCTCCTTTGATTCCCAACGCTTTGACTACTCGGACAGCGGCCGCCTGGTGGGCCACATGGTGCTGGGAGTGGAGATGGTCCAGGAACGGCTCAACACCATCGAGGGGTTCCCGGCAGAGCTGGCCGTGCGGGTCAAACATCTCATCCTCAGCCACCACGGCCGCCACGACTTCGGCTCCCCCACCCTGCCCATGCTCCTGGAGGGCTTTGTCCTCAACTTCATCGACGACCTGGACGCCAAGGTCAACACCATTGACAAGGTGAGCGGCCAGGCCAAGGAAGAGGGCTACCAGTGGAGCGACTACCAGCGCAGCCTGGAACGCTTCCTCTTTGTCAAGGGCCGCCCCGCCCAAAGCAACGAGAAACCGGAACCGGAAGAAGAAGCAGTGCTGCCTGCGGCGCCCCCCCGGCAACAACCCACCCTTTTCTAAGGCGCCGGCCCGGAGCATGATCCGGGCCAGCTCATCCCACAAAAAAAGGCCGCCTTATCAAGGGCGGCCTTTTTTTGTGGTCAAGGATCGTTTACAAAACGTGCCTTACTCAGGGCGTACAGTGGTCATAATAGTTGGTATCCACAAACTCATTGATGGCAGCACTATTTTCAGTGCCGTCGGGGTTGCAGGGTTCACTCAGCCCACGCTCGGGCCGATCAATGTCATGGCAGAAGGTACAACCGATGCCGGAGCCCTTGGCCGTATGGGCATGCATCTGTTCCCAGTCGCGCTTGAAGGACTTTTCACCATGGCACTGGCTGCAGATAATGGCCGTATCAGCCCCATCCACCACACCGTTTTTATCGGCATCCTTGAGATGATAGCCGACTTTGTCGAGCTTGCTCTCGGTCTCCACGCTGAAGTCGCCCTTGGCATGGTGACAGCTGGTACACGCCGCCACACTGGCTGCCGGGCTCACCCCGTGGTTAATGGCCATTTCCGCCTCCAGCCATTTCCACTCATGGCTGCCTGTATAACCGGCATAGGCCTTGCCCCTTTCCGCTGCCTCGTCAAAGAGGCCGGTCTTAAACTGCCAGACCACATCAAAGGGAATGACCTTACCCGTATCAACACCGGAACTCATCACCGCCATATTGGACTGATGGCGCTTGATAGGGACGAACTTGCTGACCCCCACGGCATCATTGACATCGCCGTTGGCATCCGCCACGGTGACAAAACCGCTGGCAGGATCAACCTCGGAGAGGGTCTGGCCCAGGCCGTAGACATAGCTGGTGCCGTCAAAAAAGACATGGTCAGGGGCAACGTCGGCCACCTTGTGCTCCTCGCCGGCCCAGGCGCCTTGGCCGCTGCACAGGGCGGGATTCCAGTGGGGGGTTGTCCAGTCACGCCACATCTCCGTGGCGCCGCCCTTGGCAAAGGCGGGGATATGACAAGACTGGCAGGCCACCCGCGCGGTATGACGGTCAGGCTCAGAAGCCCGGCCGGCAGCCGCATGGCCGCCGGAATCCATGCCCGCATGGCACTCAATACAGGCCTTCACCGGGCCGCCCTCCTCGGGACGCAGGTCAATGCCGCGGCCGGGAATCTGGTGGGTGACCGGGGTATGGCAGTCTGCACACTGCAGACCGGCGCCGCCACTGGCCACTGAGGCCAGATGAACGTCTTCGCCGGGGGTGGCATTGGCGGAGGAGAGACCGATATCACCACGCTTGGTCCAGTCACCGCCGCCGGCCTTGGCATGACAGCTCAGACAGGTGGAGGTGGTGGGCAGGTGTACACCCTGAATAAGGTCTTCAGCGGTAAGACCGGGCATGGCATCCCAGTTAAAGGTGACATAGAATTCACCGGTGACGTCATCCCGGTCGGCCGGCACATAGGTCTTGGCGGTACCCTGCCAATCAACAATATTATCATGGTTGGCCGGATCAGGATCACCAGGATACATACTCCGGTAGGCGTCATTGTGACAGCGCAGACAATCGATATCAGCGGCGGTCAGGTTTTCATACTTGCCCAGGGTGGGATGGCAGCCCAGACAGGCGGCCCCGGCCATACCCGGATTTGGGTAGCTGCAGAATGTGTTGATTTCACTTAATTTTTGGCTGTCGCCGCTGATATTGAGGACACTGGGGGCAGGCGTGGGTTTCATGCCATGCAACGAGTTGACTGCCTCAAAGCCTTCAGCTTCATGGCATTCAAGACATTTGGCGGTGACGTCAGCCGGCGTGGCAAAGGTGCCGGTTATACCGCTATGGGGGTTCTGGGTAGGATCAGGGGCAGGTTCACCGCCACAACCATCTATGGGCTCCGGCGCACATTCGCCGCAGGAGTTGAGAATCCACACCCCTGGATCGTTATCATTGCAATCCTGATTGGACATATAGCCATCGCCATCACTGTCCACGGGCTTCCCTGCGAGAACATGCTGGGCACTGAAGCCCACTGTCATCACCAGGGCACATAATAATGCTCCTCTTTTTTTCATGCCATACTCCTCTAAGTCGGGTTCACACCTGAGCCGGGGTGGCAAAGGTGCTAGTTATACCGCTATGGGGGTTAGGGTCAGGGCCAGGTTCACCGTCACAACCATCTATGGGCTCCGGCGCACATTCGCCGCAGGAGTTGAGAATCCACACCATTGGATCGTTATCATTGCAATCCTGATTGGACGTATAGCCATCGCCATCACTATCCTCGGGCTTCCCTGCGAGAACATGCTGGGCACTGAGGCCCACTGTCATCACCAAGACACATAATAATGCTCCTCAATAATGCCCCTCTTTTTTTCATGCCATACCCCAAGTCGGTTTCACACCTTTTCTGGCAACATAATAATGCTTGGCACCTGCTCCCTCTTTCCACCTCCTGTTTTGTGTTTTCGTGCCCAAGCAACCCAATGTCGTCGAAAAGAAAATTACACAGCCCGTGCGCAGTGCGACAATTTGCCCCATAAAATAGGTACCCCACGGTCTGCCGGCTGGCAAATAAAAAATAGGCAAAACACTCCTCTTACCAGTTAACCTTTCGATATTATTTATCATAAAAAAAACAACTCCCCCTGCCCCCAGACAGGGTACCCCGCCAAAAAGGAGCAGAAAGAAAAAGAGGTGGCCCGCAACGCTGTTCATCCGGACAAAATAGGTTATAATCATGGCCGGCTGCCTTTGTACGGAAAGGGCAGAAATGCGACATCCTGCCAGGACATAGATCATGCTCATCCCTCTCTCCGCTGTCATGGGCCAGACCCGGGCCAAAAACTTGCTCCTCTCCTCCTCTGCCAAGGACAAGATGAGCCACGCCTATCTCTTCAAGGGCCCCTCCGGGGTGGGCAAAAAGATGCTGGCCCGCGCCTTTGCCGCCTTTATAAATTGCCGGGCGCCCCAGGGAAGAGAGGCGTGCGGCAGCTGCCCCTCCTGCAAGAAATTCAGCTCAGACAACCACCCGGACCTGCATATCATTGAACCCCAGGGCATGGGCATTAAGATCGACCAGATCCGCAGGCTCCAAAAGGACCTGACCTACCCCCCCTTTGAGGCCCGGACCCGGGTGGTGATCCTCCCTGACATCCACGACACCATGCGCCGGCCAGAGGTGGCCAACTCCCTGCTCAAGACCCTGGAGGAGCCCCCACCCCACACCCTGCTTATCCTCACCGGCGACGAGGCGGGCAGCATCCTGCCCACCATCCTCTCCCGCTGCCAGATCGTTGCCTTTTCCCCCCTTACCTACCAGGAGGTCGCCGGGCTGCTGGCGCCGGAGGTGGAGCCCCGGCAGGCCCTGACCCTGGCTGCGGTGGCCGAGGGCAGTCCGGGCCGGGCCCTGCTCCTGCACCAGACGGGCCTCCTGGAACTGCGGCAGGGGATGATTGCCACCCTCACCCGGCTCGACCCCAACAGCCCCGACGCCGTTGGCATGGTCTATGACCTGGCCGCCCAGGCCGCGGACCTCAAGGAAAAACTCCATGAACTTCTTGATCTTCTGGCCACCTGGCTGCGCGACCTCACCCTCCTGGCCCTGGAGCAGCAGGGCCAGCTGATCAACCATGACCTTGCCGACCTTCTCCAGCAGGGGCGCCGGGCCTGGAGGCCTGAAGGCCTGCTGGCCGCCCTTGACCATATCCGCCAGGCCCGGCGTCAGCTGCTGCGCAACTGCAATCGCACCCTGGTCTGCGAGGTTCTTTTCTTTGCCTTGCTCAGGGAAAAATGGTAATGTTTGCTCTTTTCGTGGCTTACGCCTGCCCCAGCCACCTGAGCCACCAGCAGGAACTCTGAGAGTGCCCTCGGGCAAAGGATGAATCCTTTTTGAGCTTTTTCTCGCTTCAGACCATATATACCCCATGAGCCCTACCCTCGAATCCCAGGCCGCCCAAGAGACCGACCACTCCCTAGAATCCTCTGAAAAATGGTACAAGATCCGCTTCCGCTTTCAAGATCAGATCTTCAGCGCCAGCGCCAAACTACAGGATCTGCAGGAGGATGAAGCAGTGATGGTGGTCACGGACCATGGTCCGGAACCGGCCACCATCGTCAGCCTGGGGCCCCAGCTTGTCCTGGAGGGCAAGCTGGAGGGCCTCAAACCTTCCTTGAAAATTCAACGCCGCTGCACCAGCGATGAGCAGGAAAAATTTCTCCGGCTGGTGCAAAAGGAAAAAGAAGCCATCGCCTTCACCAGTGAGCTCATCAGAAAACATGAGCTGGCCATGAAGTTGATCAAGGTGGAGCGTTATTTCAACGGCAGCAAGATCATCTTTTATTTCACCGCGGAAAACAGGGTGGATTTCCGGGCCCTGGTCAAGGACCTGGTCCAGGAGTTTCGGACCAGGGTGGAGATGCGGCAGGTGGGGGTGCGCCACGAGACCAAGATGCTGGGCGGCCTGGGCAGCTGCGGCCGTGAGCTCTGCTGCTCCTCCCATATTGATCATTTTGCCGCGGTCTCCATCAAGATGGCCAAAGAACAGAACCTGCCCTTAAACCCCACCAAGATCTCCGGCATCTGCAACCGCCTCCTCTGCTGCCTCACCTATGAGTTTCCCATGTACAAGGAAATCAGGCGCCAGATGCCGCGCTGCGGCAAGATCATCCTCGTCAATGATAAAGCCCTGAAGGTGATCAAGCATAATGTCCTGGAAGAGACCATCACCGTCATCGACCCGGAAGACCGGGCCCAGGTCATGGAACTGCCCCGCTCCATCTGGGAACCGGTGACCCAGGAGATGCAGCAGCAGAGCCAGGGCAAAAGGGTCCGGCGCGACAAGAAAGCGCCGCAGGCCTCCGAACAACCAGCCAAACCGCGCGGAAGGCAGAAATGAGCACCTACATCACCACCCCCATATTTTATGTCAATGCCCAGCCCCATCTGGGCCACGCCTACACCACCATTGTCGCCGACACCTATGCCCGCTTCAGGAGATTATGCGGCGACGATGTCCGGTTCCAGACCGGCACCGACGAGCATGGCGACAAGATTGTCCAGGCGGCCGAGCAGGCCGGTGAATCCCCCCAGGCCTATGTGGACAGGATAAGCGCCCTGTTCCGCGATTCCTGGCCCCTGCTGGAGATCGCCCCGGACAACTTCATCCGCACCACAGACCCTGCGCATATCAAAAACGTCCAGGCCATCCTGCAAAAGGTCTATGACCAGGGCGACATCTATTTCAGCGAATATGAGGGCCTCTACTGCCAGGGCTGCGAGCGTTTTCTCACCGAAAAGGAGCTGGTGGCGGGCAATTGCCCCGACCACCTCAAGCCCCCCGCCCGGATCCGCGAACAGAACTATTTTTTCCGCATGAGCAACTACCAGGAGTGGCTCCTCGACCATATCAACAGCAACCCCGACTTCATCACCCCGGAGCGTTACAAGAACGAGATGCTCTCTTTCTTGAGCGAACCCCTGGAGGATCTCTGCATCTCCCGCCCCACCAGCCGCCTGACCTGGGGCATCCCCCTGCCTTTTGACGCCAACTTCGTCACCTATGTCTGGTTTGATGCCCTGATCAACTATATCTCCGGCCTGGGCCTGCCGGATGAGGAGAAATTCGCCACCTACTGGCCGGTGGCCGAGCATGTCATCGCCAAGGACATCCTCAAGCCCCACGCCATTTTCTGGCCTACCATGCTCAGGGCCATGGGGCTGCCCCCCTATAAAAAACTGCATGTGCACGGCTACTGGAACATGGGTGAGACCAAGATGAGCAAATCCCTGGGCAATGTGGTGGGACCCAGGGAGATGGTGGCGGAGTTCGGCGCCGACGTGGTGCGTTATTTTCTCCTGCGCGATATGTCCTTTGGCCTGGACGCCTCCTTTTCAGCGGCAGCGGTGGTGGACCGTCAGAATTCTGATCTGGCCAATGACCTGGGCAATCTCTTTTCCCGCTCCCTGACCATGGTAGGCAAATTCATGGCTGGCAAGGTGCCTGCTCCGGGTGAACCCCGGCAGATCGACACGGACCTGGCTGCGGCCTGCAGCACCATGGTTACCACCTACACCCGGGAAATGAGCGCCTTCCGTTTTCACCTGGCCCTGCGCGCCATCTGGGAGGTAGTGGGCAAGGCCAACAAATACATCGTGGAAACCGCCCCCTGGGAAATGGCCAAGGATGAGGAACAAAGGGGCCAGCTGAGCACGGTGTTCTACACCCTGCTGGAGACCCTGCGGCTCATCGCCCTCCTGGTGGAGCCGGTAATGCCCGCGGCCGCTGCCAAGATGCGGGCCGGCCTTGGTGTTGACAACCAAGGCGACCTGGCCACCTTAGCCACCTGGGGCCGGCTGACCCCCGGCACGGCCATTGCCAAGCCCGAGCCCCTCTTTCCCCGTCTGGAAAAGAAAAAAGAGGCACAAGAAGCGCCAGCCCCCCAGGCTGAAAAAGATGGCCTGCCCGGGGTCATCACCTTTGCAGAGTTCGGCAAGGTGGAGTTGCGGGTGGCGGAAATTATTGCCGCTGAAAAAATTAAAAAATCAGACCGACTGCTCAAAGTAACAGTGAGGGCGCCGGAAGAACGGACCATTGTCGCTGGTATCGCCGAGTTTTATCAGCCCCACGAGCTGCTGGGCCGCCGGGTCATCATTGTTGCCAATCTCCAGCCGGCAAAACTGATGGGCGTCAGTTCCCAGGGCATGGTGCTGGCCGCCAAAGATGGCGACCGCCTGGTCCTGGCCACGGTGCCTACAGAGGTTGCCGTGGGCTCCCGGGTGGCCTGATCTTTGCGGCCTCATCCCGGCGGACCGGCTGACCACAACGGCCTTACCCCTTTATTAACTCTGCCCAGATCCTGTTAATGGCGACCCTTCCCCCCCTCTTTCTTGAAGCCACCCTGCATGGTGCCGAAGAACTTGGCCTTGAGACCCATTCCCTGGCCGGCAACCAGGCTCTTCTGCTCTTTGCGGCAGGCATAACCCCCTCTGAACAATACACCCTCCTGAAAAAAATTATTGCTGACCTCCATCCCGGCCCCACCCCGCCCGGGCCCCAGGCAGAAGAGATGGAGAAGAGGGGCAGCACGACAGCCCCCCAGACCATGGATTGTCAGGTTTCCGTGGAAGAACGGGCCCAGCTTTTTAAATTCCTTACCGGTTAAGCCTATGCGCCCCGCCCAAAAAACACCCCCCATTCTCTGCATCAGTAGCGGCAAAGGTGGCGTCGGGAAAACCACCTTTTGCGTCAATCTGGCCACCGCCCTGGCGGAAAAAGGCGCCCGGACGCTGCTGATCGACGGCGACCTGGGGCTGGGCAATGTCGATGTGGTGCTGGGCCTGCAGGTCAACCACACCCTCCGGGAAACCGTGGAACAAGGCTGCGATCCTGCCAACATCATGGTTGAGGTCCAGAAAAACCTCTTTGTCCTGCCTGCCAGCTCCGGCGTTCCTGAAATGGCGGGCCTGAACCAGAAGGGCCAGTGCTCCCTCACCACAGTTCTTGAACCCCTCATCAAAGATTTCGACCTGGTTCTGGTGGATACCGCGGCCGGCATTGGCGACTCGGTGCTCTGGTTTAATCAGTGGGCCAGCGCCAATATCATCATTCTCACTCCAGACCCCACCTCCCTTACCGACGGCTATGCCCTGATGAAGGTCCTGGCCTCCCGTCACCTGAAAAAGGGGTTTCAACTCGTCATAAACAATGTTAAAAGTAAACAAGAGGCACAGGATACCTTTACCAATATGGCTGCCGTGCTGGGCCGTTTTCTACAGGAAACCCCCTCTTATCTGGGTCCGTTGCCCAAGGATACCAAGGTGATCCAGGCCATCCGCAGCCAAAAACCTTTTGTGCATGCCTCGCCTGATTGTCCGGCAGCCAGGGCCATCCGCAGCATGGCCAGCCACATCTTCACCCAGGCAGGGCTCCAGGCCGGCCCAGACCACCAACCTTATCGTTAGTTGAGTGACCCATGGCTATTGTCAAAATTTTCCTCCAAGCGGTTGCCGGTCTGGTCAACTTTGTCCTTGATGCCTACATGATCATTCTGCTGGCCCGGGCCATCATGTCCTGGGTGAGCCCTGATCCCTACAATCCCCTTATCCGCTTTCTCCACACAGCCACCGAACCTGTCCTCTACCGGGTCCGCAGGGCCCTGCCCTTTACCTACACCTCGGGTATTGATTTTTCGCCGTTGCTGGTCATGCTGGTGATTATTTTTCTGAAAGATTTTCTAGTCAAGACTCTCTATTATATGGCTGCCGCTGTCGGCTGAACAACCCGGTCCGCCCCTTGAAGGAGATGCAGGAGATTATGACCATGCCGCTTACCCCAGAGAACATTCAGAACCAACAATTCCACGTCCGCTTCCGCGGCTTTGATGTGGATGAAGTAGATGCCTTTCTTGAAAAGGTTGCCGAGAATTATCTCGTTCTGGTCAAAAAAAATGAGCAGTTAACCGATGAGATGACAGCCGTGCAGGGGGAGCGGGACCAGATCCAGGCCCAGGAACGCTCCTTCAAAAACGCCATTATGGCGGCCCAGAACATCGCTGACGAGATGCAGGCCAAGGCCAGGCAGGAGGCCGATCTCCTCAAGGAAAATGCCCGCCGGGAAGCAGCAACCCTGGTGGATGAGGCCAAGGACCTGGAGCAATCTCTCAAAAAACAGATTGCCGCCCTTCTCCTGGAAAAACAACAGATCAAGGAAGAGCTGCAGGGCTTTCTCACCTCCCACCTGGATCGTCTGGACAGCCAATACCCGGACGGCTCAGCCTCCCAGACCGACAAAGAAGCCTTTGGCTCAGCAGCCATGCCGCCCACCATGAGTGCCGATATCTCCGCCCCCCGCCACGATTCCTCTCAAGAAGAAGCCGGGCCACGGACCATCCCCGAGGAAGAGGATGACCTGGCAGACCTTTATGAGAAAATTGATCTCTCGGAGTTGGGAGAAGAAGATCTGGCTGAGCAGCCGGCAGGTTCCACCAAGAGCAAGGATTCGGCACCGGAAAACAAAGCGACTCCATTTGCCATGGATGAACTTGACGACTTTGGCCTGACCATGCCCGATCTTGACGGCGACATGCTCTTCAGGCTGGAAGACCCCCTGGACCACCAGGCCGGGCCCGAGATCCCCATTGAGCCCCCGGAAGAGGAAAAAAAATCGAGCTGAACAGAGATCAAGAGCATCTTCTTTCACAAAAAAGGGCGCGGTTCATAACCGCGCCCTTTTTTTTGTGGGCACCCTACCAACCCCCTGAAAGGGGTGCTGGTAGGGTACCGATTTTTCCCACTACCGCCCCCTCTCCTTGATGACTGCAGAGAAGGGCCGCCTTCTTACTGGACAGCCTGGATAGCGGCCAGATTGTCAAAAAAGACTTCCACCAGGAGAGGATCAAAATGGCCGCCCCTCTCCTTTTTGATATAGGCCAAAACCTCTGCAGGCGGAAAGGCCTTACGGTAGACCCGGTCATTGCTCAGGGCGTCGTAGACATCGGCAAGGGCCACAATGCGGGCAAAGATATGGATCTCCTCCCCCTTCAGGCCCTGGGGATAGCCACTGCCGTCATATTTCTCGTGATGCTGCAGGGCAATGAGGGCCGCTGCCTTCATAATAGGCCGCGGTGATGAGCTGAGCATGCCCGAGCCGATCAGGGCATGCTGCTGGATGATGGCAAATTCAGCCGCATTCAGCTTGCCGGGATTATGAAGGATATTATCGGGAATGGCCACCTTGCCGATATCATGCATGGGAGCGGCCAGTCGCAGCATCTCCACCTCAGCCTGGGACAGACCAAAATTCCTGGCCAGGATTCTGGAGATACACGACACCCTTTTGACATGAACACCTGTTTCCAGGGATCTGGCCTCCGCAATCTCGCCCAGGGTGTAAACAATCTCCTTCTGGGTATCTTCAATCTCCTGGTTGAGCAAGACATTTTCAAAGGCGGCATGGACATTGGTGCAGTAGACCTCCACCAGGGACTTACTC
The DNA here is from genome assembly GCA_024637145.1 of Desulfobulbaceae bacterium. Lineage (GTDB taxonomy): Bacteria > Desulfobacterota > Desulfobulbia > Desulfobulbales > SURF-16 > BM506. The sequence goes on from JAGXFQ010000036.1 coordinate 82,919, forward strand.
AGATCATCGAGATGATTCCAGCCTTCACAGTAGAGGAGGACACCCACCCCGGAATCAGAGGGGAAAAAGCCGACAAAACGATCCTCAAGACAGAGGCAGCTCTTCTTATGCCAGGCCTGTTTCAGATCATTGACCAGATGGGCCGGCAGCACCCTGGCCACCGCACTCTTCAGCAGATTCTCATAGCAGCCGGAGCCGGCCAGCACCTCGACATTCTCCAGGGTTATGTCGTGATTCATATCTGGAATCTGGCAGACCATGGCATCCGGGCTCATGCCCAAGATAGCCACCAACTGGGTCAAGACGCCGGAGGCCAGGAGTTTGACGGAACGCTGCTCAAAGAGAGAGGCCGAGGCCTGGATAATATTCTTGAGGCCCTCCCGATTGGCGTCAATGGTGAGCATGTGGCGATAGGTGCGCAGGGAGGAGAGCATCACCGTAAAGAGCTTCTGGGAAGAGAGTTCCGTTTTTTCCTTATAATCATTGATGTCATACTCAACAATGATCTTTTCCTCAGGGGCCTGGCCAGGCTGTCCCGTGCGCAGAATGATACGGACAAAGGGATTTTTCAATTCCTTGCGGACATACTCCACCACCTCCAGACCGGCATCCTCTTTTTCCATGACCACGTCAAGAAGGATAACAGCGATATCAGGGCGACTGTCAATCAACTGCTTGGCCTCGGCCCCGCTGTAGGCATGGTGAAACTGCAGGGGGGAGTCGTCATAACGAAAATGGCGGAGCACCAGGGTGGTGATGGCGTGGACCTCCTCTTCATCATCAACGATGAGGATCTGCCACGGTTTCTTATAAGAGAGCTGGTGCGAACCATCTGACTGAAGAGGATCTTCAGGGGCAAAGATTATGGCGTCATCATACATTCAGACTTTCTCCTTCCTGGGCAAGGGGCAGGGTAATCTTGAACAATGTCCCCCCCCCCGGCCTTTCCTGACAGCTAATGGTGCCATGGAGCCGCTGGCTGACAATATTATAGACAATGTGGAGCCCCAGGCCACTGCCCCCTTTTTCCCGATTGGTGGTGAAAAACGGCGCAAAGATATGGTCGATATTGCCCTTGGCAATACCCTTGCCGTTATCACTGAACGTCAAAACAAGCTGCCCCTCAGCCTGGTAAAAGGAGATCTCCAGCCTGCCGGCCTGCCCTTCGTCATAGGCGTGGATAAGGGAGTTGGTGATCAGGTTGGTGAAGATCTGCGAAAAGGCGCCGGGGAAACTGTGCAGAACAAGATCGCGGTCACCGGCCAGGGCCACCACATGGCTGGTTTTTTTCAACATGGGCCGCAGGCTGAGCAGAACCTCGGCGATATATTCCCGCAGATAAAAACGCCGGGTGCCCTCACCGGACTGGTCAATGGCCACCTGCTTGAAACTGCGGATAAGCTCACTGGCCCGATCCAGGTTGGAGATCAGCAGCCGGGTGGACTCCAGACACACATCCAGGAATTCCGCCAGGTCACTGCGCTTCATCGCACCGCCGGCATAGAGATCGCTTATATCACGGGCATTTTGACGCAGATGCGTAGAGGCGGTATAGGCAATGCCCACCGGGGTATTGATCTCATGAGCCACCCCGGCAATAAGTCCGCCCAAGGAGGCCATTTTTTCTGTCTGCACCAGGTGATCCTGCATGCACTGCATCCTGGCCAGGGTCTCCTTCAGTTCCCGATTGGAGGCATCAAGTTCACTGGTGCGCTCAATCACCCGCTGCTCCAGGCTATCGGTAAGTTCCAGCAGGCCGTGTTCAGCCAGCTTCCGCTCGGTGATGTCCCGTCTGACAAAGGCCACCGAAGTCACCGTGTCCTGGCCATCGGTAACGGGCAGGACAAAAACCTGTTCCTGGAAATGAGAGCCGTCCTTCTTGATACTGGCCAGCTCACCTTCCCAGACATAGCCGGCCAGGATATCCTGCCAGTTATAGGCCTTGATGATGGAGCTCAAATCATCCAAGCCCAGATCAGCAATGGGCCGGCCCACCACCTCATCGGCACTGTAGCCGGTCTGAGAGGTAAAAACGGTGTTGACGTATTCTATCTTGCCGCTGGGATCGGTAAAGATAATGGTATTGGGATTGTATTGAATCAGATAGGCAAGCCGTCTGATCTCCTGTTTCAGCCAATCACCCAATGCAAAAACCCTCCGACAGCACCTGAAAACACCATATTTCACTTGCATATAGAAGTGAAATCAATATCTTACTATATAAGAATAGTCTTACCTTATTGCCATGTCCGGCACAGGTCAATAAAAAGATTTACCCCCTTCTCCCCTGAGAGTGCCAAACGGCAGGGCAAAGCGCCGGGCCCCGATGGCAGGGGAAAAAATGATGCCACCTTCAGTGGTACTTTTGGGGGGGTGCAGCTCAACAGAAAGGGGGAGAGGAGCGCTTAGCCCCGCAGGCACCCCAGGGGATTACCCCTGGATATCACTTCACATATTTTCGACAAAATCCCGGGGCGTCGTGCCCCGAAAGATTTCGTGCTTCGCTGACAGCAGCAAAAGGGTCCCACCCGAAAAAGCTGCCAAAACAGATACGCGCCCATGGCCACAAACTGGTTCGTCTACATAGTCCGATGTCAGGATCTGACCCTCTACACCGGCATCACCACGGACCTCACGCAGCGGCTCACCGCCCACAACAGCGGCACAACCGGGGCCAAATATACCCGTTCCCGGCGGCCTGTCCGTCTGGTTTACCTGGAAGAGAGCCCGTGCCGCTCAATAGCCAGCAAACGGGAATACGCCATCAAGCGCCTGACCCACTCACAAAAAAAGGCCCTTATTGCCCGGGGCCAAGGAGTCTCCCTGACCAGACCACAATCAACACCCTGCCCCTGCGGCAGCAGTCACCCTTACCCATCCTGCTGCAAACCATATCTGGAAGAGCACAAAGTGGCGGTCACGGCCGAGGCCCTGATGCGCTCCCGCTACTCTGCCTTTGCCCTGGGCAAGGGCGCCTATCTTCTGAGCACATGGCACCCAGACACGGCCCCTGCCACCCTGGACCTGGAAACGTCCCCGGACTGGTACGCCCTGGAGGTCCTGGCCACCCAAGGCGGCCAGGAGAGTGACGACAGCGGCGTGGTGGAGTTTAAGGCCCATTACAGGAGCGGCGGCAAATCCTTCGCCCTGCATGAGGTGAGCCGCTTTGTCAAAAAAGAGGGGCGCTGGCTCTATGTGGAGGGCAGACAACCCGCCACCGCCTCCCCCCTCGCCAAGGTGGGCCGCAACGAACCCTGCCCCTGCGGCAGCGGCCGGAAAGCCAAAAAGTGCTGCGAGCGCTGAACCCCTTTACCGGCATCGGGCAAACAGATCAAGATCCGGATTATAAGCGACTGTTTTCACCGCCATCAGCCCCAGCATGGAATGAAAGAGATTGTCGTGGGAAGAGGGGGCGCTGCTTTGCCGCTGAAGGCAGGTGGCATCAATGCCGCTGACCGCTTCAAAACCTTGCGACAGCCAGAGGATGAAGGGAATATGTTTCTGCTCGTCCGGGGCAATTATATAGGGCAGGCCATGGAGGTAGAGATTGTTTTCGCCCAGGGACTGGCCATGATCTGAGACATAGACCATGGCCGTGTTAAAACGCTCCTCATTCTTCTTCAAAAAGGCGATGACCCGCCCCAGAAAATAATCGGTATAGAGAATGGTATTATCATAGGCATTGGCAATTTCCGCCTGGCTGCATTCCTCAAGCTCACCGGTGGCACATTCCGGAGAAAAATTCGTAAAACCGGGGGGATGGCGCAGATAATAGGCCGGACCGTGGCTCCCCTTCTGGTGCAGAACAATGAGGCCGTCACTGGTCAGGTTCTCTAGATGTTGCTCAAGATGGGAGAGCAATATCTCATCATAACACTCCTCCTTGCTGCAGAGTTCCTCGACCTGCAGAGGGGACATCTTTTCCGTTGCCACCCTCTCGCACACCCCTTTACAGCCGGAGTTGTTATCCCGCCACAACACATCAATACCGGCATGGGTCAAGACGTCCAGCAGGTTTTCATATTTTTTGGCCTTGCTGTCACTATACGAGTCGCGGTCAAGATGGGAAAACATGCAGGGCACTGAGACGGCCGTGGAGGTTCCACAGGCATAAAAATTGTCATAATTAATGATATCCTCACCGGCCAGGACGGGGTTTGTTTGCCGGGAATAGCCGTTTAAGGAAAACTCCCGGGCCCGGGCCGCCTCGCCCACTACAAGAACAACCAGGTTCTTTTTGGACCGCGGAGCCGAAATTCCAGCCAACCGGGCATCGGCACCAACGGGCATCAGGGCCACGGATCCGGAGCGCAGCGAACGCCGGAAGGTGGACCCGAAGGCATACACATAGCTTGTGGGGTTGATGAGATAGCGGATATGGCCATTATTACGGCCCAGCGACATGTACTCTTTATAAAAAGGCAGCACACTGGCAGCGATGACAACAAGGCAGAGAACAACCAGCGCCATTTTCTTATAAAGTTCTTTTAAAAAAGGTTCAAAACGAATCTCTGTCCGCCACAGGAACACCGAAGGCAGAACGCCCAGCAGGGCAAGATGATAAAACAGGCTGCCATTGAGTAATTCGAAAACCTCGGCAGGATCTGTCTCCACCACGTTCTGGATCATCTTGCGGTCGAGCATGACCCCGTAGCTATCCATGAAATATCCGGCCAGAGCGGCGGTGATCAGGAGCAAAACAACCGCAGGTTTCAGCACATAGCAGAAACTTAAGAAAGAGATGAGCATGGTCAAGAGGGCGACCAAGGTGAAAAAAACCGAGCAAAAGAAAGCAATATTGCCGGGAGAAGGGCCGTTAAAAATAGCGGCCAGGGTCCCCCAAAAGGAGCTGTTAGCAAAGAGGGTGAAAAAAAGGGCCAGACCTACGCTCACCGTCGATGTCCCGATTCTGGCCGCAAAAGAGAGGGAAGGCGGGCAGGGAACAGCCGTGGCCCCCTGGCCATCCCCGCCCCCCGCAAAATCGTGGCGTTTCACGATGCCGGTCCCCCTTTAAATTTGCCGAGACCCTTCATCATCTGCTGCAGAAAATCCAGGTGGTTTTGGCGAAAAAGGTCCGGATCCGCCAAAGGCTTGTCATCACGAGCGCTTGTATCGCCGCGCATCATGCTGCTGGCGGTGAGGGGGATCACCTCCTTGTACTTTTCATCAACATAACAGACCCGGGACCAGTCGCTGATGATGGTAAAGTCACGGCGCTCAGGCCCCAGCAAATCAAAGCCCTGGGCATAATCACCGCTGGCATTTTTGACCCCCAAAAGCGGCAGCAGGGTGGGAGCAATATCGAGATGACTGGTCATCCTGTCCGTTTCCCCAGCCCCCTTGCCGGGCAACCGGATGACCAGAGGGACCCTTATCTGTTCCTCATGAAAGGCGGAATTATGACCCCAGCGCCCCTTTTCCATAAACTCCTCGCCATGGTCACCGGTAACAACAACCACGGTGTTTTCCAGGAGATCGTTCTGCTCAAGATAGGCAAAAACCCGGGCAAACTGGCTGTCGAGATGATGGCAGGAGTTGATATAGCGATTGCGGATGAGCTCAATGTCATCATCCAGAGACATGGTGGCGTAATTAAAATCCTCCAGATAGGGCTGGCGGATAACACTTTCTTCCGGGAAGTAATAGCTGGCATGGGGAGACTCAAAAAACATGAAGGCCATAAAGGGGCGGGCAGGATCGCGCTCCTCGATAAAATTGAGCATCTCCCCGACATTATAACGGTCCGCGCGCCAGCCCAGGCTCTCCTGATGAGAGTGGAGAGCTGCCTGGGGCACCTTGGCGAAGATAGTTTTGTCAAACTCAGGATAGGAGAACTTGGCGCTGGTATAGAGGCCCAGCTGATACCCCTGATCCTGGATAACATCCATAATAACCGGCGGCCGCCGCTCGGCCAGAAAGGAAAACCAGTAGGGACCATAGACGCCATAAAACATGGAAAAGACACCCATCCTGGTGCCGTTGCCGCCACTATAATGGTTGGTGAAGCGCTGACCTTGCTGGGCAAATTTCCAGGTTACAGGCATGATTTCCGGATCCAGCATATCGGCCCGCCACGACTCGGCAACCAGCCAGACGATATTGAGGGGTTTCGCCGGCACGGTTACCTCTAAGGGCTGGGAAGGATAGGAGAGACTGCTTATCGTGTTGTCTATCGCCACCCTCTCCCGCCTTTTTACTGCAAATCCCAGTTTTTTAGCCAGGGAGCGGATGGTTAAGGGCTGATAAAAAGGAAAGACATCCGCAGCCACCAACACCTCCTTAAAACCTTGGAGATGACTCATGCCATAGGTCGCCTTTTCCGAGGCCGCCAGCAGGACAAGAACCAGCAGACCGTAGGAATAGATTTTTCTCGGCCAAAAAGAGGGGCGCGGCTTAGTCCTGGCCATCAACTTATGTAACAGCCAGAGCAGAAGGAGCTGAACGGCGACGAGAGCGATGAAGCCCATAAAACCAACCACAACTGCCGAGCCGCCCGTGCCCATGGACTCCAAGCCCCCGGGGGTGATTACCAGGTTGACGACAAAGCCGTTGATATGAAAACCAAAAAGAGAAAAGACGCTGCGGTCGGCAAAGAGCAGCAGCTCCACCGCCACCACTGCCCCGATGGCCACGCCAAAATCGACAACAGGCGCCCATCTCTTCATCCTGGTCCAGCGGGAAGCGAGAAGAAAATGCACCGATTTACTGAGGATAATTGCCGGGAGCAGATAGAAAAAACTTGAACTCAGCAGGGTGGCTGCCACAAAAAAAACCGTGCGCAGGTCATGGAGCGTGATGCCCTCGATAAAGCCAGAGGAGAGGGCAACAATGAAGAGATAAGAAACAAAATAATAATGATGAAGTAGATGAGAGCGCTGGTCAGCCTGAAGCATACCTGTACTATTCCCTCGTTTCTCTCTTGTGTTGAGAAACATTGTATTTCAGATAATCCTTTGCGGCAGCCGCAGCCGGCTTATGTACCGAGACTTTATGTTGAAAAGATCTGGAATATACAGGGGGAAGATGACCGCAAGATGACCATACGATTACCATTTGGCAATCTTGATGATCCCGTAAAAAGGGGCCGCAGCGAAAATCGTTACTGTTACCTAAGCAGGATAGGCACTGTGCCGATGGCCGTACCCTCTTTTTTTGCGAGGCCAGCAATCTTGCGGCATCCTGCTGCTTCATTTCGATAAAATCACTGAGGTGGGGACGGCAGGAGGGGGAGGATGACGGTAAAGGTGCTGCCCTGGCCCAGGCTGCTTGCCACGCGGATCTCGCCGTCATGGGCGCCAACAATGGCCCGGACCAGACTGAGCCCCAGGCCGCTGCCTGGTTTGGTCCGACTCTGGTCACAACGGTAAAAGCGGTCAAAGATATGGGGCGTATCTTCGGCACCGATGCCCATGCCGTTGTCCTGAAAACGCAGCACGACCCGGCCCTGCTCAGGGGTCAGGGAGACCTTAACCAGACCACCTTCATGGCTGTACTTGAGGGCATTATCCAGTAAATTTGCCACCATTCTCTGCAGGAGGTTGAGGTTGCCCGCCACCAGACAGGGGCCGGTCAGGGCCATCTCCAGGGCAATTTTTTTGTCTTCGGCCAGGGGCATAAAGAGCTCACAGGCGTCTTCCACCACTCGGGCCATATCCACCCTGCTCTTTTGAAAAACCGCGGCACCGGCCTCGGCCTCGGAGATGAACAGCATGGCATTGATCAACTCGAGAAGCATGTCGCATTGCTCAACAATATCCGCCGCCAGACCCTGGCGCTCCAGGGCATCTCTTTCATCCACCAGGGCCATCTCGGCCATGGCCCGCATCCTGGTCACCGGGCTTTTCAGATCGTGGGCAATATTGTCGGTCATCTCAGCCATGCCCTTGATCAGCAAGTTGATGCGATCAAGCATGGTGTTAAAGGTATCGGCCAGCTCGGTAATCTCCTTCCCGCCGGTCATGATGGCCACCCGCCGGTCCAAGGCGCCGGCAGCGATCTCCTGGGCGGCCCTGGAGATCTCTTTGACGCCGGCCAGGGCCCGGCGCGCCATAAAGAGACCGGTGGCCGCGGCCATGATAACGACGATAAGAAGAACCAGGTGAAAGACGTCGCGCAGGGTCTCTAAAAAATGTTCCCCCTTTTGCCGGGAGATGACGATCTGACAGGTGACGTCCGACCCCATTTTACCCGAGAGACCATGGGCGCCATGGCGGTAGCCGCCATAAGGCAGAGGATAGAGGGTATAGGCACTGCCGGGCCGCAGCTCGCCCAGATCATCCCCGTCAGCAAGCAGGGCCTGCCAGGCGGCTTTTTCAGTGGCCAGCAGTTCCTGGCCCTCTGGTCCCAGGAGCCGAAAAAAGAAGCGATCGGCCCCCTCCAACCTGACCTCCAGCTCAATGGCCCCTCTGAGGGCCTCAACACCGCCCTGCCCATAGAAGGCGGCGAACTCATCATATTCCATGATCAGCTCGCTGTCGGTGGCGGCCCGATTATAGGCGCTGGTCATCACAAAAAAGACCTGAAAGGTGATCAGGGCCGAAACCACAAAAAAGAAGGCGTACCAGAGGGTGAGGCGGAAGGCCAGGGTGTGACGACTCTCAAGAAGACTTTTTAAGGACATAGCCGACCCCGCGCACGGTCTGGATAAGCGTTTTGGCATAGGGCTTATCTATTTTATTACGCAGCCGGCACATCCTGGCCTCCACCACATTGGTCTGCGGGTCAAAATTATAGCCCCAGACATGCTCCATGATCATGGTTTTTGACACCACCCGTTCGGCATTTCTGACCAGATAAACGAGAAGATCAAATTCCCGGGGCTGGATATCAAGGAGATCAGGGCCCCGGGAGACCTCATGGCTGATCAGATCCACGGTGAGATCATCATAATGGAGCACCACCGGCTCGGCCTTGCCGGCGCTGCGCCGCAGCAGGGCCTGGAGACGGGCCAGAAGTTCGGAAAAGGCAAAGGGCTTGGTCAGATAATCATCACCGCCCATCTGCAGGCCCTTAATCCGGTCGTCAACGCTTCGTTTGGCACTCAGCACGATAACCGGCGTCGAGATCTTTTCCTCCCGCATTTGTTGGAGCAGGGAAAGGCCATCGAGACGGGGCAGCATGATATCGATAATGGCGGCGTCAAATTCGCCGCCGAGGGCCTTTTCCAGGCCTTCCTGGCCGTCAACCGCGTGATCCACTATGAAACCGGCCTGATTCAGCCCCTTCTTGATCAATGAGGCAATCTTCAGATCATCTTCAACGAGTAAAATTCCCATTTTCTTAGCCCTTGCCGGCAGCAGAGAGAAGTGGGGCTGTCAGGGCCAGCAGAGCGATGGCCAGATTGACCAGGGCCACAAAGACCAGGGCGCTGCCGATGTCCTTGCCGTTTTTGGCCGCCTCACTGTAGTCAGGGGAAAGATGGTTGATGATGACCTCCAGGGCGGTATTGGCCAGCTCACAGATCAAGACCAGGGCCAGGCAGCCCAGAAGATAGATCTTGGCCAGCAGGGCGAGGGGCAGCAGAACGATCAGCGGCGTCAACAGCAGGCAGAGCAGAAGCTCCTGGCGAAAGGCCGCCTCGCCCTGAAAGGTGTACCTGAGCCCGGCAAAGGAGTAGCCGGCCGCCCGTCTGATTCTTTTCAGGCCGGTGACCCGGGCTGGAATCTGGTGTTGATCTTTTTGCGTCATGTTGCGCCACTCCCTGTGGGCAAAAGATTTCCCCCTCGCCCCTCAGGGGAGATACGCGACCGACAGGAGACTCCGGAGGGCCGGGGTGAGGGGATGCTTTCCGCTACCGCCCCACCATGGTCAGGGCCTCTGCCGGGCAGGTGTTGCGGCACAGGCCGCAGCCGAAGCATTGGTGAGCGCTGACTGTGGCCACCGACGTTCCGCTCAGCTGGCGGCTGCTGATGGCCTGGAACTGACAGGCATCCTCGCAGGCTCCGCAGCCGCTGCACTTCTTTTCATCCACCACGGCCACCTGTTCGCCGCGGAACATGGTCTCCACATCCAAGGCCAGGGTGCGCAGGCCCAGGCAGTCGCCGGGCTGGCAGTTGCAGATGGCGCCGATAAAGGGGGTCATCATGGTCCAGATGGTATGAATGGCGCCATGCTCCTCCAGCGCCTCCATCTGGGCGATGGCCTCTGCCGGGTGCACCCTTTCCAGCCCCTCATCCTGGGCCAGCCCGAAATAGCCCATGTCCAGATCATCATACCAGGCATCCGGGCTGTAGCTCACGCTATAGCAGCAGCGGTTTTCTTTCTTCATGGCGGCCCAGCGACAGGCACAGGGCAGGCGGACCACGGTGGCCGCCTTGCCCACCATGGCGCGGATATCCTCCATGGTCACCACCTGGCCGAAATGCTCTTCCCTGGCCTTGGCCACCATGGCCTTAACCAGCCGGTCCGGCAGCTTTTTCTTCTTCTGATAGAGGGTCTCCAGGCGGCCCAGGGAGACAACGCCCTCTTCAATGGTAGAGCTGAAAAAGTCCTTGATATAACCGCGCCGCTCCAGATCGGCCAGCAGGTCACGGCCGTAATTGGCACCATTCTTGAACCAGACCTTGCCGTCCCCATGTTTCGTACAAAATTCACACATAGACCCATACCCCTGTGATAGACTGTTTTGCCTCCATAAGAATATGGAAGAAGCCGTTGACGCAAGTAAAATGTCGCAGCCCGCCCATAATGAGAGGCCGGCCCACCCCGGCCCATCCCCCCTTGTCGCCACCCGGGCCCCAGAGACCCCGGTTCTGGCCCGGCGCAGATAAAGAAAGCATGACCTGCGGCGCAGATCTCCTCTTTATCCTGGACCTGCCCCTTAGATTTTGGCATAATAGTGCCTTGTTTTTACGGGAAAATTCTTTCATATTCGACTATGCTGCTTAAGTTTGGCGGGCAGGCAGGCAAAGAGCAACAAATGGGGATCTTTTGCATAAGCAGATTTGCCTCTGCAAGAGCGTCATAACATCTTTTCCTGCCGCTGTTGCCTGGCGTGTTTACCTTCAGCGTCACCAGAAAAGTTCTGCGTGGCCTTCGACCTTAACGATCATGGGCTCTTTTTCGGATCTATATTTATGGCCTTTTCAGAAAATAACCCCCTCCTGCAAACTCCCGCCTTGCTGCTCGCCGCCCTCAATAATATTGCCGATCCTCTGCTTATTCTAGATTGCGGCTTCACCATTCTTTTTGCCAACAAGGCCGCCGGCCAGTTCTTTGATGCCGCCCACGGCCAAGGGGAAAAGGCCTGCTCCTGCCACCAGATGATCTTCAACCTTGAGCGCCCCTGCGAGGAGCATGGCGAGGAATGCCCCCTTAAACTCGTTGTGGAGAGCAAAAAAGAGGTGGAGGTCATCAGGGAAGTTGTGTCTGCCAATGGCCAGACACAATGGCTGAAGATCAAGGCCCAGCCTCTTTTTGATGAGACGGGCCAGGTTATCGCCGTTGTCAAAACCATCCATGATATCAGCTGCACCAAGGAAATGGCCGCAGCCCTGGACCGCTACAGCCGCAGCCAGGACGATTTTTTTACCGCCTCCCGAATGATCACCACCACCACGGACCGCAAAGAGCTCTACCGTCATATCGTCCGCCACGCCAAGGAGCTGCTGCAGTTTGACTTTTCCACGCTACTCCTTTTTTCTGAGGACCAGCGAAGCCTGGTGGTTCAGGATACCATGGGTTTTCCCGAATCAATGATTAACAGCGCCCCCCTTCTGGAAGGCCAGGGGCTGGCAAGCCATGTGATAAAAACAAAATCCCCGCAGGTGGTGGTGGACTTTCTGACGGAACGCCGTTTTGAGATCCCGCCCCTTGTCCTTGAGCACGATATTCGTTCCGCCCTGTGTGTACCCATGATCGTCACCGGAGAAGTATTGGGGGTTCTGGTGGGTCACACCCTTAAGCCCAGAACCTTCACGGACCAGGAAATTATTCTCTACGACAGCCTGGCCAATCAGGCGGCCATGGCCCTGCACAGTGCCCACACCTTCCAGAAATTACGGGCCTCGGAAGACCGCTATCACGACCTTTTTAAAAATTCCCAGGATATCATCCAGATGGTGGGCCCAGACGGCAAGATTTTATATGTGAACAAGGCCTGGGAAAAGGCCTTGGGCTACAGCGCCGCCGAAATCCCCTACCTCTCCGCCTTTGACATCATCCATCCCGACTCCCGGCCCCATTGCCAGAAAGTCTTTGGCCAGCTCTGTCTGGGCGGCAAGGTTGATCTGCTGGAAACAACCTTCCTGACCAAAAATGGCCACAGCTTTTGCGTGGAAGGCAATATTAACGGCCATATCAAAAACGGCGAACTGGTCTCCACCCGGGGTATCTTCCGCGATGTCACTGACCGCAAACATTTTGAGGAAAAGCTTAAAAAGCTGTCCATCACCGATGAGCTCACCCAGCTCTTAAATAGGCGCGGCTTTTTTGCCATGGCCGAAAAACAACTGGCCATCACCGCCCGTTCCGGCGGCAATCTACATCTGCTCTACCTGGATATTGACAACATGAAATGGATCAACGACCATAAAGGCCACACCATGGGCGACCAGGCCCTCATCGACACGGCCCGCCTCCTCCGGGAAACCTTCCGTGATGGCGATATCATCGCCCGGATGGGGGGAGATGAATTTACGGTCCTGCTTACCGCCATTGCTGACAACCAGAATGCCCAGGAGGTGGTGGCCCGATTTGAACAGCATCTGGCCGTTCTTAATGAAGAAGAAAATCGCGGCTACGAGCTGCTTATCAGTACGGGGCTGGTCAAATATCAGGGTAAAACACCCTGCCTTCTGGAAGAACTGCTGGTAAAGGCGGACCACCTGATGTACGAAAACAAGCGTCAAAGAAAAAAATCAAGGCAGGTACATGCCTGAATATGGCCGAGCCAACGCCCTCTTTCTTCTTTCCCCTTTACCTGAAGGAGTATCAGAAAATGAGCCCGCAATCTTCCGAACCCCCGAAAAAACCTGATCCGGAGCGGATGGCCCTCCTCCGCGCCCTGCCCCTTGAAATAAAACAGCAGATCAGCGGCGAAGAGGCCCATGCCTTCCTTTTTCATGAAGATATGCCGGAATCTCTGCTGGAAAAACTCAAAGAATATCTGGTGGCTGATGACCATTAAAGGCCACCGGCACAGGGGCTGCTGCCAGCACCCTTGATCTCCCCGCTTCTGGCGGGGCCCTGAAAACCCCAAGGAGAGCATATGTCGCAAATCCTGTCTGACATTATGGCAGAAAACATCACCGTTGTTGATGTCGATGACACCCTTGAAGATGTGGAATGTATCCTTGCCGCCCGCAAATACTCCTGCGTGCCCGTGCTGGATCCGGATGGCCATTGTTTCGGGATCATCACTTCCAATGACATTCTCAAATCCCATATGCTGAGACGCAACATGAAACAGGTGCGGGCCTGGGAAATCTGCTCTCATCTGCTCATCGAGGTGGATCCCTCCCTGCCGGTGCAGGACGCCGCCATCCTGATGATCAAAAACAAGATCCATCACCTGGTGGTCTCCAGGAATAACGATATCAAGGGCATTGTCTCCTCCATTGACCTGCTGGCGTCCTATTATGCCGCCAATCACAACGAGCCGGCCGCCCCCTGAAGGCTTGCCTGCCGCTCCCTTCTTGCCTCATCTTCCCCAGCTTTCCCGTGCCCGCCTGAAACAGCCCCCCGGAAAAGCCGTTTTCGGCCGCCCCCTATTATTACAAAAAAGAAAACAAGTGGCCGCTATTACACATTATTGTAAATAAAAAAACGCCGACCGGTCAGCGGGCTTCAGAATAAAATTTCTAATATATCAAATAGATATATTAGAATCAGGGACAAATAAAAGGACCTTATTGTCCCTGGCACAGGGCTTGCTTTTGCATGTTCAGGAGTATTTTTTTAGAGAAGGCCTTCCAAAGGGGCGTGCAGCCCTCCCTAAAGCATAAGGAGAAAAGAGAATGAATAGTGGCGATACGGCGTTTATGCTCATAGCAACGGCCATGGTCATGATTATGACCCCGGGACTGGCCCTTTTTTATGGCGGCATGGTCCGCTCCAAAAACGTGCTCTCCACTCTGCTGCAGAGCTTTATCTGCCTGGCCGTGGTGACCATTATCTGGGTGCTTTATGGCTACTCCCTGGCCTTTGGCACGGACGTGGGCGGCCTGATCGGCGGTCTCGACTTTCTCCTGCTCCGCGGCGTCGGCGCCGAGACCATGGAAGGCGGCACCATCCCCCACCTGGTTTTCTGCGCCTTTCAGCTCATGTTCGCCGTTATCACCCCCGCCCTCATCACCGGTGCCTTTGCCGAGCGCATCAAGTTCTCCGCCTTTCTCCTCTTCACCATTCTCTGGACCACTCTTGTCTATCTGCCGATTTGTCACTGGGTATGGGGCCAGGGTTGGATCAGCAGCCATGGCGGTCTGGACTTTGCCGGGGGTACTGTTATCCATATCAACTCCGGGGCCGCTGCCCTGGTTGCGGCCCTCCTCATCGGCAAACGCAAAGGCTGGGGCAAAGAGTCCCTCCATCCCCATAACCTGCCCATGACCCTGCTGGGGGCGGGCATTCTCTGGTTCGGCTGGTTCGGCTTTAATGCCGGCAGCGCCCTTGCTGCCGACGGCATTGCCGCCACCGCCTTCATGACCACCCAGGTGGCTGCCGGCTGCGGCGCCCTGGCCTGGCTCATGGCCGAATGGTTCTACCAGGGCAGACCCACCATCCTCGGTGCCGCTTCCGGTGCCATTGCCGGTCTGGTTGCCATTACGCCGGCAGCAGGGTATGTTTCGCCGGCCTCCGCCATCCTTATCGGTCTGGCAGGGGGCATGCTGTGCTATTTTGCGGTGCTGGTCAAGAACAAGCTCGGCTATGATGACGCCCTGGACGTGGTGGGCATCCATGGGGTGGGGGGGCTCTGGGGTGCCCTGGCCACCGGCCTCTTCGCCTCCCTGGCCGTCAATCCCGGCGGCGCCGACGGTCTTTTCTTCGGCAATGCCAAACTGCTTTTGATTCAGGCAGTTGATGCCGGCGCCACCATCGTTTATTCTCTGATTATGAGCTTCATTATCCTCAAAGGTCTTGATCTGCTCATCGGCCTGCGGGTAGACTCGGATGATGAGGTCCAGGGCCTGGATCTCTCTCAGCACAGCGAGATCGGCTATACCCTCTAAGACAAAACTTCCGGGCTGACCTGGACCAGATCAGCCCTTTTATCCACTGTTGGAGCGTTCCCCATGCAAAAAATTGAAGCGATCATCAAACCTTTTAAACTTGACGCTGTAAAAGATGCCCTGCGCGAAATCGGGATCAGCGGCATGACCCTGTCCGAGGTGAAAGGCTATGGCCGCCAAAAGGGCCATACGGAAATCTACCGCGGCGCTGAGTACAATGTTGACTTCATCCCCAAGATCAAGCTGGAGCTGGTGGTGAACAACTCCCAGACCGACCTGGTGGTGGAGACCATCACGAAGGCCGCCTACACCGGTAAAATCGGTGACGGCAAGATCTTTGTCATGACCGTTTACGAGGTAATCCGGGTCCGCACCGGGGAAAAAGGTGCCGATGCCATCTGACCTGGCCTCGTGTTTAACCCTGGACCTGTAAAGATATTCCCTGCCGGCCAGTGCATTCCCTCAAAAAGAAGGATGCTCTGGCCGCCAAGCCACCCCCCTCTGCATGCCTCTGCCCCCAGCCGGTTGTCCCGGCAAAACCATAAAGATTCTCATCAGTGGCATGGTGCAGGGCGTGGGCTTCCGGCCCCACCTCTACCGTCTGGCCATGGAACACGGCCTGCGGGGTGAGGTGGCAAACAGTCTGGCCGGGGTGGAGCTTATCCTGGAGGGGAACGCAGGCCAGATCGCCCTTCTTCTTGACTCTCTGCAGGCCAGCCCGCCGCCGGGGGCCGCCATTAGCGCTGTGCACCAAGAGCAGATAGCGGCCCGCCAATACCCCGCCTTCACCATCGGACCCAGCCGCAACAGCGGCAGCCTGGACCCGCTGGCCCCGGCTGACATGGGCATGTGTGCCGCCTGCCAGGGGGAACTGCTTGATCCGGCCAATCACCGTTACCAGCATCCCTTTATCTCCTGCACGGCCTGCGGGCCCCGCTTCACCCTCATGGAGGGCCTCCCCTATGATCGCCCCTTGACCGCCATGGCCGCTTTTCCCCTCTGCCGCCGCTGCCAGCAGGAGTACCAGGATCCGGCCAGCCGCCGCTTTCATGCCGAACCGATCTGCTGCCCCGGCTGCGGCCCGCGCCTCTGCCTTTATGACAAAAATGGCCCGGAGTCAAAAAGCCCGCTGGCCAAAACAGCCGCCCTGCTCAAGGAGGGCCAGGTGGTGGCCATCAAGGGGGTGGGAGGATTTCATCTGGCCGCTGATGCCTGTTCTGATGAGGCCGTTACCAGGCTCAGGGCCGCAAAACAAAGAATGGACAAACCCCTGGCCGTCATGGTCCGCGACCTGGAAAGCGCGGCCGGCCTGGTCTGGATCTCCCCGCCGGCCGGGGAGATGCTCTCCTCGCCGGCCCGGCCCATCGTCATCCTGCCGGCAAAAAACAACACCCCTCTTTCCAGATTGATCGCCCCGGGCCTGACAGAAGTCGGCATCATGCTGGCCTATACCCCCCTCCACTATCTCCTCTTTGACCAAGGGCCGCAGGTCCTGGTGATGACCAGCTTTAATGAGCCGGGCAACCCCATGCTCATCAAGACCAGCGAGGCGCTGGCCAGACTGGGGGTAGGCTGTGACGCCGTGCTCAGCCACAACCGGCAGATTGTCAACCGCTGTGACGACTCCCTTTTCCGGATGCATGACAACCATGCCCAGATCCTGCGTCGTTCCCGGGGCTATGCCCCCCTGCCGGTGCCCTTGACCATGGAATGCCCCGCCATCCTGGCCTGTGGCGGCCAGGAAAAAGTGACCATCTGCCTGACCCGCGGCAAGCGCGCCTTTGTCTCCCAACACCTGGGGGAGAACAGCTCCCCGGCCAGTTACCGCCATTACCAGGAGGCCACCGGCCATCTCCAGGCCCTTCTCCGCCTTACCCCTCACCTGGTGGCCCGCGACCGCCATCCCGGCTATCAGAGCAGCCGTTTTGCCCTGGCGCAGCCGGCCAGAAAACAAATAGCCGTCCAGCACCACCACGCCCATATTGCCAGCTGCATGGCGGAAAACAGCCTTGATCACCCGGTGCTCGGCCTGGCCCTGGACGGCACCGGCCTGGGCCAAGATGGCACCATCTGGGGGGGCGAGATCCTCCTCTGCACCTTAACCGGCTTCCGCCGCCTGGCCCATTTTGTCCCCCTGGCCATGGCCGGCGGCGACATGGCCGTTACAGAGCCGTGGCGCCTGGCCCTGGCCTGGCTGCACCGGGAAGGCTGGCACCACCAGCACCAAGACCTTGCCTTTTTGAAGGCCATACCCCAAAAAACCAAAGAGCTGCTCATCGAGATGCTGGATAAAAAGCTCAATTCCCCCCTCACCTCCAGCCTGGGCCGCCTCTTTGATGCCGTAGCCGCCCTGATCAATCTCAGATCCCGCATCACCTTTGGAGCCCAGGCCGCCATGGAGCTTGAGGCCATCTGCACCCCCGGCGAAGAAGGGGTCTACCCTTTTGATACAATTAATAGTCAGGACAAAGCACCCCGCATCCTGGAGACCAGAGGCCTGCTGCAGGGCATTATTGCCGACCTGGAGAGAGGGACACCCGCGGCGGTCATTGCCAGCCGCTTCCACAACACCATCATCCAGATGCTCACCGCCGCCACCCTGGTTGTGGCCCGGGAAGAGGGGATCAGGGAGGTGGCCTGCAGCGGCGGGGTTTTCCAGAATCGCCTGATCAGTGAGGGCCTGCAGAAAAGCCTGGCCCAGGCGGGGTTACGCGTCTATTGCCATCAGAAAATCCCCTGTAATGACGGGGGACTGGCCCTGGGTCAGGCCGTGGTGGCCGCCGCCCTCTATCATAAAAAAGAGGCACCACCTCCTCCTTTCGCGGAGAGCAGCCATGCATGAGATGTCCATCATGGCCAACATCCTGGAGATTGTCACCAGCACCGCCCAAAAGGCTCAAGGTGCCAAGGTGACCCGTATCGATCTGGCCATCGGGGAGCGGGCCGGGGTGGTGGCTGATGCCCTGGCCTTTGCCTTTGAAGCCATGAGCCCGAAATCCATGGCCGCCGGCGCCGAACTGGTCATCACCACAATCGCCCTCTGCTACCGCTGCCCTTCATGCGCCAGAGAAAGCGAGGAAAACAGCAGCCCCTGTCCCACCTGCGACCTTTATCCGGAAGTGGTCCGCGGCCAGGAATTACAAATAACCTCCATCGAGATAGAATAATGTGTGATACATGCGGCTGTCCCACCGACGCCAACGAGCCCGCCCAACAGATCAACCTGGGCCGGGATATCCTTTCCCTCAATAATGAGATTGCCGGTGAGGTCCGCCGGCATCTTGCCGCCAAGGGCATTCTCTGCCTCAACATCATCAGTGCGCCGGGCTCAGGAAAAACTTCGTTTCTGGAAAGAGTGGGACAACAGTACCAGGGGGAGCTGACCATGACCGTTATTGTCGGCGATCAACAGACGGACAACGACCAGCAACGGCTGCACAGGGCCGGCCTGGCTGCCGTGCAGATCAATACCGGCGCTGCCTGCCATCTTGATGCCCGCATGGTGCAGCGGGCCATAGCGGGTATGGATCTCAGCACCACAAAGGTGCTGATCATTGAGAATATAGGCAACATGGTCTGTCCCACCGCCTATGATCTGGGGGAAGATCTGCGGGTTGCCATGGTCAGCACCCCGGAGGGAGAGGACAAGCCGGCCAAATACCCGGACCTCATTCTCACAGCAGATCTCCTGTTAATCAACAAAATTGATCTGCTACCCTATGTCGATTTCAACCTGCAAGAATGCTGCTCTCAGGCCCGCCAGCTCAAACCAGGTCTGGAAATTTTCCCCCTCTCAGCCAGCACCGGTGCCGGGTTGGCGCCGTTCTGGCACTGGCTGAGAGAACGATATCAGGCCAAGGCCGCGCCTGGTTACCGGCCCGCGGCAGAGAGATTAAGGGGATAGATGAGAACCGTGGAATCCTTGGCGCGCAGCATATCCAGCCAGCCGCTGTTGAGGATCAGGCCCACATAGAGGAGGGCCTGGTCTGAGCCGGCGACCTTGCGGAAATCATAGGAGGCCACATAGCCGTCAATCTTCTTGGTGCGCCACAGTTCCGTGAGGCCGATACCGCTCCAGACCAGACCATGGATCTCGCCGCTGGGATAGGACTTCAGATTCCGCAAAACCCGGGAGGCTGTGGAGAGATTTTTATTAATCACCACATCGGGGAGATTGTCGTTATTGATATCCGTAATGATGAGCCGCGACGGGATATAGGTCTTGTCCTGCTCCTGAGCACTGCCGCTCCGGGACCGGCTCAGGCCGGGGCCACCCACATAGCGGAGACTGCCGCCAAAGAAATCATCGCTCTGCCACAGCTGCTTGCCGCCGGCAGTAAGGACCCTGAGCCTGTCATTGCCATCAATGGTGATGACCTCAACAGCGCCATCGCCCTCCAGATCTGCCAGGGCAAAGCTGAAAAGATTGATCTCCGCAGGAACAGGCAGAGCCTCCCCCTTTACCAGCGCCCCATCCACCAGAGTGAGCTCAAAGATACCCGCCATAAAGGGGGCGTCAAGGGTGGCCTGCTGTCCGGCCAAAAAGAGGCCGCGACCCGGAGCCGTCATGGGCTTGATGTACCAGGGCTGATCCTCAAAGAGCGTGCTGAAGCCTCCCGGCTGCCACTCCGCAGCCAGGGCCAGGGGCCGATCGCCGGCAATGGCGCTGACATAAATCTCGGCCCGGCCGTTGCCATTGAGATCAGCCGCCCCCATGGCGATGATCTTCTGCGAGGAGGAGAGGGAGAGGGTGCCGAACTGAACCAGCCGACTGCCCTGGAAATGAAAGGCCCTTATCTCATTTTTGCCGGCCACCACAATATCGTCGACACCGTCACCATCCAGATCAGCCACGCTGATATCCTGGATGGCCAGCTGCAGATTCTGGGTCTTGCTGAACCCCAGGGCCTCATTAATGGCCAGGGAGCTGATCAAGGCGGAACTGGTCTGGGCCGGGGCCGCGGCTTGCGCGGGGGCAATCTCCGGGGGGGCTGGCCGGATGAAGGCGCGATCGGGGTGGGCGGTTTGAAAGCCGGGGGCAGCAGGGGGGGCAGGCTGGCTCACCGCCGGCTCTGGGGCCGGGGCCGGTACCGCGGCCGCAGCTGCTTGTTGACCAAAGGAGCCTTGGCTGATATCTGCCGCCAGCTGATCCACCGCCTTTATGATCTCATTTTCATTGGCAGCCGAGGCGTAATAGGTGGCTGGCGGCCGTGAGCCATCCCGGGTTATGATCTCGGCATTGATACTGAGGGTCTTGCCGATGGCAGTGATGGCGCCTGCCAGCAGATAATCAGCCTCTTCCTCCGCAGCAACCACCTGCAGGTTGGCGTTGGCCGCCAGGCGGCTGGCCATCATGTTGCGCATGGCGTCCTTTAAAAAAGAGATATCTGTCTGGGCATGCACGACAAAGGGTTTTATGTGGATGGTTTGAGCAGGGGCGGCCAAGAGCAGTTGCTGCCCGGCCAGGCAAAAGAGCAGGATAAAGAACGGCAGCAAAAGGTAGGATTTGGTGTGACCTTTAAGAAAATTCACGATAATATGCCCCTGGATATAAAGAAGATCGCCTTCCTGCCTCCCCGTCGAAGGGGACACCGAAGGCAAAAGAGTAGCTCGGCCCCGCACCTGTTACAAAACGTGAACACTCTACTCGGAAAAAGTTCCCGGCGGCAAGCAGTTTTGTTAAGGAAATCATGGCCCCTCAAATCTATCTGACCAGACACGGCAAGACCGTGGCCAACCAGGAAAATCGTTTCGCCGGCCGCAGTGACGAACCCCTCTGCCCAGAGGGCCGAAGGCAGCTGCAGGAACTGGCCGCCGAATGCGCTACCATGGGTCTTACCGCCCTCTACAGCGGGCCTTTGCGCCGCACGCTGCAGTCCGGGCAGATCCTGGCCGAAAAATGCCGGCTTCCCCTCCGTGAGGTTCCGGCCTTAACCGATATCCATCTGCCCCACTGGGACGGCCTGACCAAGGCTGAAATCCGCCACCGCTTTGGTCAGGAGTATCCCACCTGGCTTGCCGCCCCTGAGAAATTCCGGGTCAACGGCTGCGAGGACCTGGCCGCCGTCCAGAAAAGGGCCGTGGCTGCGGTGGAAGAAATAGGGGCCAGGGAAGAGGGCATTGTCCTGCTGGTCACCCATCTCATTGTGGCCCGCTGTCTGCTGCTGCACTACAACAACCAGCCCCTTTCCCATTTCCGGGAGATCAAGGTGGCAAATGGCGAGGTGGTGCAGCTTCTTTGAAGGGTGAAGGGTGAAGGGTGAAAAAGCCTGGCCGCTAGGGGGCGGCGCGGCCAGGTTTTTTAGGATATTCTGGGGAAAAAAACCGGACCATCAGCAGGGCGCCAGATGGCCCCAGCTCCAGTGCCGGCTATCAGCCGGTCTGAAAAACTACTGCGCTCGAAGGTCTCTCTTTGTTGGCTATCTGCTGATTCCCTCTCACTCCTTGCCGATATCGCGGTGGCTGAGGCGGAGTTCAATATCCAGGCCGGAGAGCATCTGCGCAATCCGCCGGCTCACCGCCACAGAGCGGTGCTTGCCGCCGGTGCAGCCGACGGCAATGGTCAGCGAGACCTTGCCGGCCCGCTGATACTGGGGCACCATAAAGGTCAACAGGGGCTCAAGGAGCGCGAGAAAGTCGCGACCCACCTCATTATTCAAGGCAAAATCAGCAACATCATCCTCCTGGCCTGTTTTCTCCTTGAGATGGGCCTGAAAATGGGGGTTGGGCAGAAACCTGACATCCCAGACCAGATCCGCCTCCGGCGGCAGGCCATGCTTAAAGCCAAAAGAAGTGACAATCACCGGCAAGGGCACCCCCGCCAGATCAGCGCCACAGGCCTGACGGAGAACGCCCCGCAACTGGTTGGGCGAGAGATGCGTGGTGTCCACCTCCCGCACCGCCCAGGCCAGCAAGCCCTCAAACCGCTGGCGTTCATCGCTTATGGCCTCGGCCAGGCTCCTGTCACCCACCAGGGGATGAGGCCGGCGCATCTGACCAAAGCGCCTGATCAGGGTCTCGTCATCGGCCTTCAGAAAAAAGAGGCTGAAATCGTGGCCCGGCTCGCCCAGGGCCGCCATGATGCCGGGCAGACGTTCAAAAAAGAGGGGATCGCGGCTATCCATGACCAGGGCCAGCCGGTCAAGATGGCGGGCCCCCTCTCGCCTGGCCATCAAGTCCTCCACCAGAAAAGAGGGCAGATTATCGATACAATAATAGCCCATGTCCTCAAAGATGTTGAGGGCAGTGGTCTTGCCGGCTCCGGCAAGACCGGTAAGCAGAATGGTCCGGGGCCCGGATGTCATGCTCATTGCAGCTCCTTGGCCGCCACCAGAAAGGTGACCAGCTCTTCAGCAGCGGCACTTTGCAGCAGGCTGCGATTGTTGCGGTGGCGCAGAAAGCGGCAGAGAGTGGCCAGCACCTGCAGATATTTCTGGGAGGCCTGCACCGGGGCCACCATCATAAAGATGAGATGGACCAGCTGATGGTCCGGTGCTCCCCACTGTATGCCGGCCTGACTGCGGCCAAAACAGACCTCAATCTCCGAGGCCACCGTCAGCTTGGCGTGGGGTATGGCAATGCCGGGCTCAATGGCCGTGGAGCCCACCGTCTCCCGCTCCAGCAGGGCCGCCTGCACTGCCTCCTGATCTAAAGCCGTGAACATTGCCGCCATCTCAGCCAGGACTGCCCGCTTGGAGGTGGCTGCCAAGGCGGCATTAATGTGGGAGGGCTGGATCAGGCTGCTCACGATTCTCAACTATTTAAGTTTAGGTTTTTTGCGAAACTTGGAAGAAAGGATGCCGAGCTGCTCTCGATATTTGGCAACGGTACGCCGGGCCAACTTGATATTATCCTTGGCAAAGATATCGGCCAGGGCCTTGTCAGAAAGGGGTTTGTCCGAATTTTCAGCCTGGATGAGCTGCCGGATCCGCTGCCGAATGCTCTCGGAGGAGAGGGCGTCACCACCCCCTTTGCGGGCAATGGAAGAGTTGAAAAAATATTTCAATTCAAAGGTGCCCTGGGGGGTGTGGACATATTTATTACTGGTCACCCGGCTGATCGTTGATTCATGCATACTGATATCTTCGGCAACATCACGCAGCACCAGGGGTTTGAGGTGGGACACCCCGTTTTCAAAAAAATCGTACTGAAATTTGAGGATCGATTCCATGACCCGATAGATGGTGCGCTGGCGCTGCTGGATACTTTTAATGAGCCAGGCGGCAGAGCGCATCTTCTCCTGGATATATTCCCGGGTCTCGGCCGGGGTATTGGCCTGCTTTTTCAAAATATCCCGGTAATAGGAGCTTATTTTGAGCCTGGGCAGACCGTCGTCATTCAAAAGAATGACATATTCGTCATCCACCTTCTGCAGGGTCACATCCGGGGTGATGTAATGGGGCTCTTCATCTGAATAGGCCCAGCCGGGATGGGGGTCAAGGCCGACAATAACGGCAACAGCAGCCACCACGTCTTCAACGGAACGACGAAGGGCCCGGGCAATGGCGATATAATTCTTGGTCTCCAGAAGATGCAGCTGCTCTTTGATAATCTCACAGGGCAGGTCATCCTTTAAGTCCAGCCGCTCAAGCTGCAACAGCAGGGATTCCTGAACATTGCGGGCCGCCACCCCGGCCGGGTCCATCTCCTGGATCACCTCCAGGACGTAATGGACATCATCCAGGTCATGACCGCTCAGCTGGGCAATCTCGGCAAGGTCCGCCTCCAGAAACCCTTCCCGGCTCAAATTACCGAGAATATGCTCGCCCAGCTCCTTTTCCTCATCGCTGAGATCGGTGAGGGTGAGCTGCCAGCGCAAATGGGACTGCAGATTGGGCTTTGCACTCAAGATATCGAGGCGGGACGGCATCTCATCACCATCACCCCGGGGCCGATAGGAGGAAATGGGCTCATACTCGTTAGCGTAGTCGGACCAGTCTATATCGTTGATGGTGGAGGTGTTTTCCAGGTTGACCTCACTGGTCCGCTCCGGGGCGGGGGACTCTCTCTGATCAGGGGCGGCCTCAGCGGCCGGGGCCGGCCCTTCGGCATTGAGGGATGAAAAATCATCATCCAGGACCGGATTCTGCTCGATCTCCTGCTGGATGGTATCAACGAGCTCAAGACGCCCCAGCTGCAGGAGCTTGATGGCCTGCTGGAGCTGAGGGGTCATGACCAGCTGCTGGGAAAGCTTGAGTGACTGTCTGAGTTCTAGCGCCATTTTTCTGCCTCCATGCAGAAAATAATCCTACATGGAAAAGTCGAGGCCCAGGTAGATTTCCCGGGCCGCATTATCATTAATAATCTCTTCGGGGGTGCCGCTGGTCAAAATCTGGCCACTGCTGACAATGTAGGCAAAATCGCAGACAGAGAGGGTTTCGCGGACATTATGATCGGATATCAAGACACCTAATCCCTTTTCCTTGAGCTTCTTTATAATCTCCTGGAGATCAGCCACCGACAGGGGATCAATACCGGCAAAAGGTTCATCAAGAAGGATGAACTGGGGCCTGGTGGCCAGGGCCCGCATAATCTCCACCCGCCGCCGTTCCCCGCCGGAAAGGGCATGCCCCATGTTCTTGGCCAAATATTCGATCTTCAGGTCGGCCATGAGCTCGTCGGTGCGCTGGCGGATCTCCTGGCGCGGCACACCCAGGGGCTCCAGGACAATGCGGACATTCTCCTCAACGGTGAGTTTTTTAAAGACCGAAGGGTCCTGGGCCAGATAGGAGATGCCGAGCAGGGCCCGCTTATGGATGGGCAGGTCGGTAATTTCCCTGTCGTCCATGAACACCGAGCCCGAGGTGGGCCGCACAAAGCCGGCAATGGTGTAAAAAGAGGTGGTCTTCCCCGCCCCGTTGGGGCCCAGCATGCCGATAATCGAGCCGGTCTCCACGCGCAGGTTGACCCCGTCCACCACCCGGCGTTTATTATACTCTTTGACGATATCCCTAGTTTCCAGCATCGCCATGGTCGGCATCCTCTTGCTGTTGATCTCCGGCAGCCGGGCTCTCTTCGGCGGCAGCGGCATCGGCATCCGTTGCAGCACCATCGGCCGGATAAAAATAGCCCACCACCCGTCCATCCTTCTTCTTGTCAGGGACAATGACCGTGGAACCTTTGGCCAGGTCCATCTCCACCCGGTGGCCGGTTACCATGTTATTATTCTGGATAATCTTGGCATTGCCGGTGATGATAACCTTGCCGGTACCGGAAAAATATTCAGCCTCATCACCGGTGGCGACAAAATCGGCCTGGATAATCTCCACATGCCCCTTGGCATGCATTCTTTGGATCTGGGGCTGGGCCTGTTCACCAGCCGGCTTTGCCCCCCCCTGCTCGGCGTGATAGACGGTCATCTCATCCGCGTTGATCTTCAGTTCACCCTGCGTGGCCTTGACCTTGCCGACAAAAACAACAGCCCGTTCCTTTTCCCCGGAGATCATCTTGTCCGCCTCAATATGGATGGGGGTCTGGGGCGAGGACCCTGACAGGGCCTCTGCCTGCAGGCCCGGCGGCAACAGGAGGCCGGCGGCCAGACAGGAAAAAACAAAAAAGAGCTTGAGGCGAATCATCATCGTATTTACCCGCGTATTTACCCGGAAAAAAGAGAAAGCATTCCCCTTAGATTAAGAGTTGGCAGTAAAATTGCAAGACAAAAGTGCGGATCTGCTTAAAAGAACAATTTTCTGAAATTTTATATAATAAAATCAAAATGTTGCCCCAAGGACATTCCAACAACGATTCTGGCGCCTCCTGGCCGCTCTCCCCAAAAAGTCTTTTAGTGACCAGTTTTGTCACTTTATGGTAGGATGGCGGGCTTGCAACCGTGGTAAAATCTTCTTCTGCCGCGGCCGGATAGGGCCCCTGCTGCCCCGAAGACATTCATAAATAAAGGATTAACCAAGATGGCTGATGGAAACGACACAGCGCGGATTCTCATAGAGTCGCTGCCCTATATAAAGGAATTTTTTGGCAAGACCGTGGTGATCAAATATGGCGGCCACGCCATGGTGGACGAGGAACTGAAAAAGAACTTCGCCCTGGACATTATTCTCATGAAATACATCGGCATCAATCCGGTGATCGTGCATGGCGGCGGCCCCCAGATCAACAAATTCCTCCAGAAGATGAATATCATCTCCGACTATGTGGACGGCATGCGGGTCACGGACGGTGAGACCATGGATGTGGTGGAGATGGTGCTGGTGGGCAAGGTCAATAAAGAGATTGTCGGCCTCATCAATTATCATGGCGGCCGGGCCATCGGCCTCTCCGGCCGTGACGGTGACCTGATCCAGGCCCGCAAGATGCAAATCATGAGATCCCTGGGGCAGGATGCCCCACCGGAACTCATTGACCTGGGTCGGGTGGGGGAGGTAACCCACGTCAATCCGGAGGTTCTCCTCACCCTGGCCACCAGGGATTTCATTCCGGTGATTGCGCCGGTGGGGGTGGGCGACAAGGGCCAGTCCTATAACATCAACGCCGACCTGGTGGCCGGGGCCATTGCCGCTGAACTCAAGGCGGAAAAGCTGATCCTGCTCACCGATGTTGCCGGCGTTCTCAACGAGGCCAAAGAGATCATCTCCTCCATGACCAGGGAGGAGGCCGACAGCCTCATTAAGGCCGGCATTGCCGCCGGCGGCATGATTCCCAAAATTCGCTGCTGCCAGGACGCCCTGGGCGGCGGCGTGGGCAAGGCCCATATCCTTGACGGCCGGGTGCTCCACGCCCTGCTCCTGGAAATCTTTACCCGGCAAGGGATCGGCACGGAGATCACCCTATGAAAAATCTGATTGATATCAGCAACGAGCTTTTCATCAATACCTACAGCCGCCATCCCGCTGTCATGGTGGAGGGCAAGGGCTGCCGCCTCAAGGATGCCAAAGGCAACAACTATCTTGATTTTACCGCCGGGATTGCCGTCTGCAGTCTGGGCCACTGTCATCCCGTGGTCACGGAGGCCATCTGCCGGCAGGCTGGCAGACTGGTGCACACCTCCAACCTCTATCACACCATGCCCCAGATCGAACTGGCCAGCCTGCTGGTGGAGAACTCCTTTGCCGACAAGGTTTTTCTGGCCAACAGCGGCGCCGAGGCCAACGAGGCCGCCATCAAGCTGGCCAGAAAGCATGGCGGCACCGGCTGTTTTGAAATCATCTCCCTGGAAGGCTCCTTTCACGGCCGCACCCTGGCCACGGTGGCGGCAACGGGCCAGCGCAAGTTCCACCACGGCTACGAGCCCCTGCCGGTGGGTTTCTACCATGCCCCCTTTGGTGATATTGAGGCCATGGAGAGGCTGATCACCAACAAGACCTGTGCCATCCTGGTGGAACCCCTGCAGGGCGAGGGCGGTGTCCGACCCCTGGAACACAAATATCTGCAGGCCATCCGCACCCTCTGCGACAAGCACTCCATCCTCCTTATTCTTGACGAGATCCAGGTGGGCATGGGCCGCACCGGCACCCTGTTTGCCCATGAACAGTACGGCATCAGGCCCGACATCCTGACCTGCGCCAAGGCCCTGGGCAACGGCATGCCCATCGGCGCCCTGCTCACCACCAACAAGGTGGCAGGTTCCTTTAAGCCCGGCGACCATGCCTCCACCTTTGGCGGCAATCCCGTGGCCTGCGCCGCGGCCGTGGCGGTCCTCAAGACCATGACCAGCGCCGGCTTTTTGGAGGGTGTCCGCAGCCGGGGTGAGCATCTCCACAAATGCCTCAAATCCATTGCCGACCAGTACGACCGCCTCTGCCGGGGCGTGCGCGGCCAGGGCCTGATCCAGGGCCTGGTCCTTGATGACAAGGTCGCTGACCGGGCCGGGGAAATCGTCTCCACCCTCTTTAAGGCCGGGGTCCTGATTACCCTGGCCGGGGGCAAGGTGTTGCGCTGCACGCCGCCGCTCATTGTCACCATTGAGGAGATCGATGCCATGGCCTCGGTGCTGGAAGAGGTGATCTCCACTCTGTGATTCTCTCGGTCAAAAAGGGGTGACAAGGCACTGGTATTTCCAGTGCCTTTTTTTATGGCCGCAGCCGGGGCCCTGCTCCATAAGTGGTTATCAATAGGATTTTTTCCTGTCTTTGCCAAAAAGAACTTTCAAAACAAAGGGATTTTATGTATGCATACGTATTTGTGCAGGGCCGCCTTTTTCCGTCTAAAGGAAAAACCCGGCAAGACTCATCTTACCGCCTTCACACCTCATAATGACAACACATCTTATCTCCCTCTGGGACTTCAACAAAGACGAGCTGCACTCCTACATTTCCCGCGCTCTCGTTTTAAAGAAAGAGGCACAGCAAGGCATCCGCGGCCACCAGCTGGCGGACAAGACCCTGGGGATGATCTTCGAGAAACCGTCAACCCGTACCCGGGTATCCTTTGAGGCCGCCATGTACGCCATGGGCGGCCAGGTCATCTATCTTTCCGGCAAAGACAC
Source organism: Desulfobulbaceae bacterium (assembly GCA_024637145.1). Lineage (GTDB taxonomy): Bacteria > Desulfobacterota > Desulfobulbia > Desulfobulbales > SURF-16 > BM506. The sequence continues at coordinate 111,527 of JAGXFQ010000036.1, forward strand.
CCAGCTCTCCCGCAATGAGCCTTTAAAGGATATGGCCCGGGTCATGTCCCGCTACGTGGACGCCCTGGTGGTCCGCACCTTTGGCCAGGACATTGTCGACGAACTGGCCGCCTATGCCACGGTGCCGGTGATAAACGCCCTCACCGCCCTCTTCCACCCCTGCCAGATCTTAAGCGACATCATGACCATCATGGAGGTCAAGAAAAAGCCCCTGGAAGATTTGAAGATTGCCTGGGTGGGTGACGGCAATAATATGGCCAATACCTGGATCCAGGCGGCCTGCCGTTTTGGTTTTGAACTGACTCTGGCCTGCCCGGCCGGCTATGAGCCGGATGCGGCTATTCTGGCCACGGCCCAGCAAGAGGCCGGCAAGCCCATCACGGTGGTGCGCGACCCCAAAGAGGCCATAGAAAATGCCGACGTGGTCAACTGTGATGTCTGGGCCTCCATGGGCCAGGAGGATGAACAGGATGAACGGCTGGGGGGTATTTTCCAGCCCTACCAGGTTAACCGCGCCCTGCTGGCCGCCGGCCCTGCGGAGCTCATTGTCCTCCACTGTCTGCCCGCCCACCGCGGCGAAGAGATCACCGACGAGGTCCTGGAGGGCTCCCAATGCGTGGCCTGGGAGCAGGCGGAGAACAAGATGCACATCCACAAGGCCATCCTGGAAAAACATATCCTGGAAGGATAACATCCTTCCCACTCTACAGATCTTGGTTACGGATCTGCCCGCCAAAAGGGATCTTTGGCAGGCGATCCAAAAAAAGGAATTTATTATGGCAGCAGACGTCAACAAAATAGTTCTGGCCTACTCCGGCGGCCTGGACACCTCGGTTATTCTGAAATGGCTGCAGGAAGAGTATCAATGCCCCATTATCGCCTATGCCGCTGATGTGGGCCAACAGGAAGATTGGGATGCGGTCCGGGAAAAAGGCCTGGCCACCGGCGCCGAAAAGGTGATCATCTCCGATCTGCGGCAGGAATTCGTCACCGACTATATCTTTCCGGCCTTCCGGGCCAATGCCATCTACGAAGGCGCCTACCTCCTCGGCACCTCTCTGGCCCGCCCCCTTATCGCCAAGGAGCAGGTGCGCATTGCCCAGGAAGAAGGGGCGGACGCTGTCAGCCACGGTGCCACCGGCAAGGGCAATGACCAGGTCCGTTTCGAGCTGGGCTACCTGGCCTTGAACCCTAAACTGAAGATCATCGCGCCCTGGCGCTTCTGGGACCTCAACTCCCGCACCAAGCTGGTGGCCTATGCCAAGGAGCGCGGCATCCCGGTGCCCACCACCAAGAAAAACCCCTACAGCTCAGACGAGAACATCCTCCATATCAGTTTTGAAGGCGGTCTCCTGGAAGATCCCTGGAATGAGCCGGAAGAGTCGATGTTCAAGCTCTCCGTCTCCCCGGAAAGGGCCCCGGACACGCCCACCTATATCGAGATGGAATTTGAGCAGGGCACCCCCGTGGCCATTAACGGCAGGCGGCTGCCGCCGGTGGAGCTCTTTGCCACCTTGAACAGACTGGGGGGCGAAAACGGCATCGGCCGTCTGGACCTGGTGGAAAACCGCTTTGTGGGCATGAAGTCCCGCGGCGTCTACGAGACCCCGGGGGGCACCATCCTGCGCGCCGCCCACCGCGACCTGGAGACCATCACCCTGGACCGCGAGGTCATGAAGATCCGCGACTCCCTGGTGCCCCGCTACTCCGAGCTCATCTATAACGGTTTCTGGTTCTCACCGGAGATGGAGCTCATGCAAAAGACTATGGATGAGGCGCAGCGCCCCGTAAACGGCGTGGTCCGTCTCAAGCTCTACAAGGGCAACTGCATCCCGGTGGGCCGCAAGTCGGACAACTCCCTCTACCAGGCGAGCTTTGCCACCTTTGAAGAGGACGAGGTCTACACCCAGTCTGACGCCGAAGGCTTTATCCGCTTGAACGCCCTGCGCATGACCATGCGGGCCCTAGCGGGTAGAAGTTAAAGCAATAGAGAATGTAGAGGAGGTAAAGAATCCCTTCTGCCACTTCTCTACCTCCTTCTAACTTCTCTACCTTCTTCTAACTTCTTTAATTTTTCACATTCTTGACTCAATGAACAACGAAAAAAAAATGTGGGGCGGCCGCTTTGCAGAGAAGACCGCCGCCTCGGTGGAGGCCTTCTCCGCCTCCATCCACTACGATTGCCGCCTCTACCGCCAGGATATTGCCGGCTCCATGGCCCATGCCAGGATGCTGGCCCATCAGGAGCTGATTACGGCTGAGGAACGGGACCAGATCCTCAAGGGTCTGGCCGAGATCGGCGCCGAGATTGAGGCCGGCACCTTCATCTTCCGGCCGGAGCTGGAAGATATCCACATGAATATCGAGAAGGCCCTGGCCAACAAAATCGGCGATGCCGGGGCTAGGCTCCACACGGCCCGCAGCCGCAATGACCAGGTCAACCTGGACACCCGCCTCTACTTGCGGGAGGTCACGGCGGAGATGATCGAGCTGCTCACGGCGGTGCAGAAAAGCTTTGTGGGCCTGGCCCGCACCTATCTCGGCGCGGTGATGCCCGGCTACACCCATCTGCAGCGGGCCCAGCCGGTCCTCATCTCCCACCACATGCTGGCCTATTATGAGATGTTCGGCCGCGACAAGGAACGGCTGGTGGACGGCCTGAAGAGGATCAACGTCCTGCCGCTGGGTGCTGCCGCCCTGGCCGGCACCGGCCTGCCCATTGACCGGCACTTTGTGGCCCGCCTGCTTGATTTTCCCCAGATATCGGCCAATTCCATGGACACGGTGGCTGACCGCGACTTTATCATTGAATTCTGCGCCACCGGCGCCCTGATCCAGCTCCATCTCAGCCGCCTTTCTGAAGAGCTGGTGCTGTGGAGCTCTGAGGAGTTTAAATTTATCGAGCTGGCGGATGCCTTCTGCACGGGCAGCTCCATCATGCCCCAGAAGAAGAACCCTGATATCCCGGAGCTGATCCGCGGTAAGTCGGGCCGGGTGGTGGGCAACCTCATGGCCCTGCTCACCCTGCTCAAGGGGCTGCCCATGACCTATAACCGGGACCTCCAAGAAGACAAGGAGCCCCTCTTTGACACCATTGATACGGTGGGCCAGAGCCTGGCCATCATGGCCGAGCTCCTGGCCAACATGACCTTTTACACCGACCGCCTGGAAGAGCTCACCAGCGGCGGCGGTTACATGACCGCCACCGACCTGGCCGACTATCTGGTCCGTAAAAATGTGCCCTTCCGCCAGGCCCACGCCATTGTCGGCCAGGTTGTGGCCTCCTGCCTCCAGCAGAAAAAGGAACTCACCGATCTCTCTTTGGCCGAGCTCAAGGAGTTTTCCGCAACCATTGAAGAGGATGTCTTTGCCGTGTTGTCGGTGCAGGGCTCGGTGAACAGCCGCCTCTCCCCGGGGGGCACGGCCCGGCAAAGGGTGGAAGAGGCCCTGGCCCTGGCGGAAAAAAATCTTGGAATGGTGGCATGAAACGGCTGAGCGTCCTTGTGCTGCTGCTGACCCTGGCCGGCCTGGTTGCCGGCTGCGGCCGCAAAACCGCGCCGGTGCCGCCCCAGGCCGTGGTTGCCGCCCCCATCTCCGACCTGCGCAGCCAGCTTGATGACCAAGGCGCCACCCTGACCTGGACCTACCCGCCGCTTTCGGAAATCGGCACCCGCATCGACAACATCCGCACCTTTCTTATCGCCAAGGCCCGCATTCCGGCTGCCGATTATTGCAGCGGCTGTCCGGTGATCTACAATTACCAGTATGAAGTGGATGCCCGCGCAGCAGAACCGGGCCAGGAGCTGACCTTTCGCGATACCGAGCTCAAGAGCGGCTTTTACTATCTCTACACAGTCCGCAGCAATTCGGGCTGGCGCATCGTGAGCCAGGAGTCCAACCGCCTTGCCTTCCAGCGTCAGCCCCCCCTGCTGCCGCCTGCTGATCTCCAGGTGGAGAGCGGGGAAAGCATGCTGAGCCTCTCCTGGTCCCCGGTGCGCCACCGCACAGACGGTTCGCCGGTGAGCGGCCTGGAGTATCAGGTCTATCGGAGCCGCGACAATAAAAAATTCCGCCCCCTGGGATTGCCCATAGCAGGGCTTTCCTTGATAGACCCGGCCGTAACCAATGGCCGCACCTATTTTTATCAGGTCAGGGCCGTGGTGAGGGAAGAGGAAATCATGGCCCTGGGCCGGGTCAGCCAGACCGCCATCGGCATGCCCCTGGACATGACGCCGCCGCCGCCGCCGGCCACTCTGGGGGCTGTGGCGCTCCAGGAGGGGGTCCAGCTCCACTGGCAGACCTCCCCGGGCCCGGATGTCGCCGGCTACTTTGTCTACCGCATGGGACCAGAGGGCAGCTGGCAGCGCATTGCTACCACCCGGGCCGGCTCCATCACCTATGCCGACCTTGCCGAGCTGCCGACCGGTGAATACCGCTACCGGGTCACCGCCTTTGACACGAGCATCCGTCGCAACGAGTCTGAACCGTCACCCACTGTGAGCCACACCAGACCATAATTATCCCCCCAGAATTTAAAAAACAGCTACTCATGAATTATTTCCTCTATAAAAACAATCAGCTCCATTGCGAAGAAGTGGCCATCCAGGAGATTGCCGCCCAGGTGGGCACCCCCTTCTACCTCTACAGCAAGGCAACCCTGCGCCGCCACTTTCAGGCCTTTGACAGCGCCTTTACCGCCCCCCATATCACCTGTTTTGCCGCCAAGTCCTGCTCAAATATCGCCATCTTGAACCTCTTCTCCTCCCTGGGAGGCGGTGCTGACATCGTCTCCGGCGGCGAGCTGTTCAGGGCGCTTACGGCCGGGGTCGACCCCCAGAAAATCGTCTACTCCGGGGTGGGCAAGAGCCGGGATGAGCTGAAATATGGTCTGGAGTCAGGCATCCTCATGTTCAATGTGGAGTCAGAACAGGAACTAGACGCCCTGCAGGAGGTGGCCGCCTCCTTAGGTGTCCAGGCCCCGGTCTCCTTCCGGGTCAATCCCGATGTCGACCCCCAGACCCATGCCTATATCTCCACCGGTCTGGCCAAAAACAAGTTCGGGATCCCCATTGCCGACGCCCCGGCCGCCTACCAGCGGGCCGCGGCCATGGCCAATATCGAGGTGAAGGGGGTTTCCTGCCATATCGGCTCCCAGCTCACCCAGGTCTCGCCCTTTGTGGAGTCCCTGGCCAAGGTCAAAAAATTCATCCACCGCCTCCACAAAAGCGGCTGCCCCATCAAATACCTCGACCTGGGCGGCGGCCTGGGCATCACCTATGACGATGAAGAACCGCCTGCCCCCCTCGATTATGCCCGGGCCCTGGAAGCGGAACTGGGGGATCTGGGCTGCACCTTGATCCTCGAACCAGGACGGGTTATAGTGGGTAATGCGGGTATCCTGGTGACCAAGGTTTTGTACACCAAGCAGGGCGGCAAGAAATTCACCATTGTCGACGCCGGCATGAATGACCTGGCCCGACCCAGCCTTTACGGGGCCCATCACACCATCCTGCCGGTGGAGGAGCGCGGCCAGGGCAGAGAGATGGGCGATGTGGTGGGGCCCATCTGCGAGACCGGCGACTTCCTGGCCCGGGACAAAGAGGTGCCCCTGAGCCGCCAGAATGACCTGCTGGCCGTGATGAGCGCCGGCGCCTACGGCTTTTCCATGGCCTCCAACTATAACAGCAGACCCCGGGTGGCCGAGGTCCTGGTGGATGGCGCAAAGTTCCACGTCATCCGCCGGCGCGAAACCCTGGAAAGCCTGATTGCCGGGGAAATGATTCCTTAAATAAAGACAGAAGGAAAAGAAATAGAGAAGGTAAAGAAGGTAAAGAAGGTAAAGACGGGCGCGGATTATTCTCTCATTCTATAATTCTTTAACTTCTCTACCTTCTTTAACTTCTCAAAAAAAAAAATGCACTTTCCCATTCCCTTTACCAAGATGAGCGGCACCGGCAATGATTTCATCATCATGGACCATCGCCGGCCTTTTTTAGCAGAAGAGGAGATCTCCGCCTTTGCCGCCAAGGTGTGCAAGCGGATGTTTTCCGTGGGCGCCGACGGACTCATCCTCATTGAGGAGCACCCCACCGCCGATTTCCAGTGGCACTTTTTTAACGGCGATGGCTCCCGGGCCGAGATGTGCGGCAATGGCGCCCGCTGTGCGGCCCGCTATGCCTATGAAAAGGGGATTGCCCCGGCCGCCATGAGCTTCATGACCATGGCCGGCCTGATCAGGGCCGAGGTGACCGGCCTCCTGGTCAAGCTGGAGATGACCCCGCCCACGGCCACGGACCAGGGCCTGCCCCTTATTTTCGGTGGGGAAGAAAGAATCATCCAGTTTTCCAACACCGGGGTGCCCCATGCTGTTTATTTCGTGGACAGTAATGGCCAAACCCCGGTAAAAGAGTGGGGCCGCGAGGTGCGGATGCATGCCCGTTTCCAGCCGGCCGGCACCAATGTCAATTTTGCCCAGATAACCGGGCCCGATTCCCTGACGGTGCGCACCTATGAGCGCGGCGTCGAGGATGAGACCATGGCCTGCGGCACCGGTGCCGTGGCCGCCGCCCTTCTGGGCGGTCTGCTTGGCTATGTCACCAGCCCGGTGGCGGTGACCAGCTCCGGCGGCGAGATTCTCACCATCTATTTCACCCTTGAGGACCGGGAGAAGAACCTGGTGAGCGGCATCTTTTTAGAAGGCCCGGCCAACTTCATCTATGAAGGCCAGCTTCATCAAGAGGCCCTGCGCTAAAAAAAATCCGGCCCAGCCCAGGCTTGGCCGGCAACGATATCTGTACTGCAGATTGCTATTTTAGGCCGCATTGCACAAGGAGACTTGTCAAGACGGCCTTTTCTGATAACGAGCTAAGAATAAGGAGAAGCCCTATGAACCCCTTTCGTGGAGCCTTTGTCGCCATAGTCACCCCCTTTATTGACGGTCAACTGGACGAGCAGGGCCTGAAGGATCTTATTGAATTTCAGATCGCCGCCGGCACCCACGGCATTGTGCCCTGCGGCACCACCGGCGAATCGGCTACCCTGAGTCATGCCGAACACCACCGGGTGGTGGAACTCACCATCGCGACCGTGGCCGGCCGGGTGCCGGTTCTGGCCGGCAGCGGCTCCAACTCCACCAGCGAGACCATTGAGCTCACCAGGCATGCCAAGGAAGCAGGGGCAGCAGGCGCCCTGGTCATCACCCCCTATTACAACAAGCCCTCCCAGGAAGGACTGTACCAGCATTTCAAAAGCGTGGCCGAGGCCGTGGACATCCCCATTATCCTCTACAATGTGCCCAGCCGGACCTCCATTGATCTGGCCGCCGCCACCGTGGCCCGCTGCGCCCAGGTGCCCAATATTGTCGGCATCAAGGAGGCCACCGCCGACATGAACCGGGCCTGTGACGTGATCAGCCGCTGCCCCGATGACTTTGCCGTCCTCTCCGGTGATGACTTCACGGCCCTGGCCCTGGTGCTTTTGGGCGGTACCGGCGTCATCTCGGTAAGCTCCAACGTCCATCCCAAGGGCATGTCCGACCTGATGAACGCCGCCCTGGCCGGGGATGTGGCCAAGGCCCGGGCCATCCAATATCAGCTCTTCCCCCTCATGGGTTCCATGTTTTTTGACACCAACCCGGTGCCGGCCAAAAAGGCCCTGGAACTGATGGGCAAAATAAGGTCCGCCACCCCGCGCCAGCCCCTGTGGCCCATGGCGGACGATGCCGTGGCCCGGATGAGCGAGGTCCTCAAGGCCCAGGGACTGCTCTAGTCCTGGGCAAAGGGGTTTCAGAGAAGAGCGATTATTCTGGCCACGCCCCCCACTTTTAGAGAAAAAGCAAAGAGCCTGCCGGGTCTGCCGTGTAGGCCGGGACCACATTAAAGAGGAAAGATCATGACAAAGGTAATTATTGCCGGCGCCAGTGGCCGGATGGGGCAACGGATCGGCGCCATGGTGCACCAGAACCCCAATCTCACCCTGGCCGGGGGCTTTGAACAGCCAGAGAGCCCGAACGTGGGCAGGGACATGGGCGAAGTAGGGGGCTACGGCACCGTGGGCCTCCCCATTGCCGCCAGCCTGGAGGAGATCATTGCCCAGGGTGATGTGGTCATCGACTTCACCTTCCACGCTGCCACCATGGCCTTTGCCGCCATCTGCGCCAGCCATCAAAAAGGCATGGTGATCGGCACCACCGGCCTCAGCCAGAAAAATCTTGCTGAGCTGCGGATCTTCTCCGCCCAGATACCCATTGTCCAGTCCGCCAACATGGCAGTGGGGGTCAATGTCATGTTCAAGATCGCCAAGAAAATAGCCTCCATCCTGGGCGACGACTATGACATGGAGATCGTTGAGGCCCATCACAACCTGAAGAAGGACGCCCCCAGCGGCACGGCCCTGCGCCTGGGTGAGATGCTGGCCGAGGGCGTGGGCCGGGACCTGGGGAAAGTGGGGGTCTACGAACGCAACGGGATCATCGGCGAACGCTCCAAGACCGAGATCGGCATCCAGACCGTGCGCGGCGGTGATATTGTCGGCGAACACACCATCTATTATTGCGGTCCGGGCGAACGCATTGAACTGACCCACCGGGCCCATAACCGGGACAATTTTGCCCGCGGCGCTGTCCAGGCCGCGATCTGGCTGGCGGACAAGAAGAAAGGCATGTTCACCATGTTCGACGTCCTGGACCTCACGGACCTGTAACCTGAAGGGCCACCGCAAGTGGCGGCAGAGCTTGCCCCCCGGCAGACAACCACAAATTCAACGGTGAAAAAAGGCTATGGCCCTGGTATTTATCGGATTAGGCTCCAATCTCGGCGAGGGCCCCCACAACCTGCAACAGGCCTGGAAGCGCCTGGGGCAGACCAAGGGGGTGACCCCGCTCAGCCTCTCCTCACCATATAAAACCGAGCCGGTGGGGATCACCACCAGCCACTGGTTCACCAATGCGGTGGGCGTCCTGGAAACCACTCTTGCCCCCCACGAGCTGCTGGCCGTTATGCTGGCCACGGAAAAGGAGATGGGCCGGGACCGCAGCGCCGGCCACGACCGCAGCATTGACCTGGATATCCTCTACTACGATGACCAGATCATCAGGGATGATGACCTGGAGGTTCCCCACCCGGGCATCAGCGGCCGCCTCTTTGTCCTGGCCCCCCTGGTGGAGATCGCCCCGGACCATCTCCATCCCGGCCTGGGCCTGACCTCGAAGCAGATGCTGATGGCCCTGCAGAGCCCGGAACACGTCGAAAAAACAAGGTGGAACTAAGAAACCATGCATCCCATACGACTCCTTATCCTTGCCGTCTTGTTCTACATCCTCTACCGCCTTCTCTTTGGCGGCAGGAAAAAAAAGGCCGTCCCCAATAAGAAACCCGAAATCCCGGTCCAGGACACCCTGGCCGAAGACCCGATTTGCCACACCTATGTCCCGGAGAGCCAATCGCTCTCCGTGGTGCAAGGGGGCAAGACCCATTATTTTTGCAGTCAAGAATGCCTCGACACATTTATCGAACACCAAAAAAGGAGTGATTCATGAAATTTTTTATAGATACCGCCAATATTGAAGAGATCCAAAAGGCCGTGGAAATGGGCATGGTGGACGGCGTCACCACCAACCCCACCCTGATTTCCCGGGAGAACAAGCCCTTTGAAGAGATCATCACCGAGATCGCCAAGATCGTGGACGGCCCCATCAGCGCCGAGGTCATTGCCTTAGACAGCGCCGGCATGTTGCAGGAAGGCCGCGAACTGGCCAAGATCAGCGACAATATCGTCATCAAGGTTCCCATGACCACCGACGGACTCAAGGCCACCAAGGCCTTCAGCGCCGAGGGCATCAAGACCAACGTCACCCTGGTCTTCTCCACGGCCCAGGCCCTGCTCGCCGCCAAGGCCGGCGCCACCTATGTCAGCCCCTTTGTCGGCCGTCTGGATGATATTGCCCAGAACGGCATGGACCTGGTCAGCGACATCATGAACATTTATGATAATTACGGCTATCAGTCCGAGGTTATTGTCGCCAGTGTCCGCAGCCCCATGCACGTCATGGACGCCGCCCTGATCGGCGCCCATATCGCCACCATCCCCTTCAAGGTCATTGCCCAGCTGGCCAAACACCCGCTCACCGATCTCGGCATGGAGAGCTTTCTGAAGGACTGGGAAAAGCGCCAGAAATAAGCGGCGTGCAAAGTTCAGAACAACTGCTTGCCCGTTGTTTTGAAAATAGCTAGTATGACTGCATGCTTATTTTTTTCTTGCGGAACATGGGTCTCTGTCTCACCCTGCTGGTCATGACGGCCGCGCCGGCTGCTGCGGAGATCTACTCCTTTGTGGATGACAAGGGCACCGTGCATTTTTCCAATGCCCCCAATGACCCGCGCTTCAATGATAAGAACAAAGTGGCGTATCTGCGCAAGTACCGCAAGCAGGCAGATATCCGCGAGTATGATTATTTTATCCGGGAATCCGCCGAAAAATATGCCCTGGACCCCCATCTGGTGAAAGCCGTGGTGGAGATGGAGTCCAATTTTGACAGTTATGCCGTGTCGCACCGGGGAGCCCGGGGCCTGATGCAGCTCATGCCGGACACCGCCGGTGATCTGCAGGTCCGCAACAGCTTTAATGCCCGTCAGAATATCGAGGGCGGCTGCTCCTATCTGCGCCAGATGCTCGACATGTTCGATGACAATATGCATCTGGCCCTGGCCGCCTATAATGCCGGTCCCGGCAATGTCAAAAGGTACAAAAGCATCCCGCCCTTTGCCGAAACAAAGAAATATGTGCGCTCTGTGCTCCAGAAATACCAGCGCAATATAAACAATAAAATCTACCCCGATCTGCCGTGAGCCTCTCTGCCATACCCAATCTTCTCACCGCCTTCCGCTTCATGGTGGTGCCCTTTTTGCTTTTCTGCCTGCAGCCCGGCGTGGAAACGTGGCTGGCCCTGGTGGGCTTCGGCCTCTTTGTCCTGGCCGCCATCACCGACTATCTTGACGGCTTTCTGGCCCGCCGCTGGGAGGTCCAGACCTCCTTTGGCACGTTGATGGACCCCCTGGCCGACAAGATCCTGATCACGTCCGCGCTTATCATGCTCATTCCCATGGGCAGATTATCCGCGGTGGTCGCCTTCCTCATCCTGGCCCGGGAGCTGATTATCACGGGCCTGCGCGGCGTGGCTGCCTCCTCCGGCCTGGTCATCGCCGCCAGCGGCCTGGGAAAGTGGAAGACCTTTATCCAGATTGTGGCCCTGGCCACCCTGATGTTTCCCTTGGGCATACTGCCCATCCCCTATCTCCATGAAATCGGGCGGCTTATCCTCTATGTGGCCCTGTTTCTCACCCTGGTTTCCGGGGCCGACTACATCGGCAAATTTTATAAACTCTACACTCCCACCACCCAGGAGCTGAAGGACACCTGAAAGTCTTGACACCCACAGGGGTCCTGTTCTATATTGACCCACGCTTCCAGTGTAGCCGGAGGCGGAGATAAACAAGCCGGAGTGGTGAAATAGGTAGACGCACGGGACTCAAAATCCCGCGGGGGCAACCCCATGTCGGTTCGATTCCGACCTCCGGTACCAGTCATAGAAAGGGGTTACAGCGTATACGCTGTAACCCCTTTTTCTTTGCTTTTTCTGTCAGTGTAATTGTGTCAGAAAACTCTATTTTTGAAATGTTTACCTTTTGGGGAAGCTTACGTCTTTTTTCCCATTCACAACGGCGTTATATAATTTTGTTCTGACCCCATTAATTAATTATCGTGGGCTGTCACAGCGCGCTGTCGTAAACCATATCGCGAAGATGTCGCAAGTCATTCATCACCACGCTGCGCCAGCCGCTGACGCCCCTTTTCGGTCAGCCGGTATTTTTGTTTGCTACTACGCGGCTTGTCTGGAATGGTCATTTCTATCCAGCCGGCATCCAGGGCAGGAAGCAGATAGGCCTTGCGGAAATGCTCGTCGTCCTTGAGCCCCAATGCCATCTTGAGCTGCTGCCGGGTCATCTCACCTGTGAAGGCCGAGAGTAATCTGACTTCCGGGGTAACATCCGGTGCAACTTCCGGGGTCGTGGCGGTCACGGTATCCAGGATCATCCGCAGCATGAAGGCGATGAAGGGCGCGGAGTCGCTCTGTTGGGTGCTCTCCTGCAGGGCCTGGTAATACTCGGCCTGGAACTCGAAGATCAGGCTTTCCACCGGGATGTCAGCGAACAGGGGATTCCAGCGGGCCAGAATCAGGCTCTGCCACAACCGCCCCATGCGCCCGTTGCCGTCGGCGAAGGGGTGGATAAATTCAAACTCGTAGTGAAAGACCGAACTGGCAACGAGCGGGTGGGCGTCAGTGGCGGCCAACCAGTCGAACAGGTCGGCCATCAGATGCGGTACACGGTCCGCCGGCGGTGCCATGTGGATCACCTGTTGACCCGCCATCACCCCCACGCCGCCGCGCCGATACATACCCGCATCATCAATCAGGCCGGACATCAGAATCCGATGCGCATCCAGCAGGTCCTTTTCCACATCGGGCTTCCAGGTGTCAAAACGGTCGTAGGCGGCCAAGGCGTTTTTCACCTCCTGCACCTCGCGGGGTGGGGCGATGACCCTTTTACCCTCCAGAATCGCAGTGATCTGCGCTTCGCTCAGGGTGTTGCCCTCGATGGCCAGCGAGCCGTGAATGGTGCGGATGCGGTTGATGCGCCGCAGCCGCAGCGCCCTGGCCTGGTCGGTAAGCACGGTCAGCCGTCCGCTGGCCTCGCTGATCGCGGCGACTCGGTTCAGTACCTCCGGGGTAATGGTGTAGGGCGGCTGGTATTTCATGCTGTCTCCCTGACTGTTTAAAATGGCGCGGTCCGTGTCGCGATTTGTCGCGATGATACCTGTCGGGCTGTCACAGCGCCTGGCATAGCCCTGTCACAGCTCGCTATCGCAAACCGTGTTACGAAGTTATGACGAACAATCCTGATGTAGTTCAAAAAGCAGATCGGGGTACACCATACTTAATTACTCTCAATTTGATCCAAAGTTTAAGACTCGAATGGCAAGGTTAACCATCTAACGAGAACCGCAATTTGATCTTCTTCCTGACAGTGTCAGATTCAATAAAGCCTGATTTTGATATTTATCCGATCAGATCTGAGCAACTACATTTCATTGAAACCCACTCACGCCCCCAGATACCGCTTAAAATTCTCCGCCTGCTCAAAAATCTCCTTATACACCTCATCCCTGTCCACCGGCGGGTAGCCGTTGTCCGCCAGGGCCATAATGAGATCAACCTTGAGCTCGGCCTTGATGTCTTCGCGCTGGCTCCAGTCGGTGTATTTGGCCTTGTCGTCCACCAGCTTTTTTACCTCTTTGGCCAGGTGCAGGAATTTGTCTTCCGGATACTCAAAATCATACTTGCGGGCCAGGGCCTTGAGGATGTCATAGAAGGCCTTTTCCTCAAAGTCGATACCCAGGTCGCCGAAGGACTCTTTTTCTTTCTGCAGGGCATGGATCAGGTCGACAATCTCACCGGCAATCTCTTCCAGCTCCTCGCTGTTCCAGATGTCCTGTTCCTTGCGCTCATTATAGTGGTCAACAAGGGTCTTAAACTTCTTGGAGAAGTCCATGCCCTTTATCTTGTTCACCTTCTTGAAGTCGGCAATGGCCTTGGCCAGGAGCTGCTGCAGGAGCTTAATCTTGGTGTTAGGCAGCTTGATCTTCTCGATCTTGGCCAGATAATCCTCATTAAAGATGTCGATTTCCTGGCCGTGGTCCTCACCCAGCTTGAAGATCTCCTCCACCCCGTCGCTCTTTAAGGCCTCCTGGATCATCTCCCGCACCCGGGCGTTCATCTTGGCGGTGTCTGGCGCCTCGCCGCGGGTCAGCTTGAAGACAATGGAGCGCACAGCCAGATAAAAATGGACATGGTCGCGCTCCGCCTGGCTGAAGCCGTCACTGCCGCAGCAGATGTCATAGGCCGCCTTCAGGCGCTGGACCAGATACATGAACCTCTTTTCCAGGTTGTCGGTGATCATGGCAAACTCAGCCGCCATATTGAGGCACTCCAGCTGCGCCAGCGGTATCCCCTTGAAATAGGGGGCCGTATCAAACTTATGAAAGATCTTGCCAAGCAGATCGAGATGGTCCCTCACCACCACAATGGACTGCTCGACCTCCTCAATATTTGACTGGTCGCTCTTGGAATAGTGGGCCAGGGCCAGGTTCATCTGGCGTTTGATGCCGATGTAATCCACCACCAGCCCCTTTTCCTTGCCCGCAAACTTGCGGTTCACCCGCGAGATGGTCTGGATCAGGTTATGGCGCTGGATGGGCTTGTCGATATACATGGTATCCAAAAACGGCACATCAAAGCCGGTGAGCCACATATCCACCAGAATGGCGATCTTGAAATTGGATTTGCCATTCTTGAACTGGCGGTCCAACTCCTTGCGATTATCCTTGGTGCCCAGCATATCATAGAGCTCTTTGGGGTCATCCTGGCCCCGGGTCATGATCATCTTGATCCGCTCCATGGGCTTGATCTTCTTGCGCTCATTTTCACTGAGCTCCACCCCCTCTTCACACTCCTTGATCTCGGCCCACTGGGGGCGCAGGGCGATAACCTCCTTGTAAAACGCATAGGCAATGGACCGGCTGGAGCAGATAAACATGGCCTTGCCCTTCACCGTGGCACCCTCGCTCACCCGGTTTTCGTAATGGCTGACAAAGTCGGCCGCCACCGCCTTGATGCGGTCAGGGTCGCCCAGGATAGCGTTCATCTGGGCATTGGCCTTCTTGCTCTCCTCAATCTGATATTCGCTGCTCCCCTCAGCGGTGCAGCGGGCGTAATACTCCTCGATCTCCTGCAATTTGCTGTTATCAAGCAGCACCTTGGCCGCCCTCCCCTCATAGACAATGCGAACGGTGATGCCATCGACCACCGATTCCGTCATGGTGTAGGAATCCACCGACGGTCCGAACACATCCAGGGTGGCGTCAATGGGCGTGCCGGTGAATCCCACATAGGTGGCACCGGGCAGGGAGTCATGCAGGTACTTGGCAAAGCCGTAGGTGCGCTGCACCCCGTTTTCGGTGACCCGGATCTTCTGATCCAGGTTGGTCTGGCTGCGGTGCGCCTCATCGGAGATGCAGATGACATTGGTGCGGTCGGTGAGGAGCTCGGTGTCTTCGGTGAACTTATGGATGGTGGTCAGGAAGACGCCGCCGCTGTTGCGGCCCTTGAGCAGATCGCGCAGATGGGAGCGGCTCTCGACGCTGATCACGGCCTCGTCCCCGATATAGCCCTTGGCATGGACAAACTGGCCCGAGAGCTGGTCGTCCAGGTCAGTCCGGTCGGTGATGAGCACAATGGTGGGGCTGGCAAAATCAACGCTCTTCATGAGCAGCCGGGCCAGAAAGAGCATGGTGAAGGACTTGCCGCAGCCCGTGGCCCCGAAATAGGTGCCGCCCTTGCCATCCCCCTGGGGGCGGCGATGGGCCATGATATTGGCGTAGAGCTTGGTGGCCGCATAGTATTGCGGATAACGGCAGAGGATCTTTTCTTCCTTGCGCGAGATGTCGGGCAGGTAGATGAAGTTGCGGATGATGTCCTGCAGTCGGTACTGGTCAAACATGCCCCTGATCAAGGAGTAGAGGGAGTCAATACCGTCCTTCTCGATAAGATCGCTGCCGTCGGTCTTGCGCCAGCCATAGAAAAACTCGTAAGGGGCAAAAAAGGAACCGGCCCTGTTGTTCACCCCGTCGCTGATCACGCAGAAGGCGTTGTATTTGAAGAGCTCCGGGATGTCGCGCTTATAGCGCACCGTCAGTTGGATAAAGGCATCATGAATGGTGGCCTCCTCACGGATGGCACTCTTGAACTCAAAGACCACCAAGGGCAGGCCGTTAATGTAGAGGATGCCGTCCGGGATGCGCTTCTCATAGCCGGTGATCTCCAGCTGGTTGACCATCTTGTAGATATTACGGCTGGTCAGGTAGGGCGGACTGGCCTCAGCAGCCATGGCATACTCTTGTTGCCCTGGTGCACGGGCGGCGAGACCGGCCTGGGCCAGACCGTGATAATCGATGAGCTGAATATAAAGATCCTTCTGGCTGCGGTCGTCCCGCTTGAAGAGAAAGCCGTCGGAAACCATCTTCATGACCGCCCTGTTGGAGTCGTAAAGGTCAGAGGCGGGCAACAGCTCCAGCTTGCGGACAATAGAGTCGATCTCACCAGGGGTGATATTGTCGCCGCCATACTGGCTGGCCAGAAAGTTTCTGAGGTCTTCCTTGATCAGGACCTCGCCCGGCCCCCGGCTGATCGTCTCGCCCAGGACATGGGGATAGCCCTCCTTGCCCAGCAGCTCGATAATGGCCTGTTCCAGCCGCGCCTCGGTGAATTTCATTACAGGATTTTACCTCTACTTTGTGCGATGAAATAAAAATATGCCTAATTATCAACCAGTTGCGAAGTGTCTGCCATCAGAGACCGATTTGAAAAGAAAAGGTCTCTATCGAATATCCCTCGCCATGTACACTTGATAGAAAACATTGTTATTTCAACATGACAGCTGTTTTCTATCGAGCATCTCTCCGAGATAGCACCATTTTTTATGTGATAGAGCTAATCGATCGTCGAGTAGCACCGCCGACCGTCTCGCCCAGGCCATGGGGATAGCCCTCCTTGCCCAGCAGCTCGATGATGGCCTATTCCAGCCGCGCCTCGGTGAATTTCATTTTTCTTCTCCTTTACCGGAAGCAAGCTTTCGTACCTCTTTGATGTCCTTCTCTAACTCTTGCAAACTTGTTTCTCTGGTCAGGGCTTTTTGCTCCTCACGATATTTCTCATACTCCAGTCCCGACTTTTCCAGAGCCTGGGCATGGCTGATTTTGCCGGCATGGTCAAGCAGTTCCCGGCCATTGAGCTGGATGATAGCGTTCAGCCGTTCTATCCAGTCTTTCATATACATGGGGGTCTGCTGCAGAGCCATGGTCTCGGCAAAGGCCAGATACTGCTCTACCAGCAGACCAAGGAGCTTTATCTCATCTTCGTTCAGGTAATTCTTGGCAATGGAGACATCCCTCTTGCTGATGGCCACCGCACCTTTCTTGTCAAATGACTGCATGCCCACAAGAGGCAGGGAGGCGTCGCTGCGGCGATAGACCAGCTCGGCTGCGGTCTGCTCACTGATGGCCCATAGCAGCTTGTTCTGTACTTTTTTGAAAAAGGCGATGCTCTTCTTATCACCAGGATCATAGTCAATGGAGGTGGTATAGATGTCTTTGATCTTCTGATAGAAAAAACGCTCCGAAAGACGGATCTGGCGGATTCGTTCCTGGAGCTCATTAAAATAATTCATGGAGCTGCCGCTCTTGAACCGTTCATCGTTGAGGGCAAAACCTTTGACGATATACTCTTTGAGGCGTTGGGTGGCCCAAATGCGGAATTGGGTGCCCTGCTGCGACTTGACCCGGTAGCCCACCGAGATGATAACATCAAGATTGTAGTAATTGGTTGGTTTTACAGAAAAATCGGAATTTCCGATTTTTCTCAGAGTGCCATCCTCGGCAAGCTCCCCTTCCTTGTAGATATTGAGGATATGCTCGTTAATGGTGGAGCGCGACTTTTGAAACAGCTCACTCATCTGGGCAATGGTCAGCCAGACGGTTTCTTCCTCAAGCAGGACATCGAGTTTTATCTTGCCATCCTGATTCTGGTAGATGAGGAGGTCAGAGTTTTTTTGTTCTTTTTCCGGGGTCATAGGGCCAGCTCCTCCACCATCTTTTCGGCCTCCGGGATGCGGAGTTCGCCGGAGAGGAGTTTGGGGAGCAGGGTGTCGCGGAGGTGGGATAATTTATGTATGCTCTCTTCGTTGGAAAACAATTTATTATAAAAGGAAGTTGCTAGACTGGAAAATTCTGAAACCAGCTTGTTGCTAGACTTTAGAACTCTGATCGAGCGTAATATGCTTTGGTTCAACAGGGGTTGGCCACTCCCGCCGCGCCTATCATTTAACCTGGCTGTTTTTAACAGTTCTAACAGATAGAGATTATTCTTCTTTTCCAGCATTTCTGCCGACATTGCGTTATCTGTAACCCAACACTTTGAGTTATGGAAGAACAAGCTACCACAATATGTTCCAACTCGGCCTACAATGATAACATCTTCACGGTTATGGTCTATGCAATAGCCTATTATCCCATTTGAGCCAAAAACAGGAATTGTCCCATCGGTTCTAACAGGTGATTTTTTTCCATTACCTAATATTGCAATTTCTCCTAAAGTTCCAACCTTCCACCCCGTGGGAATCCAGCCCAGTTCGGTGCTGTGAGTGAACTCGGCGGGGAAGAGGGTGCGGATTTCTGCGGGCAGGGACTGACGCTTGTCGCCGAGGGCGGCGCGGGCAGCGGCCCTGTCGCTGAGCTCGGCGGGGATTTCCTTGCCGCTTGCCCGTCCGTTGTCGATCACCGGGTCAAAATCGACAAACCAGCTCTTGAACAGGGCCTGGGCCATGGCCTCCAGAGTCTCATTCATCCGCCGGTTCAGCTCAATTCGGTCATCCAGCGTTCCCAGCACATGGGCAATGGCTTTTTGTTCGGGGAGAGGGGGGAGTGTTAGCTCAAGTGACTTCAATGAAACGATAGTCAACGCTTGCTGTGTGCTGCCAATAGTAATTTCGTCAATTTTCCGTTTTGCAATATTTGATCTAAACCAATAAAGCAGGTACTGGGGAAGTAGTCTTTCTGAAAAACTACGAAACCAGGTTAAGTTCCCGTCCTTGAAATAGAACCTATCATCTTCGCCCACCAGATAAGCAACACCTAATGTGCCTACAGAAGTAAGCAAAAGATCATCGGTTGCCGGTGCCCCATACTTGTCTTTAATTTCATTATATTTGTCTTCAGAAATGAAAAGTTCTGTACTAATCTTATTCCCTTTTGCACGTTCAATAACCTCTTTTGAACGATAAAAAGGGACACCTGATTCGCAGTAATCCGATCTGAAGATTCTTTTGCTTGATGTTATTTCAAGTAAATTCCCAAGTTTCTCTAAGCCCCACTCATTCCCCATGACCCAGCACCTCCAGGTTCCGGCGGATCACGGCGTCCAGCTCCGCCCCTGCGCGCATCTGCTCATAGAGGGTGGCGGAGAGCTCGGCCATCTTCACCTCAAAGGGAATGCCGTCATCCTCAATATCTGCGGCCCCCACATAGCGGCCAGGGGTGAGGACATAGTCATGGGACTTGATCTGCGCCAGGCTGGCGGACTTGCAGAAACCGGGCTTGTCCTCATACACCCCGTCCTTCTTCTCACCCCGCCAGGCATGGTAGGTGCGGGCGATTTCAGCGATTTCCTCGTCCGACAGATCCCGATGGACCCGGTCAATCAGGCTGCCCATCTTACGGGCATCGATGAACAGGGTCTCGCCCTGGCGGTCACGAAAGCCCCGGGTGCTGTCCGCCTTTTTATTGCGGCTGAGAAACCAGAGGCAGACCGGGATCTGGGTGGTGTAGAAGAGCTGGCCGGGCAGGGCAACCATGCAGTCCACCAGGTCGTTTTCAATGATCTTCCGGCGGATCTGCCCTTCCCCGCTGGTATTGGTGGACATGGAGCCGTTGGCCAGGACAAAACCGGCCACGCCGTTCTGGGAGAGCTTGGAGATCATGTGGAGAATCCAGGCATAGTTGGCATTGCCCGCAGGCGGCACCTCATATCCGGCCCAGCGCGGATCATCAGTGAGCTCGTCGGCAGCCCGCCACTGCTTGAGATTGAAGGGCGGGTTGGCCATGATGTAGTCGGCCTTGAGATCCGGGTGCTGGTCCTTAAAGAAACTGTCGGCCGGCACCTCGCCCAGGTTGCCGCCAATGGAGCGGATGGCCAGGTTCATCTTGGCCAGCTTGTAGGTGGCGCCGATGGCCTCCTGACCGTAGATGGCGATGTCGCGGGTATTGCCGTGGTGGTTCTCGACAAACTTGATGGACTGCACAAACATACCGCCAGACCCGCAGCAGGGATCATAGATCTTGCCCTTGTACGGCTCGATCATTTCGGCAATGAGGTTAACCACATCCTTAGGCGTATAGAACTCGCCACCGCCCTTACCTTCGCTGGCCGCAAACTTGCCCAGGAAATACTCATAGACCCGGCCAACCACGTCCTCCTTCTTGTCCGCCACCGTATCGATATTGGAGATGGAATCAATGAGCGCCGCCAGCTTGCTGCCATCCAGGCCCAGGCGGGAGAAGTAGTTATCCGGCAGCGCCCCTTTCAGGGCCTTGTTGTTCTTCTCCACCGTGGCCAGCGCCGTATCGATCTTGATGGCAATATCATCCTGCTTGGCGTGCTGCTTGACATAGCTCCAGCGCGACTCCTGGGGCAGGTAGAAGACATTCTTCATGGTGTAGAACTCCACCTGATCCAGATACTTCTCCTTGCCCTCAGCTATCAGCTCGGCCCGCCGCTCCTCAAACTTGTCACTGGCAAATTTCAGAAAGATGAGGGAGAGCACCACATGCTTATATTCGGAGGACTCCACCGAGCCCCGCAGCTTATTGGCGGTATCCCACAGATTCTGCTCAAAGCCGTTTGTTTTATTATTTGTTTTGTTTTGTGCCATATGCAACCAACTCCGCCCCGGACGGGGAGAAAACTGTTATTGAGAGAAGCCCCAACACCTGCCAACCAGACAGATAAAACCCGCGCTGTTTGCTAGGGGATCCCATGAGATGTACCCGAAAACTAAGCAAAAGAAAACCGGTTGTATTCTGTGCGGTTTTCAGGGCCAGCCGGAAATCCCTCTAGAGGAAACCTACCGTATCCGTCCCGAAAGACTCCGCCTACGGGGGCAAGTTTTGCAATCATGCATGCTTGATTGCAAAACATGACACCTTGGTTCTTTCTCCCATGGCTGACTAATCCTCTCCCGCTTCCTGCCAATAATTCCTGAAAAATCGTTGACATAAGAACGCTTCTAGGTCATCGTCCTAACCAAATATCTTCGAACAGTTCGAAAAGTTGCCCTGTTCAGGGTATCCTCCCTCTGCCAAGACAGGACGAAAGGGAGGCTTATTGCCATCATGACTCTTCGAGAGGTAATAAGTGGACAGAAAGACGGTAAATTTTCCACTATTATGCCTTAATATCCTAATAAGTGGAAAATCCGTCCACCTATAGGGGTGGCTCCTCGCTGTTTCGAATGGGTAAGCCGGTTGGCAAAATATTATGGTCGTGACAAAATGTATAGTTTCTCGCTGCATGCTGACCTGAAGGTGGCGACGGTGATGAGGCGGCACTTATAACCGGCCTCGTCTCCGGCAGG